>NZ_DASRBQ010000001.1:0-5113 GCF_035653575.1 Actinocrinis sp.
AACATTGTCTCAGTTCAGCCGCAGAAACGCGGCGAGGGCCGCAGTGAGACGCCATGGATCGTCGGCGCCGCACAGCTCACGGATCGAGTGCATCGAGAGCGCCGGAACTCCGACGTCGAAGGTCGCGATGCCCAGCCGGGAGGAGGCGATCGGGCCGATGGTGGTGCCGCAGGGCTGGTCGTTGCGGGAGACGAACGTCTGCCACGGCACGTCGGCAGCCTCGCACGCGCGGGCCCAGACGGCCCGGGTCGCGCCGTCCGTGGCATAGCGCTGATTCACGTTCACCTTCAGCACCGGGCCGCCATTGGCCAGCGGCCGGTGGCCGGAGTCGTGCTTCTCCGGGTAGTTCGGGTGCACCGCGTGCGCCAGGTCGGAGGAGGCCATGACAGAACCGGCATACGCCCGGGCGCGCGCGTCCACCCCGCCGCCGCGGGCCTCGACGATACGTTCGAGGACTGATTCGAGGAACGGGCCGGCCGCCCCGGTGGTGGAGACCGAGCCGTTCTCCTCGTGGTCCATCGCCGCCAGCATCGGGATCGGGCCGTCGTCGATTCCGGCTTCCACGGCGGCGAGCAGCGCCGTGACGCTGGCGTGCACGGACATCAGGTTGTCCAGCCGCGGGGCCGCGATCAGCTCGCGGTCGCGGCCGAGATAGGCCGGCGGGACCACGTCGTGCATCATCAGGTCCCAGCCGAGCACGTCGTCCGCCGCGATGCCGAGCTCCTGCGCCACGAACTCGATCAGCTCGCCCTCGCCCGGCTCGCCGAGCCCCCACACCGGGGTCAGGTGGATCTGCGGGTTCAGCTTGACGCCGTCGCCGTTCACCCCGCGGTCGAGATGGATCGCCAGCTGCGGCACACGCAGCAGCGGCCGGTCGACACGCACCAGCCGCTCCGAGCCGTCGCGCAGCGCCAGCCGCCCGGCCAGGCCCAGGTCGCGGTCAAGCCAGCTGTTGTAGAGCGGCCCGCCGTACACCTCCACCGCGACCTGCCGCCAGCCCAGCATCCCGGCGTCCGGCACCGGCTTGACCCGCAGGTTCGGGGAGTCCGTGTGCGAGCCGATGATCCGGAAGGGCCGCGACGGCTCCGCGTCCTCGGGCAGGTACCAGGCAACCAACGCGCCGCCGCGGATCACGTACTGGCCGCCCGGCTGCGCGTCCCAGGCAGCCGTCTCGGACAGCTGCCGGAAACCGCCCTTGTCCAGCAGCGCGGCAGCCTCGGCCACCGCGTGATAAGGGGTCGGTGACGCGGCGAGGTACGTCAGCAGGTTGTCGGTGTGCGCGCGGTCGAACTGTGCCATGCCGCCCAGCTTACGGGCCCGCGCCGACGAGTCGATGTGGGGACTGTCTCACGCTCGACGGCAGAGCCATGGCGGCGGTCAGAACGGAGCCGGAAGCAGCAGTTCGACATTCCGGTCGGTCAGGGTGCCGCGCCGTCCATCCGCCCCCGGCACCGAGCGCGTCCGCGACTGCCAGTCGTTGAGCCCGAGCTCCCGGGACAGCGAGGCCAGGGCGATCGTCGAGCCGAGGTCGTACTTCGCATCAGGGCCGCCGGGCACCGCGCTCGGCGCCGCGTGATCGATGATCGTCCCGAAGACGGACAGCGTCCGATCACCGTTGTCCACCAACTCCACCAGCCGCGCCTGCTGGGGCCAGTCCACGTGTGAGGCCGTGTTCAGCTCCCAGAAGCCACCGGGAATCGGCGATTCCGGGTGCCGACGATGCGGTACGACGCCGTTGACGTGCGTGTGGCCGTTAACCCACAGCACCACGTTCGGGAACCGCAGCAACAGGTCACGTACCGCGCGGCCGAGTACCCGGTGCTCTCCAGGCTCGCTCAGCCAGTTGCCCATCGTCTCGGCAGTGTGGTGGCTGAAGACCACGACGAGCCGGTCCACGCCAGCTCCCCGTACCAACTCACCTTGCTCCGAGAGGTACTGCGTCGCGGCCGCGAACAGCTCGCTCTCTAGCCACAGGTACTGCTTCTCGTCCAGCGAACCGTCCGCGCCGCCGTTCGGATTGACCGTGTCGAGCACGAGGCAGCGCACCGGGCCCGCATCGAAGCCGTAGTAGGCCGTGTTCTCCGCGACGTTCTCGTGCGTGAAGCCGTGGCCGTCCGGCACACCGGTCGTCTTGAAGTGCTCCCGCACCATCCCGGCGCGATCAAGCAGCCGACGATCAGGGTCCGCCGACACGGTACGGAAGTCCCCTGCGATCAACTGCTCGACCGCGTGCCGCGAGGCTCGCGCGAGATCGATCGCCAGATGCACCAAGTCAGTGCCCGTGGGCAACTCCACGGCCTTATGCGTGCCTGTCGCGTACTCAGAGCTCTCCGGGATGTGCGGCAGATTGCCCTGAATCAGCGCATCGTGGTTGCCGTACGCCGAATACCAGGGCAGCGGCGCACCGGCCGCAGTTCGCAATCCCTGCGCGTCGAACGGCCTGCGTGACGCATCCAGCAGCCCCGGTACCGTCGGAAAGCCGTGCAGCGAACGCGGCAGATCATCGACGCCGCCGGGAGGCGTGCCCTCCGGATGCCAATAGCGCGTGTCGTATTTGACCCAGTCGGCTACGCCCTCGTACTTGTCCGGGTCGCCGGAGTCCGGGCGGATCGAGCCGCCATCGAGCACGTCGATGAACCAACGGGTCTCGTTGTACTGCGCGTTGTCCGCGTTATCGCCGGTCGCGACCGCGAAGGCCAGCGGCGCGCCGAAGGCCGGACCGACGCCGATCTCGTTGATGCGCCGCACCATCGCGTCCGCGACCTGCACGCTCAGCATCTCGTTCGAGCGGTACGCCCCGCTCAGGTTGGCCAGGCCGGTGAAGCGTGATCCAGGATCGTTGTAGCGGTCGAGGAATTCGACCCGCGCCGGGGACTGATCGTCCACCATGTGAATGTCCGTCAGATGGGCGAAGGCGACGATCGGCGTGCGCTTCGCGGTCCCCAGGGCGGCCGTGACCGTCGTCTTCACGGGACGGCTCGCGAGTTCCTCGCGCAGCAGATACGGCTCGCCCGGCGCCGGCACGATCGGCCGGTACCCGCCTGGTCCGGCCGGGCCGGCCAGCAGCGTCTCGGCGAGGGTGGTGCCTTGCGGCGCGGCCGGGCTGAAGCCCGTGTCGGCCACCGCGACCAACGGGAGAGCGGGGTCCGCCGGATTCCGGACGAACAGTCCGATGAGCATCTTGAAGAAGCGCCGCAGCAGTCGCACCACGGCGGGCACTGTACGCGGAGAACCAGGTCCCGCGGAAGGAGCTCATCCCTTCCGGGGACCCGGCCCGCACAGCCCGATCACCAATCCGACCGGGCGTTCGTAACGCACTGACCGGACCGGTGCCGCCTCAGGAAGGGCTAGAAAGCCTCCTCGGGCACGTCCATCAGCGCGTTGTCAGTGGCCTCCACGACCGCGCGCCGGGCGGCGAGCAGCGGAAGGATGTGACGGGCGAACCAGCTCGCCGCGGCGACCTTGCCAGTGTAGAACGGCACGTCCTTGGCTGACGCGTCAGCGCTCTTCGCCAGCGCGACCGCGGCCTGCCGCAGCAGCAGCCAGCCGACCACCAGGTCGCCGACCGAGTACAGGAAGTCGGTGGTGGACTGGCCGACCACGTGGATCTCGCGCGGGTCCTCCAGCGCCTTGGCCGCCTGGCCGAACATCGTGTTCGCCATCGACTCGACCTCGCCGAGCGCGTTCGCCAGCAGCTCGCGCTCCTTCGCCAGCCGCTCGCCGCCGGTGTGCGCGTCGAGGAAGGCCTGGATCTCGGACTTCAGGTGGGTGAGCGCCTGGCCCTGGTCCCTGACGATCTTGCGGAAGAACAGGTCCATGCCCTGGATCGCGGTGGTGCCTTCGTACAGGGTGTCGATCTTCGCGTCCCGGATGTACTGCTCGATCGGGTAGTCCTGCAGGTAGCCGGAGCCGCCGAAGATCTGCAGCGACTGGGCCAGCTGCTCGTAGGACTTCTCCGAGCCGTAGCCCTTGACGATCGGCAGCAGGAAGTCGTTGATCCGCTCGGCCAGCTCGTCCGTGCCGCCGGTCAGCCGGGCCGCGTACACCCGGTCCTGCCAGCTCGCGGTGTAGAAGACCAGGGCGCGCATGCCTTCCGCGTACGCCTTCTGCTGCATCAGCAGCCGGCGCACGTCGGCGTGGTGGGTGATGGTGACCCGCGGCGCGTTCTTGTTCGTCGCCTCCGGCAGGTCGGGGCCCTGAACGCGGGTCTTGGCGTACTCCAGCGCGTTGAGGTAACCGGTCGAGAGGGTGGCGATGGCCTTGGTGCCGACCATCATCCGCGCCATCTCGATGATGTTGAACATCTGCGCGATGCCGTCGTGCACCTCGCCCACCAGCCAGCCCTTGGCCGGCCGGTCGGCGCCGAAGGTCAGCTCGCAGGTGGTCGAGACCTTCAGGCCCATCTTGTGCTCGACGTTGGTGACGTACACGCCGTTGCGCTCGCCAAGCTCGCCGGAGTCCCAGTCGAACAGGAACTTGGGCACGATGAACAGCGACAGGCCCTTGGTGCCGGGGCCGTGGCCCTCGGGCCGGGCCAGCACCAGGTGGATGATGTTCTCGGACAGGTCGTGGTCGCCGCTGGTGATGAACCGCTTGACGCCCTCGATGTGCCAGGTCCCGTCCGGCTGCTCGACCGCTCTGGCCCGGCCCGCGCCGACGTCCGAGCCGGCGTCAGGCTCGGTCAGCACCATCGTGGCGCCCCACTTCCGCTCGACCGCGAGCTCGGCGAAGCGGCGCTGCTCGGGCGTGCCGATCTGGTACAGGACGCTGGCGAACGACGGCCCGCCCGCGTACATCCAGACGGCGGGGTTGGCGCCGAGGATCAGCTCGGCAAGGGCCCAGTGCAGCGAGCGCGGCGCGGCGGTCCCGCCCAGGCCGGCGGGCAGGCCGAGCCGGTACCACTCCGCGTCCATCAGCGCGCGGAACGACTTCTTGAACGCCTCGGGCACCCGGACCGTAGCGGTATCGGGGTCGAAGACGGGCGGGTTGCGGTCACCCTCTGCGAACGACTCGGCCAGCGGCCCGGTGGCCAGCCGGTTCACCTCGGCCAGGATGCCACGGACGGTTTCCTCATCCAGGTCGGGATACGGCTCGCGGCCCAGCACGTCCTGAC
>NZ_DASRBQ010000002.1:0-84211 GCF_035653575.1 Actinocrinis sp.
CCGGACCCCATCCCATCGCGAAGGCCCGAGCATCCGGCCGCCGTGGCCGATGAACACGGCCAGTGGTTCGAGCCCGAACTCCCCCTCCATCACCGCGATGTGACGCATTTGGGGAGTCAGCGCCTCGATCTGCCACTCCCGTCGGCGCCCGTCGTAAATGCCGTACAACCGGCCCCGATCTGCGTCCACGCGTTCAACCATGAACAGGTCTGGGGCGTGCGCCTTCAGGGAGCGTTGAGCCTTCTCCACCATCTGTGGACGCTCCAGCAGCAAGAACATGTCCACTGCATCCAGCGCCGCCGACGGCACCCATACCCGGCGCATCAGACCGTACTTCGCGCAACGTTCAAGGGTGAATTCCACCCCCTCGCCAGGCCGCCGCGCGCCGACGCCCAATTCGGGCAGCAGCATCGTGGACCATTCCTGCAGCCGCATCCCGCTCATCAAGGCCAGCTCCAGTGCTGCACGTCCCCGGTGCGGCGCCCATCCCCGGAACGCTGGATCGACCTGCCCGGCTGGCAGCAACCCGCCCAACCCCACATCCCGGAAGTACGTGTACTGCTCCAACTCCATGTGCCGGATCTTCGGCTCCCTGTGCATCGCGGTACCCATCGGCCCACGGTGAGAACGAGCGAGGTACGGCAGCTGTCGTACATAACGTTCGTCTTTGAGCCACCTATATAGCTTCTTGATGGCGGCTCGATCCTTGTCCCAAGTCACCTCCCCGATCGGAGCCGCCTGTGTCTCCGTACGAGCCGAGTGAAAAGCGACCAAGTCTGCCTCGGTAGCCGAGAACACATCGATGCCTCGCCGAGAGAGGAACTCCACCAGCCTGCGCACGATCTGGGCGTACGTCTGCATCGTCTCCGGCCGCAACCCTTCGTAGGCCATGTGACGAAACCAGCTGCACAGCGGTTCGATCGGCCGCATCGCCGCGTCGAGCATCACCGGCATGCCGTCCGGCAAAGTGCGGTGCTCCAGAATCGCAGTCACAGCTGCGGCCGACGGGCCATCAGCGGACTCACCGGGCCAGCGCTTAGCCAGCCGTCGATCAATGTAGAACAAATCCATTCGAAACCCTCCAAGACAGTTGCTAGCCAACGTGAAGCGAAGACACCCGATCGAACAGGCGTCACCAGCCGTCGGGCCAGAGGGCTCGCCGAGACATTACGGAACTATGGAGAGAACAGGTAAGTCAGAACGCAGGCAAGCAGCGGGCCGTCCGCGGCGTAACGCGAAGCCGCGAGCGCGCTGTCCCAGTAGCGCAGCGCGCCGGTGGCGTCGCCGCGGTCGAAGGCGAGCCAGCCGGCCAGGGCCGCGGACCGGCCGCCCGCCGCGGCCAGCCGCTTGCGCAGCGGTTCGCGCCGGGTGCCGGCCAGCAGCGTGGAGATGTCGTCGAGATGCCGGTTGACCGCCCCGGTGAGAGTCCGCGCGCAGCGATGGTGTTCGAGGGCGAACAGGCGCGCGGTGTTCGTCTCGACGATGGCTATCGCCTCCAGGTCGGCCTGTCCCGGGCGTTCCAGCGCGAAGCGCAGCCGGTCCCCGGGCTCACCGGCGGCGGGCGCCGGCGGCGGTTCCTCGGCCGGGCGCCGTAGCGGTGCGCCCGCGAAGGTGCCGGCCAGCCGCCCGGTCAGCAGCGGGGCGTCCGGAGGCGGCGGCGGGGAGCCGGAGAAGCCGAGTTGTTCGTAAGGCGTGCGGGTCACCGCCTGCAGGGCCCGCTTGTAGTTCGGGCGGCACTCCGTGTGTTCGCCCGACTCCCACTTCTGCACCAATCGTTTGTTGCAAGTATTCGGCTCGCCGAGCACCCCGCCCGCGTGGCGGACGGCGGAGGCGAACTCGCTCTGGCTCATCCGCATCGCGAGGCGGATGGCCTTGAGCGTGTGGTTGGGCACGCGCTGTGCGGCTGGTACGGTCACGAGGGTGACAGTAGAGCCCTGAGTGACTCGTTGTGGTGCGAGAGTCACTCTTTGGTGTTGAAGCTACGCCCCTCCGGTCCCCTTGATACGTCGTAACTACGCTGGGGACGCGGGTATCTCAACCCGCTGCCAAGCCGCTCGCGACGTACCGGTCACGCTCCGCGTCAGGGAATCCCGGTTTCGCAGAGGTCGAACAGGGCGGCCGCCCGCGCGGTTAGCCGCGCGGGCACAGCCCGGCAGGCTTAGCCGCGTAGTGAGCGCATCCACGCCTCGATCTCGTCGGCCTGACGCGGCAGTCCAGCGGAGAGGTTCTCGTTGCCGTCGGCGGTCACCAGGATGTCGTCCTCGATCCGGACGCCGATGCCGCGGTACTCCGCGGGCACCGTCTCGTCGTCCGGCTGGAAGTAGAGCCCTGGTTCGACGGTTTGCACCATGCCGGGGCGCAGCGTGCCGTCGACGTACTCCTCGCAGCGGGCGTCGGCGCAGTCGTGCACATCGAGGCCGAGCATATGGCCGGTGCCGTGCAGCGTGTAGCGGCGCTGGAGGCCGAGGTCGAGCACCCGCTCCAGCGGCCCCTCCAGCAGGCCCCATTCGATCAGCCGCTCGGCCAGGACCCGCTGCGCCGCCTCGTGGAAGTCGCGGAAGTTCGCGCCGGGCTTGACCGCCGCGATGCCGGCCTCCTGAGCGTCGTAGACCGCGTCGTAGATCCGCCGCTGAATCTCGTTGAACTCGCCGGAGATCGGCAGGGTGCGCGTGACGTCCGCGCTGTAAAGAGCCTCGGTCTCGGCGCCCGCGTCGAGCAGGAGCAGCTCGCCGGGACGTACCGCGCCGTTGTTGCGGGTCCAGTGCAGAACGGTGGCGTTCGGGCCCGCCGCGCAGATCGAGTTGTATCCGACGTCGTTGCCCTCGACCCGGGCGCGCCGCCAGAAGGTGCCCTCGATCCAGCGCTCGGAGGTCGCGACCGCCTGCGCGAGTTCGCGCACCACGTCGGTGAAGCCGTGCGTGGTGATCTCGCAGGCGCGGCGCAGCTGCTCGATCTCCCAGTCGTCCTTGACCAGCCGCAGGCCGTGCATGAAGACCTTGAGCTCCTCGTCGAGCCGTTCCGCCGCGTCCGCCTCCTGGCGGGACGTGGCGCCGGCCTCGGCGAGCGCGGCGTCGAGCAGCGCGTCGTGGCCGCGCAGGATCCGGGTGACCACGTGCGGCGCGGCGGCGACGGCCTCGGCGATGCGCTGCGCGGCCTCGCGGCTGTCCCGCGTCTCCAGGCCGAGTTCGGCGGCGGCCTCGGCCAGCGAGCGGCGACGGCCGACCCACAGCTCGCCCTGGCCGTCCAGCCAGAACTCGCCGTTCTCGCGGTTGGAGCGCGGCAGCAGGTAGAGGGTGGCCGCGTGGCCGCCGTCCGGCTGCGGTTCGAGGACCAGGACGCTGTTCTCGGTCTGATCGGCCGTCAGGTAGGCGTAGTCGCTGGCGGCGCGGAAGGTGTAGTCCAGGTCGTTGGAGCGGGTCTTGAGCCGCCCGGCCGGGATGATGATCCGCTCGCCGGGAAAGGCCGCGGACACGGCCTTGCGCCGCTTGGCGGCGTAGCCGGACTGCTCAGACGGTTCGAGGTCATGGCGCTCGGTATCGCTCCAGCCGCGGCGCATCCCGTCCTCAAGCTCCTCGGAGATGCCCCGGTAGAGGCCGTTCTTGCGACCCTTGACCGGCTTGTCGGGCTTGCGTTCCTCGCTCACTGCCGAGCTCCTCCTTGACCGAGGAAATGGGTATGTGTACGGACCGGCGGCACAGTGCGGTCCTTATCGCAGCCTATCGGCAGGCGCCGCCGCGTCCAGACCCCCTCCCGGTCCACCGGCCACGGGATCGGCGCCGGTCAGGAGCAGCAGCCTCCACCGCAGCACCCACCGCCGGACGCCGTGGCGCCGGTCGCGGCACCGGAGGGCTTGGCGATGCCGCCGACCGCGATCATGGAGAACAGCTTGACCGTGTCGGGGTGGCCCTGCGGGCAGTCGATCGGCGCGGAGGCCTCGCTCATCGGGCGGGTCTTCTCGAAGGTGGCGCCGCAGGCGCGGCACCGGTACTCGTAGCGCGGCATACGCTCAGGTTAGCGCCTCACGACGCCGTGGCGGCCAGCTGTTGCTGGACGGTCTGGAACGGCACCCGGGAGACCGCGAACGCTCCGTCGAACTCGCTTTGCAGGTCGATCACCAGCGCGAGCGCCGCGCCCACCACCACGATCGTGACCGCGATGCCGAGGACGCTCAGCGGCTCGGCGCGCGGGCCGAGCAGGAACGGGGTCAGCACGGTGGCGGCGCTGAGCAGCACGAGCGCGACGGTCAGGATGCCGGGGTAGCTGCCGGCCAGCGACTTGCCGACGCGGTCGGCCCGGGCGGCGGAGAGCTCGTCGAGCACGGACAGCTCCTGATCGCGCAGCGTGGTCTGCTCGTCGAGCGAGAAGGCGGTGGCCAGGTAGCCGCGCAGCCCGGTGATCGCGAACGCCGAGCCGCCGGTCGCGGAGAGGTCGGCGGGCGGCCATTCGCGGTCCAGGACGGCGGTGGTGTAGTCGGTGACCGCGCTGCGCAACGCTTCGCGATCGGCCGCGGGGAGCCGCTGTCCGGCCCAGACCAGCTGCGTGAGGTCCTGCGCCTCGGTGCGTACGTCGGCGTTGATGTCGTCGAGGCGTTGCCAAAGCACGACGACGATGAAGGCGAGTAGCACCGTGTACATGGTGACCATGAACATGGCGACGTAGTCCGCGGCGGCCTCGGCCCGTCCGTGTTCGCCGCCGCGCGCGCGAATCCGCCGGCGCATCAGCACCGCCGCGGCGACCAGGACCGCGACGGCGCAGGCAGTGAGCAGGATCGTGATCATCCGCGCCGCCGCTGCCGCACCGCGACCCGGTCCACCGGCCGTCCGGCTCGCGCAGGCCGCGCGGGCAGCGGCCAGAGCCTCCGGTGCTGAAGATCAGTCAGCATGACTCCATCGAACGACGCCGCTCGCCTGACCGCACGTCAGAGCGGGCGAGTGGGCGACCCCCGGTGGCTTGGCAACGCGTTTCGGTAACGGACTTTCCGGTCTGCGTCACGGACCGCGCGTCACGGTTCCGCGCGCATCGCATTGCCGCTAGCCTGACTCGACTTTTCCGCCCGGAGCGAGTAGCCGCTCGGGCGGCGGCTAGTGAGGGGAAGCTGAAGCGATGAGCACTCTGCATGTCCACGTGGTCCACCCGCATATCGAGCACCGGAACGCGCACGGACCGGTCAAGGTCGCCGACCAGCACCCGACCGGGAACGCGGTCGCCCGGTTCAACACGCGGCTGGCGCTCTTCATCACCAAGGTCGTCGGCAGCATGTGGTGCGCCTACGCCTTCGCGCTGTTCGACCTGATCAGCCTGCCCGCGGCAATCCGCGCCGGCACCGCGGCGATCATCTCCTGGATCGCGCAGACCTTCCTGCAGCTGGTGCTGCTCTCGGTCATCATGGTCGGCCAGAACGTCCAGGCGGACGCCGCGGACAAGCGCTCGGAGGCGACGTTCAAGGACGCCGAGGCGCTGCTGCACGGCCAGGAGCAGATCGCCGCGCACCTGGCCGCCCAGGACAGCGTGCTGCGGCAGGTGGCCGCCAAGTTCGACATCCAGATCGAGTGCTGAATCGAGTGCTGATCCGGCCCCCGCGCCGGGTCAGCGAAGACGACCACCCGACCGGGATCGGGTTCCGGATCGGGTCGGATTAGCCGATGCCGGAGCAGGTCTGGGACACCGGCGCGGCGGCCGCCAGTGCCGGTGCCGGTGCGAGCGTTGGCGTGGGTGCCGGTGTGGGCGTGGGCGTACCCGCCGGTGCCGGCTTCGCCGATCCGCGGGCGAACCACGGGATCGTCACATGCACCAGCGGGCCGATGCCGAGGGCGTAGACCAGCGTGCCGGCGCCGACGTTGCCGCCGAGCAGCCAGCCCACGACCAACACGGACAGCTCGATGCCGGTACGTACGACGCGGATCGAGCGGCCGCGCGCCGCCAGGCCCGTGGTCAGGCCGTCGCGCGGTCCGGCGCCGAGCCCGGCGCCGATGTAGAGCCCGGTGGCGACCCCGTTGAGCAGGACGCCCGCGACGAACACGGCCCAGCGCAGCCAGATCGCGTGCGGAGCTGGCATGGCCGCGAGCAGCACGTCGACGACGGCGCCGATCACGATGATGTTGGCGACGGTGCCCAGGCCGGGCCGCTGGCGCAGCGGGATCCACAGCATCAGCACCACGCCGCCGACGATGATCAGCACCGTGCCGACCGGGATGCCGGTGATGCGGGCCAATCCGGTGTGGAAGACGTCCCAGGGGTCGACGCCGACCGCCGGGGCCAGCATCAGCGCCTCGCTGACGCCGTAGAGGAAGAGGCCGGCGGCCAGCTGGAGCAGTCGCGCGCTCGCGCTTTCGCGCGCGATCACGCGCGCGCACCCCGGCTGGACCGGCGCCAGAGACGGGTGATCCGGCTCAGGTCGAGCGGGTCGCTGATCCGCTCGGCGCGCCCGGCGGCGAACTGGCGCTCCAGCTGGTCGGTGATCGCGGTGGACGCGCTGGGCTTCTCGGTGCGGAACGACATGGCTGCTCTCCTGTTCCTCGTGAAAGCTGCGGCCAATCTTGAATCTGCGGCCTTCTACTGCCATTCTGAATGACGATTGGACCGTTCCTCGATAGCCAATTTGAAGAAGGTGGCCTGATTGGCAGCGCCGACCACCACGATCGGAGCGCACCAGCTCGCGCAGCGGCTCGGGCCCTGGCGCAGCGCGGACACCGCGGAGCAAGGCCGGGCCGCGGGCCGGGCCAGGCCGCTTCAGGCGGCGCTCGCGGAACGGATCACCGGGCTGGTCCTTGACGGCCGGCTGGCCCTGGGCACCCGCCTTCCGGCCGAGCGTGCGCTGAGCGAGGCCCTCGGGGTCAGCAGAACCACGGTCACCGCCGCGTACTCGCTGCTGCGCGAGAGCGGCTTCGCGGTCAGCCGGCAGGGCTCCGGCAGCTACGTCTCGCTGCCGGACGGCGCGGCGGCGCGCACCAGCGGCGGCTGGCTGGCCGCCGGCCAGGACGGTGATGTGATCGACCTGATGTGCGCGGCGCCGCTCGCCCCGCTGCCCGTGCTCCAGTCCGCGCTGCGGACCGCGGCGGAGCAGCTGCCGGCGTACTCCGGCGCCGGCGGGTACGTCCCCTACGGCCTGGAGATCCTGCGCGAGGCCATCGCGGAGCACTACACCGCCCGCGGGCTGCCCACCTCGCCGGAGCAGATCCTGGTGACCAACGGGGCCCAGGGCGCGATCACGCTGGTCGCGCGGCTGCTGTGCCGGGCCGGCGACCGGGTGCTGGTGGAGAGCCCGACCTATCCGAATGCTCTGGACACCTTCCGCAACGCGCAGGCCCGGCCGATGCCGGTCCCCCTGGAGGAGGGCGGCTGGGTGCCCGGCAGCTACGAGAACGCCCTGGCCCAGCTGCGGCCCCGCCTCGCGTATCTGGTCCCGCACTTCCAGAACCCGACCGGGCACCTGATGGACCTGGACGCCCAGGCCTCGATCGCGCGCTCGGCCAGGCTGGCCGGGTCGTGGCTGCTGGCCGACGAGACGATCACCGAGGTGGCGCTGGACGTACCGGTCCCGCCGCCGTACGCGGCCACGATCCGGCCCGTCGACGCCGAGGCGGTGCTGGTCTGCGGCTCGATGGCCAAGTCCTTCTGGGGTGGGCTGCGGATCGGCTGGCTGCGCGGCCCGGTGCGGATCGTGCACGAGCTGGCCGCGGCGCGCGCCGCGATGGATCTGGCCTCGCCGATCCTGGACCAGCTGGCCGCGGCCGCGGTGCTGCGCGGGGAGCAGGACTACCTGGACGAGCACCGGCGCGCCTGGCGGGAGCAACGCGCGGTGCTGATGCAGGCCGTCACGGAGACCTTCCCGACCTGGACCTACCGGGTGCCGGAGGGCGGACTGTGCCTGTGGTTGCGGATGGACCGCGAGGAGGCGACGGCGCTTTCCCAGCGCGCGCAAACGCACGGCGTCCTGCTGCACGCCGGACCGAGATTCGGCGCCGACGCCGGGACCTTCGAGCGGTACGTGCGCCTGCCGTACGTACAGCCGCCGGAGCTGCTGCGCGAGGCGGTGCGGCGGTTGGCGCTGGCCCGCGCCCTGCCCGGTCCGCGGCACGCCTCGGATCATCGGGCGGACCTCGTCGCCTGATCCGCCGGGCGCCTGTCCGGCCGAGCGGGACCGGCGCGCAGCGCGTCGTAAATTGGTCCAGACCACAACCTTGACAGAAGCGAGTGGTCTGGACCACAGTGCACAGCAGTTGCTCCCTCCGGTACGGCGACCCGGACCAGCACGGCCCCACTCTGCCGCGCGGCCTTCCGCCGACCGAAGACAAGGAGCGCCTCCGTGCGTCCGCCCCGCATCCTCGTCCGCCCGCCGAAGCGCCTGGGCGCCGCGGCCCTGGCCCTGGCCCTGACGGCCGGGGGCGTCGGGGTCGTCGCGTTCCTCGCCGTCCCGGCCGGCGCGGCGACCACCAACCTGCTGACCAACTCGGGGTTCGAGTCCGGCGACCTGACCGGCTGGAGCTGCGACGCCGGCACCGGGTCGGTGGTCTCCTCCCCCGTCCACTCCGGCGCGCACGCGCTGGCCGGCGCCGCCACCTCGTCCGATGACGCGCAGTGCACGCAGACCGTCTCGGTGCTGCCGAACACCAGCTACACGCTGTCCGGCTACGTCGAGGGCGCCTACGTGTATCTCGGGATCACCGGCGGTACCTCGAACTGGACGCCGTCGGCGACGTCGTGGCAGCAGCTGTCCACCACGTTCACCACCGCGGCGAACCAGACCAGCGTGCAAGTGTTCGTACACGGCTGGTACGCGCAGGGCGCGTACTACGCGGATGATCTCGCCCTCAACGGCCCGGGCGGCACCGGATCGCCGTCACCCTCGGCCTCCGCGACCGGCGGCTCGCCCTCGCCGTCCCCGTCCGCGTCACCGTCGCACAGCCCCAGCACGTCGCCCTCGCCCTCGGCCTCCCCGACCGGTTCCGTGACGCCGCCCGGCGGCGGCCCCTTCACGCACCCGGTGTACTTCATGCCGGTCGACAACAACCCGGCGTCGATCTCCTCGATCATCAGCGGCTCCGGCGAGACCGAGTTCAACCTGGCCTTCGTGCTGGACTCCGGCGGCTGCACGCCCGCCTGGGACGGCAACTCCGCGATGCCGGTGTCCTCGGACACGACGGTGGCCGCCGACATCAACGCGATCCGCGCGGCCGGCGGCGACGCCGCGGTCTCCTTCGGCGGCTACAACGGCACCGAGCTCGGCTCGACCTGCGGCTCGACCTCCGCGCTCGCGAACGCGTACCAGCAGGTGATCACCAAGTACAAGCTGGACCGGGTCGACTTCGACTACGAGAACACCGCGCTGGACTCGAACACCGGCGTCCGCTTCGGCGCGATCAAGATCCTCGAGGCGGACAACCCGAACCTCAAGGTCTCGCTGACCATCCCGATGACGACCGTCGGCTTCCCGGGCAGCGGCACCGACGAGATCCGGCAGGCGATCGCGAACGGCGCCCGGCTCGACGTGATCAACATCATGGACTTCGACACCGGCCTGACCTCCGGCACCGAGGTCTCGCAGACCGAGGCGATCGCCGACGACGCGGTGGGCCAGCTGGAGGGCATCTACGGCTGGAGCGCGGCGCAGGCCTGGGCGCACCTGGGCTTCCAGCTCATGAACGGCCACACGGATCAGCCCTCTGAGCTGTTCACCCAGTCCGACTTCAGCACGCTGCTCGGCTTCGCGCAGGCCAACCACCCGGCCTGGTTCTCGTTCTGGTCGGTCAACCGGGACTTCCAGTGCCCGGCCGGCGTGGTCGAGCCCTGGGCCCCGGGAACCTGCTCCAACATCACCCAGAGCCCGTACGACTTCACCAAGACCATCGTCAAGTACGCAGGCTGACACGGCCGGGCCCCGGCTGCCGGGGCCCGGATCGATCCCCCTGCGCCGCCGCCCGAACCGGTCGGCCCTGGCCGGCTCGCGCCGGAGCCGGCCAGGTCCCGCCGGTTCGGGCGGCGTCGTCTCAGGGTTCTTCGCTGCTGAGGTGCTTCGCTGTTCAGCTGCTTCGGTATTCGGTGCCCTGGCTCGGATCCGGCCGCTCGAGAACGCGCCACCTGAGCGTTTCGGCGTTTCGTTCGAAGCCGGCCGGCCCCGCGCTCAGGGCTTGCGGCCGACCGCTCCGGCGATGCAGTTCTGCACCTGGTTGAGCGGCTTGAGCCGCGGCCCGTCCGGCCACCAGTCGGCGCACAGGGTCAGGCCGGGCTCGACCAGCTCCAGCCCGTCGAACAGCTCCAGCAGCTCGGCGCGGGTGCGGAAGGTGCCCGAGCCCATCATGCTGTGCAGGAACATCTCCTCCATCTTGCGGGCCACCGCGCTGTACTCGTTCTCCGGGTCGAAGAAGTGGCTGATCGCCACGTACGAGCCGGACGGCAGCGCGTCGATGTACTCGCGCATGATCTGCGCCGGGCGCTCACGCGGGCCGTTGTAGTGGTGCAGCGTGCCCATCTGGAGGAAGACCAGCGGGCTTGAGAAGTCGATGCGGGCGCGGATCTCCTCGTTGCCCAGCACCTCGGCCGGGTTGAAGATGTCCGCGGAGACCAGGTGCGTGCGCTCGTTCTCCTCCAGCAGCGCGCGGCCGTGGGCCAGCACCACCGGGTCGTTGTCGATGTAGACGACCGAGGCGTCCGGATTGGTCCGCTGCACGACCTGGTGCACGTTCTCCGCGGTCGGCAGGCCGGAACCGCAGTCGAGGAACTGGTCGATCCCGGTCTGGGTGGCCAGGAACCGGCACACCCGGATCAGGAAGCCGCGGTTCTCGAAGGCCAGGTCGACCGCCTCGGGAGCCGCCTTCTGCACACCGCGCAGCACGTCGCGGTCCACCTCGTAGTTGTCCTTGCCGTTGAGGAACGCGTCGTAGACACGTGCGATGCTGGCCCTGGTGGGGTCGACACCTACCGGCACGGAGCGCTCGGACGCGGTGGCACTTGACTGCGCGGAGGCGTTATCGGTCATTGCGTTCTCCCGGTTCGTTTGCACAACCAGAAAGCTGACGGCGCTTAACTTAGCGTAAGGAGTCGTAATAACATCGTAAGCGTACCCGGGCAGTTTCGAGGGAGGGTCCTGATGGGCATGATCGACGACCGACGGAGCGAGGCCGCGACCGGCCCGACCGTGCGTCGGCTCATCCTGGGCACGCAGCTGCGCCGGCTGCGCGAGCGGGCCGAGATCACCCGCGCGTCGGCCGCGTACAGCATCCGCGGTTCGGAGTCGAAGCTCAGCCGCATGGAGAGCGGCCGCGTCGGCTTCAAGGAGCGCGACGTGGCGGACCTGCTCACGCTGTACGGCGTCACGGACGAGGAGGAGCGCCAGAAGGTGCTCAACCTCGTCGAACAATCGAACGTGCAGGGCTGGTGGCACGCCTACTCCGACCTGATGCCGAAGTGGTTCGAGGACTATGTCGGCCTCGAGGAGTCGGCGTCGCAGATCAAGGCGTACGAGAACCAGTTCGTCCCGGGCCTGCTGCAGACGGAGGACTACGCGCTGGCGATCGCGAGCCGCGGCCGCCCGGAGAACGCGGACCGAGACACCGAACGCAAGGTGCATTTGCGCATGCAGCGGCAAAAGGTGTTGCTCGGCCAGTCCGCGCCGAAGCTGTGGGTGGTCATCGACGAGTCAGTGCTCTACCGCAGGATCGGCGGCGTGCGGGTGCTGCGCGCCCAGCTGGACCATCTGCTGGAGATGACCACGCTGCCGAACATCACTGCGCAGGTCGTGCCGTACCAGACCAGCGGCTATGGCGCGGAGGGCGCGTTCACGCTGCTTCGTTTCGGCGAGCAGGAGCTGTCCGACATCGTGTACGTCGAGCACCTCGCGGGCGCGCTGTACCTGGAGAAGCCCGAGGAGATCGAGATCTACAGCCGCGCCCTCGACCGCCTGGCCGTGGAGGCGGAGACCCCGGCGCGCACCCGGCAGACTCTGCTCAAGGCGCGCGAGGACATCTGAATCCGGGCACATTCGTTCGGGTCCGGTCATGCTTGACGCAATAGCCTGATGCGCCCGCAGGCTCTCTGACGCCGCGTGCGCGGCGTCGTTGCGCCGTCGATTCCGCGTTCCGGCGCGGCGCCGGGCCGGCTTCGCGCCATGGTCCGCAATCGTCTGATTCTCAGGTCTTCGTATGCAATCCGATCCGGCGGTGCTACTTTGCGTGAGTGCCCCAATGCACATGCAAGTGACTCATGCAGACGGACCGTGCAAGCCGGTCGGAGAGTGAGAGGTCATGGCAGGCGAAACCCCGAAGTTCGACAACGGCGTCTCGGCCGATGCGCTGGTCGGCGCCGCCTGGCGCAAGAGCAGCCACAGCGGTTACAACGGCAACTGCGTCGAGGTCGCGCCGCTGGCCGACGGAAGCGTCGCGATGCGCAATTCCCGCGACCCGCACGGGCCGGCGCTGATCTACACCCGCGCCGAGATCGCCGCGTTCCTCGCCGGAATCAAAGACGGCGAGTTCGACGACGTGCTCTGATTCGCCGCGCCCCGCCGCGGGGCGCGTCTTCCGGTTCGCGGGGCGCCGGCGCCCCGTGAGCGGGCGCGTGAGACGCCGCCCGGTCCGTGCGGGGACCGGGCGGCGTTTGCATAGTCACTCGCACATGCGGACGCAACCGGAGTGTGCACGAACCGCGCGCGGCTATGTCCGTGCTCTGCTTCCACGGCTAGCGCTCGGAGCGAGCCGGATCAGGCCTCTTCAAGGGTGAGCGTGGTCCACACACCCACGTGGATCCGGTCCCCCGGTTTGACCGGGATCTCGGTCTCGACCGGCACCGGCTGCTCGGCGCCGTTGAGCCTGGTGCCGTTCGCGGAGCCCAGGTCGACCAGCCGCCAGCCGCCGTCCTCGCCGCGCGAGAGCTGGGCGTGCAGGTGCGAGACCGCCGGATCGAGCGGCGGTCCGGTCAGGTCGATCTCCACCGCGATGCCGCGGCTGGCCGAGGCGCGCCCGATCCTGACCAGGTCGGCGTCGAGGGCGAAGCGGCGCTCGCCGGGATACTTCGGGAACGGGAATTCGGACTCGATGATGTCGCCGCGCTCGACCTGCGCCGCGTAGTACTCGCGGTCCGCCGTGACGACGATGGCCAGCGGCTGCGCGCTCACGGGCGCCTGGGACGGCTGGCTCGCGCTCTCGGCGGCGGCGCCGCCGTCCGCGCCGAAACCCTGACCGGTGGCCGCGTCCGGGCTCGGCGCGACAGGCGGCGCCTGCGGCTCCGGCAGGCCGCCGCCCAGTCCGGCCGGCTGCGGATCAGGGGGCTGCGGTGCGGCGGTCTCGGCGCCCGCCGGCGCGTGGCCATTCAGTTCCGGACCCGTCTGCGTCTGGGCCGCGCCGGTCGCGGCCGGCACGGACGGGAGCAGCTCGGCCAGCTCGTAGTCGAACCCGCATTCCTCGCAGAACCGGCCGCCGCGCTCCGCCCCGCAGTTGGGGCAGGAGCCGCCGGCGCCCGATTGCGCCGGGCCCGCCTCCGCGCCGAGCAGAGCGGTGCTCTCCAACAGCGCGGCGGGCGTGACCGGTGAGCCGCCCATCACCGCGCCACAGGTGTCGCAGTAGTCGCTGGTCTGCGATTCGTGCCCGGCCGGACACCGCGCCATGGGACCTCCCCGGTGCTTGCTGATCTCGTTGGCCGCCCTGAGGCCGGTCAGCCCTGGTTGTTGCCCTTGCCCACCCGCACGGTCTTGCTCGACCGGGTGTCCAAAGCCATCTCGTCGGCGTCGTTGACCCGCGCCTTGAGCCGCACGGTGCCGGTCGCCGGGTCCTCCACGTCGACCACCTTGGCCAGCAGCCTGGTGGTGTCGTCGTTGCCGGAGGCCGCCGCGAGCTGGACCGCGCGGCCGAGTTTGGCCGTGGCCGTGTCGTAGTCGCCGTTCTTGCGCGCCTCAAGTCCCGCCTGGATCGCGTCGGCCAGTTCGGCCTGCCCGGTGTAGTGCGCCACCTGGCGGTTCATCTTGGTGGACAGCGCCGCGTCGTCGGTCCACACCGCGCGTACCAGGCCCTGGCCGAGCACCTGCGCCTGGCCCGAGCCGTCGATCGACACCAGCGAGGCGCGCGCGGCCAGCATCTCGTCGCCGACGGATCCGGGCCGCACCGTCACGCAGACGTGGTAGTCGCGCGACTCGGCTCCCCACGCCCCGGTCGGGTAGTCCCCGGCCAGCGGCCCGGTCTGCAGGCGGCGGCCGCTCAGGTCGAGGACGGTTGGCGCTACCTGCTTGACGAACTTGATCGTCGAGCCCTGCGGCGACCACAGCCGCAGCCGCACGTCGGCCACGGCCTTGCCCATCGCGCCCTCGATCATCGCGCGGAAGTCGTCGGCGAGGTTCGCCGGATCGGCCACGATGTCCACGCTGCCGAGCAGGCCGCCGGCGATCCGGCGCAGCTCCGCGACGACCCAGTCGGTGCCGATGCCGCGGCAGTCGCAGGTGAACCGGCCCTCGCAGCGCGCGATCGCCATGCCGAGGTCGTCCGGGCTCTCGTGCTCGTCCTTACCGTCGGTGAGCAGGATCGCGTGCCGGATCGCGTTCTCGTGCCCGGTGAACAGCCGGTCGGCGAGCGAGAGCCACTGGCTGATCGCGGTGCCGCCGCCGGCGGTGAGCCGGTCCACGGCGGCCTTCGCCGCGGCGCGGGTGCCGGCGTCGGCGGGCACCAGGTACTCGGTGGTGGGGAAGACCATCCGCGCCACGTGCGTCCCGGCGACCACGGCGAACGGGACGCCCTCGCGGATCGCGTCGATCGCGGCCTTGGTGGCCTGGCGCGCGGCGGACATCTTCGCGCTCGGGTAGTCCATCGAACCCGAGCAGTCCACCATGATCACCTGGGCCGCGCGGGCACCGCTGCTCGGCCCGGCGACCGCGCCGCTGGAGGTCACCGTCACGATCGCGTTGACCTCGCCGGCGCCCTCGGGCAGGAACTCGTTCTGGTAGACGCTCACGCTGAACTGCGGCAGGGTCGGCGTGCTCACGGTTCGATCCCCTCGTCGGACGGCACGGTTCCGTTGCTGGACGCGATGTCGGTGGACGCGATCTCAGCGGTCTCGGTCAGCGGCGGCAACTGGAGCGTCGGCGCCGCGGCTGCGGCCGCGGCTGCGGGCGGCGCGGTCGGCGGATAGTAGGCCAGCACCGTGGTGATGTTGTCCTGTCCGCCGCTGTTGAGCGCGACGGCGGTCAGCGACGCCGACGCCGCGGCCAACCCGTCCCAGCCCTCGCCGGCCAGAGTGGCCAGGTCTGCCGCGTCCCAGACGTAGTTCCACAGCCCGTCGCTGCAGGCGAGCACCAGGCCGGGGCCCTCCGGTGCGAAGTCGCGCACGTGCGGCGGCTCCGGCGGAGCCTCCGGTCCCAGCCAGCGCAGGATCGCGTGGGCGTGCGGGGCCTTGTACGCCTCGGCCTCGTTCACCGCTCCCCCGGCGATCAGCTGCCCGGCCCAGGTGTCGTCGTCGGTGAGCCGGCGCGAGGTGCCGCCGTTCGCGGCGAGCCAGTAGACGCGGCTGTCGCCCACCCAGCCGACGGTCACCCGGCCGCGTTCCACGACGGCGGTGGCGATCGTGCAGGAGGGGGCGTCCGCGCGGTCCCGGTATTCCTCCGCGAGCCCGGCGACCGCCTGCTGCGCGGTCTCGATCGCGGCGCTGGTGGACGCGGGCGCGGGTTCGCCGTGGCGCAGCGCGCGCACCAGGTAGTCCAGGGTGGTGTTCGCCGCCAGCTGGGAGGCGCGCTGCGGATCGACGGAGCTGGAGACGCCGTCGCAGACCACGACGACGCTCGCCGGGTACTCGGTGCCCTCGCCGATCACCGCGAAGGCCATCGAGTCCTCGTTGCGGCTGTGCCGCAGCCCCCGGTCGCTCACCCCGGCGACGATGCCCAGGTCGCGCTCCCAGTGATCGCGCGGTGAGGGGGCGAGCCTGCCGCAGTGGTCGCAGTAGCCGTCGGTGAAGGCGGTGCCGCTGCAGTCGGAACACGGCAGCGTCGCGCTTCCCGGCGGGGTGCTGCGCCGCACCAGCAGGTCGGCGCCGCACTCCTCGCAGTAGCCGTCGCTCGGCAGCACCTGTGCGCCGCAAGAGCTGCATGCGCGCGTGTCCGGCGGCGCGGGCGGCTCCTGGGTCCGCGGGTTGCCCGACACCGGGTTTCCCGGCAGTTCGGCTGCGGTCATAGCACGGTCCTGGGTCGCAGCGCGTTGGCCTGATCCACCAGTTCGATCCGGCTCCTTCGGTCGGGGGCCATGCGGGCGCGCGCCCGGTAGGACCGCTCCAGGGCGAGGCGCACTTCGCGCTCGGTCAGGTCGGCGTCGAACACCCGGCCCTGCGCGATGTTGCGCGCGACGGCGGAGGTCGTCGGGTGTGCTATGAGCCAGCTGAGCGCGCCGATCAGCACCTGGCACACCATGGACTCGTGCGCCTCGCCGTCCAGGCCGAGCGCGGCCACGCGGGTGCTCAGCTCGTGCAGCTCCGCGGGTGCCACCCAGTCGGCGAAGCCGGGCGAGGCGAGGCGGGTGGTGATCGCCTGGATCTCGGCCGCGGTGCGGTGGATCGAGGACTCGGGTACCTGGCCGAGCACCTCGACCGCGCCCGCGTAGTCCTTCTGCTCCGCGCGCAGCCGGGCGATCGCGAAGGCGGCGGTCGCGTAGGAGCGGTCCACGGCCCAGACCAGCTGGTAGTAGCGCAGCGCGACGTCCTGCGAGCCGGAGAGCTCGGCTGCGGCGGCGAGGGCGAGCTTGGGCGCCAGTTCGCCGGGCAGCTCGTCGTAGCAGGCCTCGAAGTAGGCGCGCGCCTCGGCGCCCTCCTCGCGGGTCAGCGCCAGCAGGCCGCGGTACCACTGCACCCGCCAGTCGTAAGGGTCCTGCTCCTGCAGCAGGTCGAGCCAGCCGATCGCCTCGCGGTGCCGGCCGTCCTCGATCTCGGCGCGCACCAGCCGGTAGTAGACCTCGGTGGACGGGTTCGGCAGGTTGTTGAGGGTGTTGACGATCTGCTTCGGGCTGCCGCCGAGGGTGGCCAGGGCGCCGGCGTTCGGGTCGGTCGGGTCGACGGTCGGGATCGGCAGCGCGGAGGCGAACTGCCTGCCGTCCGGCCGCGTCAGGTCGGTGCCGACGGCCAGCCGCTCTCCGGTGAACAGGGTGGAGGGGGCCGGGCGCGGCACCCCGTCGCCGAGCGCGAGCACCTCGCGCAGCACTCCGGTGAGCTGGACGGCCATCTCGGCGGCGGAGGAGAAGCGCCGCTCGCGCTGGGCGTGCGTGGCGCGGCGCAGGGCGCGGTCGAAGGACTCGTACTTGGCCAGCACCGGCACCGAGTCGCGCGGCGGCAGCGTGGTGGCGTAGGTGGAGGTGAAGCCCTTGAAGTCGAAGGAGAGCACGGCCATCATCCGGCCCACGGTGAACAGGTCGGACTCGACCGACGGGCCGTGCTCCGCGATCTCCGGGGCCTGATAGCCGACGGTGCCGTAGACCGCGGAGTCCTCGTCGTCGAAGGCGCGCACCGCGCCCATGTCGATCAGTTTGAGCTGCTCCTCGGACTGGATCACGTTGTCCGGCTTGAAGTCGCAGTAGAGCAGCCCGATCGAGTGCAGGTACCCGAAGGCGGGCAGGATCTCGATGGCGTAGGCGAGCACCTGCTCGAGCGGCAGCGGCTTGCCGCCGTGCTCCGCCTTGTAGTCCAGCGCGATCTGCTTGAGCGACTTGCCGCCGACGTACTCCATGACGATGTAGTCGTCGAGCTGGTGGCGCACGAAGTTGTAGATCTTGACCACGTTCGGGTGCTCGACCTCGGCGAGGAACTGGCGCTCGGCGACGGCCGCGGCCATCGCGTCGGCGTCCCCGGTGTCCAGCAGGCCCTTGAGGGCGACCCAGCGCCCTGAGACGTTGTTGTCGGTGGCCAGGTAGATCCAGCCGAGGCCGCCGTGCGCGAGGCAGCCGAGCACCTCGTACTGGCCGCCGATCAGGTCGCCCGCGGCGAGCTTGGGGTTGAAGTCGTAGCTGCCGCCGCATTTGGCGCAGTAGCCGCTGGTGCGTCCGGGGCGTCCCTCGCGGGAGCGGCCGACCTTCTCGCCGCACTTGGAGCAGAACCGCTTGTGCTCGGGCACCTGCGGGTCGGAGAGCACGGCCTCGCTCGGGTCGCGGTATTCGACCTGTGGGATCTCGACCAGGCCGAGGCCGAGGCCGCCGCGTCCGGTGGAGCGCGAGCCGTGCGTCGAGCCGGTGCGGGAGGAGGCGGTGCGCGCGGAGACCGCCGAGCCGCGGGCCCGGCCGGAGGAGGTGCGGCTGGAACCGGTGCGGCTGGAGACCGCCGAGCCGCGGACCGAGCCGGTGCGCGCGGAGGAGGGGTTCGCGGACGCTGCGCCATTCCCGAAAGCCGGGCCGTTCCCGGAAGCAGGGCTCGATGTTCCGCCGTTCGGCGCGGCGCCGTGCCGGCCGCCGGAACCGGTGCGCGCGCCCGGCAGCGCTGCGCCGGTTCCCGAGCCCGGGCCGGCGATCGCTTCCACGGCCGCCGCAGGGTCCTTAGCGGATGCGGCCATGCCGCAGGTGTCACAGTATCCGTCTTCGATCATGCCGTCGCAGCCGGGCCGCCCGCAGAGCACCGGGCCGGACCCGCCGGATATCCCGCTCGGTACCGCGCTTGGCCCCGGAGCGCCGACTCCGAAAACGCCGGAGCCCGCGCCGGCGGCGGCCACCTTCGGCGACTTCTGCGCCAGCCCGCAGGTGTCGCAGTATCCGTCCTCGATGATCCCCGCGCAGCCTGGCCGGCCGCACCTGACCCCGTTCACGCTCGCACCCCTCCCCCACGGCCGGGCTGGTCCAGCGCCAGCACCGCCTTCTGGTACACCGCCAGCGCCCGAGTGGACGCCGCGAGGTCGCACGGCTTGGACCACAGCAGATCGCGGGCCTGGAGGTAGAGCGCCTCCAGCCGCGATTCCTCCGCAGCACCCGATCTTGCCGCGCGCACCCGGTACGCCGCCAGTCTTCCGCGTAGTTCTTCGCGGCGTTCCAGCAGTCCGGCCACCGCCCGGTGCACCCGGTTGGCCGCGTTCAGCGCGTTGTCCAGCGCGGTCTCCAGCGCCGCCGCCTCATCGGCGAGCCGCCGCCATAGGCCGCGGTCGCGCAGTTCGGCCAGCGCGGCCAGCCGGGCGCGCAGCGCGGGCGCCTGGGTGGTGGGCGCGGGCAGCGCGCCGACGAGGATCTTCTCCCGCGCGGCGCGCTCGGCGGCGCGCTGGGCGTCCTCCACGTCGGCGATCCGGTCGATCAGCCGGGACAGCTGCGCGGTCCGCTGTTCGAAGTCGGCGCGCAGATCGGCGGCCCCGGTGGCGGCCGCCGCGACCGACTCCACGTCCTGCCGGATCCGCTCCAGCCGGCTGGGAAAGGCCGAGCCCGGCGCGGCGACCCCGATCGGGTCCGCGAAGACCTCGCGGCGCAGCTTGGCGTACTCGTCCCCGATCCCGGCCAGCGCGGTCGCCAGGGTGCGGTCCTCGAGCTGCCGCACCACGGCCGCGACCTGCTTGATCCGCTCCTGGACCGGGTCGGCCTGCTGGAAGAGCCGATTCCAGGTGGCGTCCGCGGCGGTCACGAAGTCCGCGGCGAGCTGGAAGTCGGTGTTCATCCGGTGCAGCGTCTCGGCCAGGGTCGCGGTCTCGCTGACCGTGCTCGGGCCGAGCAGGGTGCGCTCGGAGAGGGCCAGGTGCTTGGTGGACAGCGTGATCGACTTGCCGCGCAGCAGCTCGGCGATCGCGTTCAGGTCCTCGGGGCGCGGCTTGGCCCTGCGCCCGCGGATCTCCCCGGCCCGGCTGAGCACGTCCTGGTAGGCGGTGTAGTCGTCCCAGAGCCCCGCGATCCGGGCGGCGGTCCGCTGCCAGCGCTGCGCGGTCACCCCGGTCAGCGGGGCGCTGTCGAGCAGCTTGTAGCCGGGATGGTCGGCCAGCGCGAGCAGCGCGTCGGCGACCCGGGCCGCGTCCTGGCCGAGCCGCGCGAGCTCCGCGTCGACGGCCTCGCGGGTCGGCGGGCCGAATGCGGGGAAGACCATGGCCACCACGTTAGTCAGCGTATTGCGCAGCGGGCGGTTGTTGCGGCCCGAGGACCGATCCCAGCGAACTCTGGTAGATCTTCTGCCACTGGCCGTTGCCGCGGATCGTCTCCAGCACGCCGTTGATGTAGCGGATCAGGTCGGTGTTCGCGGGCGAGACCGCGATGCCGTACGGCTCGGGCTCGACCCGGTCGCCGATCACCACGGTGTTGGGGTCCTGCAGCGCGAGCCCGGCCAGGATGGTGTCGTCAGTCGAGATCGCGTCCACCTGGCCCTGCTGCAGCGCGACGAGGCAATCAGTCAGATTGGTGACCCCGTAGGGCACCGGATGCGACCTGTAGGCCAAGAGCGTCTGGATCGAGGTCGAGCCCTTCTGGGCGCAGACCTTCTTGCCGCCGAGGTCGTCGAGGTTCCGGTAGCCGCTGTTCTTCAGCACGAGCAGGCGCTGGTAGGCGTTGTAGTAGACGGTGGAGAACTGGACCTGCTTCGCGCGGTCGCAGGTGATCGTGAAGGTGTCCACGACCATGTCGACGGCGCGCGCCGAGTCGTCGGTCTGCAGCGCGGTGATGCGCTCAGCGTTGGTGACGGCGCGGAACTGGATGTGCGCGGCGTCCTGGGTGCCGAAGATGGCCTGCTCGACCTGCTTCGCGATCTCCACGTCGAAGCCGGTCTCGTTGCCGGAGGCGTCGAGGTAGCCGGTGAGGTATTCGTCCTCAGCCACTCCGACGATGAGCTTGCCGCGCTTCTTGATGCTGTTCACCGCCGCACTGGACGCGTCGCCCGCGGTCGGACGGTAGGAGAGCGCGTTCGTGTTGCACGTGGCGGGGCCCGCGGTCGGTGCCGCGGAGGGCGAACCGGTCACGACCGCGCCGGGTTGGGGCAGCGCGACAGTCGGTTGCGCCCCGACGGCGACCGTGCCGCCGCTGCACGCCGAGACGACGAGCGCCAGCGCCGTCGCGCTCGCGGCGGCGGTGAGCAGCGCGGCCGCCCTCGCCTTGCCGCGCAGGCGTGCGGCGTCGGCGCGCCGGCTCGTCGTCACCATGTCCGGCTCTCCGTTTCCCCGTCTGATCATCGGCGCGTTCATCGGTACTCCGCCAGCCGCCGGTTGACGCCGTACGCGGCCGCGAGCGCCGCGAGCACTCCGCCGATCAAGCCGCCCCACAGGCCTGCACTGAGCGCCGACTCGGCCGCGTTCGCGTTGGAGGTGTATGCGGCCTGATCCGCGTTGAAGGTCTTGACCAGTGCCTTGTCCAAGTCCGCGGCGTCGGCGCTCGCCGTGTCCGGGCTCGCCTTCGCGTCGTGTCCGACGATCAGGTCGACCGCCTTGTAGTAGTCGCCCTTGTCGGACGCGCTGCGCACGTTGGCCAGCTGCTGCTTGAGCTTGCCGTACAGCGCGGCCGCGTCGCCGTTGAGGGCCGCCGAGTTGACGCCGGCGAGGGCTTTGGCCTGGTTCTGGGCGTCGGTTCCGTCGTCCGCGCCGCGGTCGACCAGGGTGAGCGACTGGAAGGAGTCGGCGAGCGCGAGGCTGTCGCGGTCCCACAGCGTCGTGGCCACCTTGTCGAAGTCCGCCTGCGCGCGGTTCGCGGCGTTCCCGGCCGAGGAGGTCGCGCCGAGGGACCAGAAGACGACGAAGAGCGCGATCGCCGCGCCGACGACGATGCCAGAGTTGAAGCGCCGCCGGGTGCTGCGGGACAGCTCGCGGCCGACGAGGACCAGCACCACCGCCGCAAGCACCGCCGCGACCAGGATCCAGATCGGAAAGCCGGAGACGTCCGACTGCCCGGAGCGCTGCGCGGCCGACTGCTCGTCGGCGACGGTGCGCACCTCATGGAGGATCTGGCTCTGCATCAGTTTCGAGGCCTCGTGCAGATACCCGCCGGAGACCGAGAAGCTGAAGCGGTTATTGGCTTGCGCGGTCGCGATGTACGCCGTGTAGATCGGCAGTTGACCGGCCACCTCGCTCAGCTGCGCCGAGGCCGTGCTGTCTCCGGCCAGCTCGCGCGAGGCCGTCGAGAGCGCGGCGACCGCCTGGTTGATGTCGCTGTTGTAGAGGTCGATCAGCCGGGTCGGCGGTACCGGGCCGACCAGCAGCGCGGTCGCGGCGGTGGCGTCCGCCTCGGCGAGCGCGTGGTAGAGCTCGTTGACGTTCTGCACCAGCCGCTCGGAGGTGCCGGCCGCGTTCGTCTCCGCGGCCTGCCGCGCGGCGAGCGTTCCGGCGCAGGCGCCGCCGATGCCGAGGAAGGCCACGACCGCGGCGGTCAGCGCGACCCACAGCCGGGCCGGCGTCGTCAGGCGTCTGCGACCTTTGACCGCCTGCGGCGGGTCGGGATCGGGCTGCGCCGCCGGACCGATCGAGGACCCGGTCCCGCCTATGCCCGCCGACACGTTCGCGGTCGTCGTCGCCACAGCTGAGTACGCCCCCATCCGCCGTTGTCCCCGCCCTCAGAGATCCGCTTCCACCATATTCCCTGCGAACGCTCTGCGGATATCGGGTTGCGATCTCGTGTTCGGCTCGTGGCGGGCTCTTTGCGCCGGCGGCCCGGAAGCGGGGTCAGGACTCGGCGAGCAGGGCCGGCAGTTCGGTCAGGCTCGTCAGCCGGAAGTCGGCCTTGGCGACCAGGTCGCTGTGATCGGCCACAACGTGGCCCCACGGCCCGCGCCTGATGTGTGCGGTACGCAGTCCCGCCTCCCAGGCCGGGCGCATGTCGTTGTCGAGCCGGTCGCCCACGTAGCAGATCCGTTCGGGGGCCGCGTCCGGGCGCATGGTGCGGCAGGCCTCGATGACCTTGGTGAAGAAGCGCGGATCCGGCTTGGCCACGCCCCAGGTGTCCGAGGTGGTCACCAGGTCCACCGGCAGCCGCAGCGAGTCGAGGATCCGGTGCGAGCGGCGGGTCTGGTTCGCCGCGATGATCACCAGATACCCGGCCTCGCGCAGCGCGGCCATGGCCGGCCGGGCGTCCGGGTACAGGTCCCGCTCGCCGTAGCCCTCGGGCCGCCCGGCCTCGGCCCGCCGCTCGCGCTCCGCATCCAGGTCGAAGCCGGGGCGGAAGTACTCGAACACCTCGCGGTGGTCCCGTCCCGCGCCGATCACGGCGCCGAAGACCGCGGAGAAGGTGTGCCTCGGCACGCCGAGCCAGTCGGCCCAGGCGTGGTACTCGACGGTTTCGTCGACCAGGGTCTCCCCTACGTCGAAGACCACGGCCTCGATCGGACGCGCGGGCGTGGGAGTGGGCACGGTCTGAACTCCTGACGCTGGATCGCTCGACCGGATGCACGACGCGTCGGCACGTGCATCCGGTCCCCGTTCGGCGGGAGCTTAGCGAGCCGATCTGACGGCAGCCCAGACTTTTCAGGGTTTCTCCATACTTTCGGACGAACTCCTGTGACTCCTGATGCGTCAGAGTCACTCGCACTGTGACGGATCACAGCAGGCGGTCACTGATGCAGTGCCATCTCCACGATCTTCACCACGACGAGCACCGAGGCGAGGGCCAGGTACAGGCGCAGGACCGACATGCCGACCTTGCGGCTCGTCGGCATCGCGGCGCGGCCGATCACGGACAGCGGCGGCATCCGCCAGTCCAGCGCGCCGGTGCGGTCGATCTCCTGCGCCGAATTCCTGCGCCGGCTCAGCAGCGCGTAGCCCGCGAACGTCACACTGAGCACGCCGCAGCCCGCGATGATGTCGAGGATCTGACCGGCCGTCAGCCGCGGGTCGAGCACGGCCAGCGTCAGGATGATCGACAGGGTGACCAGGACAGCCAGCACGGCGCCGGTGAACATGTTCGTCTTGCGGCCGTTGACCCAGGGACCGAGCACCTGCTTGTCGTTGCACAGCACCAGCAGGTACACCGAGGCGGAGGGCAGCAGCACACCCGCCATCGCCTGCACCCCGTTGGTGATCAGGCCGAGCGGCGAGCCGGGGATCAGCACGATCGTCGCGGCCACCGCGATGAGGCCGACGTACACCGCGTAGAAGCCCTTGGCCTGCTTCACGCCGCGGTGCAGCGAGTGGTTGATGCCCAGCGTGTCGCCGGCCGCGTAGGCGGTGGAGAGGGACACCGCGAAGGCGCCGATGATCGACGAGTCCAGCAGCGCGATGGCGAACAGGATGCCCGCGACATGCCCGGCCCGGGCGGAGATGGCCTGCGCCAGTCCTTGCGCGTCGCCGAAGTGGCCGGCGAACTTCGTGTTCGCGACCGCGGCCGCGGAGAAGCCGATGATCGCCGCCGCCCCGATCACCACCACGACGATGCCGATCCACAGGTCGGCCTTCTCGTACTTGATGAAGCGCGGGGTGATCCGCTTGTCGATGACGTAGGACTGCTGGAAGAACAGCTGCCACGGCGCAACCGTCGTGCCGACCAGGCCGATGATCAGCAACATCACCGCGGCCTCCTGGCCGCCGCCGCCAGGCATCTGCGGCACCAGGAAGCCGTGCGCCATCTGCCCCGCGCTCGGGTGCAGCATCAGCGCGATCGGGATGAGCAGCAGGCTGCCGGCGCACAGTGTGATCACGACACGCTCGAAGCGGCGGAACGAGCCGGTGGAGGCGGCCGCGATGACGACCACTCCGGCCGCGATCACCGAGGGCGCCTTGGGCAGGCCGAGGTATCCGACCGCGAGGGTGATCCCGATGAACTCGGTCACCAGCGTCAGGGCGTTGAGGAGGAAGAGGTCGATGACGCTGAACGCGCCCCAGAAGCGGCCGAACCGCTCCATGATCAGCTTGCCGTGCCCGACGCCGGTGACCGCGCCGAGGCGGACCACCATCTCCTGGTTCACGTAGAGCACCGGTACCAGCAGGAGCAGCACCCACAGCAGGTGGGTGCCGTAGTTCTGGCCGCTCTGGCCGTAGGTGGAGAAGGCGCCGGCGTCGTTGTCGCCGCACATGACGATCAGGCCAGGGCCGACGATGGCCAGCAGGGTCTTGAACTTGGCGGACAGGCCCTGGCGGGCCGCGGTGTCGCCGTGCTTGATGGTGCCGAGCGCCCCGCGGATGTCGCCGACGTGGGCGTCGTCGAGCACTGCGCTCTTGGTCGGCACCGCGCTGCGGGTGTGCGCTGCGCCGGGGGCAATGATGAGGTCGGTCATGGTGCGCGGTCCTTCCTCACGCCACGCACACGTCCGCGCCAGGGGGAAGCTTGGCACGGGCGAGCACGCACGTGTGGTCAGGCAGCGTGCGTCAAGGCCTAGCGCGGCGGACCTGAGGATGCGCGTGCGGCTACCCGACGCACCCTGAAAAGGGCGCGTTCGGTACCTACGCTGCGGGGTCTCTCGAAGGTCAGCGGCTCGGCGCGCGACGGACGCCGGAATCGGATGAGGGCGTGTGCGCGTCGACGGATCCCGTTCTCACAGGGCCCGTACTATGGCCGGGACTACTGGGTTCCATCATTCGCCTCCCCTCGTCCGGGGCGCCGTGGCGCTACGCTGATGTATGGGCTCTGCGATGCTCCCACCCGACCAGAAGATCCGGCACCGAACACCCATACGCTGAGCAGGGCAAGAATCCACCCCGGACCTGCCCTCAGTCAAGTGCAGATGCAAGCCGCAGCCGCATCGTGCCTTTAACGTGCTTTCAGGATAACACCGACCTCGGACCGAATCGGACCAATCGCCGAACTCAGCGATGGATGTGTGCTATTGCACGTTGGAATTTCTCACGGTTCGAAGCGATAGCCCATGCCGGGCTCGGTAAGCAGTTGTCGCGGGTGGGAGGGCTCCGGTTCGAGCTTCTGGCGCAGCTTCGCCAAATAGAACCTCAGGTAGTTGGTCTCCGACTGATACGCCGGGCCCCACACCTGTTGCAGCAGCTGCTTGCCGGAGACGAGCCGACCGGGATTTCGGACCAGTACCTCAAGCACCGCCCATTCGGTTTTTGTCAGATGCACCTGTTCGGGCGTCTGCTCGGGCGCGCCGGGGCGCCGCTGCACCGTTTTGGCGGCCAGGTCCACGGTGTAGTGGCCGATGGTCACGGCGGGCTCGGCCGCGGTCTCGCTCTCGCTGCGGCGGATCAGGGCCCGTAGCCGGGCCATCAGCTCGTCCATGGAGAACGGCTTGGTGACGTAGTCGTCGGCGCCGGCGTCGAGCGCGTCCACCTTGTCCGCGGAGTCCGCGCGGCCGGACAGGACCAGGATCGGCACCTTGGTCCAGCCGCGCAGGCCGGCGATCACGTCGGTGCCGTCCATGTCGGGCAGGCCGAGGTCCAGGACGACCACGTCGGGAAGGTGTTTGGCCGCCGCGTCGAGCGCGCCGGCGCCGTCGGCCGCGACGACCACCTCGTAGCGGCGCGCGGTGAGGTTGATGCGCATCGCGCGCAGCAGCTGGGGCTCGTCGTCCACCACGAGCACGCGGATCACGTCAGCGACTCCCTGTCTTGAGGCTCGTCGAACCCTGCGGCCGCGGCCGGTCCGAGCGGCGCCGGGTCCTCGTCGGCGTCCTGCGCCGCCGGTTCGATCGCGCCGACGGTCTCGGCCGCGGGCAGCGACACCACCATCGTGACACCGCCGCCGGGCGTGTCCTCCGGCGTGAGGGTGCCGCCCATCGCCTCGACCAGGCCGCGGGCCAGCGCGAGGCCGAGCCCGACGCCGGCGGTGTTGTCCCGGTCGCCGAGCCGCTGGAAGGGCCGGAACACCAGGTCGCGATCGGCCGGCCGGATGCCGGGGCCGCGGTCGATCACCCGGATCTCCACCCATCGGCCGAGTGCTGATACCGCGACGGTGACCGGCGAGGCGGTGTGCTTGACCGCGTTGCCGACCAGGTTGGCCACGACCCGTTCGAGCAGCGCGCCGTCGGCCAGCGCGGGCGGGACGGAGGGCGGCACCGGGGCGAGGCCGACCCTCGCGGCGGCGTCGGGGACCTCGTCGAGGGCGCGCGGGAGGACGTCGGCGGCCGCCACCGCCTCCAGGCGCAGCTTGATCGACCCGGCCTGGAGGCGGGACATGTCCAGCAGGTTCTCGACCAGCCGGGTGAGCCGGTCGAGTGACTGGTCGGCGGCTTCCAGCAGTTCCGCGCGGTCGTCGGCGGGCACGTCGAGGTCCGGGTCGCGCAGCGTGCCGATCGCCGCCTTGGCCGCGGCGAGCGGGGTGCGCAGATCGTGCGAGACGGCCGCCAGCAGCGCCGTGCGCATCCGGTCCGCGGCCGCCAGGCTCTCCGCCTCGGCGGCGCTGCGGGAGAGCCGGCGGCGCTCCAGGGCCGCGGTGGCCTGCGCGGCGAACGCGTTGAGCACGCGCTGGTCGTCCGCAGGCAGCGTGCGCCCGCGCAGCACGATCACCGCGTCGCGGCCGGCCTCGACCACCGTGTCGGCCTGGCCCGGGCAGAGCGCCGGATCGGCCCCGGTGCTGGCCACCAGCGTCCAGCGCCCCGGGTCGTCGTTCACGTCGGGCGGATGCGCGTCCCCAGGCCCGGTCTGCGGTGATCGCGGCCCTTCCGCGTCGGATCTCTGCAAGAGAGCGACGGAAGCCATCGCGAAGGTCTCGCGGAACCGCTCGAGCAGGGCGCTGATGGCCTCGTCGCCGCGCAGCACCGAGACCGCGAACGCGCCGAGGGTCTCCGCCTCGGCGGAGGCGCTGGCGGCGCGGCGGGTCTGCTTGATCGCGAGGTCGACCACGGAGGCCACGGTCAGCGCGACGAGGGCGAAGACGATCAGCGCGAAGACGTTGTTGCCCTCGTCGATCGTGAAGGTGTGGACGGGGGTGATGAAGTAGTAATTGAGCAGCAGCGAGCCCCACAGCGCCGCGATCAGCGCCGAGAGCAGCCCGCCGAGCCGCGCGATGGCCACTGTGGCGACCAGGAAGATGAGCACCTGGCTGGTCAGGTTCAGCCCGCCGTGCGGCACCTGCGCGAGCACCGCGGTGATGATCGGCGGCACGAGCAGTGCGGCTGCGGGTCCGCGCCAGCGCGTGTGTCCCCAAGCGGCTTCGCGCAGTGGGTTGGGCGGCAGCCATGCGGTACGCCGCCGAACCTGTTGCGGGTCTTCGTGCGTCACCATGTGCACGTCGATGTCGCCGGAGAGCCGGATCGTGCTCTCGCCGACGCCGCGACCGGTGAACAGCCGGCTGAGTCGGTTGCGGCGCGACGTTCCGAGCACCAGCTGCGTCGCGTTCACTGCCCTGGCGAACTCCAGCAGTGCCCGTGGCACGTCGTCACCGACCACGGTGTGATAGGTCCCGCCGAGCGATTCGACCAGATGCCGCTGCGCGGCCAGGGCCGTCGGGCTGGTGTCCGCCGCGAGGCCGTCCGAGCGGGCGACATGGACCGCCAGCAACTCGGGCCCCGCGGCCCCGGCGATCGCGGAGCCAGGCTCCTGATTGCGCACCGCCTTGATCGAGCGCTGCGCGATGCGCGCGGCACGGCGGATCAACAGGTCCCCCGATCCGTCCCCGGGCAGCGCGACGACCACGCGCTCGCGCGCCTCCCACACCGAGTCGATCCGATGATCCTCCCGGTAGCGCTGCAAGACCTCGTCGACGCGGTCGGCGACCCACAGCAGCGCCAGCTCGCGCAGCGCGGTGAGATTGCCGAGCCGGAAGTAGTTCCCGAGCGCCGCGTCGATGCGGTCGGCCGGGTAGACGTTGCCGTGGGCGAGCCGACGGCGCAGCGCCTCCGGGGACATGTCCACCAGCTCGATCTGGTCGGCGGCGCGCACCACCTCGTCCGGCACGGTTTCTCGCTGCGGGACCCCGGTGATCCGCTCCACCACGTCGCTGAGCGATTCCAGGTGCTGCACGTTCACCGTGGTGATCACTTCGATCCCGGCGTCCAGTAGCTCCTGCACGTCCTGCCAGCGCTTGGCGTGCCGGCCGCCGGGGACGTTGGCGTGCGCCAGCTCGTCGACCAGCGCCACCTGCGGGCGGCGGGCCAACACCGCGTCCAGGTCCATCTCGCGCAGCTCGCGGCCGCGATAGGCGCGCGTCAGCGGCGGTACCAGCGGCAGGCCCTCAGCCAGCGCGATCGTGTGCGGGCGGGCGTAGGTCTCGACCCAGGCCACGACCACGTCCGCGCCGCGCTCGATCCGCCGGTGCGCCTCCTCCAGCATCTTGTATGTCTTCCCGACGCCCGGAGCCGCGCCCACATAGACCCGCAACGTGCCGCGCATACCGCAATCCTGCCACCAGTGGCCGGAATGACTCATCGCGTTGACAGCCGCCGCGCCCGGCGCAGGCGCCACCGGAGTGAACGCCACAGTCATCGCCGCAGTGATCGCCGCAGTCATCGTCACAGTGATCGCCGGAGCGACTCTTGCGGCGAATCGGTGCAACCTCCTCTTTCCGGTCATCGAGTTCTGAGTTAACGTCAGATACAGCCGCGTGAACCGTTCGGGCGGCGACCGCCGTCCGGGATTCGCGCTCCTTCCCACCCACAAGGAGCATCCATGCGTTTGCGCCCGATATCCCGCGTCGCGCCCCGCACCGGCCTACCCGCCCGCCGCTCGGCGCGGGCCGGCCTCAGCGCACTGCTGATCGGCTCGTTCGCGTTGTTCGCCGTCCCGGTCTCGGCCGGCGGCGCCGCCGCGGCGCTGGCCGGGCTCGACTTCTCCCCGCACGCGGCCGGCGCGCGCCTGCACCCGGGCGCCGCGTCCGGCCTGAAGTTCGCCACCAGCACCAACTGGGCCGGCTACGCCGCGCACTCCACGAAGTACACCTCGGTCAGCTCGACCTGGCGCGAGCCCGGCGCCAGCTGCGGCTCGACCACGTCGTACGCCAGCTTCTGGACCGGGCTCGACGGATACGCGAGCTCCTCGGTCGAGCAGACCGGCACCCTGGTGCTGTGCTCGGGCGGCAGGGCGTCCCAGTACGCGTGGTACGAGATGTACCCGGCCAGCCCGGTCTACTTCAACAACACGGTCGCGGCCGGAGACACGATCGTCTCCCGGGTCACCGCGACCTCCTCCGGAGCGTTCACCCTCTACCTGGCCGACACCACCCGCGGCTGGAGCCACACGGTCAACCAGACCAACTCCTCGCTGGCGCGTTCCTCGGCGGAGGTCATCGCGGAGGCGCCGTCCTCGTCCAGCGGAGTGCTGCCGCTGGCGAACTTCGGCACCGTGACGTTCACCGGTTCCACGGTCAACGGCGGCTCGCTCGGCGCCTCGAACCCGACCTCGATCACGATGGTCACCAGCTCGGGGACGACCAAGGCCTCGGTCAGCGGGATCTCCGGCGGGACGTCCTTCTCGGCGACCTGGCACCACGCCTAAGCGCTGACAGGCGGCTCGGGTGCGGCGGCACTCCCCGGCGATGCCGCCGCACGTCGAGCATCGCTGACGCCTGCGACGGCCCGGCAACGGGCCGATACCGATAGCAGGACACTCATGCAGCGAGCCGGTCACAGACCGGCGTCGCGACGATAGCGCACGACGCCCCCTCCAGGCGGCCGATTTTCCGGTTCCTGCCACGCCGGCCGCGCAGCCCCACCGTATGCACCGCTCGCAGCACCCTGACGGCCTTCACCCAGCGCTCCGCCCAGCGGCCGCTTGAACGGCTGCTGACACCGCGCACGGCGGCACGAACGGCATCAGGCGTGCCGCGCTCCGCTGACGAACGGAGCGCGGCACGCCCGCCGCCGGTCAGGGCCGGACCGCCTCCAGCGCCTGCCTGGCCTCGTCCACCGGGGCCAGCACCCTCGGCGGCACGTTCATGGCCACCAGCCTGCGCCGCACGCCGTCGACTCGGTCGACTCCGGTGGCGTACCAGGATCGGTGCAGTTGCGCGATCGCTCCGCCGAGCAGTCTGGCGGACTCCTCGAGCTCGCCCTGTTGCGCGCGCACGTGCGCCAGGTCCGCCAGTGTGATCGAGCGCTGCTTCGCACCGGTCGCGGGCAGCGTGCGCAGGGTGCGTTCCAGCGAGGCGGCGGCCTCGCCGGTGCGCCCGGTGGCGATCTGGCAGAAGCCTTTGAAGCCGGCCAGGCGGGAAGCGTCGTAGAAGTCGAGCCAGTCCGGATCGGGGCCACCCGCCGAGCCGAGCCCGCCGAGCGCCGCCTCCGAGCGCGCGATCAGGTCGCCCGCCGAGGCCGCCGCGCCGAGCCTGGCCTCGATCTCGGAGTCCACCGCGTACATCCAGGAGCGCTGAGTCGGCCCGATCGCTCCGGCCGCCTCGTCGTGCGCGAGCGCCATCAGGTCCCTGGCCCGCCGCGCCCGGCCGCAGAAGGCCGGGACGAAGGCCATGTGCGCCAGCACCGCGCCGGTCAGCGCCCGGTCGGCGGCCTCGCGTGCCGCGTCGAGGGCCACGGTGAAATAGCCGTCCGCGAGCCTCGGCTGCTGGAGGTCGAAGAAGGCCAGCCGCGCGGCCAGCAGCGCGGTCTCGGCCACCGGGTGGGCCAGCCGGGTGCGCAGCGCCGCGGACTCGGTCGCGCGCAGCAGGCCGATGCCGAGTTCGGAATGCGCCGCGACCGGGGCGAACATCGCCGAGGCCGGCACGCTCCAGTACAGGGTGCGGTGCTGTGCGGTGATCGCCGAATATCCGGCCACCAGGCTCGAGTCCACGGCCGCGGCACCGGGCGTGACGCCGGCGCGCTGCTCCGCGAGCCGGGCGGCGGCCTCAGGCTGTTGCGAAATCGCCTGGTTCGCCGTGTTCTGATATGGAGAACCCTGATATTTCGGGTTTTGTTGCTGCGCCGAACCCTGATACGGAGCGCGGGTCGCGGCCCGCGCGGATGCGGGAGCGGCGGCGGCCAGCCCGCCGGAACCGAGCGCGACCGCGCCCGTCATGAACTGTCGTCTCTTCACCGGGTCGTGCCTCTCGTGGTCGCGTAACGACCGCGTGACCCCTGCTCCCCTGCCCATGTGCGCCGATCCACCCGAGCCCGAATCGGGTGGGTCGGCCTCCTCGCGCGCCCATTGCGGCTGGAATCCCATCCGCTCGATCGGCACGCCGAACAATGCCTCAAGCACCGCCTGGTACGCCGGCAGCGGCAGCGGCGGGTTGTCGCTCTCCCAGCGCCGCACCTGCCGCACCGAGAGCGAGAGCGGCCGGCCGATCTGCCGGGAGCGCGCCTCGAAGGCGGCGGCGAAGTCGGCCTGCGTCCAGAAGCGGCGCAGGCGCAACTGCCGCAGCGCGTTGTTGCCCGTGGCCGCCGGGCCCGCGCCCGCACGCGTTGTGGGCGGGGACGGCAGCTGCGGTGTCGGTACCGCGTGAGATGCGTGGGATGTGGAGCGCGCCTGACCCTGCCGTGACGGTGTCGCCTGCGGCATCGCCCGGACTCCTTCCTGCGGCGTTCACGGTGCGCGTGTGGTAGATCAGCGCAGAGTGGCAACCGATCCGCATCGTAAGTTAGCCCGGATCGGTGAACGCCGGGGGCGTTTCCACCCATTCGTGGGATGGCGATGTCCGGCGCGAGTCCGCCCCGGCGTGGTTGAAGAGGTCATATGCGCCGATGCGGAACGTCGGTCCTTTCGGCGCACGGCTCGAAAAAAGCGGGAACGATACGGGCGGTCCGGTCGTCTCAACGACTGTGGGGGGCAACTGACGCGGCGGCGACGGGAGCTACGGAACACCGGTGCCACGGCGTCCGTTGTTACGGACAGGACACACTCGGAGGGGACTGTGTTGGTGGACGAGATGGCTGTGCCGGACAAAGGCACCACGGGCGGATCGGCGCACGGCGGGAAGGCGGGCGCACGGTCGGCGCACTTGAGCCAGGGCCACGCTGCGGGCCAGAACGAGGCCGCGATGGCGGTCGCGGTGCTGCCCGAGCGCAGGTCCGCGCGTAACGCGGCGCGTATTCCCCCGGTCGCCCAGCTGCGGCTGGGCTGGCAGGAGCGGGCCGCCTGCCAGGGTTCGGACGCGCGGCTGTTCTTCGGCCCGGAGAAGGAGCGCATCCGCGACCGCGAGGTGCGGGAAGGCGCCGCGAAGCGGGTGTGCGCGAGCTGCCCGGTGCTGCGGGAATGCCGCAATCACGCGCTGCAGACGCCGGAGCTCTTCGGCATCTGGGGCGGGCTGAGCGAAACCGACCGGGAGATCGGGTTCGGGCGGTCCTTCGGCCGCCGCATCCCGCGTCCGCGTTCCGTGGCGGCCTGAGCGGCGATCCGAGGGCGGATCCGAACCGAACGGGAAGCGGGGACCAACGGGAACGGGAGACCGGGGCGAGCATTAACCAGCTGAATACGGGACGAACTGCTTAAAGTGCGACAGGTCCGCAGCGGTGACGGGGACCGCTGCGGACGCGCGTCGCGTCTTGCTTCGATGCCGCTTGCCTTGGCGCCACTTTCTTTGATGCTGCTTGTCGTGATGCTGCTTGTCCTGGTGCTGCTTGTCGTGGCGCCGCGCTCAATCCGAGACGGAGCGCACCCACCACACCGCCGTGTCGGGCGGAAGCAGCGCACTGGCGTGGGCCGCGCCGGCAGCAGGCGCGTCGCTCACGGCCGCCTCGCCGCCGAGGGCTGTCGCGGCCTGCGGCAGGGCGCCCTCGAGTTCGACGAGTTCGAACGGGCCGCTGGCGAGCACCGGCGTGCCGGGGACGGGCAGCGCCACCGGTGCGCTGCCGGTGTTGACGGTGCAGACGAATCCGGGCTCGCGGCTGAACACCAACGTGCCGGCCGGAGCGTCGATCCACTCCAGCCCGCCGTCGCCGAGCGCCGGATGCTCCCGGCGCAGCCGCAGCGCCTCGCGGTAGAGCCCGAGCATCGAGTCAGTGTCCTGCCACTGCGCCTCGACGGTGCGCGCCGCCCAGTGCGCCGGGGCCGGCAGCCAGCCGTCGGCGATGCCGAGCGGGGTGAAGTTGAACGGCGGGGCGGAACCGCTCCACGGCAGCGGCACCCGGCAGCCGTCACGGCCGCTGCTGCCGTCCGCGGAGCGGAACCGCTGCGGGTCCTGCAGCAGTTCGGCGGGCAGATCGAAGACCTCTTCCAGCCCCAGCTCCTCGCCCTGATACACGTAGGCCGAGCCCGGTAGCGCCAGCATCAGCAGGGCCGCGGCGCGCGCCCGCCGCTCTCCGGCCTCCCCGCTGCCGTACCGGGTCACGTGCCGCTGCACGTCGTGGTTGGAGAGCACCCACGTGGACGGCGCGCCGACCAGCCCGGCGGTGGCCAGCGACTGGTCGATCACGGTGCGCAGTGCGGATGCTTCCCACGGCGTGCCGAGGTAGTGGAAGTTGAACGCCTGGTGCAACTCGTCGGGGCGCACGTACGCGGCCAGGCGGTCCAGGGACGGCGCCCAGGCCTCGGCGACCGCGATCCGCTCGCCGGGATAGGTGTCGAGAATCCGCCGCCACGAGCGGTGGATCTGGTGCACCTCGTCCTGGTCGAAGTAGGGCAGCACCGCGCTGCCCAGCATGGTGATCTGCCCGGTGTAACCCACGTCCGGCAGCCCCTGCTGTTTGATCATGCCGTGCGCGACGTCGACGCGGAACCCGTCGACGCCCCGATCCAGCCAGAACTCCAGTATCTGCTCGAACTGTTCGCGCACCCACGGGTTGTGCCAGTTCAGATCCGGCTGCGCGGGATCGAACAGGTGCAGGTACCACTCGCCGGGCGTGCCGTCGCGCTCGACGACACGCGTCCAGGCCGGACCGCCGAACACCGATTCCCAGTAGTTCGGCGGCAGTTCGCCGTGCTCGCCCTTACCCGGCCGGAAGATGTACCGCTCGCGGGCCGCGCTGCCCGGCTGCGCGGCCAGCGCCTCGGTGAACCACTGGTGCCGGTCCGAGGTGTGGTTCGGCACAAGGTCCACGATCACGCGTAGGCCGGCCGCGTGCGCCTCGGCGACCAGCGCGTCGAAGTCCCCGAGCGTGCCGAACAGCGGATCGACCGCGCAGTAGTCGGCCACGTCGTAACCGCCGTCCGCCATCGGGGAGGGGTAGAACGGCGTGATCCACACCGCGTCGACACCGAGGGCGCGCAGGTACGGCAGCCGCGTGCGGATGCCCAGCAGGTCGCCGACTCCGTCGCCGTTCCCGTCCGCGAAGGACCGGATGTACACCTGGTAGATCACCGCCTCGCGCCACCAGGCCGCGCGCTCATCCGGCGGCGCGGACAAGTCGGCTGAGGGCTGGGCGGGCAGCGAGCCCACGGGCCGCGCGGGGTCGGCGGCGATCTGCGTCGGCTGGGCCGGGACCGCGGAAAGCAGGCGGTCGGGTCCGGTCACGGTCATGGTCTGTATGTCTTCCATCAAGCGTGTTACGTCCGGGCGACGATAACCCACGCCTCAGGCGCGCTGCTCCGAAGTACCGCAGTCCGGGCGGTGAGCCCGGTCACAGTCCCTCGCCCCACCCCTGGAAAAGTGATATCACTATGATAGATGGTGGTGCAGGGAAGCACCGCAGGGGAAAGGAAACGACGATGTCGACGACCTCGGGAACGGGGACCGGTTCGATCCGCGCCGGCCGCACGGTGCGCATGCCGGAGGCCCCGGTCAGCGAGCGGGAAGCACGCTCGGTCACCGGCTGGGGACCGCTGGCGGCCAGCCTGGCGGTGATCGCGCTCGCCGCGTCGCTGCAAGCCGCGATCGGCAAGCCGTGGTCGGCGATCACCGGCGCGGTGCTCTACGTGTTCGCGGTGATCAACCTGTTCGGCCTGACCGGAGTCTTTCCGGGGCAGGCGCGGGTGGTCTCGCTGTTCGGCCGCTACACCGGCACGGTGCGGGCGACCGGGTTGCGCTGGGTGAACCCGTTCACGGCGCGCCGCAAGGTCTCCACGCGGGTGCGCAACCATGAGACCACGACGCTGAAGGTCAACGACGCGGACGGCAACCCCATCGAGATGGCCGCGGTGGTGGTCTGGCAGGTGCGGGATACCGCGAAGGCGGTCTATTCGGTGGATGACTTCGCGGCCTTTGTCGCGATCCAGACCGAGACCGCGGTACGGCACATCGCCACCGGCTACCCGTACGACGCGCGCGAGGAGGGGCGGCTCTCGCTACGCCAGCACGCCGACGAGATCACCGCGCGGCTGAGCGCGGAGATCTCGGAGCGGGTGGAGCTCGCGGGCATCGCGGTGATCGAATCGCGGATCACCCGGCTCGCCTACGCTCCGGAGATCGCCCAGGTGATGTTGCGCCGCCAGCAGGCCGACGCCGTGGTCGCGGCCCGGCGGCGGCTGGTGGAAGGCGCGGTCGGCATGGTGCGCGACGCGCTCGATAGCCTTAGCGAGCAGGAGATCGTCGAGCTGGACGAGGAGCGCAAGGCCACCATGGTCAGCAACCTGCTCGTGGTGCTGTGCAGCGAGCACGCGACGCAGCCGGTGGTCAACACCGGCACGCTCTACCAGTGAGCCGCGGTCTTGACTGAGCGCAAGCAGATCCTGCTGCGGCTCGACCCGGCCGTACACGACGCGCTGGTGCGGTGGGCGGCGGACGAGTTGCGCAGTACCACCGCGCAGATCGAGTTCCTGCTGCGGCAGAGCCTGAGCCAGGCCGGACGGATGCCGAAGGAAGTAGGCGGCCTGCCGCGCCGCGGCCGCCCGCGCAAGCAGACGGACCCCGGGGACGACGAATCCTGAGATAGTCGTCGAGGCCGGCGGGTGCGGCGTTCGGTTTCGGACAGTAAGGATGCTCAGGTGGCAATGACAAACGCGGCAGACAGTGAACAGACCGAGGACGGGCAGGACACCGACTTCGAGCACGGCATGCTCGATGTCGGCGACGGCAACCTCGTGTACTGGGAGGCCTGGGGCGATCCCGCCAACAAGCCGGCGCTCATCGTGCACGGCGGTCCCGGCGCCGGGTCCAACCTCAGGCGGCCGCGCGGCATCGATCCGGACCGTTTCCGGGTGGTGCGGTTCGACCAGCGCGGCTGCGGCCGCAGCACGCCGAACGCCGCCGATCCGGCCACCGATCTGAGCGTGAACACCACCGAGCACCTGCTGCGCGACATGGAACAGCTGCGCCGGCACCTCGGTATCGAGCGCTGGATGCTGTACGGCGGATCGTGGGGTTCGACGCTGATCCTCGCCTACGCCGAGCGGCACCCCGAGCGGGTATCAGAGATCATCATCCCCGCGGTCACCACGACGCGCCGCTCCGAGATCGACTGGCTGTATCGGGGCGTCGGCCGGTTCTTCCCGGACGCTTGGGAGAGATTTCGCGACGGCGTGCCTGAGGCGGAGCGGGACGGCGACCTGCTGGCCGCCTACGGCCGGTTGATGGAGCACCCCGACCCCGAGGTGCGCGCCAAGGCCGCCAATGACTGGCTCGCCTGGGAGGACGCCGTCATCTCGATGGAGGTCAACGGCAACCCGGGCGCGTACAGCGACCGTCCCGATGAGGCGAAGCTCGCCTTCGTCCGGATCTGCGCGCACTACTTCTCCAACGCGGCGTGGCTGGAGGAAGGCGAACTGCTGCGCAACGCGCATCGCCTCAAGGGCATCCCGGGGGTGCTGGTGCACGGCCGCCTGGACATGGGCGGACCGCCGGTGACGGCGTGGGAGCTGGCCAAGGCGTGGCCTGACGCAGAGCTCTTCATCATCGACGACTCAGGCCACACGGGCAGCGACGCGTTCCGTGATGCGCTCATGCGGGCGATCGATCGCTTCGCAGAGCGCTGAGTCATATCCCTCTGCGCGCTCAGCGGAAGGCGGCGCGGCCGGCCTGGCGAAGCAACAGCTCCGAAAGGCCGGCGCCCGGTCCCGGCGCGCCGGCGACCGGGTCGAACACCGCGGGCTCGCCCTCCGGGATCCACGGCAGCCGCGCCGCCGCCGCGACCGCGTGGACCAGCTCGACCAGCTGCGGCCGGTCCAGCGTGGCCGCGTCGAGCAGCGGGCAGCCGCCCTGGTCCGCCAGGGCCCGGTCGTGCCCGAGGTCGACCAGCGCGCCGACCCGCGGCGCGATCAGCTCGTGCCAGCCCTCTGCGATCGAGCCCCCACCGCGCTTGCGCGCGCCACGGCGGTCCGTCACCGCCACGACGATCCGCTCGACCGGCAGCCTCACCTCGGCCATGCAAGTGATCGCATCGATGGTGCGCCGCAGCGACGCCTCGCCGCTGTCGGTCACCCACACGGCGGCGGTGTTCAGGAACGGGGTGGCGAACCAGGATGCGATCACGGACAGCGGGCCGCCGACCGCCTGCGCCGCCAGCCGCGCCCCCTCCAGGGCGTCGCCGTCCACCACCGCGGCGCGAAGAGCGGGCAGCACCGGCAGCCACCATCGCGGACCGGGATCCCCGCCGAGGTAGGAGGCCGAGGCGGGTCCGGTATCGGTGAGCACCCACAGCGGCGTCGGCGCGGCCACGGTCAGGTGGGAGAGCGACGCGTCAGTGAGCTGGGAGAGGCCGCCTTCCGCGCCTCCGGCGGTGCCGCGGTAGCCCGCCAGCATGCCAGTGCCCGAAGACGCCGGCGTCGTGACCCACGAGGGCCAGGGCGTGTTGCCGCGCGCCGCGCAGTCCAGCACGGCGGTGCCGCGGTTGTCTCCGGGTGCTGTGACGGTGTGCCGGTGCAGCGTCGCGCCCAGCAGCGCGGCGACCGTCGTACGGCCCACTCCCCCGCAGCCGGACAGCACGGGCACCACGAGCCGCCGGTCCGGGGCGAGCAGGACCGCGCCACCCGCCGGCGCTTCCGACGCCGCCGCTGCGGTTCCGGATGCCGCAGTCACCGCCTGGTGCCTTCCGTCCGGGTTAGGCACGCAAGCCCTCCAGTCCCTCCAGGAGCTCGGAGACGACCGCGTTGGTGGTCGGGTGCAGCTCCGTCTCGCCGTAGCGGTACCAGGCGCGCACCTTCAAGTCCGCGATGACGTTGTGCAAGCGCTCCTGGTCGCCCTGCGCCGCGATGCCGCGGATCTTGATCTGCACCAGCCGCTCGTCGTCGGGAGCGCCGAGCAGGCCTTGCTCGGCGGCCCACTGCGCGCCGAGCGAGTCGCCGCGGGCCAGCCGCCGCGTGGCCAGCCGGTGCGCCGCGTCGGCGACGATGGCGGGCACCTCGGTCTCCTGGGTGCCGAAGCCGAGCCAGGAGTATCTGCCCGGCGGCCGGTCGGCCAGCAGTTCGCCGCGCACCAGGGCCAGGGCGCGGGCCAGCGCCTCGTCCGCCTCCGGCTGGTCGCCGAGCCGGCTCGCCTCCGCGTATGCGGCCTGGAACTCGTCCCAGTCCGAGCGCACGTCCTCGGTCAGGCGCACCACGCCGTCGGCCGCGACCGTGAGCCGCGGCCCGATGCGGTTCTCGCCGAGCCACTCGCGCATGTCGCGCAGCATCCGGTCGCGAGCGGCCGGGGTGATGCCGCGCGGCCACAGCGCGCGGGCGAAGACGGATGCGGGCAGCCCGGCGCGATGGAAGAGCAGCAGCACCAGCGCCTCGGTGAACAGCGGTCCGCGCGCGGCATCCGCCGGGCCGACCCCGGTCAGCTCGACGGAACCGAGGATGCACGCGCGTACGCCGACCGGGCGCTCCAGCAGGTCCACGCCGCCGGCCAACGGTGCGTCGGCAGGACGATAGGCCGGTGCGTAGCGCGGCGCGGCGGCGGCACGAAAGAGCGCGCCGAGCGCTGCGGCCAGCGCGTCAGGCAGCCGGGAGGCGGTCAGCTCGCCGGGCACGCCGGGTATCCGCATCCTGCCGACCGGGTCAACGCTGAACACGGTGAAGTCCGGCCACGGGTGGTCCGTGCCGACCAGCGCGGTGGTGCTGCCGTCCACGCCCGCGGTCAGCATGCGAAGACGCGCGGTGTCCTCCGGGCCGACGCGTTCGGCGATCAGCAACCGCACGAGATGCGGGCTGGTCGCGGCGGCCTGTTCTTCGAGGGCGGCGAGGGCCGAGGGAAGGTCGGGGTGAACGCGCAGCCGCTCCGGGGCGAGCAGGGCCAGTTCGGCGGGCAGGCCCACCGTCTCGATCCGGATCTGGTCAGCCCACGGCGCACAGGCGAGGGTGGCGGCCGCCGCGGCCAGCACCGCGCGGCGCTGGCGGGGCGGACCGGTGACCGCGGCGCACCGTCCGGCGGAGGCCTCGAGGTCAACGAAGATCTGCTCGTCGTCGAGCGCGCCGACCGCGAGCAGCAGCGGATACGGCATGGCCGATCGGCGGGTGAGGGCGGGCTCCTTGGTGCAGGCTTCGGTGCTGCTCGCCGTCTGCGGGTTCCTCGGGTAGAGCCAGCGCCTGCCGTCGGCCACCGCGGTCCACGGCGCCGGGGCCATGGCGTCCGCGTCGGCGAGCACCAGGTGCACGGCGGCCGGATTGGTGTGGACGTAGGTGAGCGGCGGCGGGAATCGGCCCGCGGCTTCGCAGCCGGCGCGCAGTTCCCGCAGCGATTGGTCGACGACGTCGACGGTGTCGCACGCGGCAGCGGCCCGGATGGTGCGCTCGACCTCGGCGACCGCCGGGTCCGGTGGCGCGACGACGGAGGCTCCGGGCCGCTCACGGCGGCGGCGCCGTGCGGCGGCGGTCAGCCCGGTGAGCAGCGCGGCGGCCAGGATCGGCGAGCCGATCAGCGCGACATACGGCAGCACGTCGGCGATCGAGTGCAGGACGGAACCGTCGCTGGTGTGCTCGCCTGACGGCTCGTCATGCGGCACGGCGGGCCGCGAGGCGACCGGGTGCGGGATGAGGTTGACCGGCGAGGGCTCGACCGGCAGGGCACCGAGCGATGAGCCGTTGTCCGCGCCCTTACTGGCCGCGCCGCCCTGCGTCGTGGGCACCGCATAGGTCTTCGGCGCGATGCCGTCCGCGGCCGAGTTCTGAATCGGGCTCGAGATCGAGGGGGTCGCGGACGACGTCGGCGGAGCAGGGGGTGCGGGAACGCTTTGGGCGGGCGAGCTGGAGGCGGCGGAGATGGGCGGTAGCTGCTCGCTCAGGCCCGGGCCCTCGGCGTCCGGCGGCAGCACCAGCACCCAGCCGGGCCGGATCAGGCTGGCGTGCTGCAGCTTGGTGCCGTCCGGCTGGAGCCGGCCCTCGTTGAGCGTGAAGATCTCCCGGTAGCGGCGGCCGTCGCCCAAGTACCGCTGGGCGATGTCCCAGAGCGAGTCATGGTGTCGTCCGCCGGGCGGCTCCACTACGTAGTACTTGAGCGCCGTCACGTTGGCCGCTTCTACGGACGACGCGGTACTGAACGACGCTGTACTGAACGATCCCGGCTTAGGTGCCGCCGCTTTCGACGATGCCTGATCTGCGGAGGCTATGTCTGTCAATATCGCGGTGTTGTCGCCGAAGGCACCGTCGTCCGCGTATGTCATGCCAATGGTCGATGAAGAGGGCGTACGCGCGTAATCAGCCTGTTGTCTCGGCTCGGCCGACTGCGTGGTCTGCGACGGCAGGTGTGCTCGCACGCCGAGGTCGATGCCTCCAGGCGCGGCCCCGACGGCCAACGGACGGGCCGAAGCGGCGGTCGCCGTCGCCGCGGCCACCGAGGCGGTCAAGGCTATCGCGACCAGCGTACGGGCCACGCCTCTGGTGATCACGGCGCCCGGAAGGTGGATCGTCACCTCGGCGCCGGTCAGCGCGGCTCGGATCTCGACGATGACGCAGGCGGTGAACTCCGCCCACAGCAACCACGCGGCGAGGTACACCCAACGCAGCAGTGTGTGTACCGTCCACGGGTTGTGCGGTAGGCCATGCGGCAGGCGCACGCCGCTCAGCGGCCAGCCGATCAGATAGGCCAGCCCCAGCGGGGCACCGAGGACAAGGCACGCGAGCAGCAGCCAAGCCGCCAATACGACGACGGCAGAGCGTTCGGACCGTCCCGATCGGTCCGGCACACGCATCGTCCTCCCCCTGCAAGACAGGGGCGCCAGTGGCGACGGGGGCCGCCCCGCGCCGCGTGCTCCCCCTTTGAACACGGTCTTTCCGGGACTCTGACGACAATTCACCTCGGCATCGCAGAGCACCGATCCGCAAGCTACCAGCGCTACGCTGGGCAGACAAGACGTCAGCCGAGCGTGACGCGCGGCAGGTCGCCTGCGCCGCGGCCGGTAGCTGTGCGACACTGCGCACGTGGCGCCACAAACTCGGGACCGAGCACCGCGGGGGCAGGGCACGAACGTCACCGGATCCGGCCCCGGGAACGGCGGCGCCGCGGTGGCTGGGCAGCCCACGGTCCGGCAGCCCGGGACGCCGCCGGGGGCACCGAATCCGGCCGCGGTGAGACAGCCCGCGGTGAATCAGGCTGGAGCGAGACAGGCTGTGGCGAAGCAGGCCGCGACGCAAAGGTCGGCACTCGGATCCACCGCCCTGCCCGGCGCGGCGAGCGCCGGATCGGGCACGCTCACCCTCTGGATCCGGCAGCGACGCACCCGGTCGCACCTGCGGCACCTGCCCAAATGGACCGCGCGCCGGCCCGAGCCGTTCGGCATCGGCGGCCTGCACTGGCTGCCCGCGCCCACCGGTTCCCGCGATCCGGCGCTGTTCCTGCACGGCGGCAAGGGCATGATCCTGGCCGTCGCCGAGATCTCCCCCGGCGTGCTGCGCGGCCCCGAGGCGGGCGATCTCGGCGCGCGGCTCGGCGAGGTGCTGACCGGCGCGGCCGGCGGCCCGGTCCCGCTGACGCGGCTTCAGTTGCTCTGCCAGGTGCCGGGCCCGGCCGGCCGTACCCGCGCGTACGCGATCGCCGCTTTGGGCTATACCCCGGAGCTGGTGAACCAGGCGGCCCGGTTCGCGCAAGGCGAGCGCGGGCTGACCACGATCGCCGCGCAGGCGATGGCGGACGCGTTCGGCCGGCTCGGCGCGACCGGCACTGCCGGCGCCCGGCTCGGCCCGCTGGTGCCGCTGGACCGCGCCGCGGTGGTCTCGCTGCTGGGCGCGCTCGTGCTGCCCGGCCGCGGCATGCTCGGGCCGCGACACGGCGAGAACCCCTGGCAGCCGACCGAGATCGACGCCACGGCCCCCCGCAGCGTGGCCATCACGGGGCCGGTCGGCCCGGCCCGCCAGCCTTCGACGTGGTGGCACGCGACCGGATGGGTGAAGCGGTGGCCGCGCGCCGTGGGTGGGGTCGATGCCGCCTCCTGCGCGGCCTTCCTGCCGCCCGGAGTGAGCGGCGCGGCCTCGATGGTGGTCGGCATGGCCGGGCCGCCCGGCGACCGCGGCCCCGCGATCGCCGGCTACGTGACCGTCTCGGGGCACGACGCGGCCGAGGTGGAGCTGGCGCGGGTGGCCGCGCACGCCGCCGCCGAGGAGCGCGAGGGCTTCGTCGAGTTCTGCGACCGGCGGCACCATCTGGCTTTCGCCTACACCCTGCCGCTCGCCCTGGGCCTGCGCGGCTGAACTCAATCGCAACCAAAGGTTGCACATCTCGGAGCGCTCGCCTAGAGTCATGTGCAACCAAAGGTTGCGAGACGAGGGCGGTGTTTCATGAAGAGCGGTGTTTCATGAAGAGCGGCGGCACGGAGTACGGCAGCATCGAGCGGGAGATCCACATCGAGGCGACGCCAGAGGTGGTCTACGAGGTCATCAGCACCCCCGAGCACCTGATGCAGTGGTGGCCGGACGAGGCGCAGCTCACCGCGGTGCCCGGCGCCACCGGCGTCATCGCCTTCGGCGACAGCTCGAAGCCGGACGCCCACGTCGAATCGCTCACAGTGGTCGAGGCCGACCCGCCCCGGCGGTTCTCCTTCCGCTGGGTCTACGACAACGGCGAGACCGCGGCGCCGGACAACTCGCTGCTGGTGACCTTCGATCTGGTCCCCTCGGGCTCGGCCGGCACGCTGCTGCGCTTCTCTGAGTCGGGCTACCGGGAGAAGGGCTGGGAGGCGGCGGTACTCGAAGAGACCTACCGCGACCACTCCAGCGGATGGGACTACTTCCTGCCGCGCCTCGTCACGTACGTCGCCCGGCTGGCGGCGACGCGGTGAACGAGGCCGTGACCGCCATAGACGACGAGCTCTGGTCGGCGGTGGGCGATCCGATGCGCCGCCGGATGCTCGACCTGCTGCTGTCTCAGGGCGGCGGCACGGCGACGACGCTCAGCGAACAGCTGCCCGTCACCCGCCAGGCCGTCGCCAAGCACCTGGCGCTGCTCGACCGAGTCGGACTGGTGCACATGTCGCCATCCGGCCGCGAGCGCCTCTACGAAGTCGACGAAGCCCAACTCGCCCGAGCGGTCGCGCAGCTGTCGGCCGTCGGCGCCACCTGGGACGCCCGGCTGCGGCGGATCAAGCAGATCGCCGAGGCCATCCAGCGCAGCCAAGACGGCTGACCGCACCCGAACGAACTATGCACCGAGAAAGAGGTACCGGGATGTTCGACATCCTGCACCGAATCGGCGTCACCGCGTCCCCCGACGAGGTCTACACGGCTTTGACCACGGTCGACGGGCTGGCAGGTTGGTGGACGCAGGACACGGAAGGCGACGGGGAGACCGGCGGCCTGCTCAAGTTCCGCTTCGACGTCGGCGGCTTCGACATGAAGGTCCTGGACGCCCGGCCCGCCGAGCTTGTGCTCTGGGAAGTGGTCGAAGGACCGGCCGAGTGGGTCGGCACGCGGATCCGCTTCGAGCTCAAGCAGGAGGACGGCTTCACGATCGTGCTGTTCCGGCACGAGGGATGGCGGGAGCCGGTGGAGTTCATGTACCACTGCAGCACGAAATGGGCGACCTTCCTGATGAGCCTGAAGCGGATGGTCGAGACCGGCAAGGGCGAACCCGCGCCGAACGACGTGAAGATCAGCAACTGGCATTAGGCCCTGTTTGGAAAGTCTCGTCTGGGCCGCGGCGCCTGCCACGGCGGTGCCGCTTGCTCAGGTGCGCCGCTTCGGTACCGGAACGCGCATCAGGTCCTCGGCGACGCGCAGCTCGCCGCTGTAGTGCTCGCGGGCCTCCCGGTAGAACGCCGCGGGGTCCTGGTAGCGCCGCGAGAAGTGAGTGAGCAGCAGCGAGCGCACCCCGCACTCGGTCGCCACCCGCGCGGCCTGACCGGCCGTCAGGTGCCCGTAGTCGGCGGCGAGCTTCGCGTCGGCGGCCAGGAAGGTGGACTCGATGATGAGCAGGTCGACGCCCTGGGCCAGTTCGTAGACTCCGTCGCACAGGCGCGTGTCCATCACGAAGGCCACCGACTGCCCGGGACGCAGCACGCTGATCTCCTCCAGGGTGATCGTGCGCCCCTCGTGCTCCAACACGCCCCGATGCTGCAGCTCGCCGACCGCCGGACCACTGATCCCCGCCGCGGCGAGGCGGTCCGGCAGGATGCGGCGCGAGTCCGGCTCGGTCAGCCGGTAGCCGTAGGCCTCGATGCCGTGGTCGAGGCGTACGGCCGTCAGCCGGCCGAAGCTCTCGTCGGCGAGCACGGCGCGCTCCCCCTCCACGGGCTCCTCGGCGGGTTCCTCGCGCAGCACCTTCTCGGCGTAGTCGGGGTAAAGCCAGCGCAGCCGCGCGAAGGACTCCCGCCCGGAGGCCGGGTAGTGACAGTGCACCAGGTGCTCGACGCCGTCGAGCGCTATGCGGGAAAGCACTCCGGGCAGGCCGAAGCAGTGGTCGCCGTGGAAGTGGGTCACGCAGATGCGGGTGACGTCGTGCACGGAAACGCCCGCGAGCGTCATCTGCCGCTGCGTGCCCTCGCCGGGATCGAACAGGAAGCCCTGATCGTCCCAGCGCAGGAAGTAGCCGTTGTGGTTGCGGGCACGCGTCGGTACCTGGCTCGCGGTGCCCAATACCACCAGTTCACGCATATTCGAAGACTAACGGCGGCCAACCTGACGGCGTATCGGATTAACCGGTGTCTGGCATGGAAACGTCAGAACAACGAGCTGAGCGCAGTGCCGTCCGGCGAGCCGAGCCCCGTGCAGGCGTCCCATCCAGGACCGGCCCGGTACGCGCCGTTGCTGCCCTCGACCACGTCCCGGAAGCCCGGCTGCGCTACGCCAGGTGCGACGTTGGCATACAGCTTCGGCTGCAGCAGGCCGAGCGGCTTGCCGCCGCGCTGCGCGAGCCGGCAGACCAGAGCGGCCCACAGTGGTGCTACCGCGCTCGTGCCGCCGACGACGCCGGGCTGCCCATCGACGTAGATCTGATAACCGGTCTGCGGGTCGGCGTTGCCGGCGACGTCCGGCACACCCCGGCCCGACGCCGGAACGCCCGCATTCGCCTGCCAGCTCGGCATGGTGAACGACGTCGAGACGCCGCCGCCGGTCGCTCCGCCGCTGGTGCCGTCGTTCCACACGGTCTCGCCGCTTATGGCGCCCGAGCCGTTGAGCGTAAGCCGGGTGCCGCCGCAGCCGAGCACGTGCGGGCTGGAGGCGGGGAAGTCGCAGTGCGGCGCGCCGTCCGACTCGTTGTCGCTCGATCCGTTGTCCCCGGCGGCGGCCAGCACGGTGGCCCCGAGTGCGATGGCGTCGGCGCACGCCTGGTCCAGCGCGTCGCGGGCCTGCGCGGTCCAGGAGTCCTCGGGACCGCCCCAACTGATCGAGATGGCCGCCGGGGTGGGGGTGGCGTGCGCGGCGGCGGTCACCGCGTCGACGAAGCCCTGGTCGGTGTTCGGCGCGAAGTAGACGACCTGGGCCGCGCCCGGCGCCAGCGCCCCGGCCACTTCGATGTCGAGCAGCACCTCGCCGTCCGCGCTGTTGGGGTCGCCGGTGGGGCTGTTCGCGCCGCCGTCCACGGGGACCGCGGTGACCGACGGGGTGGCCAGCCCCAGTCCGCTGAAGTAGCTGTCCAGGTCGCTCTGGGCGTAGCCGCCGCCGAGCTCGATGATCGCGAGGGTCTGCCCGGAGCCGTCGTACTGGGCCGGGAAGCCGTAGGCGGCGCCGACCTGAACCGCCGAGTACGAGGTGGCCTGCCCAGCTGCTGGCGCGAACCGGAAATACGCGCGGGCCTGCGGGCGGTTGTCGATGCCGAGGACCGCGGTCACCACTCCGGAGAGCGCGTTCGGCAGGTTCAGCTGCCCGGTGCGGTAGCGGTGCACTACTCCGTCCGGGGAGAGCGGATGCGGGCTGCGTACGAGCGAGACGGAGGTGCCGAATGCGTCGGCGAACGCTGACACGGGCCCTTCCGCCACGAGTCGGCGCGCTCCAGGGTCGGCGTCGATCACGTCGATCCCGTGCCGGGCCAGGGTTTCCCGGACGTGCTCGACGTCGTCAGGGTCCGCGCCGTAGTGGGAGCGCAGTTCGTCGCGGGTCAGCCGGCGCAGTCCGGCGGAGACCTCGGCCGGCAGGTTTTGCCGACGCCGCAGATATAGGCTCACCTGGATGCGCTCCTGCGGATCCGCGGGTCCCAGGACCTCGGAGCGGGGCAACGGCCGGCGGTGCGAAGCGGCGAGTTCCATACTGCACATTGATATCCCACGCCGCGTCAGTCCGCGACCTCTGCGGCGATCGGCGTGCCGTGCGGCATATCAACACACCGTCGCGGCCCCGCCGGTTTTGCCGCAGGTTGACAGCTCAGACAGCACCAGACAACTATTGAGGCTTCGCAGGCCGCCCTGGTTAGGGAGTACCTTGATATCCTTCGAGCGGGTGACTAAAAGGTATCCGGACGGCACCGTCGCGGTGAACGAGCTGAGCTTCGCCGCTCCGGACGGCGCGATCACGGTGCTGGTCGGCCCGTCCGGCTGTGGGAAGACCACCTCGCTGCGCATGGTCAACCGGCTGATCGAACCGACCGAGGGCCGGATCGCGATCGACGGGACGGACGTGCGCGCCCGGCCCGCCGCCGAGCTTCGCCGCTCGATCGGTTACGTCATCCAGCACGCCGGCCTCTTCCCGCACCGCACCATCGCGGACAACATCGCCACCGTGCCGCGGCTGCTGGGCACCGACCGGCGTACCGCGCGGGCCCGGGCGCACGAGCTGATGGAACTGGTCGGCCTTGACCCGTCGCTGGCCAAGCGCTACCCCTACCAGCTGTCCGGCGGCCAGCAGCAGCGCGTCGGCGTGGCCAGGGCGCTGGCCGCGGATCCGCCGGTGCTGCTGATGGACGAGCCGTTCTCCGCGGTCGACCCGATCGTGCGCAAGGGCTTGCAGGAGGAGTTCCTGCGCATCCAGGGTGAGGTCGCCAAGACCATCCTGTTCGTCACGCACGACATCGATGAGGCGATCAAGCTCGGCGACAAGATCGCGGTGCTGCGCGAGGGCGGCATACTCGCGCAGTTCGACTCCCCGGAGCGGCTGCTGGCCGAGCCCGCGGACGAGTTCGTGGAGCAGTTCCTCGGCCGCGACCGGGGCATCCGCCGGCTGACCTTCTACACGAGCACGGGCCTGAGCCTGCAGGAGGGCCCGGTGGTCGCCTCCGACACCCCGGCCCTCTCGGCGCGCGACGCGGCGCTGTCCGCCGGAACGCCGTGGCTGCTGATCGTGGACGCCGACCGGCGGCCGCTGGGCTGGGCCGAACCGGCCGCCCTGCCGGAGCAGGGGCCGGTCGGCAACGCCCGGCTGACCGGGTTCGGGCACTCGTTCGTCCCGGGCGCCGACTCGCTGCGCGCCGCCCTCGACGCTGCGGTCCTCTCCCCCACCGGCTGGGCGGTCGGCACAGACGCCGAGGGCAGGGTGCTCGGCGTCATCAGCCAGGAGGCCATCGGTTCGGCGATCCGCGCGGCGCACGCCCAGGCGAACACCGAGCGCGAACGCGCCGCCGAGAAGGCAGCGGCCGCCGACGAGTCGTCCACGAGCGAGGCCGAGGCCGAGGCGGCGGAAGGGACCGGCGCCGACTCCACCGGATCCGACGCGCCGCCGAGCGACGAGGTACCGCTGGAGCAGGCCCGATGATCGCGGCGAGCGTCTTCGATCTGCCGAGCTACGTCCAGCACTCCTATCTCGGCCTGCTCGGCGAGCAGCTGGAGGTCTCGCTGGGCGCGACCGCCGCCGGGCTGCTGGTCTCGCTGCCGATCGGCCAGGCGTGCGCGCGCTGGCGGCTGCTCTACCCGCCGGTGCTCGGCCTGGTGACGGTCGCCTACTCGATCCCGTCGCTGGCCCTGTTCGTCTTCCTGATCGACTACACCGGCATCACCGACACCACGCTGTTCATCGCGCTCGCGCTCTACAGCCTGTGCATCCTGGTGCCGGGCGTGGTGGACGGCATCCGCACGGTGCCGCCGGAGGTGAAGCTGGCCGCGGATGCGATGGGCTACGGCCCGGCCCGCCGCTACTTCCAGGTGGAGCTGCCGATCGCCGCGCCGACCATCATGGCGGCCGTGCGCGTGGCCACGGTCTCCAGCATCAGCCTGATGAGCATCGGGGCGGTCATCGGGAACCTCGGCGGCTTCGGGCAGCTGTTCACCACCGGCCTGCGCTCGTTCAACCTGTCGCTGGTCTGGCTCGGACTGTTCAGCCTCGTGGTGCTGGCGCTGCTGTGCGACGTGCTGCTGCGCGGCGCGCAACGCCTGATGACCCCGTGGGCCGACCGCAGGAGCGCGCGAGCATGATCGAGTATCTTCGCCAGTTCTTCTCCGACCCGCGGTTCCAGAGCGGGTACGACGGCATCTGGCAGCGGATCGCGGAGCACTGCTGGTACTCGCTTATCGCGTTCCTGTGCGCGGCCGCGATCGGACTGCCGCTTGCCCTGCTGACCGGCCACCTTGGGCGCGGCGACGGGCCCATCGCGGCGCTGGCCGCGGTCGGCCGTGCGATGCCGAGCCTGGGCCTGATCGTGCTGCTCGCGGTCAAGATCGGGGTGTTCAACTTCAACGCCGCGCTCATCCCGCTGGTGGCGCTGGCCGTGCCGCCGATCCTGCTGACCACGCACGAGGGCCTGCGCGCGGTGGACCGTTCCGTGGTCGACGCGGCGCGCGGCATGGGCATGCGACCGCTGCAGGTGCTGTTCCGGGTCGAGGTCCCCTCGGCGCTGCCGCTGATCCTCAGCGGCCTGCGCACGGCGGCGGTTCAGGTGGTGGCGACCACCACGATCGCCGCGGTGATCTCGTTCGGCGGGCTCGGCAGGTACGTCGTGGACGGCCTTTCGCAGTACCAGTACTACCAGGTCGTCGGCGGCGGGTTCCTCGTCGTGCTGCTCTCGGTCGCCACGCTCGTGCTGTTCTCGGCGATCTCACGGCTGGCCATCTCCCCGGGCCTGCGCCGCAACCGTTGAGGACGGCGGCGTGGACCCGCAGCGGGTGATCCTTCGGAAGATGACACCGCAGGAGTACGACGCCGCCACCAAGCACCGCGAAGCAGAGTCAGTGCGCGTACTCAGCAGGCTCATGCCCGAGGACGTGGCACGAGAGCGGGTCCTGCAGGGCACGGCGCGGTTCCTGCCCGACGGTCTCGAGACGGCCGGGCACCATCTGCTGACGGCGGAGAACGGCTCGGGACAGGCCGTGGGGAACGCGTGGGTCGGGCCCGATCCGAGTCAGGCCGCGGGTGCCGCGAGCGCCGCGTGGCTGTATGACATCAACGTTTTTGCTCCCTTTCGGCGTCGCGGATACGGCGCTGCCATCCTCGCGGCCGTCGAGGAGCTCATCGCCCGCGAGGGCAGGACGGCCCTGGGATTGAACGTCGTGGGCGACAACGAGGCGGCCATCGCCCTTTATCGCCGCAGCGGCTACGACGTGACGTCGATGACCATGCGTAAGACGCTTTAGCGGACGCACCGTTGAGCGGACGCAAAACGGCCCCCGGTTCGCCGGGGGCCGTGAAAGTCGTCGTGCCGTCAGGCTGCTGCCACGGCACGCGCGAGGGCGTGTTCGAGCACGACCACCAGCGAGTCGCGCACCGAGCCTTGGTCGCGTGCGTCGAAGGACAACACCGGCACCTCGTCGGCGACGTCCAGCGCTTCGCGTACCGCATCGAGTGGGTGGGTGAGGTCGCCGTCGAAGGTGTTGACCGCGACCGCGAACGGCATCCCCTTGCGCTCGAAGTAGTCCACGGCGGGGAAGCAGTCGTCCAGGCGGCGGCTGTCCACGACCACCAGGGCGCCAAGGGCGCCTTCGGTCACGTCGTCCCACATGAAGCCGAAGCGGTCCTGTCCCGGGGTGCCGAACAGGTAGAGCTTGAGCGTGGGGTCCAGGGTGAGGCAGCCGAAGTCCATGGCCACCGTCGTGGTGGTCTTGTTGGGGGTCAGCGAGACGTCGTCGATGCCGGCGGCGACCTCGGTGATCGACGCCTCCGTGGTCAGCGGCTCGATCTCGGAGACCGCGGCCACCGCGGTGGTCTTGCCGACGCCGAAGCCGCCCGCGACGACCATCTTGACCGGCAGCGGGGGCCGGACGGCCGTCGCCTGGTCAGTCGGCATCGCGTGAGCCGACGGAAGTGGGGATGGCGCGGAGCCCATCGATAACCCTTCGAAGTACGTCGATGTCGGAGGAGGTGCCGGAGCGGGGTACGTGCACCGCGAGCAGCCGACTGGCCCGCAGGTCCCCCGCGAGCACGCGGACAACGTTCAGATGCAGGCGCAGCTTGACCGCCACCTCGGCGAGGGAGAGCGGGGTGCCGCAGGCCTCGACGATGGCGCGCCGCTCGAAGGCCAGGGCGCCGAGCTGCCCCAGCCCTTCGGCCGTCGCGACGACCTGGGTCTCCACGGGCAGGCCGGCCTCGGCGGCGACCCGGCCCTCGGTGACCATGAACGGCCGGACGGCCGAGGCGCGCTCGGCGCCATGGGTCGCCCCGACGGGGTCCGCCTCCTGGCGGCTCGCCGGGTCGGGCCGTCCGCCCTGCCTGGTCACCCCGACGCTCCGGCGGCGCCGACGGTGTTCTTCAGCTCGACGATCAGCGCGGGGCTCAGGATCGCGCCGACCCGGTTGGCGAACAGCGTCATCTCGTAGGCCACGTTGCCGAGCTTGGCGTCCTTGGAGGCCACCACGCCGAGCACCGAGCCGCTACCGATCGAGGAGACCAGCAGGTGCCCGCCGGCCATGTCGATGATCACCTTGTTCAGCGCGCCGAGCCCGTAGTTGCCCGCGGCCCCGGCGGCCAGGCTGGTGATGCCGGAGACGATCGCGGCGAGGCGCTCGGAGTCGGCCTGGTCGCCGGGGCGGGACACGGCTATGAGCAGTCCGTCCGAGGAGACGGCTATCGCGTCGACCACTCCCGCGGTCTCCGCGGCGAAGCGGCTGACCATCCAGGTGAAATCGGCCGCCGCGGCGCGAAGGCCGTCGGCGTCTGTGGTGGAGGCGGTCACAGCCTCTCTCCCTTCTCCTCGTCGATGTCCCCGGGCGGCGGCGCGGAGCGCGTCTCTCCCGGCGGCCGGAGCGCCAGGCCCGCCGCGCTGTCGCGCAGCGCCTGGTCCACGCCGGCTTCGAACTCCTCGATGGCCGCGCGGGCAGCCTCCGCGTCCAGCTGCGCCGCCGGGGCCAGCGAGAGCCCCTGCCGGCCGCCGCCCTGGGCGGGCTGCGTGGCGCGGGCGCCGCGGACCCGGCGCGGCAGCGTGGGCGGCCGCTGGGCCATCGAGCCCTCCCGTTCCCGGCCGTTCGCGCGCTGCGGCAGACCGGCCGACACCCCGGAGGACGACTCCCGGCGCGGCTCCGGCATCGGCGGGGTGGGCACGGTCCGCGGCGCGGGGGCCGAGCCGCCGGCCGCGCGCTGGGCCAGTTCCACCGGGCCGAGCAGGAGTTCGTCCGGGACGGCGATCCGGGCGGTCAGTCCGCCGCCCGCGGTCTGGGCCAGCGTGACCGTAGCGCCGGTGCGCTGGGCCAGCCGCCCGACCACGAACAGGCCGAGCACCTTGGTGGGCGCCAGGTCCAGCCGCTCACGCCGGACCAGCAGTTCATTCTCGTTCATAAGGCGCTGCGTCGTCATCCCCACGCCGTGGTCGACGATTTCGACGACCGCGCCGCGCGAGGCGCTGCGTACCGCCACGTCCACGGTGCTCGAGGTCGGGGAGAAGGCCACCGCGTTCTCCACCAGCTCGGCGACCATGAGGGTCAGGTCGGCGAGCGCGGAGGGGGTGACCATCGCGTCGCCCTCGGCGCCGAGCACGACCCGCTGGTAGCCCTCGATCCGGCCGATGGCGGAGCGCACCACGTCGGTCAGCCGCATCGGGGTGGCGTCCAGCGCGGGCTCGCGTTCGCCGGACAGGAGCATCAGGCTGTCCGCGCCGCGCTGCAGGCGCACCGCGAGGTGGTCGATCCGGTAGAGCCGCTCGAGCAGCACCGGGTCGGTCTCGCTGCGCTCCATCGCGTCGATCAGGGCGAGCTGGCGGCCGGTCAGGTTGTAGATGCGCCGCCCGACGTTGCCGAACATCTCGGCGGTGTTGCGCCGCACCAGCACCTGGCGCTCCAGGACCCGCACCGCGGTCTCCTGCAGCCGGTTGAAGGACTCGGCCAGGTCGCCGATCTCGTCGCGGGTGGCCACCGCGACGTGTTCCAGCTCGGGCGGCTCGCCCTCGTGTTCGGGATCGTCCTCGGCGACCCGCTCGAGGTCCTGTTCGGCGACGGTGGCGATGCGGGTGGCCGCGCGGGTCAGCCGCAGCACCGGGCGGGCGATCGAGTGCCGGATCAGGACGCTGAAGACGATCAGCCCGATCAGCAGCACGATGGCCAGCACCACCAGGCCGATCGCGGTCCAGGCTGCGACCGAGGCGCTGTGTGCGGCCCGGGCCACCACCTGGCGGGTGATGCTCGCCTCCATCACCGTGCGGGCCTGGCCCTGGGAGAGCGCCGCGTCGGTGACCTGCCGCGCGTAGCCGGTCAGCTCGTTGATCGTCTGCCGGTTGCCGGAGATGAAGGCGCTGGAGGCGGCGGCCTCGAACTGGTCGATGACGCCCTGCTGCTGGTTGCCCTGGATCGCGTTGTAGAGCGAGTAGTCGGCCGGCGGGATGAACTGCTGCAGCCGCTGCCCCTGCGAGGTGGCGATGCCGTCGAAGTTCTCGGCCAGCGGGTACTGGGTCGGGGCCTGGGCCGGGTCGTCCGCGATCTCGACGAGCGCCGCCTCGCGGGAGTTGGCGGCCAGGTCCGCCTGGAACAGGATGTCGAGCTCGGCCTCGGCCACCGCGGCCGGGTTGCCGTCGGCGGCCTGCTGGGCCAGGCCCATCGCGTCGTTCAGGTCGTGCATGGCGCCGGTGTACGCCTGCAGCAGGATCGTGCCGTTGATGTTGCCCTGGTGCACGCCCTGCCGCTCCAGGCTCAGGGCGTTGATCTCGTCGAGCGCGGCGCGCATCGCGGTCGGCGGGTTCTGGCCGTAGGCGGCGAGCACGTTCTGCAGCTGCTGGTCGGTGATCTGCGCGGCGCGGTCGAAGGCGGCCAGGTCCACCAGCTGGATGCTGCCGATGACGCCGAGCGCGTCCTCCTGCTCGGCGCCGAGGTCGTCGATCAACACGCTGACCTGCTGCGTGGTATTCATGTAAGAGGCCGCGCTCTCCCAGGAGCGGGCGGCGTTGACCTGCTGGATCACCAGCGGGCTGAGCAGGCCCACGATCGCGACGGCGGGCAGGGCGACCAGTGCGTCGAGCTTGCGGCGGAACGGGATCCGGTCAAGACGCCGGCCCGGCTTGCGGCTGTGTGCCGGACGTTCCAGTTCCTGCCCACTGCGCACAGCCACTGTGCCGCCTCCCCGGTGCCTGGGCCATTTGGGTGCAATTGGCGACCATGGCACTGATGATCAGACTTCAGATCCGAACCCGCAGCACAGTATCGAATGCGGTGCCCTTTTGTCGCCATCCGGTCACTGGGCGAATGTTGCAACACAGTGAACGGTGACGAGGCGGGGCGGATGGGCCCCCAAGCGATACCTATCGGTGATCGATCGTCGGTTGACGGCCTGTCGATCGGCTGGGTTGGATTGCCACTGGGAACCATTGAGTTTTCCACGCGGGCACGGGGCCGGGCGTGGATTCGTGCGACCAAGGAGCCAGCGTGAATTCCTGGATTACCCGGCGGGTCACCGCCGCCTTCAGTGCTGCCGTGTTGACCGGTGCGTTCGTGGCCGGGTGCGGCAGCAGCGGCGGTTCGAACAACTCCTCGAACCCGCTGACCGGCGGGGGCGGGCAGGCCACCGGCTCCATCGTGGTCGGCTCCGACAACTTCCTGGAGAGCGTGCTGCTGGCTGACATCTACGGCCAGGCGCTGCAGGCGAAGGGTTACAAGGTCAGCTACAAGCTGAACATCGCCAGCCGCGAGGTGACCTACGGCCTGCTCAAGAGCGGCACGATCACGCTCAAGCCGGAGTACAACGGCGCGCTGCTTGCGTACTTGGACAGCCTGGCCAAGAAGACCACCCCGCAGACCTCGACCGACCAGGTGGACGCGGCGATCGCGAGCGAGCTCGCGCCGAACCTCGAGGTGCTGCAGCCCGCGCAGGCGCAGGACAACGACACCCTGACGCTGAGCAAGCAGGCGGCGGCGAAGTACCACATGACGGCGAACTCCTCGATCGCGGACTTCGTGACCGCGCTCAACGGCGCCAACGTCTCGATCGGCGCGGCGGCCGAGTTCCAGACCCGCTACCAGGGCATCCTCGGGCTCGAGCAGGCCTACGGGCTCAAGGCCTCGCAGATCACCTTCAAGTCGCTGGACGCCGGCGGCACGCTGACTGAGACGGCGCTGGCGCAGGGCGCGGTGGACGCCGGCGACCTGTTCACCACGGACCCGACGATCACCCAGAACGGCCTGGTCACGCTGACCGACCCGAAGAACATCTTCGGCCTGCAGAACGTGCTGCCGCTGGTGAACAAGTCGGCGCTGAGCTCCGCCGGAGTGGACGCGCTCAACGCGGTGGACGCGAAGCTGGACAGCAAGACGCTGCTCGACCTCGACGTGAAGACCCAGGTGCAGAAGCAGGACCCGGCCGCGGTGGCCACCGCGTGGCTCAAGTCGGTCGGCCTGGTCTGATTCAGCGCGGCTGACTCAGCGCTCTCTGATCCAGCGCCGTGTGATCCAGCGCTGATTGCGCTCCACCGGTCGAGGCCCGGACCCCCGTCTGACGGTGCGCCAGCAGGCGCGGGGTCCGGGCCTCACTGACAGCATCCTGATCAAGGCGTTGCGACGCTGGCGGGAACCGGCCTATCGGTGCCCGCACCTGGAGCCCGTGCGGGCGTCCACGTACCCTTGCGTATGGAATGGCTCTGCCGTCCGCCCTGTTCGGCGGGCGGCAGAGCTTTACACAAGGTGGCGAAGGGACGCATGATGCGGGGCGCGATGGGTGATCGGAGGGCGCGGCGGCAGTTCGGCGGGCAGCCCGCGCTCCTGGTGCTGGTGGCGGTGCTGCTGTGCGCGCTGATCGGGTCGGCGGGCGCGGCGGCCGCGAGTACAACCTCTGTTTCAGGTGCCACTCAGAGCTCTACCGGTTCCACCGCCGCGGGCAGGACGTACGCGGGCACGGTTTCTTCGGGCACGATTTCCTCAGGCGCGATCGCCGTCGGCAAGGCGGCGAAGGCGCACCCGCAGCTGGTCCGGCCGTTCACCGGGACCGGCTGCCATACCTATGACTACTGGAACGGCGCGCACGTCTGCATCACCGTGGTCGGCACCGGACTGAACATGCAGTCGGCCAGCGGTGAGACGGACGGTCCCGACTCGGACACGGTCAAGCTCTGGGACACCGAGGGCGTGATCACCATATGGGGCCACCCCAGCAATCACTACATGACGATCAGCTGGGCCTCCGGCGGCGGCGTGTGGCTGGCGAACGGCGACAACATGTGCTTCACCGACACGACGCTGAATCAGACCGCCTGCCTCACGATGCATCCGTGACCGTTTGACGGGTGACGGCGCAGGCACCCAGCAGCTCGGCGGCCGCCGCGTGGGCGGCCGCCGGGTCGGGGAGGATCGCGGGCGGCGCGTAGGGTCGGTCGGAGCCGAGCACGATCCGTGCGCGCGCAGCTGACGCGGCCTTAGCGTGTTTTGTCTGCCGGTGACCGAATCCCGCCTCCAGTGACGTATCTCCGCCACCTGCCGAGTCCAACGCCGATCCGAGAGCGGCCACGGCCACCGGGCCGTAGGACGAGGTCTCGAACCAGACCCCTGAGTCGGCGGCCAAGTCAGGCCCGCCGCGGGCCGCGGCGCGTTCCCGGTGAAGCGGCGCGAGCCCGCTCAGCATCGCGAAGCACACCTTGAGCGTGGGGTGCGCGGGACGCCCGAAGGCGGCGAAGGCGTAATACGCCCCGTGCATCTGCTGCACGTAGTCCACGTTCGCGGCCCACCACGGTGGCGCTCCGGGCGAGGCGGCGCGGCCCGCGTGAACGAACAAGGGCTTGTCCCGCTCCTGCAACACGCGCAGCAGCGGCTCACAGCGCGCGTACCCTGCCGCATTGGCGAGCGCGGTAGCGGGCAGTTGCAGCCCGACGCACCCGGCGTCCAGCCAGTGCGTCAGGTCGGCGGGATCGGGGTCGGTCACGCAGGCCGCGGCCCACGCGCCGAAGCCGGCCGGCAACGCGAGCGCGCCGCGGTGGTACGCCTCCAGCAGCGGAGCGGCTTCGGCGGCGGGCAGGTGCTCGATGCCGAGCGGGCTGGACAGGGAGATCAGCGCCAGGTCGAGCTGGTCGACGCGGTTTATCCCGAGGCGCAGCGCCGGGTCATGGTCACGCGGATCGACACGGTAATCCGGCTCGCCGTCGAGGACCAGGGTCCAACCGTCCCCCACCAGACGCGGCGCGGTGGCACGCCCCCGCAGCGCCGCGATGAACCCCTCGGTCCAAAGGTGCTGATGGACGTCTACGCGCACGGCCAGCCGCTCTTCGCCGGGTGTCTTCTCTTCGATCGACACAGTTTCTGCCTGACAAGGTATTGCGCGGGTCCCCGCCGAGCGGACAGGCTTATCCGGTCCCTGCCACAAGCCGGGACAACGACGCCATGCGCCCGTCCAACCCACGAGGACGTGTAGTTCACATGCGAATAACCCGACGATTGTCGCACGCCGGTGCGATGCTCACGATCTTCGCCGCCGCGCTGGTCACCGGGCTTCCCGGATCCGCGGCCGCCGCCTCCGCCCCCGTCGAGATCAACTACCAGAATCCCGTCTCCGCGCTGCCGCCGGTCAGCCGCCCGGCCACCCCGCACTGCACGGTCACCGCCATGCAGCACGACTTCGCCAACAGCTACGGCCAGCCCTTCGTCGGCACCCTCACCCCGCCGAGCGCCTGCCCGGGCCCGTGGTCGAAGGTGGTGCTCGACTGGAGCGGCAGCGTCGCCGGGCGTCAGTACGACCGGCTGGCCGGGGTCTGGATCGGCGGCGCCGAGGTGTTCCGCACCAGTACCCCGGAGCCGGACCCCGCGGGCATCTCCTGGCACGTGGACGCGGACATCTCCCGCTTCATCCCGCTGCTGCGCACCGCGCAACCACTGGTCGTCGACCTCGGCAACATCGTCAACGGCACGTACACCGGGATCTATCACATGACCCTGACGGTCACCTACTACCAGGCCGGCCGCGGGTACCCCGCCGCATCGACCGCCGATCAGGTCATCCCGGTCAGCCAGGGCGGCACCACCTCGGCCGGCTGGTGGTCGCTGACCGGCGGGCAGAGCGCGACGCAGACGCTGACCTTCCCGCGCAACCTCTCCGGCGCGACGCTGGAGGTCTTCGCGCGCGGCGGCGGCTGCGAAGAGTTCTGGTACACGAACGTCCCCGACGCGTATAACCAAGCGCACCCGAGTTACGGGCTGTGCGGCGGCGGACCGTACCGCGAGGTGCGCGTCGAGGTGGACGGAAAGCTGGCCGGGGTGGCGCAGCCGTTCCCGGCGATCTACAGCGGCGGGATCAGTCCGCTGATGTGGCGGCCGATCATGAGCGTGGACTCGCTGCGCACCCAGCCGTACGCGATCGACCTGACCCCGTTCGCCGGGCTGCTCTCGGACGGGCAACCGCACCAGATCACGCTGCTGCCGCCGACCGGTATCACCGACGTGTGGACCATGGACGGCACGCTGTTCCTCGCCACCGACCATCACGCCGCGCACACCGGCGGCGGCCTGCTCACCGACACGATCTCGGCCGAGCCGACGCTTTCCTCCGCGTGGACGACGCCGAGCACCGGCACCGACGTCATCACGACGACCGCGTCGCGCGACTGGACCGTGTCCGGATACGTGAACACCTCGCACGGCCGCGTGATCACCACCGTCCGGCAGCACCTGACGTACTCGAACACGGACACGGTGACCCAGTCCGGCTTCGCGCAGACCGTCGCGCAGAAGGACAGCGGGTACACGCAGGTGAGTACCTCCGAGCACCACTCCACCGGCACGCGCGACGGGTGGTCCTACCCGATCACGGTGACGAGCGTGTACCAGCCGAGCTCGACCGGTTCCGGTTTCCTGGTGCAGGGCAACGCCGACGTGTCCAGGATCGCGACCGAGCAGGTGCTGCTGGGCGATGACTGGCTCACCACCACGAAGGTCAACGACCACGTCACCGCCAAGGGCGTCCTCCAGCGCGATGACAGCGGCGCGGTCGTGCAGGCCGACGGCTCTGACGCGGAGGACTACTCCTCGCTCTCCGCGCAGGCCACCGCCTTCACCAACGCCGGGTGCTACCACCACCGGATCGAAGCGGATCACGGGTACGTGACCTCGGATCGCTACCTGGGCTGCTGGGACTGAACCGCGGCCGAAACCGGCCAGAACACACCGCACGCCGCGCGGGCGGACGGCTCACGCACGAGCCGTCCGCCCGCGCCCTGCCGGGTCGCCGGGCCTCTTCCCGAGCAGGGGCCTTGCTGTAAGAATGCGAACTCAGCGCCGCTAAGGCGCTGGGAGCGCAGCACGCCGCGGCCTGATCACCGCGGCGCCGATCAGGGAGCCGGACTTCGCTCCGGCTTCGGGGGGCGGAATCGGAGCTCGAAATGAAGCCATATCCACCCGGTGATCCGCCGAACCGCCGAAGAGACACCGCCGACCGCGAGCAGGAGCCGACGCCCGCGACCGAGCCGGTGAAAGGATGCTCACTCGCCGACGCCGTCCTCGCGGTGGCCGGGGAGCCGGAGCCCGAGGCCGCGCTGCGCCGAACCGTGGAGAAGGCGATGATCCTCACCAGCGCGCAGCACGGGGCGGTCGGAGAACCGCCCGCGCACGCCTTGGAGACCACCTGGCTCGGCACGCCGATTCCGTTGGGGGCGACCGTTTACACGCAGCTCTATCTGACAGACAAGGCCGACGGCACACGGTTCACGGCGCAGGACGAGATCGCGGCCGGCACCCTGGCGCGGGCCGCCGGGCTGGCGCTCGGACACGCCAGCGAACGCGAGCACGCGCAGTTGGAGCGCAGGCGCCTGACCGCGATCGGACGGTTGGCCGGCAGTCTGCTGGCCGGGGAGCCGCCGCCGGTCGCGCTTGAGGCGTTGGCCGAGCAGGCGCGCGAGCTGGCGGATGCCGATCTGGTGACCGTGACGCTGCCGGACGAGGACGGCGTGCACCAGATTCTCGAGGTGGCGGTGGGCCAGCGCGCCGAGCTCGTCAGGGGCCTGCTTTCGGTGCGGGAGGGCTCGGCCACCGGCGAGGTGCTGCGCACCGGTCGGGCCGCGATCTTCCCGGACGTCGAAGCCGTCTCGGCGAGCGGCGAGGCAGCAGGATCGGGCGCCGCCGGGGAGACGGGCACTTCCGGAAGCACCGGCAGTGCGGCAGGTACGGCCGGCCCGGGAATCGCGGCCGACCGGTTTGCCGAGCTCGGGGTCGGTCCGGCGCTGCTGCTGCCGATGGGGGCGGAGGGCCGGGTGCGTGGAGTGCTCGCGGTCTGCCGGCGCAAAGGGCGCGCCGCGTTCGAGCCCGCGATCCACGCGTCGGTCGCCGAGCTCGCCAGACAGGCGGCGCAGCTGCTGAACCTGGCCGACCGGCGGCTGGACGACGAGTGGGTCCAGGTGTATCAGGACCGTGAACGGATCGCCCGCGACCTGCACGACCTCGTGGTGCAGCGGCTCTTCGGCGTCTGCCTCTCGCTGGAGGGCGCGCGCAACCGGGCGCAGCGCGGCGACGTGGCCGAGCGGATCGGGCAGAGCATCGACGAGCTCGACGACACCATCCGGCAGATCCGCTCGACCATCTTCGCGCTGCAGGCCCAGGGCGCGACCCGGCCCGGCTCGCCGCTGCGGCACCGGATCATCCAGGAGGTCGACGCCGCGCGCCAAGTGCTCGGCTTCTCTGCCGCGCTGCGGATGGAGGGCCTGATCGACACGGATGTGCCGCCGGCCGTAGCGGAGAACGTCATCGCGGTGCTGCGCGAGGCGCTGGCGAACGTGGCCAGGCACGCCCAGGCAAGGCGGGTCGAAGTGGACGTCGCGGTGAGCGACCGGGTGACGATCGAGATCGTGGACGACGGCCTCGGGCCGCCAGCCTCGCTGCGCCGCAGCGGCCTGGCCAATCTCGCCCGCCGGGCCGAGCAGTTCGCCGGCGAGCTCAAGGTGGAGCCGGTGCACCGGGGCGGCAGCGGACTCGGCACCGGCACCCGCATCAGCTGGCAGGTCCCGCTGCGCTGAATCGGCCCCTGGACGGCCCGCACTGCGGACTCGGCACCGACGCCGGCTGCCAGCCGTCTCAGCCTTCTGCTTCCCGCGCGCCGTTCTGCTTCTCGAGCCCGAGCCGCCGGCCCGAGGTCAGGCCGGGGCGCAGCCGCATGACCGTCTCGCTGTCGTCGATGATCCTCGGCCACCTCGGATCGGCCCGCAGCGCTGCGGCCTCCTGCCGGTCCTCCACGGGCTCGGCCCGGCCCACCACGGTGACCCACCAGCCCCCGTCCATGCCGCGGTCCAGCTCGTCAGCCTGGAGCCCGACCACGGCGTGGTCGATCGGGGCCAGCAGCCAGTCCGCGCGCACCGTGCACACCAGGAGGTCCTCGTCCAACTCGGCGTGCTCCACCAGGAAGTTGACCGGCACGACCGCGGGCAGTCCCGAGGCGGTGTAGACGATGCGGCCGAACGGCCGGGTGGAGAGCAGCGTGAGGCACTCGCGCCGGCTCAGCTCCATGACACACCCGCCCGCGCCGCCGGGCCGTGCCGGTACGCGCCATCGCCTTGAATCGCAGCGGTCACCCTGGTCGCCATCGCTCTCCCCCTTCGCGTAGCAGACGACGTTCCGTCGCGAATGCCGCGATCTGCGCGCGCCGGGCCATGCCCAGTTTCTGCAGGAGCCGCGACACATAATTCTTAACGGTCTTCTCGGTCAGACCGGTTCGGTCCGCGATCTGCCGGTTCGTCAGGCCCTGGCCGATCAGGTCGAGCAGGTGGTCCTCGCGGGCTGACAACTCGAGCTCGGGCCCGGCATCGCGCGGGACCGCGGCGCGAAGCCGGTCGAGCATGCGCGTCGTGGACGTGGGATCGAGGATTGACTCACCGGACGCGACCGCGCGTACCGCACTGATCAAGTCGGTACCGCGCACCTGCTTGAGCAAGTAGCCGGATGCGCCCGCCATCACGGCCTCGAACAGCGCGTCGTCATCGCTGTAAGAGGTCAGCATCAGGCAAGCCAGCTCGGGCATACGGGAACGCAACTCACGACAGAGCGAGACTCCGTCGCCGTCCGGGAGGCGCACATCGAGGATGGCCACACGCGGCCGCAGCGCGGGTACCAGCCGCAGCGCCTCGGCCGCGCCGGATGCCTCCCCGGCGAAAACCAGGCCGGGCGCCGATTCGATCAGATCCCTGACCCCGCGCCGGACGATCTCGTGATCGTCCACGACCGCCACCCGGACGGCCTCACCCCCCGGGTGCCCCGGCTCCTCATCCACCGCCCGCTCCTCGCGACGTCTCGCTCGACCGCCGCACCGCGGCGAAGCGTCACTCATGAAGAGTTCGACCACTGGCACGCTAATTGAGGCCGGTGCGCGCCGGAAGGGGGCCCTCGCAACCACATCGCCGCGGGTGCGAACCGGACCGGCGGGAAGTGAAAGTTAGCGCACACCCGATCACACACGTGCGCGTGCGCTCCGGCGCGGGTAAAAGCCGCCCGTCGAGGTGAACCCGGGCGCGGGCGCCGCCGTGAAGGAGGCAAGCTCCCCTCTCACCCGCGGAGCGACCCGGCGTCAGGAGGCGACCATGGACTCGGAAGACACCGAGCTGAGCCCTCGACCGCGGCGGCGCGGCCTGTGGCGCGATGTTCGGGGGCGCCGTGCGCGGCGGTCGCGGCGTGAGGCCTGGAACCTGCGCTTCGAGTCGATCGGCGCGCGGATCCCGGCCGCGATGGTGGTCACCTCGCCGACCCTGCTGCGGGCCGCCGTGGAGGAGGTGTGCTGGCAGGTCGCCATGGACTCCTGGCTGGCGACCCGCCCGCGCCGGTGGCGGCGGCGCGCGTACGCCGCGTGGGCCGCTCAGTTCAAGGAGCTGGAGCGGCGCCGCGAGCAGCTGCGTCAGCTGGTCGAGGCGGAAGTGCTCGCCTGCTGAACGTGCCGGGCCCTGCCCCGGTCCCCGGCCGACCAGCCGCCGACCGGCTCCCTCAGCCCTCGGTTCGGTCCACAGCGTCCGCGGCGTCCGCAGCGTTCTCGGGAGCGTGCCGCCGGCCGCGGCCCAGCCAACCGGCCAGCCCGGCCGCGAGCAGGTCGCCGACCGTGGTCAGCAGGCGCGAGACCAGGGCGACGGCCGTCGCCTTTCCCGCTCCGAGCACCGGAGAGAGCGAGGCGACCAGCACCACCTCGCGCACGCCCGCGCCCGCCGGAGCCAGCACGACCAGGAAGCCCGCGCACCAGGCGAACGCGAAACCGCCGGTCGCGAGCAGGAACGTGCGGCCGTCCGAGGCACCGAGGCGTACCGCGAGCAGCCACACGCTCAGACCGTTGAGCACCCAGTACAGGACCGCCCACAACGTCGCCGCGACAATCGCGCGGCCGGTGAGCGGCACCTCCTGAACCGGCCTGCGGGCCAGCCGCAGCAGCCGGTCGAGCGCCGGATTGAGCACCCTCGGGTGCAGCGCGACCAGCAGCACCGGCGCGGCGAGGAACGCCCAGCCGTAGCCCCCGGTGGTCGAACCGGTCAGCCCGGCCACGGTGCAAATCGCCGCCACGATCAGGCCCGCGGCCAAGGACACCAGTATCGTGATCACGGCCACGGTGGCGGAACGGCGCCGCGGGATGCGCTGCGCCTGCCCGAGCTCCATCTGCGCGAGCACCGGCCAGACCGCGCCCGGCAGATACTTGCCGACCTGTCCGACGAAGAAGATCCGCGACGCGGCCGCGAGCGGCACCCGCGATCCCGCGGCGGTCAACAGCGAGCGCCACTGCAGCACCGAGGCGAGCAGCCCGAGCAGCACCAGGCCGAACGATCCGGCCATGACCGCCGCGCCGAGCCCGGAGAGCCCGGCCCGGACCTGGGACCACTCGTCCTCGATCGCGTAGCCGCCGAGCCCGACGGCGAGCAGCACGAACCCGACGCGCACGGCCGTGCTGCCGAGCAGCGCCTTGGCGCGGGCCGTCGGCGACCTGCGCGCGGCGGCCGACTCTTGACCGCTATCGCCGCCGCTGGGAGTGGACGCGTCGTCGTCTCCGGCGCCGGCCGTTTCGATCGGCTTTGTCACGGTCGTCGTCCGGTCCTTCACAGGCGAAGCCTAACGGCAGTTCCTGACCGGCTTGCCGCAGCAGGGCGGGACGCGGCGGCCGAGTCGGCCACTATTGTCTGTTCCCATGCGAGTGACGGTCTTCGGCACGTATGACGCCAAGGCGCATCCCCGGGTCGCCATCATCGCCGACGGCCTGCGTGCGCACGGCCACGAGGTGCAGGAGTGCAACGCCCCGCTTGGCTTGGACACGGCCACCCGCGTCGCCATCCTCGCGCAGCCCTGGCGGGTGCCGGTGCTGCTGGGCACGCTCGCCCGCCGCTGGCTGGCTCTCGCGCGCGCCGCCCGCCGCCAACCCCGCCCCGACCTGGTCCTGGTCGGCTACCTGGGGCATTTCGACGTGCGGCTGGCCAGGCGGCTGTTCCGGCGGACCCCGATCGTGCTCGATCACCTCATCGGCGCCAGCGACACGGCCCGCGACCGGCAGCTGTCCGGCCGGATCCGGCAGGTTCTGTTGCGCGCGATCGACTCGGGCGCGCTGCGCTCGGCTGATCTCATCGTCGTGGACACCGAGGAGCATCTCGACGCGCTGCCCCCGCGGCACCGGGAGCGGGCGGTTGTGGTTGCGGTCGGCGCGCCGCGCGCGTGGTTCGACGCCGCCGTGAATGTGGACCTCGGCGAGAGCAGCGGTCCGTCGCCACTGCGTGTGCTCTTCTTCGGTCTCTACACGCCGCTGCAGGGCGCGCCGGTCATCGGCCACGCCCTGGCCCAGTTGGCTGGAGCCCCGGTCGAGGCCACCATGGTCGGCGAAGGCCAGGACGGCCCCGAGACCCGCCAGGCCGCCGCGACCAACCCGGCCGTGCGCTGGCTCGACTGGGTCGCCCCGGACGAGCTTCCATCCCTGGTCGCGCGGCACGACGTGTGCCTGGGCATCTTCGGCACCGGCCCCAAGGCGCTGCGCGTCGTGCCCAACAAGGTCTTCCAGGGGGCGGCGGCCGGCTGCGCGATCGTCACCTCGGACACGCCCCCGCAGCGCCGCCTGCTCGGCGACGCCGCCGTCTTCGTGCCGCCCGGCGACCCCGACGCGCTGGCCGCCGCCCTGCTGCGCCTGGCCGAAGACCGCGCCGAGCTGCATCGGGCCCGCGAGGCCGCGCGGAGCCTCGCGCTCGGCTCGTTCGCCGCCGAGCAGATCGTCACCCCGCTGATCAAGCGGCTCGACGAGCTGCCCGCGCGCAAACGCGCGGCGACCTGATAGACATACGAACCCGACGCGACGAAAGGCTGGGTATGAGCGAGCACGGTCCGCAGACACCGGACGCGGTCTCCGGCACGGGGGCGGCCGGCGCCGCGTCGCCCGGCTCTGGACCGGCTCCGGCCGAACCGGGCGCGCCTGAAAACCGGCCGTCGATGGACCGGCTCGCCCCCCTCGCGGCGAACGCGTGGCTGCGCTACGACGTCATACGCCGCATGATCCCGCAGGGTGTCAGCGACGTGCTGGAGGTCGGCTGCGGCATGGGCGCGGTCGGCGTCCGGCTCGCCGCACAGTTCAACTATCTGGGCTTGGAGCCGAGTCCGGAGTCATTCGCCGTGGCCAGCCGCCGTATCGCGCTAGGCGGCCGCGGCGAGGTGCGCAACGTGCTCGCCGACGAGCTCGACCCGGCCATGCAGTTCGACCTGGTCTGCGCCTTCGAGGTGCTTGAGCACATCGAGGACGACGCCGGGGCGCTTGAATCATGGGCGCGGCGCATACGTCCTGGCGGCTGGCTGTTGCTATCCGTGCCGGCTCACCAGAGCCGTTACGCGGCGCACGACGTGCTGGCCGGTCATTTCCGCCGGTATGAGCGCGCAGACCTCGCCGCGTTGCTGGAGAAGGCCGGCTTCTCTCAGGTCGAGTCGCGCGAGTACGGCATGCCGCTGGGCTACCTGCTGGAGGCCGCGCGCAACGCGGTCGGGAAGCGAAAGCTCGCCGCGGCGCCGGGAGCGTCGATGGAACAGCGCACCGGGGCGTCCGCGCGCCTGCTTCAGCCGAAGGGGCTGCTTTACGGAGGGGTGGCCCGGTACGGAACAGCCCCGTTCCGGTACTTGCAGCGCGGCTTCCCGGGCATCGGAACGGGACTGGTTGTACGCGCGAGGCTGACGGCCTAAGGGCGGGCCGGCGGCCCGCCCGCGACTCGCGTCATTCCCCCCGGGAGCGGACGATCAGGTCGGCCAGCAGCGCGAGCGAGCCGATGATCAGACCGCTGAGGAAGATCAGCACGGTGTCCCCGGCGATGCGCACCGGGTGCATCACCATGTCGTAGATCCCCTTGCCGAAGCCGATGGTCACCAGCCACAGCGCCGGCGGCATCAGGACCTTGAGCGGGTTGAAGTACATCACCATCCGCAGCACCTGCAGGATGTAGCGGTAGGCGTCCTTGACGAACCGGAACTTCGAGACGCCCGAGCGCTTGGCGTACTCGATCGGCACATAGGCCAGGTCGTGCTGGTTGGACAGGAACGCCAGCGTGATCGTGGTGACGCAGGAGAAGCCGGGGGGCAGCAGCCGCAGGTAGGGCTGGGCGACATCCCTGCGCATCGCGCGCAGCCCCGAATTCAGGTCCGGGATGCGCTGGTTGACCAGCCGCTCGGCGATCTTGCGGATCAGCCACTTGGCCGGGACGCGCAGCAGCTTGTGCGTCCCCTCCTCGCTGGTGCGCGCGCCGACGACCTGGTCGATGCTCGAGTCGGTGTCCAGCAGGGCGACCAGCTCGGGAATGCGCTCGTTCGGGTAGGTCATGTCCGCGTCGGTCCACACCACGATGTCCCCGCGCGCCATCTGCGTGCCGATGCGCCGGACCGTGCCCGCCCCGCCGTTGCGCCGGAACGCGACCACCTTCAGGTTCGGGTACTCGTCCTCGGCGGCCAGCAGCACCTGCAGCGTCTGGTCGGTGGAGGCGTCGTCCACGGCCAGCAGCTCGTAGCTGTAACCCGCGCCGTCCATGGCGGCGCAGATCCGCTTGACCTCCAGCAGCACGTGCGCGTCCTCGTTGTAGCACGGCAGGACGATGGTCACGTGCGGGGCTTCGCCGTCCTGCCCCGACGGGGCCCCGGCGGCCGACTGAGCGGCCAGCGGCTTCGCCGGATCTGTGAGCAACACGCGAGCGGTTTCCTTCCAGTAGGACCGTGGGCGTCCCCAGGGTAGTCAGCATCGCTAACATTTGGCCACGCGCCGTCCGGATGTGTCACTGGACCATCGGCCACACTCAGATAACCTTCATCCGGCCTGACTATGTTCGCTCAGTCCGCGCCGTCCTTGCCGCACCTGCCGAAGCGAAGACCTACGGAAACCGATGACCAGCGATTCCGAAGCAATAACTACCGAGGACTCCACCGCCGCGCCGGTGGTTTCGGAGGAGGAATCCGCGCAGATTGTGACCGCTCACGGCTCGGGGACGGGATCGCAGGATCCGGACGTGAAGGCCGCGACACGCCATGGCCGGCGCCCGCGGGCGCTCACCATCGTCTCGTTCCTCGCGGTCGCCCTGTTCGCGCTCTGGGGCATCGGCACGCCGCTGATCGGCAATGGATCGCTGACCACCACGGACAAGATGGTGACGTTCAGCCCCTACGCGGAGTCCGGTTTCGCGGACAGCACCACCAGCAACATGTACTTGGACGACACGTTCACCTCGGAGTTTCCCAGCATCATCCTGTATAAGCAGGCATTGACGCACGGGCTCACGAACGGTCAGTGGGATCCGTACATGAGCGGCGGTGTGCCACTAGCGTCGACGCCGAACTATGCGATGGCCTCGCCGCTGAGCGTCGTCTACTACGTGCTGCCGGTCTGGCTCGCTCCGGCCTACGAGCGGTTGCTTGAGATCATCGTCGCGGTCGGCGGCTGCATGCTGTTCCTGCGCCGGCTCGGGCTCTCCCGGCCGGCCGCGCTGACCGCCGGGATGGTCTTCGCGACCAGCGGTTTCATGGTGGCCTGGCTCAACTTCCCGCAGACCAGGGTGGCCTCGCTCATCCCGGCGCTGTTCTGGACCATCGAGCGGTATCTGCAGGAACGCCGGCTGAGAGACGCCGCGCTGATCTCGCTGCCGGTCGCTTCGCTGCTGCTCGGCGGTTTCCCCTCGGTGGCCGGATACGCGCTGGTGACGGCGGCGGCCTACCTGGTGGTCCGGATCGTCGCCGAGAACCGCGGCCAGCTGCGCCGGGCCTGGCGGCCGGCGGCCGGAGCCGGATTGGGCGCCGCGGCCGGGCTGGGCCTCGCCGCCTTCCAGCTGCTTCCGTTCTCCGCTTTCCTGCACACCTGGTACACCGCGAACCGCGCGCAGGACGCCACCCAGCACATTGACGTGACGGCTCTGCTCACCTCGTTCGCGCCCTGGGCCTTCGGCACGGCGGATCCGGCTCGGCCGCCGCTGTTCTACCTGGGCTTCAACTTCATCGAGTACATCGGGTACCTCAGCGCCGGCGCGGTGGTGCTGGCCCTGGTGGCTTTCGCCCTGCCGCGCGCCGGCCGGGCGATGCTGCCACGCGCGGTGTGGGTGTTCTTCGCGGCGGCCGCACTGGTCTGGGGCGAGCTGATCTACGTCGGCGGCTGGCCGCTGGGCGTGCTGCAGAACACTCCGGGGTTGCAGTCGCTGTTCGCGATCAACTACATCGGCCGCTCCCGCAGCGTGTTCGGCTTCGTGGTCGCGGTGCTCGCGGGCATCGGCTTCGAGCTGCTGCTGCGCCGCCGCGCGCAGCGGACGGCAGGGCGGCCGCGCGCGGCGACCTGGTGGGCGGCCGGGCTGGGTGTGGTGACCGCGGCGTTCGGTGGCCTGTTGGTGTGGTGGGGTGAGCACCATGCCAGCGCGGAGCAGGCGCTGTTGCGGCAGCAGAACGACCAGACCGACGTGGTCGGGCTCTACTGGCGGGAGCTCGGCAAGGGCTTGGTGCTGGTGGCCGCGGCGGTCGCGTGCGTGGTGGTACTGAGGCTCGCCGCGCGGCGCATGACCGCCCCGGACTACGACCGGGTGTGGCGCAAGGCCAGGTTCGCCGCCGCGGCCGTGCTCCCGGTGCTCATCGCGGTGCAGAGCGGCAGCTTCGTGTCGCTGTACAGTCCGAATTCGCCGAAGGACACGTTCTACCCGGTGACGGACACGCACTCGTTCCTCGCCGCGAACCTGGGCGAGCAGCGCTTCGCGTCCAGCGAGACGGGCATGATCTTCGGCACGAACGTGGCGTACGGCCTGCGCTCGGTCAACGGACACGCCTTCATCAACCAGAACTTCACCGCGCTGGTCAAGGGCGTGCCCGGCGACTCGGTGCCGTTCACGACGTACATCGACTTCGCGGCCTCGCACGCCACCGCGACCAGCCCGATCCTCGACCTGCTCGGCACGAAGTACTTCGTCACCGAGCTGAGCGATCCGGTGCTCGGCACCGAGACCCCGGCCCAGGGCGACGGCACGCAGCTGACCCTGCAGCCGGGGCGGCCGGTGACCGCGCCGGTGCCGATCACCGGTCCGCTGCGCGGGGTGGGCATCCTGATCCAGGGTGCCGTCGCGGACTCGCTGAGCGCGCAGGACCCGAACAGCTGGATCGAGGTCGCGATCCACGACGCGAACGGGACGCAGATCGCCGACTCGAAGCGGCTGACCGGCACCATCGACCCCACCGACCCGAACGGCGACTTCACGGTCCCGGTGACGGCCGACGCGGTGGCCGCCGGGGCGCAGCTGACCGCGACCCTGACCTTGCACGCGAAGGACCCGCTGACCATCGCCGCGAAGAACGGCACCACCCCGGCGCTGACCGCGATCGCCGGCGCCGACGACGGGCTGCGGCTGGTGCACGTCGGGACGAACGCGATCTACGAGCGGCTGACCGCGCTGCCGCGCATCCGCTGGGCATCGCACAGCGAGCTCGTCACCGGCGAGTACAACCGGGTGCAGATGCTCGCCAACGGGCAGGTGGACGGCGACACGGTGGTGTTGTCCAGCTCCGGCCCGGCGGCGTCGGGGCAGCCTGGCACGGTGCACGTGAACGAGGACGGCCTGGACACGATCTCGACCACGGTGAACGCGCAGGGCCTCGGTTACCTGGTGGTCGCGGACGCCGATCAGGTGGGCTGGACGGCCACGCTGGACGGCAAGAAGGCGCCGCTGGTCTCCGCCGACGAAGGCGTGGTGGCGGTGGCGGTCCCGGCCGGTACCCACACGGTCGCCCTGCACTTCTCCGCTCCGCGCGGCACGATCGCGTACACGCTCACCGGGGTGACCGTGTTCGGTCTGATCGCCGTCGTGCTCGGCGAGGTCTGGTGGAACCGGCGCCGGCGGCGCGAGACCGAGCCAGCGGCAGTCGCCTAGGAGTGGCCGCTTGGGGGCCAGCTTCCCGGCGGCCAGCTTCCGGCAGTCGGCCTCTAGCAGCCGGCTCCCAGCAGCCGGCTCCCGGCGGCCAGCTTCCGGCAATCGACTTCCGGCAGCAGCGGCGCGCTCAGTCAGTCGACGATGACGACGATCCGGCCAGCTGCGCCGCTCTCGCCCCTCTCGCCGTCCTCGCCGCCTTCTGGTGCGGTCACTCCGGCTATTCGCACCGCGCTGAGGTCCGGAACGACCACGTCGGCGTCCAGCTCGTCGGCGGCGTGCGTCGTGGCGACGGCCACCGTCGCCGCTCCGGCGGCGCGGGCGGCGGCGAGCCCGGCCGGAGCGTCCTCGAAGACCAGGCAGCGCTCCGGCGGCACGCCCAGCAGCTTGGCGCCGAGCAGGAACGGCTCGGGGTCCGGCTTACCGCGGCTCACATCGTCGATAGTGACCAGCACCGGCCCGTCCACTCCAACAATGCCCACCCCAGCCGCGTCCGGGTCAGCAGTGCCCAACCCGGCCGAGCCCACTCCGGCAGCACTCACTCCGCCGATGTCCACTCCAGCCGCGCCGAGCCGGACCCGGGCCAGCTGCCGACCGGCCGAGGTGACCACGGCCCAGCGTCCCGCGGGCGCCGCGGCCAGCAGCCGGGCCGCGCCCGGCAGCAGGACGACGTCGCCAGTGTCGGTCCGCTCCAGCTCGTCCAGGCGCTCGGCGGCCGCCGGGATCAGCTCGGCGGGCAGCAGATCGGCCAGGATCTCCACGGCCGGGCGTCCGTGCCTGGGCACCACTGCGAACAGGTCGGGCGGAATCGGGAACTCGGCCGCCACGGTCTGCCAGCCGCGCAGCACCGAAGCCGTCGAGTCGACCAGTGTCCCGTCCATGTCGAACAGCAGGGCGTCTACCTCGAAGCGCATGATCGGCGAGTCTAGTCGGCCATGGCGAACAGCCAGTTAATCGTATTGATCGCGGATTTGGAGGTTACGTTCAGGCTGACCGGCTACCGTCGCCGGGAAAGGAGCAGCGTGTCGATTCTCAGATCCGTGACCTCGTCCCGGCGTTGGCGCACGTTCCTGCGGTACGCCGCGGGTTCGCTGGTCGCGACCGGATGCAGCGAAGTCGTGCTGGTGGCCGGGTACGGCCTGCTCGGCCTTGGGCCGCAGGCGGCCTCCCTGGTGGCCTGGGTGGCCGGGGCGGTGCCCAACTACCTGCTCAACCGGCGCTGGGCCTGGCGCGAGCGCGACCGCCCGCCGGTGCTGCGCGAACTGCTCCCCTACTGGGTGATCACGCTGGGCACGGCCGCGCTCGCGATCGCCGCGACCACCGCCGCGGACGGGGTGGTGCGGCACGCGGTCAGCGATCGCGGCGAGCGCTCGTTCCTGCTCGGCGTGGTGTACCTGGCCGCCTACGGCCTGGTCTTCGTGATCAAGTTCGTGCTCTTCGACGGTTGGGTGTTCTCCGCCAAACGCTCCTGCTCCGCAGCCGCCGCGGTGCCGGCCACCGAGTCGGGCTGAGCGGCGCGGTGGCGTTCGCGCCACCAGGTGCGCAGGACGACGCGCGCGTACCGGAACCCGTAGACCAGGTTCCCGCCCTTCTTCGTCTGCCCGCCGCCGCGCTGACGGATCGTCATCGGCACCTCGGCGACCCGGTGCCCTGCGGCCAGCACGCTGATCAGCAGCTCGGAGGACTGGTACTGCGGCTGTTCGAGGGTGAGCGCGGCCGGGACGCCGGCGCGCATGGCGCGGAAGCCGAAGGACGTGTCGGTCACCCGCGTGTGCATCAGCCTGCTGACGATGAAGGCGAAGACCCGGCAGCCGAGCTGGCGCACCGGATCGCGGGTCTGATGGCTGCCGAGGACGCGTGATCCGGTCACGAAGTCGGCGCTGCCGTCGAGCAGCGGCGCGAGCAGTTGCGGCAGTTGCGTGTTGTCGTACTGTCCGTCGGCGTCGGTGGTGACGATGTACTGCGCGCCGGCTTCGTGCGCGAGCCGGTAGCCGAGCCGCAGCGCGGCACCCTGGCCGCGGTTCTCCGCAGCGACGCAGGTGTACGCGCCGTACTTGAGCGCGATCTCGGCGGTCTCGTCCGTCGCGCCGTCGACGACGACGAGCGGCACTACCTGCATCCCCTCGCACTCGGTCGGCAGCGTCTCCAGTACCGGGCCGATGGCCTCCGCCTCGTTGTAGGCGGCGATCACGATGACCACGGGCGCGAGGACCGGCTGCGCGCCATAACGCTCGTGGAAGTCGGCCGCGGCCTGCGCGTCCGTCGGATCGGGGTAGGCGGCCAGCAGCGGCCGTGGCCGCTTGTCCAGCCCGAGCAGCGCCATGAGTCCGAGCGCCCCGCCCAGTGGGAGCAGGGTGAGCGCGGGCAGCTGGTAGCGCCAGGAGTACTCGAACAGGTCGGCGCCGAGCAGCAGCGCCAAGCCGGAGGCCGTGAAAAGGAAGCAGGCCGGGCGCAGCGGGCTGCGGCGAGCGCGGCGAGTGACGCCGGCCGCCCCGGCCAGTCCGGCCAGAAGCGCGGCGCCGAAGAAGTAGCCCGGGGTGTAACCGCCGTTGAGCTGATAATCCAGCAGACCCTGCGCGAGCGTGCCGTTTGCGTAGGCCGACTGTTCACCGATGCTGCCGAACAGCGCGGCCGGCGTCCGGTCGTCGGCCCAGACCGGGTAGGTGGTGAAGAACTGCCAGCGGGCGATCGGGGTGGCGCCGGGCACGTCTTGTCGCGGCGAGAGGAACAGCGCGAGGAAGTCGCGGCCGACGGCGCCGGCGAAATCGAGCGGCTGATGCTCGATCACATAGCTGGCGAAGCGGTGCTCGAGCGCGGGCGCGTTCGGGTCGTTCGCCAGTTTGGCCAGCGGGGAGCCGGGATTGTTGTCGTAGAAGTCAGGGCCGGTGCTCTCGCGCTGCGCGACCGTTTCGGAGGGGCAGATCGCGGCGAGGTCCGCGGGCATCGCCGCGCAGTTCGCGACGGTCGCCGCCCGGCCGTAGAGCATCGCCGCGCCGGTCGGTGAGTTGGGCGTGAACTGACCGGTGTACACGTCCATGTCCCAGGCGTAGAGCAACACCGGCAGCAGGAACCCGGCGAGCAGCAACGCGGTTGACCGCAGCCGCGGCCTCCAGCGCGGTCCGCTGACCCACAGCACATACAGCAATGCGGGCACGATCGTGACCTCGCCGATGGACCGCACCGCGACGCTCATGCCGAGGATCAGCCCGGCCGCGACAATGCTCTTGGCGCCCGTCTTCCTGCGCCAGGCCAGCAGCAACAGCGCGCCGGTGACCATGCCGAGGAAGATCGAGTCGCTGAGCAGGTACTCCTCCATCTGCCACTGGTAGGCGTCGAGGAGGATCGGCGCGGCGGCCACGGCCGCGAGGGTCTTCGGAGCGCCGCAGCGTCGCAGCAGCGCGTACACGCCCAGCCCCGCCGCCAGGCCGAGCAGGTGCTGGAAGACGGCGAGGGTGAACAGGTTGGCCAGCGCCAGGAAGACCTTGATGACCAGCGAGTAGCCCATCGGGTCCTCGCCCTGGGGCAGCAGGTCGGTGCTGTTGCCGACGTACCAGAAGGAGTCGAGGTTGGTCAGCAGCGGCCGGTAGGCCTGCAACGCCAGCAGCCGGCCGATGGCTCCGGCGACGAAGAGCAGCGTGAAGAACCAGTGCTCCGGCGCGGCTCGCAGCAGGCGGCGCGGAGCCGCCGCCGTCCACGCGCGCAGCGGCGGCCACAGCCCGGCGGGTGACTGCGCCCAGGGCGGCAGCCGGCCGGCTCGGCGGCCCGGCCGTGCGGATGCCGCCGCCGCTCCGGTCACGGCCGCTGCCCGCGGAAGTCCTGCCAGACCCCGGCCAGGCCGTCCTCCAGGGTGACCTGCGGCTCGTATCCGAGCGAGCGGGCGCGGGCGATGCTGACCACGACGGCCGGCATCTCGCCGGTCTGGGCCGGGATGTGCTCGGCGGGCAGTTCGGTTCCGGTGGCCGCGCGGGCCGCGCGCACCAGTTCCAGGACGCTGACCGACCGGCCGGCGCCGATCACCAGCGGGCCGAGGGCCTGCTGGGTCCAGGCGGTGAGCACGCCGCGCGCCACGTCCTCGACATGCACGAGGTCACGCGACTGCTTGCCGTCGCCGTAGATGCGGACCGTCTCGCCGTCGCGGGCGGCGCGCATGAGCCGAGGCACGAAGCTGTCCTTGTGCGCCATGCCCGGACCATAGACATTGGTGAACCGCAGCGCGCAGGTGGCCATGCCGTACGCGCCCGCGTAGCCGGACAGCAGCATCTCGCAGGCCGCCTTGGAGGCGCCGTAGGGCGTGAGCGGCCGCAGCGGCGATGACTCGTCGATCGTCGCCGTGCCCACGTCCCCGACCACGGCATTGGTCGAGGCGAGCAGGAACCGCGGCACGTTGTGCAGCCGCGCCAGTTCCAGCAGCCCGGCCGTGGCAGTGACGTTCAAGTCGTGCACTCCGGCCGGATCGCGCATCGAGGCCAGCACCGAGGTCGCGGCCGCGAGGTGGACGATCCCGTCGAGCCCGGGGGTTACCGCCGCCTCGCGGAACGCGGGGTCGCGCAGGTCGCCGGTCAGCGCCTCGCAGCCCTGCGGCACGTCGCCCGGATGCCGGTCCGCGACGATCACGGTCGCCCCGGCCCGCGCCAGCGTGCGGGTGACATGCCGTCCGATGAAGCCCGCGCCGCCGGTGACCAGGATGCGCTGCCCGGCGAGCTGACCATCCGCGGATTGCGTCGCTGCCGCCTCGGTCATCGGCGCGCTCACTGCGCGACGGCGACGGCCGAGGACGGGTTGCTCTGCCTGCGCCAGTGCACGACCGGGCGCATCGCGTCGAGCTCGATCCGGTCCCGGTTCTGCTCGACGACGTCGAACAGCGACTCGATCAGTGTGTCGGAGAGCAGATGCGGTTGCAGGCCGAGCTTCTCCAGGCTGGTGTGCACCGCGTTGTAGTAGTGGTTCTCGGACTCGACGCGCGGGTTGTCCAGGTACTCGACTTGGACGTCTCCCGGGTACGCTGCGGCCACCGTCTTGGCGATCTGTTCGACCGAGAGCGACTGCGTCATCTGGTTGAACACTCGGAACTCTCCGGCCGCGGCTGGGTTCTCACAGGCGATCCGGATACATTCCGCGGTGTCCCGGATGTCGATCAGCCCGCGGGTCTGCCCGCCGGTGCCGTACACGGTCAGCGGGTGGCCGAGCACCGCCTGGATGACGAAGCGGTTGAGCACGGTGCCGAACACCGCGTCATAGTCGAAGCGGGTGGCCAGCCTCGGGTCGAGCACGGTCTGCGGGGTCTGCTGCCCGTAGACGACGCCCTGGTTGAGGTCGGTGGCGCGCAGGCCCCAGATCCGGCAGGCGAACTCGATGTTGTGGCTGTCGTGCACCTTGGACAGGTGGTAGAAGGAGCCGGGCCGCTTCGGGTAGAGCATCCGGTCGGTGCGCCCGTTGTGGGTGATCTCCAGCCAGCCCTCTTCGATGTCGATGTTCGGCGTGCCGTACTCGCCCATCGTGCCGAGCTTGACCAGGTGGATGGCGGGATCGGTCTCGGCGATCGCGTAGAGCAGGTTCAGCGTGCCGACGACGTTGTTGGTCTGCGTGTAGACCGCGTGCGCCTGGTCGATCATCGAGTACGGCGCGGCCCGCTGCTCGGCGAAGTGCACGACGGCGTCTGGCCGGAAGCCGGCTATCGTCGCCTTGGTGAACTCGGGGTCGGTCAGGTCGCCGACGTACGAGGTCAGCCGCTTGCCGGACACCTGCCGCCAGGCCTCGACCCGGTCTGCGAAGGACTCGATGGGCACCAGGCTGCGCACGCCGAGCTCGGTGTCGTACCCGCGCCGGGCGAAGTTGTCGAGCACCGCGACCTCGTGGCCGTGGTCCGACAAGTACAGGGCCGTGGGCCAGCCGAGGTAGCCGTCCGCGCCCAACACCAGGATCCGCATGACCTCATCCATCCGCGCTCGTGACCGGGCTGTTACCAAGGCTCAGTGGACATGCGGCGTCTGAAAGGGCGCTGGGCGCTTTCTGCAAAGAGCCTGAAATTCGGGCCCGGGACGAGGGATGATCCCCCTATGGACTCTCGCCGCCTTACAGCTCATATTCAGGAAACAGGCAGCAGACGTTCAGTTGCCCAGCGCAGGATCGGCACCGTGCCGATGACCGAGGAATCCGCCCCGCGCCTGCTCGTCGTGGACGACGAGCCGAACATCCGCGAACTGCTCTCGGTGAGCCTGCGGTTCTCCGGGTTCGAGGTGGTCGCGGCGGCCAGCGGACGCGACGCGCTGGAGAGCGCGGAGCGCGACCCTCCGGACCTGGTGATCCTGGACGTGATGCTGCCCGACCTGGACGGATTCCAGGTGGCCCGGCGGCTGCGCGAGTCCCGGCAGGTGCCCATCCTGTTCCTGACCGCGCGTGACGCGCTGCAGGACAAGGTGACGGGCCTGACCCTCGGCGGGGACGACTATGTCACCAAGCCGTTCAGCCTGGAAGAGGTGGTCGCGCGGATCCGGTCGGTACTGCGGCGTACCCGCGGCGATACGCCCTCCGCAGCCCGGTACCGGGTAGGCGATCTGGAGCTCAACGAGGACGCGCACGAGGTGCGGCGCGCGGGCAGGCTGATCGAGCTGTCGCCGACGGAGTACAAGCTGCTGCGGTACCTCATGCTCAACAGCGGCCGGGTGCTGTCCAAGGCGCAGATCCTGGACCGGGTGTGGAACTACGACTTCGCCGGTCAGCACGGCATCGTGGAGTCGTATGTCTCCTTCCTGCGGCACAAGCTGGAGAGCCAGGGGCCACGGATGATCTACACGGTGCGCGGGCTCGGGTACATTCTGCGCGAGCCGCATGAGGGAGACTGAGTCTTCAGGATTCGGTCGGACAATCGCGGCCGTGGCCACCGGCTGAAGCGACGACGGCACGCAGTGACCACAGATGACGGACTTGGACGGGAGCGGTGCAGCGCCGAGGACTCAATCTCGCTTCCGGCGTGCGGTGGACGTGGAACCGCAGCCCGCTGTGGGCACGGCTGGTTGCCGGCGCGCTCGCGCTGGCCGCCGCGGCCCTCACGGTGACCGGCGTGATCGGCATCTCGCTGCTGCGCGACTATCTGATCAACCAAAGCGGCCAGCAGCTGCGCGCGTTCGGCAGCGCCGTGGCCGAGGCCCACCAGCACAAGTCGATGACCAGCGGGCTGAACTGCGGCGGCCTGCCGACCGACAACGCCACCGAGCTGATCAGCGCCGAAGGACAGCCGCGCATCGTCGCCTCGTGTGCCGCCTCGGTGAACGGCCCGACCGCGCGGGCGGTGCTCCCCGAACTCCCCTCGCTGAACGAACTGGTGGCAGCCGCGCAATCCGGTGATTCGTTCATCCTCACCAACGAACGCGAGCCGGCGCTGCGTTGGGAAGCGGTGGTCATCCCTACGCAGTACCACGTCCCACCGCCGCCGCCGAAACACAGCAACTCGCTGAGCGACGGTGCGCAGCCGGGAGGGAGCGCGGGCCTGCCTACGGCGGTCATCACCGTGCCCGGATACGTACTGGTCGCGACCAGCCTCAACTACGTTGACTCCACCGTCGCACAGCTCACGCGGCTGGAAATCGCCATCGACTCGGCGGTGGGCGCGGCGCTGGTGGTACTCGGCTACATCATCGTGCGTACCGCACTGCGCCCTCTGACCCAGATCGAGGCCGCGGCCGAGGCGATCTCCGCGGGCGATCTGTCGCGCCGGGTGCCCGGCGGTCATCCGAGAACCGAGACCGGACGGCTGTCCGCCGCGCTCAACGGGATGCTGGGCCAAATCGAGGCCGCTTTCAGCGCGCGCGAGCGCTCCGAGGCCGCGGCCCGCGACTCGGAGCGGCGCATGCGCCAGTTCGTCGCCGACGCCAGCCATGAGCTTCGCACCCCGCTCACCTCGATCCGCGGCTTCGCCGAGCTCTACCGCCAGGGCGCCGCGGACTCCCGTAGCATGCCCGACCTGATCCGCCGCATCGAGCAGGAGGCGGTGCGCATGGGCGTGCTCGTCGAGGACCTGCTGATGCTCGCCCGGCTAGACCAGCAGCGGCCGCTGGCCCGCGACCAGGTCCATCTCGGCGCGCTCGCGGCCGAGTCGATCGCTGGGGCGAAGGCGCGGGAACCGAGCCGGGCGATCGAGTTGCGGATCGAGCAGCCTTCCGGGGGTGGCGCACCCGTGGTCATCGGCGATGAGACCCGGCTGCGTCAGGCGCTGGACAACCTGCTCGACAACGCGCTGCGCCACACGCCCGCCGCCGCGCGCGTCTCGGTGCGAGTGCGCCCAAGCCCAGAGGGCGCCGCACGGCCGACCGAATACCTGCTGGAGGTCGCGGACACCGGACCAGGGCTGACCGAGCAGGCGGCAGCACACGTATTCGAGCGTTTTTACCGCGCCGACCCCGCGCGTACCCGCAGTTCGAACGGTGACCGAGGCGCCGGACTCGGCTTGGCCATCGTCGCGGCCATTGCCGAAGCGCACGGAGGGACGGCGTCGGTGCATACGGCTCCCGGCCAAGGCGCCGTCTTCCGCCTCACGTTGCCGGCTGCTCCGCCGCAGATCGAACCGGCAGAGCCCGCGGAATCCGAGGAGCCGGAGGAGTCCGCGCTCGACCCGGCGCTGGGTTCCGCTCCTTAGGTACCGGGTCGGGCCTGTACCGCCCGCCATAGCGCGTACCGCATAAGGCAGACTGTTCCCCGCGGGTGTGACGGCCGTATCGAGCACTCGGTCACGCGTTCGCCGATCTTTAGAATGGCCGTATATGCCGAACCTGATGTGGACGTGGCAGCAGGCCACGGTCATCGCCGGGGCGCTGGCCGTCGGCTGGGGCCTGCTGCGGTGGCGGCAGGCGTTTCGGCGCACACAGCCGTTCCTCCGCGAAGCCGCGCTGATCATCGGTTTGTACGCCCTATGGCAGTTCGCCGGTTCGCTCTCGGGCAACGGGACCTACGCGGCGGTCGGGCGCGGGCAGTGGATTTGGAACGCCGAGCGCTCAGCGCACCTGCTGAGCGAGCGCACGGTGCAGGGCTGGATCCTGCCGCACCCGCTGATCGTGCAGGCGGCGAACCTGTACTACGACACGATGCACTTCACCGTGATGATCGTGTTCCTGTTCTGGCTCTTCATCCGGCACCGCGACGCTTATCCGCGCTGGCGCACGACCCTCGCCCTGCTGACCGCCTCCTGCCTGCTGATCCAGTTGATCCCGGTCGCACCACCGCGGATGATCCCGAACCTGGGCCTGGTGGACACCGCGATGAAGTACGGGCAGTCGGTCTATGGCACGGTCGCCGGCTTCCGCGCCGACCAGCTCTCAGCGATGCCCTCGGTACACGTCGGATGGGCCGTGCTGGTCGCCGTGTGCGTATACCGGGTCAGCACGTCGCGCTGGCGGTACATCGGGATCGTGCACGCGGTGATGACCATCCTCGTCGTGGTGGCGACCGGCAACCACTACTGGGGCGACGGGATCGTGGCGGTAGCGCTGCTCGTCGCGGCCTTGTGCGCGCAGTGGGGCGGTCGCAAACTCCGCCAAAAGCGCGTTACCGCACGTAAAGACCTAACCAAGCAGGATGTGGGACGCGGCGGACTTGTTGACGTGAGGTAACACCGCGTTCATTATCACGGGAGCTGCGCAGCTACTAGCGGGTAACCCACAAACGCCCGCGTCACCCACACCTCGCCTCCCTCCCCCGCTCGGAGTCTCTCCATGCCCAACGCCGTGCGCGCCCGCGCCACGGTGGCCGTGGGTGGTGCGCTGCTGCTCGCAGTCGCGACCGCCAACGCCGCCGTGGCGGCTCCCCCAGGCAAGTACGTCTCTCTCGGCGACTCGTACGTCTCCGGACCGCTCATCCCGGACCAGGTCAACCTCGGCTGCCTGCGCTCCGACCAGAACTACCCGTCGCTCACGGCCGCGGCCGAAGGCGTCTCAGGCTTCGCAGACGTCAGCTGCGGCGCCGCCACCACGGACGACATGACGCAGTCTCAGGCCGACGGCCCGATCGTCGTCAACGGACCGCAGCTCGACGCCGTCACCTCCGACGACGGCCTGGTCACGCTCGGAATCGGCGGCAACGACATCGGCTTCATCAGCATCATCGCCACCTGCGCGGGCGAGAGCCTGACCAATCCGTTCGGCTCGCCCTGCACAGCGCACTACACCGCGGGCGGCACGGACCAGCTGGCCGCCGCGATCGACGCGACCGCACCCAAGGTCGGTGCCGTCCTGCAGGCCATCCACCAGCGTGCGCCTTACGCCAAGGTGCTCGTCGTGGGCTACCCGGACATCCTGCCGGAGTACAGCAACGGCTGCTGGCCCCTCGAGCCGATCGCGTACGGCGACGTCTCGTACCTGAGGTCGACCGAAAAGCGGCTTAACAGCATGCTGGCCGAGGAGGCTGCTGCGAACAACGCGCAGTACGTCGACACGTACACCTCGACGATCGGTCACGACGTCTGCCAGGCGCCGGGCACGAAGTGGATCGAAGGACTCGTGCCCCTCGCACCCGCCGCCCCCTTCCACCCGAACGCGCAAGGAGAGGCCGCGATGGCCAGGGCCCTCGAGGCCGACCTCGGTTCCTGACAGACTGACCGACCGCCTCGCCCTTCCTTCCCGCTCGCCCGCCTGCTCGCGCTTCCTTCCCGCTCCCCTTCCTTCCCGCTCGCCCGGTCGCCCTTCCTTCCACCTGCCCGCTCGCCTTCCAGCCCACCCGCTCGCGCTTCCTTCCCGCTCGCCTTCCTTCCCGCCCAGTCGCCCTTCCTTCCACCTGCCCGCTCGCTCGCTCAAAATGTCTTATATACGCCCATGATCGTATAACCCGCCTATCCTGTAGCGGCGAGGCAACCTCCCCGGTTGTCTCGCCGCTCTCCGCTTCCCGAACCCCCGGACCTCGACCTTCGTGCCCTCCAAACCGAGTTATCCACAACTTCGAAAACTCCCGCACCGGCTGTCGGCGCAATCCGCTAGAAATGACTCATGATCGACCAGACCGACTCGACCAGCCCTCGGGATGCCGCGGCCAAGACCACGGACATCGCGCCCGAACGCGCCGCGTTGCGCGCCGAGGCGGAGTCGGTGCTGCGTGCCCTGGCCGGGCCTCAGGCGCGACTGCGCGAAGACCAATGGCAGGCGATCGAGGCCCTTGTCGCCGATCGGCGGCGCTGCCTGGTGGTGCAGCGTACCGGCTGGGGCAAGTCAGCGGTCTACTTCGCGGCGACCGCGCTGCTGCGGGCGCGCGGGTCCGGGCCAACCGTGATCGTCTCGCCACTGCTTGCCCTGATGCGCAATCAGATCGCCGCGGCCGAACGCGCCGGGCTTCGCGCCGCGACGATCAACTCGGCCAACCTCACCGAGTGGTCCGAGGTCGAGGAGCGCATCCGCCTCGGTGAAGTCGATCTGCTGCTGATCAGCCCGGAGCGGCTGAACAACCCGGCCTTCCGGGACAACGTGCTGGAGAAGCTGGCCGCCGAGACCGGCCTGCTGGTCGTGGACGAGGCGCACTGCGTCTCGGACTGGGGCCACGACTTCCGCCCCGACTACCGGCGGCTGCGCACACTGATCGCGCACCTGCCTCCGGGCCTGCCGGTGCTGGCCACCACGGCCACCGCCAATGCGCGCGTGACCGCGGACGTAGCCGAACAACTAGGCACCGGCCTCGACTCCACCACCGCTCCCACCACCGCCACAAGCTCCGGCGCCGCCAAAGCGGCCCCAGTCGAATCGCAGGTCAGCTCGGCACCGCTGCTCCTGCGCGGCCCCCTCGACCGCGAATCCCTCCATCTCTCCGTGGTCCGCCCGGGCACAAATACCCCGGGCACACCCGCCGGCGGCGCAAACGCCCCGGCATCGGCGCACCGCCTCGCCTGGCTCGCCGACCACCTCGCTGAACTGCCGGGCTCCGGGATCATCTACACGCTCACGGTGGCCGCGGCCGAGGAGACCGCGCTCTTCCTCCAGGAGCACGGCCATACCGCGGCGGCGTATACCGGCCGCACCGATGACGCGCAGCGCCGAGAGGCCGAAGAGGACCTCCTCGGCAACCGGATCAAGGCCCTGGTGGCGACATCAGCACTCGGCATGGGCTTCGACAAGCCCGACCTCGGCTTCGTCGTCCACCTCGGCGCGCCTTCCTCGCCGATCGCCTACTACCAGCAGGTCGGGCGGGCCGGCCGCGGCGTCGAGCGCGCGGAGGCCATCCTGCTGCCGGGTCCCGAGGACCAGGCGATCTGGCGGTACTTCGACTCGCTGGCCTTTCCGCCCCGCGCGGTGGTCGAGCAGGTCCTCGCCGTGATCGGACAGTCGCCAAAGCCGCTGTCCACCATGGCCATCGAACCGCAGGTCGAACTGCGCCGGGGCAGGCTGGAACTCATGCTCAAGGTGCTGGACGCGGACGGCGCGGTGCGGCGCGTCTCCGGCGGCTGGGCGGCGACCGGCGCGCCGTGGACCTACGACGAGGAGCGGTACGCCCGGATCGCGGCAGCGCGCGAAAAGGAACAGCGCGCCATGCTCGACTACGCCGCGACCGATGGCTGCCGGATGGAGTTCCTGCGCCGCCAACTGGACGACCCGTACGCCGAGGCCTGCGGGCGCTGCGACAACTGCACCGGATCGCGGCTGTCCGCCGAAACTTCCACCACATCAGTAGCAGCAGCCGATGCGCACAGCCACCGAGTCGGCGTCCCGATCGAACCGCGCAGGCAATGGCCCAGCGGCATGCCGTCGGTCGGCGTCGATCTGCGCGGAAAGATCCCAGAAGAGGAGCAGCACGCGACGGGCCGAGCGGTGGCCCGGCTGACCGATCTCGGCTGGGGGTCGACGCTGCGCGACCTGTTCGACCACAGCGCGCCCGATCGCCCCATCTCCGACGCGCTCGTCAACGCCGTCGTCGACGTTCTGCGCGAATGGTCCGCGCACGAGAACGCGGCCCGCCGATGGAGCGGCGCAGGTCGACCGGCCGGCGTCGTCTCGATCAGCTCCCGAAGACACCCGCAGCTGATTGGTTCGCTGGCCGCACGGGTCGCCGAGATCGGCAGACTGCCGCTCCTCGGCACGGTGGACCGAGCGGGCGACGGCCCGTACAGCGGAGGCGCGAACAGCGCTTGGCGGCTGCGTTCGGTGCACGCGGCCTTCGCCATCGGCCCGGAGCTGGCCAATCGGCTCAGGGAGTGCCCCGGTCCGGTGCTGCTGGTCGACGACCTGGTCGACTCCGGTTGGACGCTCACCGTCACGGCGCGCCTGCTGCGGCAGGCAGGCGCGACCGCCGTCCTCCCGCTCGCCTTGGCGACCGCGGGCTGACCCGGCCCTGCTTCCACGCTGTTTCCCAACAAAACAGAGCTCTAATACAAGCGTCTTTCCCGACTCGAACAGCTGCTTCGCCGGATTCGGCCATGTCGGGTCAGCCTGTCCATTTAACAGTCCATTGACACACCGGGCGCGGCTGTCTAGCTTTCCGGCGACCAAGGAACCGGTCGGCACCGCCGTGTTCTGCCGAATTCGAACCCTGTTTCTGATTCCGCAGGGATCGGGCAGTCGAGGAGGACTGATGACCCACGCACGCCTGCGTGCACTGATCACCGTGGTGGCGCTGGCCGCTGCACCGCTGGCGGGGGTGGCCGTCGAGGCGCCGCCCGCGGCGGCGCTGAGCAACGGCTTGGCGTTGACGCCGCAGATGGGGTTTAACGACTGGAACGCCTATGGCTGTAACGTCTCCGAGTCGTTGATCAAGGCCACCGCGCTGGCGATGCACACCAACGGGATGCAGGCCGCCGGCTACCAGTACGTCAA
>NZ_DASRBQ010000003.1:0-69572 GCF_035653575.1 Actinocrinis sp.
CCGCGTTGTCGACCTCGCGCTGGAGCGACGCGATCTTCTCCCGCAGGCCGACGACTCGCGACTCCTCGTGACCTGCCGCGGAATCGGCGACATGCAGCCGCGCCTCCGCGTCATCCTGAGCACTGCGCAGCTGCGTTTCCGCAGCCAGGGCCGCCTCAAGCGTTTCGGGCACCGGCTGATCGGCGGCCCGGCCGGCCTCCTGCGCGGTGATCCGGTCTCTGAGCGCCGCGAGCCGGTCGTGTAGGTCGGACAGCTCCTCGCCGTGTTGGCGCGCATCGGCGACCGCGGCGTCCCGCTCCTGAACTGCTGCGCGGCGCTCCTCTTCGGCCGCGCGTCGCCTGCGGTGAGCGTCCTTGGCCGCGGCCAGGTCCGCGACGCCAGCCGCCGCGCACAGCTCCCGGTATTGCGCGCGCGTCGTGCGCTCCTCCTCCCGGCGCTGGCTCTCGCCCGCACCCGGGCTGACCACGACACGCACGACGCCGGGTGCCTCGACCGTGATCGACTCGACGGCGGGGTAACTGGCCGGCATCGCCTCCAGCCCGGAACCTGAAGCGCGGCCAACTGCGCCGTCAATCGCGCTGCTCACCGTGCCGTCGGCCTCGGTACCGACGCCTGGCGCCTCGCCGCTGGCCACGCTCACCGGAGCATCTCCCAGCGGCGTGACGGTCACCGTCGCCGCGTTCGCGTGAAGGAGCGCCGCAGCCTTGTCCCACTGCTTATGCGCGGCTTCGATCCGGTCCAGCATCCGCTCGGTGAGCGGATTAGCCGCCAACAGTTGATCCGCGGCGCGCACCCGCTTCGCCGCGGCCTCCGCGCGTTCGAGTTGCGCCGCGAGCCGGTCCGCCACCTGCCGGTCTCGGTGCCAGCGGACGTCCTCTTCGGCCAGTCGCGCCGCTTCGCGCAGCCGTTCCGCCTCCGCGCGCAGACCGGCGGCTTGCTGCTGTGCGCCCTGATAATCGGCCTGCGCTGTGCCGAGCTCCGTCGTCGCAGTCGCCAGTTCCGCCTCCAGCTGCGCAGACCGGGCGGTGAAGCGTTCCACATCCGCAGCCGCGGCCTCGATCTGATGCGCCAGCGCGAGCGCCGCGTCGATCTCGCCGAGCCGACCGCGCAGCTGCGCCAGTTCCGCGCTCTGCTTTTCGAGCGCCGCGAGATCCGCGCGCGCCTCATCCAGTTCGAGCGCCGCTTCGTGTGACTCGCCGCGCAGCCGCGTCTGCTCCGCGATCGCGCCCTCGGCGTCGGCGAGCGCCTGCTTCGCCGCCTCGACCCTGCTGTTCGCTTCATCGAGCGCGGCGCGCGCCTCGGCGTATTCGCCACGCGGCTCGCCGCGCTTGGGGGTGTAGTAAAGCTCGTACTGCTGACGGGCCTGCTCGTACAGCGCCTCTTCCGGACCGGTACGCACCACGTGCGCGTTCTGCCGCTCCAGCGCACCGCTGACCGCCGGCAGTCCCGCGATCGCCGACTGTCCGTCCGGACGCTGACCCTGGGCACGGCTGCGCTGCCAGTCCTGACTGATCCTCAGCTGCCGCCACAAGAACAGATCGATACCCGCCTCGCCCAGCAACTCGGCGAAGCGCTCGTGTGCGGGATTGCCGCTGACCTGTTGCGGAGTCGGGCTGAGAATCCGCAGCTCGGTGGTCTTCCCCTTGATCCATTGCTTGCGGTACACCACCCGGTACCGGCCGAAACTCAGCTCCGCTTCGACGCACGGGCCGACATCGCGCCCGGCCGGCTGTACGGCCATGATCTCTCTGCGGGTCGAGCTGGCCTTCTCCTCGAGCAGCAGGTCCAGCGCCTCGACCAGCGAGGTCTTGCCGATTTCGTTGGGCCCGGACACGATCGTCACGCCCTGCTCGGCGAAGTGCACGGTCCGATCGCGCACGCCCCGATAGTCGGTCAGCGTGATCCGATGCAGCCTCATCGCACACCCGCCCCGCTCGCCATTGCGACGCCACCGGCCTTGGCAGCGCTGCCGCCGGCCAGCCGCAGCAGCAGGCCAAGCGCGTCGCGCGCCGTGTCGCTGTCCACGCCGCGCAACTCGTCCAGCGCTTCAGCCGCGAACCCGGTCAGCTCCAGGTCCGCGAAATCCTGATCATCCGACCGGACCCGCACATCGCTGCGTCCCGACGCCGGGATCGCCGCGAACAGATCACGCCGGTGCTCGATCGCCTCGGTCAGCCGAGCATGTTCCGCGATGGTCAACTCGCCGCGCAGGATCGGTTTCGCGACCGTGCGCGCCGGCGTGGGAAAGCCATCAAGCCACGCCAGCACGTCATCCGCGGAGTCGGCGCCACGCAGCACGAACTCCCGCTCCGCGAACGTCCAGGTCGCGACCTGATGCGGTGTCACTTTCGCTGCTGCGCCGGGCTCGACGTCGACCACGAGCAGCTGTCCCGGATCGATCTCACGTGTCGCGGTCGGCTCCGGCGTGCCCGAGTACCAGATGCGGCCGGTCGTGCCCACTTGCGTGCGCGAATGCCGGTCGCCGAGGGCCACGAAGTCGATTCGCCGGTCGGCCAGCGCCTTCTCGAGAGTCGCCACGCTGATCGGACCCTCGGTCAGCTGCGAGGCCGACGTGTCCACACCGCCATGGCCGACGCCGATCCGGACCGCGTCCGATCCGATAATCGGTGCACGCGCGGCCAAACGGTCGACCTGTTCGGCCGGCGGCTGCTTGCCATCCCAGGGCGCGACAAGCAGTTCGACGCCGGCACGCACCTCGACCACACCGGGCTCGTTCAGCACGTGCACGTTCGCCGGTCGCTCGGGGCCGAACCAGTGCGAGGCATAGATCGAAGCCGAGGAGAGGTGGTCGTGGTTGCCCGGCAGCAGATAGACCGGCACCTGCTCGGAAACGGCCCGAAGCGCGCGCAGCGCCGGAGCCGCCGTCTTGCGCGCGACCTGCACATGCTCGAACACGTCCCCGCACACCACGATGAACTCGCAGCCCTCAGCCCCCGCGATCCGCCCGATCCGTTCGATCGCCTCGAGCCGTGCCTGGTCGTAGCGCCCCTGCGCGCCGGGGCTGAGGAAGTGCCTGGTCATGCCGAGCTGCCAGTCGGCCGTGTGCGCGAACCGGACCATTCAGGGCCTTCCGAAGATCGGGATGACGCGAGGCTCCAGCATGGCACGCGCGTCCGCCCGATCGCTGGCACTTCTCCATTCGGAGAACGTGCTCGCCTCATGGGACCATGGAGCCGGTTCCCACCAGTCGAATGGATTGACTTCGTTGCCCTCGCTTCCGCCCAACGTGCCGCAGCCGTCCCGCACGGACCCCGCGCTGATCCGGAACTTCTGCATCATCGCGCACATCGACCACGGCAAGTCCACCCTGGCCGACCGGATGTTGCAGCTCACCGGCGTCGTCGACGAGCGGCAGATGCGCGCGCAGTACCTCGACCGGATGGACATCGAGCGCGAGCGCGGCATCACCATCAAGTCCCAGGCGGTCCGGCTGCCGTGGCGCGTCGAGGGCACCACGCACATCCTCAACCTGATCGACACCCCGGGCCACGTCGACTTCACCTACGAGGTCTCGCGCTCGCTCGCCGCTTGCGAGGGCGCGGTGCTGCTGGTCGACGCGGCGCAGGGAATCGAGGCGCAGACGCTGGCGAACCTGTACATGGCGCTGGAGAACGATCTGACGATCATCCCGGTGCTCAACAAGATCGACCTGCCGGCCGCGCAGCCGGAGAAGTACGCCGCCGAGCTGGCGCACCTGATCGGCTGCGCGCCGGAAGAGGTGCTGCGGGTCTCCGGCAAGACCGGGCAGGGCGTGCCCGAACTGCTGGACCATGTCGTGCGCACCATCCCCGGCCCGGTCGGCGAGCCGGACGGCAAGGCCCGCGCGATGATCTTCGACTCGGTCTATGACTCGTACCGAGGCGTGGTCACCTACGTCCGTGTCGTGGACGGCCACCTCACGAAGCGCGAGCGCATCCTGATGATGTCGACCGGCGCTACCCACGAGCTCCTGGAGATCGGGGTCATCTCACCCGAGCCGATGCCCGCGGACGGACTCGGTGCCGGCGAGGTCGGATACCTGATCACCGGCGTGAAGGACGTGCGCCAGTCCAAGGTCGGCGACACGATCACGGCGCAGAACAAGGGGGCGACCACGCCGCTCGGCGGCTACAAGGACCCCAAGCCGATGGTCTTCTCAGGGCTTTATCCGATCGACGGATCGGACTACCCGGACCTGCGCGACGCCCTGGACAAGCTGCGCCTCAACGACGCCGCGCTCGTCTACGAGCCGGAGACCTCGGCCGCGCTCGGCTTCGGCTTCCGCGTCGGGTTCCTCGGCCTGCTGCACCTGGAGATCATCCGCGAGCGGCTCGAGCGCGAGTTCAACCTCGACCTGATCGCGACCGCGCCGAACGTGGTCTACCGCGTCGTCATGGAGAACGGCCAGGAGCACACGGTCACCAACCCGAGCGAGTTCCCCTCGGACGGCAAGATCGCCGAGGTATACGAGCCGATGGTGCGCGCGACCGTGCTGGCGCCGTCCGACTACATCGGCGCGATCATGGAGCTGTGCCAGTCCCGCCGCGGCAACCTGCTCGGCATGGACTACCTGTCCGAGGACCGGGTCGAGCTGCGGTACACGCTGCCGCTCGGCGAGATCATCTTCGACTTCTTCGACGCGCTCAAGTCCAAGACCCGCGGCTACGCCTCGCTGGACTACGAACCGACCGGCGAGCAGCAGGCCGACCTGGTGAAGGTCGACATCCTGCTGCACGGCGAGAAGGTGGACGCGTTCTCCTCCATCGTGCACAAGGACCGGGCCTACAACTACGGCGTGAAGATGGCCGAACGGCTCAAGGACCTGATCCCGCGTCAGCAGTTCGAGGTCCCGATCCAGGCCGCGATCGGCGCCCGGGTGATCGCCCGCGAGACGGTCCGCGCGATGCGCAAGGACGTGCTGGCCAAGTGCTACGGCGGTGACATCACGCGTAAGCGCAAGCTGCTGGAGAAGCAGAAGGAAGGCAAGAAGCGGATGAAGATGGTCGGCCGGGTCGAGGTGCCGCAGGAGGCGTTCATCGCGGCGCTTTCCACCGACTCGGACGCACCCGTGGACGCGAAGAAGAAGTAGGAAACAGCGCGGCGGCAGGCGGACAATCGATTCATGCCATCAGTTCCACCCGACGGAGTACCGGTCCCGGATGACGGGGCGCTGCCTGCCGCGTCCGCAGCCGCGTTCGGGGAGCGGCCGTTCGGTTTCTACGTGCACGTGCCCTACTGCGCGACCCGCTGCGGTTACTGCGACTTCAACACCTATACCGCTAAGGAACTCGGCGGCGGTGCGTCCCAGGCGTCTTACGCGGAAACGGCTATCGCGGAGATCCGGCTGGCCAGGCGGGTACTCGGCGACCGATACGTGCCCGTAGAGACGGTGTTCTTCGGCGGCGGTACGCCCACACTGCTCCCCGCGCGGGACCTGAAGGCGATCCTCAAAACAATTCGCGACGAGTTCGGCCTGGACGCCGCGGCCGAGATCACCACCGAGGCGAATCCCGAATCGGTCGACGAGAAATATCTGGTTGAACTGGCCGAGGGCGGCTTTAACCGGATCTCGTTCGGCATGCAGTCCGCGCGCAAGCACGTCCTCGAGGTACTGGAACGCGGGCACACCCCTGGCCGACCGGAGCAATGCGTGCGCTGGGCGTACGACGCGGGATTCGAGCAGGTCAATCTCGACCTGATCTACGGCACGCCTGGGGAGACCGATGACGACTGGCGGGCTTCGCTCGAAGCGGTGATCGGCGCGTATCCGGACCACGTCTCGGCCTACTCGCTCATCGTGGAGGAGGGTACGCGGCTCGCGGCCCGGATAAGGCGCGGCGAGCTGCCGAATATCGACGATGACGTGCACGCGGACCGCTATGTAATCGCCGACGAGATGCTCACGGCGGCCGGTTATGGCTGGTATGAGGTATCGAACTGGGCGGTGTCCGAGGACGCGCGATGCCGCCACAACCTGCTGTATTGGAATGGCGCGGACTGGTGGGGCGTCGGACCGGGGGCGCACAGCCACGTCGCAGGCACGCGCTGGTGGAACGTGAAGCACCCAGCCGTCTACGCACAGCGCATCGCGGCAGGACAGTCTCCGGGCCAAGCGCGGGAACTGCTCGCCGGAGAAGATCGCCGAATCGAGCGCATTTTGCTGGAGCTGCGGCTGATCGACGGCCTCGACCTCGCCCTGCTCTCGCCCCAAGCCCGCGCCGCCGCCGGCCGCGCGCTGGGCGACGAACTGCTGGAGCCGCTGCCGTTCGCCGACGGGCACGCGGTGCTGACCCTGCGCGGCCGCCTGCTCGCAGACGCCTTAGTCCGTGACCTCACGGACTAAGAGCGTGAGATCCGATTGTCTGAAAGAAAAGATATGGATCTTGTAGGACGTGGGGCTTGCGGTGCTGTTGAGCGGCGTTGGTCATACGTGCGGTAGAGCTGCGTGCGTCGTGCAATGACGAAGCCGGCTACGTGCGTGGCAGGGTGCGGGGGTAGCCGAAGCGTGTCGGCAGGTTCGCGCCCGGAAGCGGGTGAGCTCCTGAACCTGATCTCCCCGAAGAGAGATGACGATGAGGCCGCAGGCCCGCCAGATCGGCGCGTGCGGATCGGGGAGGTAGAGCACCAGGGCGGGCTGGCCGTTGGCCCGGGTGGGGAGGAACTTGAGCTCGTGGCCCGCATGGGACTGCAACAGGAAGCGAGCGATCGTCCCGGGCCCCCGATGTTCGATGGGCTCCGGCGGCATCGTCAGCCTGGCGTCGTCGGTCAGCAGGCTCACCAGTTCTTCTAGGTCGAAGCGTTGAAATGCACTGACGAACCGGTCGACGACGGCGGCTTCGGCCGGTGACTTGGGGATGGGCACCTCGTGCGGGTGCCGTCCGGGCGGGAGTGCGGCACGGGCCCGGATGAGCGCGCTGTTGACGGCGGCCTGGGTGGTGCCGAGGATGCCCGCGGTCTCGGCTGCCGGGAAACCGAGCACGTCCCGGAGCACCAGCACCGCACGCTGCTGCGGCGGTAGATGCTGCAGGCCTGCCACGAACGAGAGGGCGATCGACTCGCGGGCGTCGTACCGCGCCTCGGGGCCGGGAGTCAGGTCGTCCGGATCGCCGGGGAAGGGCTCGAGCCACCACGGGTCGGCGGACTGTCCCGACCCCGTCCAGCTCGCGCGGTGATCGGACGGGCCTGCCGGCCGCGGGCGGCGGGACTCGCCGCGCAGGTAGTTGAGACACTGGTTGGTGGCGATTCGATACAGCCACGCCCGCAGCGACCGGCCGTCGAACCGGCCGATCGAACGCCATGCCGCCAACAGGGCCTCCTGAAGTACGTCCTCGGCGTCCTGCACTGAGCCAAGGATCCGGTAGCAGTGCGCCTGCAACTCGCGGCGGTGGGGATCGACGAGCTCGCGGAAGGCCTCACCGTCCCCGGCCTGGGCAAGCGCGAGGGTGGTCTGGGTCATGGCAGGCCTGTCCTCTCCTCCGGCGGTCGCCCGGAATTCGGCTCCTGGCTATGCAACACCGGCGGCGCGCCGAATTCATCGCCGCGCGGCGACGAATCCCCGGGACGCCCGGTGCTTGAACCGGTGAGAACTCCCACCCGTGACGGCCGGAGGCCCGCATGACTTCGCTGGACCGCAGCATCGACGACATCCGAGACCGGGCGCCCGCGCAGCCCGCGGCGCCTGTCGCAGTACACCGATGGCGGGCGTTCGCGCTGCTCGCGGTCGCGTGCTTCATGACGGCCGTCGACATGCTGATCGTCAACGTGGCGCTGCCGACGATCGGCACCGAGCTGCACTTCGCCCGGGCGGACCTGCAGTGGGTGGTGACCGCGTACGCGATCACCTTCGGCGGCTTCCTGCTGCTCGGCGGCCGGACCGCCGACCTGCTCGGGCGCAGGCGGATGTTCGCGGCCGGGCTCGGGCTCTTCACGGCGGCCTCGCTCGCGTGCGCCCTGGCGACCAGTGGCACGTTCCTGATCGTCATGCGCGGGCTCCAGGGCCTGGGCGCCGCCGCGGTGCTGCCCGCCGCGCTCTCGATCGTGATGAACCTGTTCCCGGAGGGCGCAGAGCGCAACAAGGCGCTCGGCATCTGGGGCGCGGTCGGCGCGAGCGGAGCGACGTTCGGCGTGCTCGCCGGCGGCGTTCTGACCCGATACGCCGGCTGGCCGTACATCTTCTACCTGAACGTCGCCATCGGGGGCGCCGCACTGCTGTTGACCCGTCAGGTCGTGCCGCCGAGCAGTGCGCCAGGCGGCAGTGGGCCGGCCGGGCGTCGCAGCTACGACGTGCCTGGCGCCGTCAGCGTGACCGCCTCCCTGGTCCTCGCGGTCTATGCGATCTCGCAGGCGCCGATCGTCGGATGGACCGCCACCCGGACCGTCGCCCTGCTTGCGTCCGCGGTGGCGCTGCTGATCGCGTTCGTGATCATCGAGGCCAGGACGCGGTCACCGCTGCTGCCGCCGCGGCTGTTCCGGCTCAAGACCCTCGCCGGGTCCAATGCGGTCGGGTTCCTGCTGGGCGCCAGCTTCTACGGCTACATCTTCATCGGCACCCTCTACATGCAACAGGTGCTGCGGTACTCCGCCATGACGACCGGCCTGGCTTGGCTCACCGTCGGCCTGACCGGAGTGCTGTTCGCCGGCCCGGCCCAGGCCCTAGTCACCCGCTTGTCGGTCAAGCTGGTGATGGCGAGCGGGCTGGTCCTGACCGGCGCCGGGATCCTGTGGGCGACCCAGGCGCCGGTGCACGGGGGCTTCTGGTCGAACCTGGCCGGCCCCTTCTTCCTGACCGGGAGCGTGACCTGGGTGTTCATCCCGGTCTCGATCGGGGCTCTGGTCGGTGTCACCGAGCGCGACGCGGGCGTCGCCTCCGGACTGATCGACTCCTCCCAGCAACTCGGCGGCGCGATCGGGATCGCCGTGGCCTCAACCGTCGCGGCCGCGCGCACCACCGCGCTGATCGGCCACGGCCATGCCACCGCCGTCGCGCTCACCGATGGGTTCCACCGGGCCCTGTGGGTCTGCGGCCTTGTCGGCCTGAGCGCCGTCTTCGTGGCGCTGATCCTTGTCCGGCGCGTGACTGAGCCGAATTCGTGAGCCCGGCTCGATGCCGCATCAGGGCCTGTGTGGAAGGTCTCGCTGGGCCCGGCGCCACATGCCAAGCAGGCCCTACGGTGCGGTGACGAAGTCGATCAGGGCCTCGACCCGTCCCAGCAGGGTCGGCTCCAGGTCTTTGTATGACGTCACGGCGCCGAGGATGCGCGACCATGCCTGGCGTGGGTCGAGCGGCCAGGAGGGGTCCTTGCGGCGCAGGCGCTCGCAGACTCCTTCCTTCCACTCCTCCGATCGCGGCACTCTGGGCCACGCTTCGAAGCCCAGCACCTGCGGTTTGACGGCCTGCCAGATGTCTACGTACGGATGGCCGAGAACCAGGACGCTGTCTTCCCGGCCCTCCTGGACCTGGCTCGCGATCCTGGTCTCCTTCGAGCCCGCGACCATGTGGTCCACCAGGACGCCGAGCCTTCTTCCCTCGCCCGGCTGGAATTCGTCGACGATGCCGGGCAGATAGTCGATCCCGTCGAGCAGCTCCACGACCACGCCCTCGATCCGCAGGTCGTCGCCCCAGACCCGCTCGACCAGCTCCGCGTCGTGCTTGCCTTCGACGTAGATGCGGCCTTCGCGCGCCACTCTCGCGCGCAGCCCGTGGACCGCGCGCGAGCCGGACGCGGTACGGGTGGCCGGACTTGTTTGCTCGGATTTTGATTTAGGTCGCACCAGGCTGATCGGCTTGCCTTCTAACAAAAAGCCCGGGCCGAGCGGGAACACCCGGTGCTTGCGGAAGCGGTCCTCCAGGGTGACCGTGAAGCCGCCCGGGGTCTTCTCGACCCGTACCACCGCGCCGCAGAAGCCGGTGGTCACCTCCTCGACCACCAGGTCCGCTACCGCCTCGACCTCGGGTAACGGGCGGTTCGCGCGGCTGAACTGTGCACTGCGCGGCAGCAGGTCGTCCGGTCCGTACTGCTTCGGCCTGGGGCCGCGATCGCGGGGGTCCACGCGGTCGAGCGTAGCGCCCGGCTTCGCCGCGGCGGGCGCGGCGGCTTCGTGAACAGCGCTCGGCGATCGCGGCCTGCGGCTGAAGACTGATCCCGGTCCCGCGCCGTACACTGGACTCACCTCCATTGGCACTCACTCGCCCCGAGTGCCAGGAGCGCTCGGTGATCAGGCCGCTACAAGAGCGGGAGGTGGTGGGCATGCGCGAGGATCCAAGGCCGGGAGACACGGTTTTCGGTGAATCCAGGCTCGGCGAGCCGCGGCTCGCGGACTCCAGGGTCGAGGACCCGAGGCTCGATCGCAGACGCCTCGAAGTGCTGCGCGCGATCGTCCAGGACTACGTCTCCACTCAGGAGCCGGTCGGCTCCAAGGCCTTGGTGGAGCGGCACAACCTCGGCGTCTCCCCGGCGACCATACGAAACGACATGGCCGCGCTGGAGGAGGAGGGCTACATCCACCAGCCGCACACCAGCGCCGGCCGGGTGCCCACCGACAAGGGCTACCGGCTGTTCGTGGACCGACTCTCCAGCGTGAAGCCGCTGTCCTCGGCCGAGCGCAGCGCCATTCACGCCTTCCTCGGCGGCGCGGTGGACCTCGACGACGTGATCTCGCGCACAGTCCGGCTGCTCGCTCAGATCACCCGGCAGGTCGCGGTCGTGCAGTACCCGTCGCTATCCCGCTCCGCGGTGCGGCACGTCGAACTCGTCGCGATCACGCCAAGCCGGATCATGCTCGTGCTGATCACCGACACCGGCCGGGTCGAACAGCGCTTCGTCGAGACCATCCCGGTCAGCGAGACGACCGTGGCCGACCTGCGCGCCCGGCTCAACGCCCTGATCGTCGGGCACCGGCTCTCCGAGGTGCCGAGCCGGGTCGACGACTTCGCCGACCAGTTCCCGCACGAGGACCGCCCGGCGATCGACTCGCTGGTCGCGGCGCTGCTCGAGGTGATCGTGGAGCAGCGCGAGGAGCGGGTCGTGCTCGGCGGCACGGCCAACCTCACCAGGTTCCGCCAGGACTTCCCGGACACCATCGGCCCGGTGCTCGAAGCCCTCGAGGAGCAGATGGTCTTGCTCAAGCTGCTCGGCGAGTCCACCGGACCGTCCACGCTCACCGTACGCATCGGGCACGAGACCGGGTACGAGGGACTGTCCGCGACCTCCGTCGTCACCAGCGGCTACGGTCGCGACGGAGATACGGTGGCGCAGCTCGGCGTGCTCGGTCCGACGCGCATGGACTACCCGGGCACTATGGGCGCGGTCTCAGCCGTTGCTCGTTACGTCGGGCGAATTCTGGATCAGGCGTAGCCTGGTCCGTCGGCGAAAGCTGTAAGTAGCACAACAGGCACACGCAATCGCATCACGCAGGCAGTGTCCGAATCCGGCTGGAGTTACACGAGTGGCGACCGACTACTACGCGGTCCTGGGGGTACGGCGTGACGCCACCCAGGAGGAGATCAAGAAGGCGTACCGCCGTCTCGCTCGCGAGCTGCACCCGGACGTCAACCCGGACCCGGAGACCCAGGAGCGGTTCAAGGAGATAGGGCTGGCCTACGAGGTCCTGTCCGACCCGCAGAAGCGCCAGGTCTACGACCTCGGCGGCGACCCGACCCGCAGCTCCGCCTCCTCCGGCGCGCCGGGCGGCGGCTTCGGCGCCGGCTTCGCGTTCAGCGACATCATGGACGCGTTCTTCGGCGGCGGGGCCTCGCGCGGGCCGCGCTCCCGGGTGCGCCGCGGCCAGGACGCGCTGATCCGGGTCGAGATCGACCTGAGCGAAGCGGCCTTCGGCGCGCAGCGGGACATCCAGGTGGACACCGCGGTGGTCTGCCCGACCTGCGCCGGAGACGGCGCCGCCCCGGGTACCTCGCCGGTCACCTGCGACATGTGCCGGGGTCGTGGCGAGGTCTCGCAGGTCACCCGTTCGTTCCTGGGCCAGGTGATGACCTCGCGGCCGTGCCCGCAGTGCCAGGGATACGGCACGGTCGTCCCCACGCCCTGCGTGGAGTGCGCGGGCGACGGCCGGGTACGCACGCGCCGGACCTTGACCGTGAAGATCCCGCCGGGCGTGGACAACGGCACCCGCATTCAGCTGGCGGGGGAGGGCGAGGTCGGCCCCGGCGCGGGCCCGGCCGGGGACCTGTACATCGAGATCGTCGAGGAGCCGCACCCGATCTTCCAGCGGCGGGGCGACGACCTGCACTGCACCGTCACCATGCCGATGACGGCGGCGTCGTTGGGCACCAAGATCCCGCTGGAGACCCTGGACGGCTCGGTGGAGCTGGACATCCGGCCGGGCACCCAGTCCGGCCAGGCCATCACCCTGCGCAATCGGGGCATCCAGCATCTGCGCGGCACCAGCCGGGGCGACCTGGTGGTGCACGTGGAGGTACAGACCCCGAAGAACCTCGACCCGGAGCAGGAGGAGCTGATGCGCAAGCTCGCCCGGCTGCGCGGCGAGGAGCGCCCGGCCGGCACCTTCGCCCCGGGCAAGCAGGGCCTCTTCTCCCGGATCAAGGACGCGATCAACAACGGGTGACGGCCGGCCGCGAACCACCGCCTACCGCTTTGACGACAGCTCACATGACCACAGTTCATAAATGACCACAGTGCCCGTGTTCCGCGTCGAGGCGGAGAAGATGTCCGGACCGGCGATCCGGCTGGACGGTCCCGAGGGCCGGCATGCCGCGCTGGTGCGCAGAATGCGGCCCGGCGAACGGGTCGACCTGACCGACGGCGCGGGGCGGCTGGCCGAGTGCGTCGTGCGCTCGGTCGGCGGCTCCGGCGATCCGGCGCTGGAGCTCGACGTGCTCGAACACCGCTCGGTGCCGAGGCCGCGGCCGGCCGTCACGGTGGTGCAGGCGCTGGCGAAGGGCGATCGCGGCGAGCTGGCGGTCGAGATGATGACCGAGGTCGGCGTGGACGTGATCGTGCCCTGGTCGGCCTCCAGGTCGATCGTGCAGTGGCGCGCCGATCGCGGCGAGAAGGCCCTGGCCAAGTGGCGCTCGACCGCGGCCGAGGCGGCCAAGCAGTCGCGGCGGTCGTGGTGGCCGCAGATCACCGAACCGGCGACGACGGCGCAGGTCGCGCGGCTGCTGGACAAGGCGGCCACGGCAGCGGTCCTGCACGAGGACGCGGCCGGCTCGCTCGCCGACCTGACGGTCGATCAGGAAGGCGACATCGTTCTGGTCGTCGGCCCCGAGGGCGGAATTTCGCCCGAGGAATTGCGCGCGTTCGCGGACGCTGGCGCGGTCGCGTACCGCATGGGACCGACCGTCCTACGCACGTCCACCGCTGGTACCGTCGCCGCCGCCGTGCTGCTCGCGCGCTCCGGCCGCTGGTCGTCAAGCGGCCGGTAACGCGTCACGTCCCCGACTAAAGGCAGAACTTGTCGGTGAATGTGTCGGTCTCGGTGTCCGGAAAGAAGACGTGCGCCAGGCCCTGAGTGCAGGTGCCGGCCGTCGGAACGAACGGAGCGGACCAGAAATCCGGGCCGCCGGTGCCGTTCAGGAAGGTCCGCGCGCCCACGATCGCGTCGTGGGTGAGGTCGAACACCGCCATGCCGAGGTCGTAGTGCTGCTTCTGCTGGCGGAACTGGAGCCACGGGTACGCGTATCCGTACACGCTGTGGCACTTCGGCGAGTAGAACTGCTTCACCGAGAACGCGATCATGCCGTGCCAGCGGGCGTACGACGTGGTGCCGACCTGAAAGGCGTCAGGGCAGGGGATCGGCACCAGCTCCGGCTTCGTGGGGGTCGACTTCGGCGTGGGCGTAGAGGTCGGGGTCGGGGCGACGGCAGAGGCCGCGGCCGAGGCGCTCGGCGATGAGCTTGCGGCGGACAGCGCGACCTTGAATGTGCTGGCTTCGGAGGTCGGCTTGGCCAGCGCGAGCGGCACCGCGGCGAGGGCGGCGGTGAGCAGTGCGGTGGCGACGACATGTGCGGCGAGGCGGTCCATTGAAGCTTTCCCTGCTGTGCGTGGGATCCGGGAGAAGTACCCGTTGTGATCACGTGGTGGCGATCCGGAACGGTACACAGTGGGAGACCAACGAGAAGGCCTAGGATCGGTCCGACTGAACGGAATCGACTCGTTCGTGCGAACGATGATCACCGGTTCGAGCGAATCGTGACCTGCGGCTACAACCCCGGAGAGCGGTATGACAAGTACGGAAACGGCCTACGACGACAACTGCCTGTTCTGCCGGATCGTGGCCGGGCAGATCCCCGCGACGATCGTCCGGGACAGCGCCGACTTCCTCTCCTTCCGCGACATCAATCCGCAGGCTCCGACGCACGTGCTGGTGATCCCCAAGGCGCACGGCTACCGCGACGCCGGCGAACTGGCCGCGAAGAACCCGGAACTGGCCGGCCGGCTGATCGCCGAGGGCGCCGAGGTAGCCCGACTGGAGGGACTGGTCGACCACGCGGACATTCCCGGGTACCGCCTGGTCCTGAACACCGACGACGCCGCCGGACAGACGGTGTACCACGTCCATCTGCACGTCCTCGGCGGAGATGCCCTGGGGCACTTCGGGTCGGCGCCGCACTAGTCTCCGGCGCGCCGCACGCCGGAAACGCGGCCTTAGCGCCGCGTTGACCAGTGCTTTGCCCTGGGAACTGTTGAAATAATTAGCGGGGAGCGAGACGTTTGTGCTCGATATCATGGACACCGTCCCCGTCAGCCTCGATCGAAGGAATGATTCGAAGGCCCCCGCGGCCCGCCTATGACTGAGCAGCCAAACAGGTCCCGCACCTCTTCCTCCACCTCTCGCGCGCGCACCCGCAAGGGCTCGCCCACCGCCCCCGCGCAGGCCGCCTCGTCGACCGTCTCGCCCTCGAGCGAGCCCGAGGCCGCCGTGCCCGCGCAGACCAAGATCACCATCCCGGCGGCGCATCCGATGGTGGCCGTCCTGGGCACCGGCGACAGCATCCTGCGGGTCATCGAGGAGCAGCTGCCCGGACTCGACCTGCACGCGCGCGGCAACGAGATCACCGCGACCGGCCCGCGCGAGGACGTCGAGCTCGCCGAGCAGCTGTTCGCCGAGATGCTGCTGGTGCTGCGCACCGGCGCGCCGTTGACCGAGGACGCCGTCCAGCGCTCGATCGCCATCCTGCGGTCCGCCCGCAACGGCGAGTCCGGCGAGCGGCCCGCCGAGGTGCTGACCCAGAACATCCTGTCCAACCGCGGCCGCACCATCCGGCCGAAGACCGTGAACCAGAAGCGGTACGTCGACGCGATCGACAAGCACACGATCGTCTTCGGCATCGGTCCCGCGGGCACCGGCAAGACCTACCTGGCGATGGCCAAGGCCGTGCAGGCGCTCCAGGCCAAGGACGTCAATCGGATCATCCTCACGCGTCCCGCGGTCGAGGCCGGCGAGCGGCTCGGCTTCCTGCCCGGAACGCTGTACGAGAAGATCGACCCCTACCTGCGCCCGCTGTACGACGCGCTGCACGACATGATCGACCCCGACTCGATCCCGCGGCTGATGGCCGCAGGCACCATCGAGGTCGCCCCGCTCGCTTACATGCGGGGAAGGACCTTGAATGACGCGTTCATCATCCTGGACGAGGCGCAGAACACCTCGGCCGAGCAGATGAAGATGTTCCTGACCCGCCTCGGCTTCGGCTCCAAGGTGGTCGTCACCGGCGACGTCACACAGGTGGACCTGCCCGGCGGCACCGAGTCCGGGCTGCGCGTGGTGCAGCACATCCTCGAGGGCGTGGACGACATCCACTTCGCCCGGCTGACGAGCACTGACGTGGTGCGGCACCGGCTGGTCGGGGAGATCGTGGACGCCTACGGGCGCTACGACGCGGCCCGGCAGGAGCGCGAGCGGGGGCAGGTCGCGCCGATGAACCGGGCGCAGCGCCGCGCCGCCCCCCGGGCCCGCGCGGTGGGATGATTCCCGCCATGTCGATCGATATCAACAACGAGTCGGGCGTGGCCGTGGACGAGGCGGCCATCGTCGCGCTCGCCCGGCATGTCCTCGACCAGATGGGCATCCACCCGCTGGCCGAGTTGTCCATCCTGCTGGTCGACACCGCCGCGATGGAGCAGCTGCACATCCAGTGGATGGACGAGCCGGGACCGACCGACGTGCTGTCCTTCCCGATGGACGAGCTGCGTCCGTCGCGCGCGGAGGACGACAACGAGCCGACGCCGGGGCTGCTCGGCGACGTGGTGCTGTGCCCGGAGGTGGCGGCCAAGCAGGGCGAGGCGGCCGGCCACTCGATGGAGGACGAGCTGCACCTGCTCACCACGCACGGCATCCTGCACCTGCTCGGCTACGACCATGCCGAGCCGGACGAGAAGGCCGAGATGTTCGGGCTCCAGCAGGAACTGCTCGACCGCTGGCGCAAGCACCCCTCCGATGAGCGCCCCGGACGCTGAGCCGTGACCGCGACCATAGCGTGGCTTCTTGTCGGCGCGGTCGTGTCGGTGCTGATCGCGGGGCTGGCGGCTGGGGTCGAGGCCGCGCTGGCGCGCATCTCCCGAGTACGCGCGGCCGAACTGCTCGAGCGCGGCGCACCGGGGGCGGCTCGGCTGGTACGGCTGAGCGCGGACCCGGCGCGGTACGTCAACCTGGTGCTGCTTATCCGCGTCGTCGGCGAAATGGCCGCGGCGGTGATGGTCACCATGGTGTGTGCGCATCGCTGGGGCCTGACCGTCGGCACTGGCGCGCTCGCCGTCGCCATCATGGCCGTCGTCTCTTACGTGGTCGTCGGGGTCAGCCCGCGCACCCTCGGCCGCCAGCACGCCCCGCAGATCGCCGCCGCCGGCGCCGCCGTGCTGCTGCCGCTCAGCCGCATCCTCGGACCGCTTCCGCGCGCGCTGATCGTGCTCGGCAACGCGCTGACGCCCGGCAAGGGCTTCCGCGAGGGCCCGTTCGCCACCGAGGCCGAGCTGCGCGCGCTGGTCGACATCGCGGAGCAGAACAGCGAGATCGAGGCCGCCGAGCGGCGCATGGTGCACTCGGTGTTCGAACTCGGCGACACGCTGGTCAAAGAGGTCATGGTCCCCCGCACGGACATGCTCTTCATCGAGCGCGGCAAGACCCTGCGACAGGCGCTGAACCTGGCGCTGCGCAGCGGGTTCTCCCGGATCCCGGTCACCGGCCAGAACGCGGACGACGTGGTCGGCATCGTGTATCTCAAGGATCTGGCGCGGCGGATGTACGAGGGCTCGGCCGCCGCCGACCCGCTGTCCGATCCGGTCGAGACGGTCATGCGCCCCGCCAGCTTCGTGCCGGACTCCAAGCACGCTGACGAACTGCTGCGGGACATGCAGGCCCAGCGCATCCACCTGGCGATCGTGATCGACGAATACGGCGGCACGGCCGGCCTGGTCACCATCGAGGACATCCTGGAGGAGATCGTCGGGGAGATCGCCGACGAGTACGACCAGGGCAAGCCGCAGGTCGAGTGGCTCGCCAAGCCGGGTGATCTGAGCGGTGGCGCACGCGTGTCCGCGCGGCTCGGCCTGGACGAACTCGGCGAACTGTTCCATCGCGACCTTGAGGACGAGGACGTCGAGACGGTAGGCGGCCTGCTCGGCAAGCGCCTCGGCAAGGTACCGATCCCGGGCGCGACGGTACGCATCGACGGACTCACCATCACCGCCGAATCCACCGAGGGCCGCAGGCGCAGGATCGGGACCGTGCTGGTGCAGGCGGTGCCGGATGAGGATGACGAGGGCGGCGAGCACCAGTCGCGCGGTTCTGACTCTCGCGGTTCAGAGCCGCGCGGTTCTGAGTCGCGCGGCCTCGAGTCGCAGAGTCCCGACTCGCGTGAACAGGAGCCGCGCACTCCGGACCGCAACGGTTCGCGCCCGGTCGACGACTTCGATCCGGTCGACGCCGATCCCGACGATTGAACTCCCTGAGCCATTTGAACTCCCTGGACCAGAGGAACCGATGACCGCCGAACAGTCCGCCGCAGCGCCGGAACTCGACCCCGAGGACGTGAAGATCATCACCTTGGCCCGTTCCGCGCGGGCTCGGAACCGCACGCCGGAGGGCGCCGCCGTGCGCGACGCCACCGGTCGTACGTACGCGGCGGTGACCGTGGCGCTGCCCTCGCTCAAGCTCTCCGCGCTCGACGCGGCCGTGGCGACGGCGGTCTCCTCGGGAGCCGACCGGCTGGAAGCGGCCGCGATCGTGTCCGAGGCGGCCGAGCTTTCCGAGGCCGACATCGCCGCCGCCCGCGACCTCAACGTCGGCGCGGTCTTCCTCGCGGCTCCGGACGGCACTGTGGTTACCCGTCGATAGGCTGGTCGCAGAATCGTGACAGTTCTGCACGAAAGTGCGCGGCGGCGCGCGCCGCGGCACCTTAGCGTTGGGCTTGTCGTACGGTGGCACGGTGAGCGGTAACGGTTCAGACCGGTACTACGGCAGCGGTGGCGGCGGCGCCCAGTGGCCTGAGTTCGACCCCGAGCAGGTCACTCAGGACGCCCCGGCGCGCGATCCGCTGGCCCCGTCGACCTCGACCTACGGACGCGGCGGCAAGAGCGTCAAGCCAAGGCCGCCGCGTACCGGCGGCTCCGCCCGCGCGGGCGGCGGCCGGCGCTGGGGGCGCATCGCCGCGTTCACGGTGCTCGCGCTCATCCTGCTGTTCGTCGGCACCGCGATCGGCACCTGGTTCTGGGCCTCCGGCAAGGTGACCAAGGTCGCCGCGCTGTCCGACTACGACGGCAGGCCGGCGCAGGGCGCGGGCACGAACTGGCTGGTCGTCGGCTCCGACAGCCGCTCGAATCTGACCCCGGCCCAGAAGAACGAGCTGCACGTCGGCTCGGATCAGGGCCAGCGCACCGACACGATCCTGCTGCTGCACTACGGCTCCAGCGGCACCGACCTGATCTCGATCCCGCGCGACTCGTACGTCACCATCCCGGCGTATACGGACTCCTCCGGCAAGTCGCACGGTGCGACGAAGAACAAGATCAACGCCGCCTACGACCTCGGCGGCGCGCCGCTGCTGACCAAGACCGTCGAGACGGCCACCGGCGTACGCATCGACCACTACATGGAGATCGGCTTCCTCGGCGTCGTGAACGTCGTCGACGCGGTCGGCGGCGTGCACCTCTGCCTCGACGCGCCGGTGAAGGACAGCCACTCGGGCGCGGACCTGCCGGCCGGCTGCCAGAACCTCAACGGCACGCAGTCGCTCGCGCTGATCCGCACCCGCTACTCCCTGGCCAACTCCGACATCAGCCGGATGGCGAACCAGCAGAAATTCGTGGCCGCGCTGGCCAAATCCGCGATGCGGCCCGGTGTCGAGCTCAACCCGTTCACCTTGTACCCGTTCCTGAACTCGGCTCTCGGCGCGATCGCGGTGGACGACGGCTCGGGCCTGTCCGACCTGGTGAGCATGGCCAGGAAGATGGGGCCGGTCACCGGCGGCGGGAAGGGCAATGTGGGCACCGTGCCGATCAAGAACGAGGGCTACCAGGTCTCGGGCCTCGGCTCGACGGTGCTGTGGGATTCGGCGCGGGCGCAGCAGCTGTTCGGCGCGGTGAATCAGGACACGGCGATTCCCGCCGGGCTGCTGAACCGGATCGGCTGACTCCGGCTGGTCCCACCGGCGACCGGCGACCGGCGACCGGCGACCGGCGACCGGCGACCGGCGACCGGCGGCGAGCAGGCCGTCAGCCGCGAATGGCCGAGACCAGCGAGATCACCGCGAGCGCCGCCATGATCACGGCCGCGATCCGGGTGATCCAGGTCAGCGAGATGAACCGCAGCAGCGCCTGGCCGCCCAGGATCGCCAGTGCGGCGACCGCCCACAGCGCCACCAGGGCGCCGATGCCGACCGGCAGCCAGTCGTACTTGGCGGCGAGGTTGGCGGTGACGATCTGGGTCAGGTCGCCGAACTCCGCGATCGTGATGACCGTGAAGCTGGTCAGCATCGCGCGCCAGGTGCCGTTGCCCGGCTTCGCGTCGCGCGCTGCCTCCTCGGCCTCGCTCTCGGCCTGCGCCTCGTCCTCGCGTCCGTGCCGGAAGATCAGGAACGCGCCGAGCAGGAACAGCGCGGCGACGATTGCCTCAAGGGTGCGATGCGGCAGCAGGGAGAGCAGTTCCCCGGCGGCCAGCGCTATGGCGACTTGCACCGCGAATCCGCCTGCCGCGCCAACGAATACGTCCAGGGCGCGGTACCTGGTCGCCAGCACGAGGCTGGCCAAAGCGGTCTTATCGGGCAGTTCGGCGAGGAAGACGATGCCGAAGGTGGTGGCTATGACGGCGGCGTTCACTGGGCGCTGTTCATCGCTCGATGTTCACTGATCGGTCCACGGCCCTCGACGCTGTCCTTCGGTCTTATCCACCGATCAGTCTAAACGGTCAATCACCGTAGAAAGCCCGTTTGAGCGCGATCATGCCGATGACGACGCCGGCCACCGCGACGCCGACCACGATGCCGACCAGGAACGGCGCGTGCTCCTGGACCGCGAGGATCGCCGTGATCAGGCCGATGCCCAGCGCGGGCAGCACGATCGAGCGGGTCAGGAGGCGCGGGCGCTTGGTTTCGGCCGCGGCGGACTTGGTCGCCATGCGCTGAGCGTAGGGCAGCGCGGGCCGGGCGGGGAAGAGAGCGGAGGTACGCGGGGCGAAGCGCGCTCGTCCCCGGAAAAGCACATCGCCGCATCGGTGCGGCGATGCGGCGATGTTTATTCAATTCAGCGCTCCGGACCGGCCCGGCTCAGGGGCCGAGCGGTTCGGGGCCTGGGCTCCTGGGCGCGCCGTGCGCGGCCCCCGGAGTCCACCCTCGATTACGAGAGTGGCCGAGATCACTAGATTTGTCAACTCGCGCAACAAAACTCGCCGGAGTGTGTCAGATGACCCTGCTCAGCCCTCGCTGAGCGGACTCTCAGCTTTGTAAGCTACGTTGGCGTAACTTACGCGATCGTAGGTTTCGCGCGCAGTTCCAACCAGATATCCGTCCCGGCCTCCCAGGAGCCAGCCGTGCCCCTTTCGACCGACTCCCGCCCCGCCGCCGACCCGGCGGACCAGTCCGCGCTGCTGTTCGAGCTCGAACCCGTCGTCGAGGCGAACCTCAACCGCCACCTCGCGGTGGCCAAGGAGTGGTTCCCGCACGCCTACGTCCCGTGGAGCGAAGGCCGGGACTTCGACGGGCCGCTCGGCGGCACGCCGTGGGAGCCGGGCCAGTCCAAGCTCGACGAGACCGCGCGCACCTCGCTGATCCTCAACCTGCTGACCGAGGACAACCTGCCGAGCTACCACCACGAGATCGCGCTGCTGTTCGGCCGGGACGGGGCCTGGGGCTCGTGGGTGCACCGCTGGACCGCCGAGGAGGGCAGGCACGGCACGGCGATCCGCGACTACCTGCTGACCACGCGCGCGGTCGACCCGATCGCCCTGGAGCGGGCCCGCATGACGCACATGTCGACCGGCTACGACTCGCCGTACGGGCACCGGGCGGTCAACTCGATCGCATACGTCTCCTTCCAGGAGTTGGCGACCCGCATCTCGCACCGCAACACCGGCGGCTACAGCGGCGAACCGCTGTGCGAGCAACTGCTCACCCGGATCGCCGCGGACGAGAACCTGCACATGATCTTCTACCGCAACCTGCTGGCCGCGGCCTTCGATGTGGCTCCGGACCTGACGATGGAGGCGGTGCTCGACGTGGTCAAGCGGTTCCAGATGCCCGGCGCGACCGTGGAGAACTACACCCGCAAGTCGGTCGAGATCGCGCTCGCCGGGATCTACAACCTGCGTATCCACCGCGACGAGGTGCTGATCCCGGTGCTGCGGAACGTGAAGGCGCTGGAGCGCACCGACCTGGGCCCGGAAGGCGAGCGTGCCCGCGAGGAGCTGGCCGGGATCCTCGACGCGCTCGACGTCGCGGCCCGCCGCTTCGAGGAGAAGCGCGATGCCCGCCTGGCCCGCCGGGCCGAGCGGGGCGCGTGATCCGCCGACCCCGTGCAGCGCTGTCGTCATTCGGCGCTGTCGTCATTCGGCGCCGCCGTCATTCGGAGCCGTCGTCATTGTGCGATGACACCGTGATTGCACGTGATGAGCTGCGAACTAAATACTCGTATCAGTATTCACTCGTGAAGCCGTAGCGGGCGTGACCTCCACTCTTCTGGGCCGTTTCGCGGAGCAGGCGGCACCTTTTCCTTCGCCGCTTTCTCCTCTACTGATCAGAAGAGGTCCTCCATGTACGACATGGCCAAGCGCAGCCTGGCCTTCACGGTCGCGACGGGCGGGCTGCTGCTGACCGGGACGGGCTACGCCCCGGCCGAGGCGGCTGTCGGCTTCGGCGCCCTGCCCGGTCCGGCTCAGGCCCAGGGGGCCGCGGCGAACCAGGCGTCCCCGTCCAGTGTCAGCACTCCCATCAGCGTCCGTGGACCCGAGGCCGCACAGCCGAAGGCTCCGCAGGATGTCCACGTCCTGAAGCCGGCGGCGCCGCAGTTGCCGTCGAGTTCGGGCTCCGGCGCGGGCGCCTCGGCGACCAGCACGGTGAAGGACTCCAAGGGCATCCTGTCCGGCAACACCGTGCAGATCCCGATCGACCTCGGCCTGAACCTGTGCACCAACCAGGTCGCCGCCATCGCGGCCGGCAACCACGTGGCGCCCAGCGCCTGTGGCGGCTCGAACGCGGCCGGCGGGTCGAAGAGCGGTTCGTCCGCGACGGCGAGCACCAGCCACTCGGGCGGCATCCTGTCCGGCAACACCATCCAGGCGCCGATCAACGCGCCGCTGGAGGTGTGCGGTAACCAGGCGGTCGCCATCGGGCTGAAGAACACCGTGCACGGCACCACCTGCCCGGCTCCGGGCTCCGGTGCGGGCGCGGGCAGCACCGGCGGCGGCGCCAAGGCGACGGCGGTGACCGACCACTCGGGCGGCATCCTGTCCGGCAACATCATCCAGGCGCCGGTCAACGTGCCGATCAACGCGTGTGGCAACCAGGCCAACGTGATCGCGGCCAAGGACAAGGTCACCGGGAGCGACTGCTCCACGAACCCGTCCGGTTCCAACACCTACGGCGGTTCGAGCGCGACCGCGGTCGTGACGCACTCCGGCGGCATCGGCTCCGGCATGACCGTGCAGACCCCGATCAACGTGCCGATCAACGCCTGCGGCAACCAGGCGAACGTGATCGGTCTGGCCAACAAGGACGCCGGCTCGACCTGCGTCAACGAGGCCGGCACTTCCACCGCGACCAGTTTCACCGCGTACTCGGGCGGCATCGCGTCCGGCAACTCGGCGCAGGTGCCGATCAACGTGCCGATCAACGCATGTGGCAACCAGGTCAACGTGATCGGCGCCGAGAACAAGCTCCACGGCTCCGAGTGCTTCATCCCGGGCCCGCCGAGCGCGACTAGCACCAGCATCATCACGCACTCGGGCGGCGCCCTGTCGGGCAATGGCGTCAATGTGCCGATCAATGTGCCGCTGAACGTGTGTGGCAACCAGGTGGACGTCATCGGCCTTGAGAACAAGACCGGTAAGACGGTCTGCGAGCAGGGCCACCCGCACCCGACGCCGTCTCCGAGCGGTACCCCGTCGAGCTCGCCGAGCTCGTCGCCGTCGGGCACCCCGTCTGGCACGCCCAGCGGTACGCCGTCGGGCACGCCGAGCTCGTCGCCGTCGGGCACCCCGTCCGGCACGCCCAGCGGTACGCCGTCGAGCTCGCCGTCCACGTCGGCCTCGTCCTCGCCGAGCAACTCGCCGACGTCGACCACTCCGGGCAGCCCGTCGGGCACCCCGTCGAAGCCGTCGCACCCGCACGGTGGTTCGCTGGCCGGGACGGGTACCGAGGAAGGCGCTGTGGTGGCTCTGGCCGGTGCCGCGCTGCTCGCCGGCGTCGGCCTGCGCGCCGCCTCCAAGCGCGGCCGCCGGTCGCACTGATCCGGGCGCCGCGGCGTACGGTCATGAGATGACCGAATAACTGAATAAGAGGGCAGATCCCGACGCTTCGGGATCTGCCCTCTGTTTTCCCGACAAGCCGGTAGGATCGGTCGATCCGAGACGGAAGGAGCGGGCGGTGTCCGAGGGGTTCGACGTCTACGACCCGGGCAGTGGATACGAGCTCTACGACGCCTCGTCGGCGGCGGGCGCCCCGCGGTCCTGGACCCGGTTCCTCGGCGGGCTCGGCGAAGCGCTGATCACGCTCGGGTTGGTGATCGCCCTGTACGCCGTGTACGAGCTCTGGTGGAGCAACATCACCGCGGGCGAGCAGACCCGCCGCAATTCCGCCGCTCTGCTGCGCACCTGGGCCGCCCCGGCGCCCGCCGCGGCCAAGCCCAGCGACGCGATCGCGATCGGGCAGAGTTTCGGCTTCCTTTACATCCCGGCCTTCGGCGCCGACTGGCGTGCGCTGATCATGCAGTCGGTGGACCGGACCAGGGTGCTGAACACCGGTGCGGTCGGGCACTACACGCAGCCGCCCTCCGCGCTTCCCTGGGACGCCTCGGGCAATTTCGCGATCGCCGGGCACCGGGACGGCCACGGCATGGTGTTCCGCGATCTGGACCAGCTCGCCGTGGGCGACCGGGTGTACGTGCAGACCGCCTACGGCTGGTTCGTCTACCAGTTGGACCGCGAGGCTTCTTCCGTGCCGATCAACGACGTCGGCGCGGTGGAGCCGATCCCGGTCGGCTCCGGATTCACCAAGCCCGGCCGTTACATCACGCTCACCACGTGCACGCCGATCTACATCGACTCGAACCGCATGGTGTGGTGGGGCCATTTGATCGAGCAGACCCCGAAGGGCCGGGTGCCGGCCGGGGTGACTCCGATCTCGTAGGTGCGATAAGTACGGGCGATGACATAACGCGCAAATCGCCGCGGCCATGGTTCGGATTTCGTCACGGTTAGAGCGCGGACCGGATATCGCGCGGGCGTAGGCCGTAACCTCTCCTCGCAGTTGTGCTCATGCTGCCCGGCACCGGCACAGCGCAGCCTTTCAGAGGGGGGAACCGGGTGAACCTCGTCCGTGGATATCCGCGTGCCGCTTTCATAGCCTTGATCGCGGCCGGGCTCATATCCGGCGCCGCGTATGTCGCCTTCCCGGCGCGCGGCGAGGAGGTCACCGTCTCGCAGGACACGCTGCGCACCGGCTGGGACAAGAGCGAGACGGCGCTGGACCCGGCCTCGGTCCAGTCCCCCGACTTCGGCCAGCAGTTCTCCACCACGCTGGACGGCCAGGTCTACGCCCAGCCCCTGATCGTCGGCAACACCTTGATAGCGGTGACCGAGAACGACAAGGTTTACGGTCTCGACAAGGCGACCGGCGCTATCCTGTGGAGCGACAATTTCGGCCCCGCCTGGCCCGCCTCCACCATCGGCTGTTCAGACCTGACGCCGAACCTCGGCATCACCTCGGCCCCGGTCTACGACTCCTCGACCGGATACGTGTATTTGGTCACGAAGGTCAATGACGGTGCGGACGCGATGCATCCGCACTACTACATGCACGCGGTCAACGTCACCAGCGGCGCGGAGAAGGCCAACTTCCCGGTGGCCATCGGCGGCCATCCCTCGAACGACGCGGCGGCGACCTTCGATCCCGCCTACGAAGGCCAGCGTCCCGGTCTGCTGCTCCTCAACGGGGTCGTCTACGCGGCCTTCGGCTCGCACTGCGACTACGGACCCGACTATCGCGGATACGTCGCGGGAGTCTCCACAGCGGGCAACCAGACCGCGCTCTGGTCTGACGAAACCGGCACCGGCAACAACGGCGCCGGTGTTTGGCAGGGCGGCGGCGGCTTGGTCTCGGACGGCGCCGGGCAGATCATCCTCGCCACCGGCAACGGCGTCTCCCCGGCTCCAGGTCCCGGCAACGCGCCTCCCGGCAACCTGGCCGAGTCCGTGGTCCGGCTGCACGTGAACGCGGACGGCTCGCTCTCGCCGGCCGACTTCTTCAGTCCGCACGACGCGACCAAGATGGACGCCAACGACACCGACTTCGGCTCGGGCGGCCCGATGGGCCTGCCGGACGGATACGGCACCGCGGCGCACCCGCACCTGCTCGTGCAGATGGGCAAGGACGGCCGACTGTTCCTGCTCGACCGGGACAACCTGGGCGGGCACGCTGCCTCCACCGGCACTGACGCCTCGCTCGGCATGGTCGGTCCCTACCAGGGGCAGTGGGGACACCCCGCGTTCTACGGCGGAGACGGCGGCTACGTGTACCTCGTCGGCAACGGCGGTCCGCTGCGCGCGTTCAAGGTAGGCGTGGACGGTTCTGGAAACCCGGCGCTCAGCCTCGTCGGCACCAGCGCGGGCACCTTCAACTACACCTCCGGCTCGCCGGTGGTGACCTCGAACGGCACGACGGCGGGCACCGGCGTCGTCTGGGTCGTCTGGTCCTCCGGTCCGACCGGCACCAACGCCGAGCTTCGCGCGTACAGCGCCGAGCCGGACGGCAACGGCGTGCTGACCGAGCTGTGGTCCGCGCCGATCGGCACCGCGGTCAAGTTCACCACCCCGGCGACCAGCGACGGCCGCGTCTACATCGGCACCCGCGACGGCAAGATCCTCGCCTTCGGCCGGCCGGCCAACTCCGCGCTGACCGGTTCGCCGGTCTCCTTCGGCAATGTCGCCGTCGGCACTACCGGCAGCGCGACGCTGACCGTCACGGCCACCAAGGCGCTGAACGTCACCGGGGTTTCAGCCACCTCGCCGTTCTCGGCCACCGCGCCGCCCCTGCCGCACGCGATGAACTCCGGGGACACCCTCTCGATCCCGATGACCTTCGTCCCCGGCGGCACCGGCACGATCAGCGGAACCGTCACCGTGAGCACCGACTCGGGACCGGTCTCGTTCACCGTCGACGGCTACGGAACCAAGCCCGGTCTCGGCGCCAATCCGCCCAACGCGGTCTTCCTGGATCAGCCGGTCGGCCTGAGCGCGACGAAGAACATCCAGGTCACCAACACGGGTACGAGTACTGAGACGATCAGCGCGGCGACCTCGCCGAGCGCGCCGTTCACCGTCACCGGCCTGCCCGCCGCCGGCGCGACCGTTGCGCCGGGCGGTTCGTTCATCGCCTCGGTGACTTACTCGCCGACCGCGTCGACGGGTACCGGAGCGAATACGGACTCGTTCACCGTGACCTCCACCTCGGCCGACGATCCCAGCACCACGCACTCGGTGACGATCTCGCTGAGCGGCAACGCGGTGGACGCGGTCAAGAACCTGAACATCTCGCCGTGGCCGCTGGACTTCGGCGCGGTCCCGATCGGCGGCACCGCGACCAAGACCTTCAGCATCACCAACACCGGAAACGTGCCGGTGACGATCACCAAGGCCAAGGCGCCGGACTCGGACTTCAGCTCCGCCTCGCCGCTGCCCGAAGGCCAGGTCATCGGCCCGGACCAGACCTACGTCCAGCAGGTCACCTTCACCCCGACCTCGGTCGGGTCCGAGACCGCGCAGTACGAGATGACCAGCGATGACGGCCAGGGCGCCCGCTACCTGCCGATCACCGGCACGGCGACCGGCACCCTGCCGCAGGTTCCGACCGGCTGGCAGCTGAACGGTACGGCCACGACTACCGCCGCCGGCACGATCCAGCTGACCCCGGCGACGACGCCCGAGGTCGCCGGCTCCGCCTTCGGCACTGCGGCGGTCTCGACGAACAACCTCGCGGCCTCCTTCACGGCGCAGCTGAACGGCGGGTCCGGCGCCGACGGGCTGACCTTCTCGCTGATCGATGCGACCAAGAACCAGCCGACCGCCCTGGGCAGTCCGGGCGGCGGACTCGGTCTCGACGGGCTGAGCGGCATCGGCGTGGCCCTCGACACGTTCTGGAACGCGCAGGCCAACTCGGGCAACTACGTCGCGATCGCGACCGGCGCGGACAACGGTACGGGCGCGACCACCTACCTCGCGACCGCCCCGATTCCGGCGCCCTTGCGCACCGGGACGCACGCGGTGACCGTGACCGTCATCGCCGGTGTCATCACCGTGTACGTCGATGCCGCACAGGTGCTGACGTACACACCGGCAGCCGGCCTGATTCCGGCGAGCGCGTACGCGGGATTCACCGCGGGCAACGGAGGACAGACCGACCTGCACGCGGTGAGCAACATCGTCATCGCCACCTCTCCGGCCACGGCGACGGTCACCGCGCCTGCGGCCACCCCGGCCTCGGTGTCGTTCGCGGGCCAGCCGGTGGGCTTCCACTCACAGACCACGGTGACGCTCAAGAACACCGGCGCGGTGCCGGTAGTGGTCACCGGAGTCACCACCACCGGGCTGACGGGCGAGCTCGGAGTCTCCGCGCTGCCCGCAGTGGGCACGGTGATCGCGGCCGGCGGCTCCATCACCGTCAACCTCACCTTCGTGCCGACCGTGGCCAGCAAGGCGCACGGCTCGCTCTCGGTGGCCACGACCGGCGGGACGATCACCGTTCCGGTCACCGCCGTCACCTGGCCGCCGCCCGGCGTCACGATCGCCGTGAAAGCCCACTGAAACCGCCCGCCGATCAAGGGGCTGAGGCCGCATCCCGGCCCGCGCCTGCTCTGCCTTCATGAAGGAGAGCCGGCGCGGGCCGAGTCGTCCCCGGTGTCGCGACTGCACCAGATGCAACTTTCAGCCTTGCTTGACCGGTTAAGTAGGCGGTCCTACCGTGCTAGGGCACTAGGGCGCGGCAATGTCGCCGTGCGCTTCTTTGCCCACGGAGGTCTCTGCATGGATACGCTCCACAACCGCTCGCCACGGCTGCGCGCCGCACTCGCCAGCATGGGCGTCGCCGCGCTGGCCGCGAGTGCCGGAATCGTCGCGCTCACCACGGGTCAGGCCGCTGCCGCCACTCCCGCGTGCGCTGTCACCTACACCGTCAGCAGCCAGTGGCCCGGCGGCTTCGGCGCGAGTATCACCATCGTCAACAACGCGGCCGCGATCAACGGCTGGACCTTCGGCTTCTCCTTCGGCGCCGGGCAGACCGTCACCCAGGGCTGGAACGGCACCTGGTCGCAGAGTGGCGCGAACGTCACCGTCAGCAGCCTGAGCTGGAACGCCTCGGTCGCGACGGGCGGCTCGATCCAGCTGGGCTTCAACGGCTCGTGGACCGGCAGCAACCCGGTGCCGAGCACGTTCACGCTCAACGGCACGACCTGCAACGGCGCCTCCGCGAGCGGCAGCCCGACACCCTCGGCCAGCCCGTCGAAGTCCGCTTCGCCGAGCGCCTCGCCGTCCTCTTCGCCCTCGGCCTCGCCCTCCGGATCGAGCGGTGGCGGCGGCCCGGCCCCGCAGCTGCACGTCTCCGGCAACAAGATCGTCACCTCGACCGGCGCCGCCTGGACCCCGCACGGCGTGGACCGCTCCGGCGGCGAGTACGAGTGCGTGCAGGGTTACGGCATCTGGGACGGCCCCGCGGACCAGGCCTCAATCACGGCCATGAAGACCTGGAACGTGAACGCGGTGCGCATCCCGCTCAACGAGGCCTGCTGGAACGGCGAGTCGTACGTCAACTCGGCGTATGCGGGCTCGAACTACATCAACGCGGTCAAGGCCTTCGTCAACCTGCTGAACTCGAACGGCCTGGTGGCGATCCTGGACCTGCACTGGACCGACGGCACATACACCGGCAACTCCTCCGGCTGTTCCGCGGCCACGGCCACCTGCCAGAAGCCGATGCCGGACGCGGCGCAGGCCATCCCGTTCTGGACCTCGGTCGCCAACACCTTCAAGGGCAACAACGCGGTCATCTTCGACCTGTTCAACGAGCCCTACGCGTCCCGTGCCACCGGTGACAGCACCTCCGGCTGGACCTGCTGGAAGAACGGCGGCACCTGCAACGGGATCGGCTACCAGGTCGCCGGCATGCAGGGCATGGTCAACGCGGTGCGCAGCACCGGAGCGAGCAACGTGCTGATGCTCGGCGGCGAGGAGTACTCCAACGACCTGACCGGCTGGCTGGCCAACGAGCCCACCGACCCGGACAACAACCTGGTCGCCTCGTTCCACGACTACAACTTCAACACCTGCGCCCCACAGTCCTGCTGGACCAGCCAGGTCGCCCCGGTCATCGCCAAGGTGCCGGTCATCGCGGGCGAGATCGGCGAGAACGACTGCTCCGGCAGCTTCATCGACCCGCTGATGTCCTGGCTGGACTCCGAGCACACCGGCTACCTCGCCTGGACCTGGGACAACTGGTCCGGCGGCTGCTCCAGCGGCCCGACCCTGATCACCGACTACACCGGAACGCCGACCAACTTCGGCGCGGCGTACAAGGCGCACATCACCACGCTGCCGTAAACAGCCGAGGCCGAAGAGCCATGAGATGCCGCGCCGCGGTCCCTCCGCACTAGGGACCGCGGCGCGGCTCGTCTGTATCAGTGATCGACTGCCAAAGTCAATCAATCCATTGCTTTAGGTGATGCGCATCAGCCTTCGAGCTTGACGACCCGCACTCCGAACGGCGGAAGCGTCACCGCGTCCTCAGCCAGCCGGCCACCGTTTCGTAGCGTGGGTTTCACGGTCAGCTCCTCGGCGGCCTGGCTCACGAACCAGACCCACCGGGTACCGTCCTCGTGTTCGAGCACGTCCACGGCGACCCGCGGCTCGTCTACCGTGACCGCCCGCGCGACGCCGGCGAAGTCCGCCAGCGCGTCGTACAGGTCCCGGGTCGGATCCGGATTGACCCGCGGCAGGTAAGCCGCCATGTGCTCGATCGGATAGGTGCAGAACACCATTGACCCTGATCCGACCCGCCGTACCAGCAGCGCCGGGCGGCCCTTTCCGTCCACGGCGACGACCTCGGCGTCGGTGGGCTCCACCGGCAGCATCGCGCGGCTGTGCTCGTTGCCGCCGGTGCGGAAGCGCAACCGGCTGCCCTCGGCCAGGGCGCCGAACGGCCGGACGAACTCGAATTCGAACTCGTCCTCCTCCACCGTGTCTACGAGTCCATAGACGAGTTGGTGTTCGAACCCGAACAGGGTGTTCATCGCGGCGTGCCAGGGACCGCGCTGGTTGCCGTGCGCGCCCGCGAAGTAGGACACGTACACCGTCGCGCCATCCGCCGCCAGATCGGCCAGCGCGTACCAGGTGGGGGAGAGCAGCTGCTTGGTCGAGGGCACGAGGTACAACTTCGCGTCGGTGCCGATTCCGTCGCTCTCCCGCGCGATCGCCACCGGCAGGTCCGCAAGCCGCGTGGCGACATAGGCCTGCCCCAGCGTGTGGCACAGCTCCGGTCCGTCCGTGCTCGGCTCGGTGAACGGATACTCGGTGTCAAGGAACGAACTGACCACGAGGGCGGCCTCGGCCGGAGTGCGGCGCAGTCGCGGGAAGTCGACCTCGGCCAGCACCTCGGCGAAGGCGCGCAACTCGGCCAGCTGCGGCTTCGGCGTGCCCTGCGCGTCGGTCAACCCGAAGTGCAGCTCGAACGGATGGTGTCGATAAGGGTCCTGATGTTCGAGGCCGTCGAAGTCGGTGTTGTTCCAGGCGCCCCAGCCGGTGGCCCCGGCCAGCAGCGAGTTGTGCAGCGCCTGCCGGTAGAAGTGCGCGCCGTAGGCGTCGGAGGTGAAGTCCGAGGTGAGGCCGAACTCCTCCAGGATCACCGGCAGCCCGAACGAGCCAGCCAGCTCGCAGATCCAGGCGGCCGTGTAGTGCTGGCGCACCACGTCGTTGCCCATGGGATAGCTGTGCGGGCCGAGAAAGTCGCAGAGGCGCGCGGCGTCACGCAGCCGGAAGCCGTTGTCCCGTCCGGTGATCTCCAGTCCCCACGCCCCGTCGCCCAGCGAGATCGGCTGGGTTCCGCCGTTCGCGCGCACCGCGTCGATGATCAGCTGGGCCCAGGAGGCGACCTGCTCGCGCGGGGAGTTCTCGCCGCCGTAGATCGGCATCTCGTTGCTCACCAGCCAGCCGGCCACCGCCGGGTGCGAGGCGTAGCGGCGGGCCATCTCCCCGCCGAACCAGGCCTGCTGGGCAACCATCCACACGTCGGCGTACAGGTCGCGGCCGCCGCGCCAGGCCGGGTCCCAGTTCTCTCCGGACATGTGCCCGACGATCAGCGTCGGGATCGTGTACATGCCCAGCTCGGTGTGCAAGTCGAGAAACTGCGCGTAGCTGGCGCAGCACTGCTCGTCGACCCGGTTCGGCTCCGGCATGAAGTCCGGCCAGTAGAAGAACGAGCGGGTGAAAGTCAGCCCGTGTTCGCGCAGCACCGCGAGTTCCGCCCTGACCGTGTCCGCGTCGAACTGACGCCACATCAGCGGGCCGCCGCGGCGGGACCAGAAGTTCGCGCCGATCCACGGCGCGGGACTGGAACCGGGCTCGCCGGGCAGCCGGAGTGAGGGACGGTGCATGCGGGTCACGACCTTTCACGGGCGGGACTTGAGGCGCGTTCGGAGCGTCGGCACCCCTGGACGGGAGGTGGGTGGGCGCTATACCGGTTTAGTGGACCGTAAATCGGCCCTGCGCGCAAGAGCCTTCCCAGGGCCGGGCAGGTCGCGGGATCCGGTCGGTCCTCAAGCGCGCTTGTGAACTTCCCGCCGCTCGGCGCGCCCACTCGCCACAGCGGACGCTGCGGTCTGAGCCGCCGCCGCGCCGTAGACTGCCCACGGACGGTGGGGTCGCTGCTCGGTTTGGGAGGTTGCTCGCGGTGAAACGGCCTACGATCGCGGACATCGCCCAGCGGGCCGGGGTCACCAAGGCTGCGGTGTCCTTCGCGCTGAACAACCAGCCGGGCGTCTCGCCGACCACCCGGCAGCGGATTCTGGAGATCGCCCGGGAGATCGGCTGGCAGCCCAACAGCGCGGCGCGCGCCTTGTCCGACGGCAGGGCCGGGGCCTTCGGCCTGGTCATCGACCGCCCGGCCGGGATCCTCGGCGCGGAGCCGTTCTTCATGCAGCTGATCGCGGGCATCCAGGGTGCGCTCGCCGAGGGGCACACCGCGCTGCTGTTCACCGTGGCCGAGGACCGCCAGGCGGAGATGGAGCTCTACCGCACCTGGTGGGCGCAGCGCCGGGTGGACGGGGTCTTCATGGTGGACCTGCGCATCGACGACCCGCGCATCGCGGTGCTGCGGGAACTGGCGCTGCCCACGGTCGTGGTCGGGGCGCCGGAGGGTTCGGGCGGGCTCTCGGCGGTCTGGACGGACGACGAGACGGCGGCCCGGCTGGCCGTGGAGCACTTGGCCAAGCTTGGCCACCGGCGGATCGCCCGGGTGACCGGTATGACAGACCTCTGGCACACGCGGATCCGCACCGACGCCTTCATGCAGGCGGCGAACGAGGCGGGTATCGAAGCGCACTGCGTCACGGCGGACTACACGGCTGAGGGCGGCGCCGACGCGACGACCGCGCTGCTGGCCGAACCTGAGCCGCCGACCGCGATCGTCTACGACAATGACCTGATGGCGGTCTCCGGACTCGGCGCGGCGCAGCGAGCCGGTGTGGACGTGCCCGGTGAGCTGTCCGTGGTCTCCTGGGATGACTCGGTGCTCTGCCAGCTCGTGCATCCAGCGCTCACCGCCCTGCGCAGAGACGTGGTCGCTTACGGCGCGCACGCCGCGCAGCGGTTGCTGGAACTGGCGGCCGGCGGGGCGCCCGGCTCGCGCGGCGAGGCACCGGCCGTGCTGACGCCGCGGGCGTCGACCGCGCCGCCGCCTGCGCGTCGCAGGTGAGTTGCGTTCTGGTGTTTCGTCTGTCGAAGCGCCAGCGCTGCCACTAGCACCGCCACCGCCACCGCCACTAGCCCTGGCACCGAACCGGGTCATAAGTCCGATTCTGTCCTTATGTTCGGTTCCCCGCGCATGATCGTCGAATGTTTCCTTCGGCCGAGCGCACCCGCACCGACCCCCGCCGCACCCACCTGCCCGGTTCCAACTCCGGTCCGCCGCACTCTTGACGCTTAACCGGTTCAGTGCCAGCATCCGTGAACACTCGGCAATGCTGCGAACCGGTGGCAGCAGTACCCGCCTGGGTTGTGAATCCGCACCTAAATCCTGGCGTAGCGAAGTGAGGCTCAACGATGAGATCTAGATGGCGCGCGGTATCCACCCTGGTCCTGGCCCCCGTTCTGGCCGCGGCCGCGGCCTGCGGGAGCGGGGGCTCCGGCTCCTCGGCAAGCTCCGGACCCAGCGGCGTGCTCACCGTCTCCGGTTCTTCCAACCCCTTCACGGCCAACTTCAACCCGTACTCGCCGAGCGTGGTCATCGGCACCATCGGGATGATCTACGAGCCGCTGATGTTCTTCAACACCGCCAAGGCCGGCGACGTGCAGCCGTGGCTCGCCCAGTCCTACAGCTGGAACTCCGACGGCACCGCGATCACCTTCAAGCTGCGCTCCGGCGTCACCTGGAACGACGGCAAGCCGTTCACCGCCGCCGACGTCGCCTACACCTTCAACCTGGACACCGACAGCGCGCTCAACACCAACGGCCTGCCGGTGAAGGACGCCGTAGCGAACGGCACCGACTCGGTGACGATCAACTTCACCAAGCCCGCGTATCAGGACCTGGTCTACATCGCGGACAAGACGATGATCCTGCCGCAGCACATCTGGTCCACCGTCGGCGACAAGAAGACCTGGACCAACCCGAAGCCGGTCGGCACCGGGGCGTGGATCCCGAGCAAGGTCAACAGCCAGGTGATGGAGTTCACCGCCAACCCGCACTACTACCTGCCGAACACGCCGCACTTCAAGACCGTCCGGTTCCTCGAGTACAGCGCCAACAGCACGGCCGACCAGGCCATCGAGTCCGGCTCCGTGGACTGGTCCGGCGGCTTCATCCCGGACATCAAGAAGAACTACCTGGCCAAGAACGCGAAGTACGCGGTCGAGGACATCCCGCTCTCGGTGACCTACCTGGTGCCGAACTACAAGCAGGGCCCGACCGCGGACAAGGCGGTGCGCCAGGCGATCAGCCAGGCCATCGACCGCGACTTCATCAGCCAGTCCGTCTACAACGGCTACGCCCCGCCGGTCAATCCGATGGACCTGCTGACCCCGAACTTCAACAGCATCCTGGATCCGAGCCTGGCCGACCAGAAGTTCGCAAAGCCCGACCCCGCCGCCGCAAAGGCGACCCTCCAGGCGGCCGGCTACACCCTCGGCTCGGACAACGTCTTCCGCGACAAGGCGGGCAAGCCGCTGGACATCTCGATCAAGGTGGTCACCGGCTGGTCCGACTACATCAGCATCCTGCAGATCGTGGAGCAGGAGCTGGCCGCGGTGGGGATCAAGGTGGACGGGCAGGCCGAGGCGTACAACGCGTGGCTGCAGGACCAGAACTCCGGCAACTTCCAGCTGATGATCGACAACTTCGGCTACACCTCGGACCCGTACACCTACTACAACCAGCTGCTCAACGGCTCGGTGGCCCCGCCGGTCGGCCAGGTGGACCAGTTCGGCGACTACGGCCGCTATGACGACCCGCAGGTCGACTCGCTGCTCGCGGACATCGCCGGAACCTCGGACGCGGCCAAGCAGAAGCAGGACTTCTACCAGATCGAGCACCTGGTCGTGCAGGACATGCCGACCATCGCGCTGTTCGCCGCCCAGGACGAGATCGAGTTCAACGGCAACCACGTGAAGGACTTCCCGACCACGGACAACCCGTACGCCGCCCCGCCGATCTGGCTGCAGCCGGACGAGGGCTGGACGGCCCTGCACATCGCGCCCGCGAGCTGACCTGACGCGGTCGCCGCGCAACGACGGCCGCGCGTCCCGGAACGCACATGCTCCCAAAGTGAAGCATGATCCTGATTTCGCAGGGTTCCGGGGCGCGCGCCGCCGCCGCGGCGGCGCACTACGAGTGAGGAGGCGGGGCGTGCGCCTGCGCTATGTCGGCCGGAAACTCGGCTTCTACCTGGTGGCCGCGTGGATCGCGATCACCCTGAACTTCTTCCTGCCGCGGCTGATCCCCGGCGACCCGATCGCGGTCATCATCAACAAGCAGTCCCAGACCGGCACCGTGCCGCCCGGCGAGGCCGATCAGCTGCGCAAGCTGCTCGGGCTCGGCTCCGGCAGCCTGATCAGCCAGTACGGCCAGTACCTCGATTCCCTCGCGCATCTGCGCTTCGGCCTGTCCATCACGGTGTTCCCGACCCCGGTGATCGACCTGGTGCGGCAGGCGATCTTCTGGACCCTGATCCTGGTGGGCATCGCCACCCTGCTCAGCTTCCTGCTCGGCATCGGCCTCGGCACGCTCGTCGGCTGGCGGCGCGGCAGCAAGCTGGAGGCGATCGTGCCGGCCACCACGCTGCTGACCGCGGTGCCGTACTTCTGGCTGGCGCTGCTGCTGGTGTATCTGTTCGCGAACACCTGGCATCTGTTCCCGGCGCAGGGCGGCTACGACGTAACGCTGGATCCCGGCTGGAGCGGCCCGTTCATCTCCTCGGCGATTCAGCACTCGCTGTTACCCGCGATCACCCTCATCGTCGCGTCGATCGGCGGCTGGCTGCTGGGAATGCGCAACATGATGGTGGCGACCCTCGCCGAGGACTACGTGGTCGCGGCCGAGGCGAAGGGCCTGAGCTCGATGCGGGTCATGGTCCGGTACGCGGCCCGCAACGCGGTGCTGCCGAGCGTGTCAGGGTTCGCGGTCTCCATCGGCTTCGTGGTCACCGGGCAGATCGTGATGGAGCAGGTCTTCAACTACCCCGGCATCGGCAACCTGCTGTTCAACGCCGTGCAGAACCAGGACTACCCGCTCATGCAAGGCATCTTCCTGGCCATCAGCTTCGCCGTGCTCGGCGCGAATCTGCTGGTGGACCTGCTCTACGGCGTCATCGACCCGCGCACGAAGGAGGCCTGAGGTGTCGGCCACGGTCACTACTCAGCTGGTAGAGGCGCCGGCTGAAACCGCCGCACGCGGCACCGGCCTGCTGCGTACCGCGCTGCGCTCCCGGCGCCTGATCGCAGGGCTCTGCATCGTCGGCTTCTTCATCCTGCTCGGGGCGATCGGGCCGCTGTTCCTCGGCAATCCGAACCTGGTCAGCACGGACCGGGCCGCCGGGCCGTCCGCCGCGCACTGGTTCGGCACCACGGACATCGGACAGGACGTGTTCTCGCAGACCGTGGTGGGAACCCGCGCCACCCTGGAGATCGGCGCGGCGGCCGGCCTGGTCGCGACCGCGATCTCGGTGATCATCGGGATCGGCGGCGGCTACGCGGGCGGCTGGGTGGACGAGATCCTCGCCCTGATCTCCAACGTGGCCCTGGTGATCCCGACCCTGCCGCTGGTCATCGTGGTGGCCGCGTTCGTGAAGAACACCGGCCTGCTGCCGACCGTGTTCGTGATCGCGATGACCGCCTGGGCCGCCTCGGCCCGGGTGCTGCGCGGGCAGACACTCTCGATCCGCAACCGCGACTACGTGCTCGCCTCCAAAGCCCTCGGCGAACCGGTCTGGCGGATCGTGCTCGTGGAGATCCTGCCGAACGAGCTGCCGATCATCGTCTCGCAGTTCCTGTTCTCGATGATCTTCGCGATCCTCGCCCAGGCCGGCCTCGCCTTCCTCGGATTGCAGAGCCCTGACCTGCTCACCTGGGGCAACACGCTGTACTTCGCCCAGAACGCCGAGGCGCTCTCCTCCGGCGACTGGTGGTGGTTCGCGCCGCCGGGCCTGTGCATCGCCCTGCTCGGCGCGGGCCTTGCCCTGATCAATTTCGGGCTCGACGAACTGCTCAACCCGCGGCTGCGCGTGTACCGCGAACCCCGCGGCCGGCGCGCGAACAAGCTCAGCCCGGTAGCCGGAACGGAGACGCAGCAGTGATCACGAAGACCGGAACCGAGGCGCCGCACGGCTTCGCCGGCCTCGGCACCGACCTGGTGTTGCGCGCGAGCAACGTGAGCGTCGAATACGCTGGAAGCCGCCCGACCCGGGCCGTGCGCGACGTGTCGCTGGAGCTGCGGCGCGGCGAAGTGCTCGGCATCGTCGGCGAGAGCGGCTGCGGTAAGTCAACCTTCGCATACGCGCTGACCCGGATGCTGCGGCCGCCGGCCCGGATGACCGCCGGCGTCGTGGAGTATTTCAGCCGCGACGGCGAGAGTGTCGACCTGGCCACCCTGGACGGCGACCGGCTGCGCGAGTTCCGCTGGAACAAGGTCTCGATGGTGTTCCAGAGCGCGATGAACGCACTGAACCCGGTGACCAGCATCGGCAGCCAGATGGACGACATCTTCCGCACGCACCGGCCGGGCATGGACAAGGCCGCGCGCCGCGCCCGCTCCGGCGAACTGCTGGAGATGGTGGGCATCGATCCAAGGCGGCTGCGCTCCTTCCCGCACGAGCTGTCCGGCGGTATGCGCCAGCGCGTGGTGATCGCGATGGCACTGGTCCTGGAGCCGGAGGTCGTGGTCATGGACGAGCCGACCACGGCTCTCGACGTGCTGGTGCAGCGGGAGATCCTGGACGAGATCGAGCGGCTGCGCGCCGAGCTCGGCTTCTCAGTGATCTTCATCACCCACGATCTGGCGCTGCTGCTGGAGATCAGCGACCGGCTCGCCGTGATGTACGCCGGCCAGGTGATCGAGTACGCCCCGGCCGAGCAGGTCGCCGCCTCGCCGCTGCACCCGTATACCAGGGGCCTGCTCCGCTCGTTCCCGGACCTGCGCGGGGAGCGGCGCGAGATGCACGGCATCCCGGGCAGTCCGCCGGACCTGCGCACGACGCTGGCCGGCTGTCCGTTCGCGCCGCGCTGCGAATCGGTATTCGACCCCTGCCACCAGATCACCCCGCCGCTGCGAGCGCCGGCCGGCGCCTGGCCGGTGGCCTGCCATCTGCACGACCCGCGTTACGCCGGCGGGCTTCCTGGCGGCGCTGAGGGCTCGACCAGCACCGCCGAAACAGCCGAGGAGGACAGGCGATGAGCGCGCTTACCGTCACCGACCTGACCGTCGACTATCGCCAGCACGGCGGCCGCTTGCGCGCGGTGGAGGGTCTCTCCTTCGCGCTCGAGCCCGGCCAGACCCTCGCCCTGGTGGGGGAGAGCGGCAGTGGAAAGTCCACCGTCGTCAGGACCCTGAGCCGCTTCGTGAAGCCCAGCGCGGGCGAGATCGTGCTGCCTGACCTCGCCGGCGGTGCGGGGCGACTGGGCCGCCGCGCCGAACGCAAGGCCTATCACAAGGCCATGCAGCTGGTCTTCCAGGACCCGTTCGCCTCGCTCAACCCGATGCACACGGTCGCGCACCACCTACGCCGGCCGCTGCTGCTGCACGGCGGCTACCGGCGCGGCCCGAAACTCGACGCCGCAGTGCTCGACCTGCTGCGCTCGGTCAACCTGACCCCGCCCGAAGACGTGGCCGGCAAGCATCCGCACGAGCTGTCCGGCGGCCAGCGCCAGCGCGTCGCCATCGCGCGTGCCCTCGCCACCAACCCCAAGGTGCTGCTGGCCGACGAACCGGTGTCAATGCTCGACGTCTCGATCCGCCTGGAGATCCTCAATCTGCTCGACCGGCTGAAACGGGACCGCGACCTCGCGCTGCTCTATGTCACGCACGACCTGGCCACCGCGCGGCACTTCTCCTCGCAGATCATGGTCATGTATCGCGGCGAGGTGGTGGAACGCGGGCCGAGCGATGAGGTGATCCTGCATCCGGCGCATCCGTACACGCAGATGCTCGCCTCCGCGGCGCCGGACCCGACGCTGACCCGCTCGAAGCTGGCCGAGGCGCGGGCGCAGCGGGCCCGGGCCCGCGACTCGCGCGCCGCGGAGCACCGGGAATCAGCGCTCGATCAGGGCTGCCGGTTCCGCAGCCGGTGCCCCTTCGCGATGGCGGTCTGCGCGACCCGGCCGCCGGACCTGCCGGCGGTGAAGGGCGCCGTGAACGGCTCGGCGGCGGGGCATGTCGCACGCTGCTGGCTGCTTGACGAGTCGGCGGCGGCCGCACCTGCCGCCGACTCGTCGAACTAACAGGGTTCTTAGCCTCGATTTGCGTTACACCGGCCCGGCGCCGTCACGACGCCGGGCCGACGTCCGGGTGAACTACTTGGTCACCTCGGCGGCGAACGAGAACGCGCGCGGCGTGTGGTGCGCCTGTCCGCCTTCGTGGCCGTTGTACGTGTAGACCGCGATGTCCTTAGGCCCGGCGTAGTGGTTGTAGGACGCGTACACGGTGGACGGCGGGCAGATGTCGTCCATCAGCGCGACCGAGTACAGCGCCGGGGCGGTCGCCCGCGCCGCGAAGTTCAGCCCGTCGAAGTAAGACAGGGTCCTGAACACCTGCTCCACCTTGTCCCGGTGCACCTTACAGAAGTTGGCGATCTCCTTGTACGGATAGCCGTCCGTGATCTCGGTCGCGCGCCGGAAGTGCTGGAGGAAAGGCACGTCGGTGAGCACCCCGGCCAGGTCGTTCACCAGACCCGCGACCGCGAGCGACAGGCCGCCGCCCTGGCTGCCGCCGTGCACGACGATGCGCGAACCGTCGACGTACGGATGCGTCCGCGCCGCCTCGACCGCGCGTACCGCGTCGGTGTAGAGCCGGCGGTAGTAGTAAGTCCCCGGCGCGAGGATTCCGCGCGTCATCACGCCCGGATATGCCGGGCCGTTGCCGTCGCCGAAGTCGTCCGGGGTGTCGCCGACCGACCACGAGGCGCCCTGTCCGCGCGTGTCCATGATGAAGTGCGCGTAGCCGGCGCTCGCCCACAGCAGCCGCTCGAAATGCAGGCCGCGTCCGCCGCCGTAGCCGATGTACTCGACGATGGTGGGCAGCGGGCCGCTCGCCGAGGCCGGGTAAAGCATCCAGCCCTTGATGGGTTGGCCGCCGAAGCCGCGGAACGTCACGTCCTCGACCACGACGGTGTTCAGCTGGCTCTCTACCGGCTCGAACGCCGCGTCGATCGGGTGCGAGCGCGCCGAGGCGAGGGTGTCGGCCCAGAAGGCCGCGAAGTCGTCGGGTTCAGTGCGGGATGGAACGTATTCGACGAGCTCGTCGAGGTCCTTGTCTACGAACGCCATGTTCAGACCTTACCGGTGGGCTGCGCTGCTGGGATACACCCTTTCAGCGCTTGCGCTACCGCGCTGATTCCCACCGGACCGACCCGGCAACAGCCTCCGATCAGGCGCGCACCCGCGCGGACCCAGGACTCGACCAGGCCCGCGTCGAATGTATTCGATCCCTGCCACGTATGCGCCGCCGCGTCCCAGGATTCGCCGCTGTTGGGATAGACGACCACTGGCTTACCCGTCACGGCAGCGGCGATTTCCACGGCGGGCGCGACATCCTGCGGCGCGCAGCAGTTGACCCCGATCGCAAGGATCGAATCGACCGACGCGGCGAGCTCGAAGGCCTCGGCGAGCGGCTGCCCGGCCCGGGTGCGCGATCCGCAGATCGTGTAGGAGAGCCAGCTCGGCAGCCCGAGCGAGCCGACCACCCGTAGCATCGCCTCGGCCTCGTCGGTATCCGGGACGGTCTCCAGCGCGAGCACGTCGGGGGCGGCCGCGGCCAGCGCCTCGATGCGCGACCGGTGGAAGCCTTCGAGCTGCGCGACTGTCAGCCCATAGCGCCCGCGATACTCCGAGCCGTCCGCGAGCACCGCGCCGTAAGGGCCGACCGACGCCGCGACGTAACGCGGTCGCTGCGCGTCGCGGAAGTCTTCAGCGGCACGCCGCGCCAACTCGACGCTGAGGCCGAACAGCCTCGCAGCCTCGTCGCGCGAGAATCCCTTACGGGCAAAGCCATCGAAGCTCGCCTGATAGCTGGAGCTGATGGCCACCTGCGCGCCCGCCGCGAAGTAGGCCGCGTGCGCCGCGACGATGGCCGACGGATCATCCGCGAGCAGCCGCGCGGACCACAGCGCGTCCGAAAGATCGTGCCCCGCGGCTTCGAGCTGATTGGACATCCCGCCGTCGAGCACCATCGGCCCGGCAGCCAGCGCCTGCGCCAGCGATGGACGTGCGGGTGTGGTCATAGCTTGATCCTAAACCGGAACCGATCCCGCCTCGCGGTCTCGCTCGGCTGGGCAGCCATCCGATCGCCGCCTGTCCAGTTGAACGGGACGGGCGCGGGTTCGGCTAGTGCCGCTCGCTGCGCAGGTCCAGGCGGCGCATCACGCGGTCGACCAGCTCAGGGTCCGAGCCGGGTTCGGCGCGGGCCGCGAGCAGCTCCCGGCGGCCGGCCGCGATCATCTCCTGATCCAGCGCCTGCAGCCGCTTCACCTCGCCATAGCGCTTCTTCGCGGCCGCGCGCATCTCGTCGTCGACCGACTCGGGGAACGCCTGCGCCAGCCGCCCCTGGCGCCGGGTGGCCAGCCGGTCGTACAGCTCGTCCGGGACCGAGCCGTTCTCGGCCGCCGCGTTGAGCTGGCGCAGTTCGGCCTTCGCGACGCGGTACCAGAGCCGCTTCTCCGCCTCCCGCTCCGCCTGGTCATCCGCGTCGACCTTCAGCAGCCGCACCAGGACCGGCAGCGTCAGCCCCTGCACGACGAGGGTGAACAGGACCACCGCGAACGCGGTGAACAGCAGCGCGTCGCGGCCGGGGAACGCCTGCCCGCCGTTGATCGTGAGCGGGATCGCGAGCGCCAGCGCGACGGTCACCACGCCGCGCATCCCGGCCCACCACATGACCACGGTCTCGCGCATGGTGATCGGCTTGTCGTCGCCCTCGGCCCGGCCCATCCGGTTGGCCAGCCAGGCGGCCGGAAGCAGCCAGAGCAGCCGGGTGAAGACCACGACCGCGACCACGGCGAACGCGTCGCCGAGCAGCGAGGTCCACCGGTCGCCGACATCGCGCACGACCACGTACAGCTCCTGGCCGATGAGCCCGAACGCGAAGCCGGTCACCAGCAGCTCGACGATGTCCCAGAACGCCGTGCCTACCAGCCGATAGGCCACGTCGTCGGCGTCGATCTTGTCGGAGAGGTAGAGCCCGTACACGAGCACCGCGAGCACGCCGGAGCCGTGCAGATGGTCGGCCGCCACGTACGCCGCCGTCGGGATCAGCAGGCTGAGACTCACCTGCAGCGTCGCGTCGCCGAGCAGGCCCATCGCCCGGTTCGAGCACCAGCCGAGCACCAGGCCGACCGCCACCGCGATGACCGCGGACAGGGCGAACTCGCCGAGCGCTTCCCAGCCGGAGAAGTGGTGCGAGACCACTGAGCTGACTGCAACGCTGTAGATGACGACCGCGGTCACGTCATTGAACAGGCCCTCGGTCTCCAGGGTGCTGATGAGCCGGCGCGGCAGGCTCAGATCCCCGGCCACCGCGGTGGCCGCGACCGGATCCGGCGGCGAGATGAGCGCGCCGAGCAGCACCGCCACGCCGATCGGCATGCCCGGGTTCAGCACGCTGAACACCCCGGCCACGGCCGCCGTGGTCACCAGCACCAGCAGGATCGCGAGCAGCAGCACGGTGCGCCAGCTCGCCTTGAACTGCCGCCAGTGGGTGCGCCTTGCCGCGGCGAACAGCAGCGGCGGCAGCACCAGCGGCAGGATCAGGTCCGGGCGCAGATTCGGGTTCGGCACCTGCGGCAGCAGCGCCATCGCGGCGCCGAACAGGGTCATCAGCACGGGGGAGGGAAGCCCGATCCGGCGGCCGATCGGCACGGAGAAGATGGTGGCCAGGCCGATCGCGAACAGAATGGTCAGTTGGTCCATGCGGGCTCCTCCTGTCGGGCCGGGCGGGAGCGTGCCCCGTTGGCCGGTTCGGCGGGATACCCGTGATGCTATCCGGATGGTGGTTTTCTAGGGGGAATTGTCCGCAGGCGGGACGCGGGGCGCTGAAGGTTCGGTGCCCGTCCGCCCGTGCGGAGGCGGACGGGCACCGAGGGGTGGAGCGGCTTGTCAGGCGGTCACGCCGCGGTCGCGGACCCGCCGCCGAGTTGGGCCAGCTGCTCGCTGATCAACTGCTCGTGCGCGGCCACGTCCGCCCGCGCCTTGCGCGGGCTCCAGCGTCCCGCCATCAGGAAGATCGCCGGGATGAAGACCGCCTCGCCGCCGAGGCACACCCACCACCAGGTCTGCCAGTTCTTCGGGTTCTGCGCCGCGGCCTGCTGCACCGCCGGGCCGTACTGGCCGAGGACGGCGAGCTGCGGCGCGGCCTTCTGGACGATCAGCAGGTTGGGAATGCCGACCTCCTGGGCCGCCTGAGCCTGGAGCGCCGGCGGGATCTGGTTGGGCGGGTACTGCTGCAGCTGGGCGAACAGCTTCGGGTGCTGCTGCACGATCGCCAGCGCCGGTCCGGCCTGCGCCTGCGCGGCGGCTACCTGCGCGCCGTGGTCGACCAGCGGCGTCGCGCTGGAGACCACGATGGGCAGGATCGCCGAGGAGATCGCGACGACCGCGCGGATGATCCAGCCGTACACCGCAAGGCCGGTCGCGGTGGCGGCCGGATTGCGCCGCTCGACGGTCTCGGTGAAGCTCGCCATCCACGGCGCGTAGGTGAAGCCGCCGAAGATGCCGACCCCGGCGACCAGCAGCGCGAAGGTGTAGTAACTGGTCTGCGGCCTGGTCGCGGCGAGGGCGAACGGGATCAGCACGCCGATCGAGGCCACCGCGCCGATGAGCATGAACGGCTTACGCACCTTGGCCCAGTCGGACAGCAGCCCGACCACCACGAGGCTGACCGCGTTCGCCGCCCAGTACCAGTTGAGCAGGCCGGCCGTGCGCTGCACCGAGTAGCCGAAGGTGGTGACGAAGTAGACGGTGAAGGAGCCCACCGCGGCGAAGTAGAGCAGGAGGAAGAGGCTAATGGCGAGCGCGGAGGAGAGGATGTCGGTGCGCAGCATCTGCCGCCAGTGGCCGCGCAGGGCCGCCTCGGTGTCAAGGCCCTGAGCCCTGGCCTCGATCAGCGCCCGGTCGCGCAGGCTCACCATGATCTGGTCGCGCAGCTGCGGGGACAGCTCGCGCAGGCCGAACAGGGCGATGACGAAGGCCAGCAGGCCGGCCCAGCCGGCGTAGCGGAACTCGTCCTGCCAGGTCGTCGAGCCCGAATACGTGTGGCTGGTCACGGCCGTGACGACCAGGCTGCCGACCACCGGTCCCATGGTCCAGTAGCCCATCGCCGAGGCGCGCCCGAGCTGCGGGGAGAAGTCGCGAACGAGCGCAGGGGTGGTGACCAGGATGATGCCCTCGACGAAGCTGACCAGGGCGATCAAGAACAGGAACATGCCCTTGGAGCCCGCGTTGGGCACCGCGAAGGCGACCAGCGCGCCGGTGATCAGCAGGCCGTACACGGTCAGGTTGGCGCGGCCCCAGCGATCCGCGAGACCGGCGAGAAGGGAGGCGAACGCGCCGACGGCGTTCCCGATGACGGACACGTACACGAAGTACGTGAACGTCATGTTGTAGTGCGTGATGATCGCGGTCGAGACCGCGTACTGGATGTAGAGCTCGTAATAGAGGACCACGGTCGCCACGACCACGATCGCGAGGTAGGCGTACCGTGCCGCGGTGTCCGGATACCTGGTCAGCTGCCGGTGCCACAGCGCGTTCGCGGCGCGTGGGGTGGCGGGGCTTGGGGTGGCGGGAATTCCTTCCGTTGCTGAAGCGGACATTGCTCTGGACCTCCTGAGCCGAAGGACTCACCACCGCACGACGCTGTGCGGCGGCGTGAGCGTAGTACCGACCGGACGGTATGGCTAGATGGGGCGGATGCCGTATTCGTCCGGTGGTGGGAGAGGGACGCTGAACGACGCGAACGGGATGTGCTGGACTACTCGACGCGCAGCGAGGCGAGGAAGAGATCGGCGTAGTGCTCGGCGATCTGTTGCCGGGTGAGCCCGCCGTCGCGGTGGTACCAGGTGCCCAGCTGGTTGACCGAGCCGAAGAAGAAGTGCACGGCCAGGTCGGCGGGCACGTCCTTGCGGAAGGCCCCGTCCCGCTGGCCCTCCTCGACCAGCGCGCGGAACCGCTCGTGGTAGCGCCGCCGCTCGGCCCGCACCTGCGCGCGCTGCGGGTTCGGCAGCATGTGCACCGAGCGGAAGGAGACGATCGCCTCCTCGATCGAGTCCAGCGTGCTCTCCACCACGTCGGCCGCGGCTGCCCTGACTCGCTCCGCCGCCGTGCCGGGCCCGTCCGCGATCGCGTTGAGCCGCTCGGTCTGCCGGCCGAGCAGCCGGTGGTAGATCTCGTAGAGCAGGTCGTCCTTGGACGCGAAGTAGTGGTACATCGCGCCCTTGGTCACACCCGCCGCGGCCACGATCTCCTGTACCGACGTCCCCTCGACGCCCTGCGCGGCGAACAGGCGCAACGAGGCCGCGATCAAGCGCTCCTGGACCGGGAGCCGGGCCAGTTCCGGTGCGGGGGCGGGCGGCTCCTTGATCGGTGTCCGTGGCATGTCAGCAAGGGTATCGACATGCGCCGAACGGGCCGTCACGTGTTGCCACCCTGGCCGGGCGGATTCTGTCGATTCAAGTACGGCTTCAGTTCGGTACGCGCGACGGACCGGATGTGTACCTCGTCGGGTCCGTCGGCGATGCGCAGGGTGCGCAGCCCGGCCCACATCGCGGCCAGCGGGGTGTCATCGCTGACGCCGGCGCCACCGTGCACCTGGATTGCCTTGTCGACGACGTCCAACGCCACCCGCGGCGCGACCACCTTGATCGCGGCGATCTCGGTACGCGCGCTCTTGGTCCCGTAGCGGTCGATCAGCCACGCGGTCTTGAGCGTCAGCAGCCTGGCCTGCTCGATCGCCATCCGCGACTCGGCGATCCATTGCTGCACGACGCCCTGCGCGGCCACCGGCTTTCCGAAGGCGACCCGGCCGACCGCGCGCTCGCACATCAGCTCCAGCGCCCGCTCCGCCATGCCGAGCGCGCGCATGCAGTGGTGGATGCGGCCGGGGCCGAGCCGCGCCTGCGCGATCGCGAAGCCGCCGCCCTCCTCGCCGATCAGGTTCGAGGCCGGGACCCGCACGCCGTCGAACACGATCTCGGCGTGGCCGTGCTGGTCCTGATAGCCGAAGACCGGCAGCGAGCGGACGACCTTCACACCTGGGGCGTCCAGCGGAACGAGCACCATCGACTGCTGGCGGTAGGCCGGCCCGTCCGGATCGGTCTTGCCCATGACGATCAGGATCTTGCAACGCGGATCCATCGCCCCGGAGGTCCACCACTTGCGTCCGGTGATGACGTACTCGTCGCCGTCGCGTTCGATCCGGGTCCTGATGTTCGAGGCGTCCGAGCTGGCCACCTCCGGCTCGGTCATGCCGAAGCCGCTGCGGATCTCGCCGCGCAGCAGCGGGGCGAGCCAGCGCTCCTTCTGCTCGGGTGTGCCGAAAAGGTGCAGGACCTCCATGTTGCCGGTGTCCGGGGCCGCGCAGTTGAGCGCTTCGGGGGCGAGCTCGATCGAGCGTCCGGTCAGCTCGGCCAGCGGGGCGTAGTCGGTGACCGAGAGGCCGTGCCGCGGATCGGCGGAGTCGGGAAGGAAGAGGTTCCACAGCCCGCGTTCGCGCGCCGCGACCTTCAGGTCCTCGACGACCTGCGGCACGCGGTGTACGTCCCCTGCTTCGATGAGCGCGCGGCGCTGCGCGGCGTACACCGGTTCGGCGGGGTAGACGTGGCTGTCCATGAACGCCCGCAGGCGCTCCTGGTACTCCTTGCCCAGAGGGCTCGGCTCGAAGTCCATCGCACATGCTCCTCGTCGATGCTGCTGCCTGCTTATGCGCCGGCGGCAGCGTCGGTGGTGGTTTCGGTGTCGGCTGTCGTGTCGGTGTCGGCTGTCGTTTCGATTTCACCGCGCGGGATGGCGTCGAGCTTCCGCACCTCGAGCGCGCCCTCCCGGTGCCGCGCGCGCAGCACCTTCTTGTCGAACTTGCCGACCGTGGTCTTCGGCACCTCGTCCACGAAGCTCCAGTAGTCCGGCACCTGCCACCTGGCCACCTTCCCGGCGAGGAAAGCGGCCAGCGCCTCGGGCGTCGCCGCCTCGCCGTCCGGTCCCGGCTTGCGCACGACGCAGGCCAGCGGCCGCTCGTCCCACTTCGGGTCCGGGATCGCGACCACGGCCGCCTCCAGCACGGCCGGGTGCGCGAGCAGCTGGTTCTCAAGCTCCACCGAGGAGATCCACTCGCCGCCGGACTTGATCAGATCCTTGACGCGGTCGGTGATCTGGAAGAAGCCGCGGTCGTCGATCGTGCCGAGGTCACCGGTGCGCAGCCAGCCGTCGTGGAATTTCTCCGGCGCGGGGTCCCGGTAGTACGAGCCGGTGATCCACGGTCCGCGCACCTCGATCTCGCCGACCGACTCGCCGTCCCAGGGCAGTTCGGCGCCGCTGTCCACGTCGACGACCCGCATCTCCACGCCGGGCGCGACCCGGCCGGACTTGAGCCGCCACTCGACGTCTTCCGGCGTACCGGGCTCGACCCCGGCCGGCGGATGCGCCATTCCGGCCACCGGGCTGGTCTCGGTCATGCCCCAGCCCTGGATGATGCGCAGGCCGTAGCGCTCCTCGAAGGCTTCGAGCAGGGCGCGCGGCGCGGCGGAACCGCCTGAGGTGGCCATGCGCAGCGAGGAGAGGTCGATCGGCCTCGCCTCGCCGTAGTTCAGGATCCAGTTCCAGATGGTGGGGACGGCGGAGGCGACGGTGGAACGCTCGGCCTCGATGAAGTTGACCAGGCCGTCAGGGCCCATATGCGGCCCAGGCATGTGCAGCGTGGTGCCGTTGAAGAAGGCGCCGTACGGAATGCCCCAGGCGTTCACGTGGAACATCGGCACGATCGTCAGGATCCGGTCGGACTCGGTGGTGCCCGCCATGCAGGCCGCCTGCCCGGCCAGCGCGTGCAGGAAGGTCGAGCGGTGCGAGTAGACCACGCCCTTCGGGTCGCCAGTGGTCCCGCTGGTGTAGCACATCGCCGCCGCGGACCGCTCGTCGAGCTCAGGCCACTGATAGCCGGGCTGCTCGGCGGCGAGCACGTCCGCGTACCGCAGCACCTTGACTCCGGCCGGCAGGCCCGCGAACCGGTCCAGGTCCGCCTCGCCGACCACGATGTACGCCTCGACCCCGGTCAACCCCGGCGCGATCGCGGCCAGCAGCGGCGCCAGGCTGCCGTCCACGATGATCACCCGGTCGCCGGCGTGCTGGATGATGTGCGCCAGTTGGTCACCGGGTAGCCGTATGTTGAGTGTGTGCAGCACCGCGCCCATGCAAGGCACCGCAAAGTAGGCCTCGAGGTGCTCCTGCGTGTTCCAGCAGAAGGTGCCGACCCGGTCGCCCGCGCCGATGCCGAGCCGAGCGAGCGCCGCGGCCAGCCGCTCGGCATTGCGGGCGATCTCGGCGTAGGTCGCGCGCCGCGCTTTCGTGCCCTCCCAGGTGACGCATTCGCTGCCGCCGTAGATCCGCGAGCCGTGCCGCAGGATCGCGGTGATGGTCAGCGGGTATTCCTGCATCGTGCTGAAGATCATCGTGGCGCCTTCCGACAGCGTCGTTGCTGGGGGTAGCCGACGTACCGACTAGTCGGTACTGTTCCACCGAGCCGTACTCCGTGCAAGCCCCCCGAGCGAGGTACCCGAGATGAGCAACCCCGCCGCGCCGCCCGGCCGCGAAGAGGCGCCCGACGGCGCGGATCCGCCCGGCCTGGCGCTGGCGCCGCTGCGCGCCTACCTGGCCGAACACGAGGCGGACCTCGACGCGGACCTCGGTGACGGAGCGCTGGGCGCGCAGCTGATCGCGGGCGGCAAGTCGAACCTCACCTACATCCTGCGCGGTCGGCGAAACGGCGCCCCGGCCTCGTGGGTGCTGCGCCGTCCGCCGCTCGGGCACGTGCTGGCCACCGCGCACGACATGACCCGCGAGTTCCGGGTCCTGTCCGCGCTGGCGCCGACCGGCGTGCCGGTGCCCAAGGTGCACCTGCTGTGCGAGGACGCCGAGGTGATCGGTGCGCCCTTCTACGTGATGGAGTTCGTCGAGGGCACGGTCTATCGGGAAAAGTCGCAGACGGCCACGCTGACCGCGGAGCGCGCCCGGGCGATGTCCTGGGCGCTGATGGACGTGCTCGCGGACCTGCACGCGGTCGATCCGGCCAAGGTCGGGCTCGGCGACTTCGGCCGGCCGGAGGGCTATCTGGATCGGCAGGTCGCACGCTGGGGCAAGCAGTTGGCGGCCTCGCGCAGCCGCGAGGTTCCTGGCATCGACGCACTGCACGAAGCGCTCGGCGACGCGATCCCGCAGTCGCAGCGTGCTGCGATCGTGCACGGCGACTACCGGCTCGACAACGCGATCGTGGACGACGAGGACCGGATCGCCGCGGTGCTTGACTGGGAGATGGCCACGCTCGGCGACCCGCTCGCTGACCTGGGCCTGCTCTGCGTGTACTGGACCGAACTGGAAACGCTGGGCGCCGGAAAGGCGCTGACTTCAGCGGTCGACAGCGCCGCGGGCTTCCCGGCGCAGGACGAGCTGATCGAGCGGTACGCCGCCCGCAGCGGCCTCGACGTGACCCCGTTGCCCTGGTACATCGCGTTCGGCTACTTCAAGCTCGCCGTGATCGCGGAGGGCATCTACTACCGCTATCTGAGCGGCCAGACCGTCGGATCAGGCTTCGAAGGAATGGGCGATCTGGTGCCCGCGCTGGTTCGGCGCGGCCTGGACACCCTCGCCGCGTGAGAAAGGAGGCTGCTGATGTCGCTGCAGCAGCGAATCAAGACCCTGCTGGAAGAGCACGATCCGGCGAGTACGCCCCGGCTGGACTTCCTGCGCGCCCAGTTCGACGCCGGACTGGCCTGGGTGCACTTCCCGGTCGGGCTCGGCGGGCTCGACGCGCCACGCGAACAGCAGCGGATCGTGGATGAGGCGCTGGCCGCGGCCGGAGCGCCGGACAACGACCCGCACCGCATCGGCATCGGGCTCGGCATGGCGGCGCCGACGATCCTCGCGCACGGCACCGACGAGCAGCGCCGCCGCTTCCTGCGCCCGCTGTGGACCGGCGAGGAGGTGTGGTGCCAGCTGTTCAGCGAGCCCGGCGCCGGCTCCGATCTCGCGGGCCTGGCCACCAAGGCGGTGCGCGAGAACCCCGGCGACGAGGGCTCCGACTGGATCGTGACCGGCCAGAAGGTGTGGACCTCGATGGCGCACGAGGCGCGCTGGGCCATCCTGATCGCGCGCACCGATCCAGCCGTGCCGAAACACAAGGGCCTGACATACTTCGTCTGCGACATGACCGACCCCGGCGTCGAAGTACGACCGCTGCGACAAATCACCGGCGAGGCCGAGTTCAACGAGGTCTTCCTGACCGGCGTGCGCATCCCCGACTCGCTTCGGCTCGGCCCGGTCGGCGCGGGCTGGGCCGTCGCGCAGACCACGCTGATGAACGAGCGGGTCGCCATCGGCGGCGGCGCGCAGCCGCGAGAGGGCGGGGTGATCGGCGTCGTCGCCAAGGCCTGGCGGGAGCGCCCGGAACTGCGCACGGCCGCGGCGCACGACACGCTGCTCGACCTCTGGGTGCAGGCGGAAGCCGCGCGGCTGACCGCGACCCGGCTGCGCCAGCAGTTGGCCGAGGGGCAGCCGGGTCCCGAGGGCTCGGCCGCCAAGCTCGCGTTCGCCCGCCTCAACCAGGAGATCTCAGGCTTCGAGGCCGACCTGCTGGGCGAGGAGGGCCTGCGCTACGACGACTGGACCACCGAGCGGTGGACGACCGACCGGCCGACCACGGTCGACTTCGCTGGCCGTGGCGCCGGATACCGCTACCTGCGCGCCAAGGGCAACTCGATCGAGGGCGGCACCTCGGAGATCCTGCGCAACATCATCGCCGAGCGCGTGCTCGGTCTTCCCCCGGAGATCCGGGTCGACAAGGACGTCGCGTGGAAGGACCTGGCCCAGTGAGCAGCGCCGCCGTTCCCGAATCGGGCACCGTTGAATTAAGCGCTGTTGACTCAAGCGCCGTTGACTCAAGCGCCGTTGATTCAAGTGCCACCGCGTCAGCCGCGGCAGAGGCTGTGGCCGCGCCCAGCCTGCTGTACTCAGAGGTCGAAGACGATCTGCGCGCCTCCGTGCGCGCGCTGCTGGCCGATCGCAGCCCGTGGAACGCGGTCCTGGCGCGCTGCGAGACGGATCAGCCTTATGACACCTCGGTGTGGAAGTCGCTCGCGGCCGATCTCGGCTGCGCGGGCCTCGCGATCCCGGAGAAGGCGGGCGGCGCCGGGGCGTCCTGGCGGGAGGCGGCGGTCGTGGCTGAGGAGGTCGGCCGCGCGGTCACGCCGGTACCGTTCCTCACCAGCTCGGTTATCGCCACCGCCGCTGTACTCGCGCTGCAGGAATCAGCGCAGGCCGCGGAGATCGGCGACCTGCTTGAGCGGCTTGCCGCCGGACGCACGGCGGCGGTCCTCGCGGTGCCGTTCTCCAGCGCTCCGGACGCGGCCTTTTCGAAGGCGCTCCTCTCGGACGCGCCCTTCTCGAACACCGTGCGCGCTGACGACGCCGGGCGGCTTTCCGGGGCGGTGACGAGTGTGGCAGACGCGCGCGTCGCAGACCTCTTCATCGTCCCGGCCACGGCTTCCGCCGGCCCGGCGCTCTTCGTGGTCGATGCCGACGCCGCAGGCGTGACGCTGGACGCCGCGACGTCACTCGATCTGACCCGGCCGCTCGCCGACCTGACGTTCACCGAAGCCACCGGTCGGCAGCTCGCATCCAACGACGCGGCCATGACGGCCCTTTCCCGCGCCCTGAGCACGGGAGCCGCCGTGCTCGCGTCCGAACAGCTAGGCATCGCAGAAGCCTGCCTCGAGCTGTCGGTCTCCTATCTCAAGACGCGCTATCAGTTCGCCCGGCCCATCGGCTCCTACCAAGCGCTCAAGCATCGTGCCGCCGATCTGTGGGCCTCGGTGGCGCAGGCGCGGGCCGTTGCTCGCTACGCGGCCGCGTGCGTCGCGGACGACGACCCGGACGCGCCGGTGGCCGTCGCGCTGGCGCAGGCGTACTGCTCCGGCGTCGCGGTGCGTGCGGCCGAGGAATGCGTGCAGTTCCACGGCGGCATCGGCTTCACCTGGGAGCACCCGGCGCACCTCTATCTCAAGCGCGCCAAGTCGGACTCCATCGCGCTTGGCACCGCGTCTCGGCACCGCGCCGCGCTTGGGCGATTGGTCGATCTACCGGCCGCGACCTGAGGTAGCCGAACTGCGTCCTCCGGCGCGGCGCCACGCGTTTGATCAGCGCGTGGTGCCGCGCCGGAGGCATGACATCGTTGCCAGGTTTGTTCGGGGAGAGTTCGCCTCGCAGCCGCCGACCGGTTGTGCGGTGGTGCATATCCACTCCCTAGCGTGCGCCCGAACCCCTCGCGCACCAGGAGACGCACCATGCCCGACGCCCTCTCGCCCGATCCGCACCACGACGCCGACGAGTGCGCGGCCGGCCACGACTGTCCATGCACTGTGGACTTCGATTCCAGCGCTCCCGCCGCAGCCAGCCGCCGCTCGTTCCTGCGCGTGACCGGTCTCATCGGCGCCGGCGCGGGCGTCGCCTCCCTGGGCATCGGCGCCGCTCCGGCGGCAATCGCCGCCACGGCCTCGTCGTCGCAGGACCCTTACGACGTCACGACCGTCTCGAAGAACGGCGGAAGCTGGCGTCCGGACCCGGACAGCCCTCGTTTCACCGTGGTCGTGATGCCCGACACGCAGTACCTCTTCGACCAGGACCGCATTCACCCGGCGCCGCTGGAGGCGTCACTGCGCTATGTCCTGGACTCCGGCGACGAGGAGAACATCGTCTTCCTCGCGCACCTCGGCGACCTGACCCAGAACGGTCTGACCGACGAATTCGCGGCGGTCGGCGGCGTCTTCGGCCTGCTTGACCGCAAGCGAGCCGCGTACAGCGTGCTGGCCGGTAACCACGACGTCGGCTCCTCGACGACCGACCAGCGCGGGGACACCCCGTACCTCGACACCTTCGGCCCGAAGCGCTTCGCCGGATCGCCGACGTACCGCGGCGCGAGCCCGGACGGCTACAACTCCTACCACGTCTTCCGCGCCGGGGGCCGGGACTGGATGGTGCTCGCGCTCGACTGGCGGCTGTCAGACACCGGATTCGCCTGGGCCCAGTCCGTCCTGGCCGCCCACCCGAGCCTGCCAGTCATCCTCACCACGCACGAGATCGCCGGAGCCGACGACAACGGCGTGGCCTCGCTGTCCGCCTACGGCCAGACACTGTGGGACCGCCTGATCAACACGCACGACCAGATCTTCCTCACCCTCAACGGGCACTACTGGCCGTCCGGCGCGACGACGCTCACCAACAAGGCGGGCAACGACGTGCACGTGCACATCACGAACTATCAGAACCGCTACTACGGCGGCGCGGCGATGATCCGCACCTACACCTTCGACCTGGACCGCGACATCATCGACGTGGCCACCTTCTCCCCGTGGATCCGCGAGCTGGCCGAGCAGCGGGAGTTCAACGAACTGGCCGCGCAGGAGATGGAGCTGACCACCTCGGTGGACCGCTTCTCCGTCCCGATCGACTTCGCGCAGCGCTTCGCCGGCTTCGCCCCGACCACGCCGCGGCCCGCGCGCCCGGCCCGCGACCTGCTGATCCGCGGCACGGTCGCCTACTGGCGCTTCGACGGCGCGACCGGCGCACCAGGCTCGGCGCTCGGTGACTCCGTCGTCATCAAGGACCTGACGGGCGCGGGCAACGACCTGACCAAGACGACCGTGCCGGGTTCGCCTGCCAGCTCCCTGACCTGGTCCGCCGACCACCACCCGGACCAGCCCGGTCACGCCAGCCTGTACTTCGGCGGGCAGGGCGACCCGCTGCGCGGCGCGTACCTCCAGACCGTCACCGGCGCTCCGCTCAACGCCGACACCTTCGCCCGCGGCTACACCTTCGAGGCGTTCTTCAAGCTGCCCGCGAACTGGGATTCGTCGCAGAGCGCGTGGACGGCGATCCTCAGCCGCTGGGGCATGAGCGGCGAGGCGGGAAAGAGCGGCGGCGCGACCGACCCGCAGGAGCCGGTCGCCACGCTCAGCCTCTCCGGCGACCGCGAGCTGCAGTGGTGCGTTTACCCGCTGAACCGGACCGACTCGTCGACCAACTGGGGGCATGAGTTGCCGCTCGGCGCGTGGTGGCACGTCGCGGTGGTCAACGACGGCCGGCTGACCAAGATGTACGTCGACGGCTGCGAGGTCGTGCGCAACCCCTCGACCCCGGCGGTCGGCCTCACGACGCTCGGCCACTCCTGGCTGCTCGGCGGATACGAGTACGCCGGGACGATCAACCAGGTGTTCAACGGCTGGATCGGCGACGTGCGGATCGTGAACCGCGCCCTGCGCCCCGATCAGTTCATGATCGCCTAAGCGTCCGTGATCAACGCAGCGTAATCGCCCAACACGGTGGATACCCGCGCGATCGACTCGCTAGGGTTGCCGCGTGACGACGCGAACGAAGCGACGGCGCGCCCAGGCCGCCGCCACGGTACTGCTGGCGGGCATGACGGCTTGGGCGTGCGCGGGCTGCGGGGGAAATGCGCACGCGACGCCGTCCGTGCTCGCCGCGGTATCGGTCGGCGCCAGCCCCAGCGACTCCTCCGCCAGCGCGAGCGTGTCGGCCTCGGCCTCCCCCTCGCCGAGCGCGAGCGCGTCCGCGTCCTCGTCACCGCCCGCGGTCATGCGGGCGAACACCGTCGGCGCGACCGGCAAGGTGGTCGTCATCGATCCCGGCCACGACGGCGGCAACGAGACGCACGCCGCCGAGATCAACCAGCTGGTCCCGCAGGGCTTCGGCCAGGAGAAGGCCTGCGACACGACCGGCACCAACGGCGCCGACGGGTACTCTGAGCACGAGTTCAACTTCCAGGTCTCGCTCCTGGTCAAGGCCGACCTGGAGCAGCACGGTCTGCGCGTGATCCTGACCAGGAACAGCGACACCGGCGTCGGCCCCTGCGTCAACGTCCGCGCCGCGATCGGCAACAATGCCCACGCCGCCGCGGCGATCTCCATTCACGCCGACGGCGGTCCGGCCAGTGGCCGGGGTTACCAGTTGCTGGAGGCGGAGAACTCGGTCGGCGGCGCGGGCGTGGACGCCGCCTCGCACCGGCTCGCCGTGGACCTGCACAGCACCTTTGACCAGGAGTCCGGCCTGATCCCGTCCAACTACGTCGGCGCGGACGGCTACGAGCCGCGCGACGACATCGCCGGCCTGAACCTGTCCACGGTGCCGAAGATCCTGGTCGAGTGCGGCAACATGCGCAACGCTTCGGACCTGGCCCTCGAGGAGTCGGCGGCGGGCCGGGCGCGCATGGCTCAGGCGATCGCGGACGGGATCCTGCGCTTCCTCGGCCAGTAAGCGGGCCGCCGAGCCGTGCCGCCGGCCGTCTGGCAAGCCGGTGCGCTGCGGGCCCGGGGCTGACAAGTTGGAGCCCGCCGATCCTTCGGAGCGGAGCGGCGGGCTCCACGCGGGCCGTCACACCCGCGAGCCCGGCGGCGACCTCGCCGGGCGGCGGCGCTGAACCGGAGCGCCGGGCCGGGAACCGGAACTTGCGAATTCGGGCTGGGCACCGCCCGCCCCTGTCCCGGCCGCTCGGGTGCGGCCGAAGTGCCGGGACGACTGCAAACTTGCCAGGTCCACCCCACAGTCGCCCGACCCCGTGGAAAGGTTGCCGGCGGATCGGGAAGATTTTTCGGCCCGGCGCGGGCTGCCGCGTGCCTGTTCAGGGCCGCGGATAACTGCAGGCCGCGTCGGCCGCCGCGGCGCGCTGAGCCGGGGTCAGTGTCAATGGCGTGGCTTGGCTCGGGTCGGTGATGCTGACCGATTCCGGGTCCATCACGTCCGTCGCGCCCTGGCCTCCGTAGCAGGCCACTGCGACGATCGGCACTCGATCGGCCGCGGTGGCCGCCGCCGACTGCTCGACGCCGGGACCTGCCGTGCCGGACGGGCGCGCGGACCAGGCCAGGGTGAACCCGGTCGCGGTGGAGCCGACCATGCCGATCTGCTGCCACTTGGCCGACGCGGGCACCGGGCCGCCGGAGCGGTCGTCCGGCACGGTAGCGAAGCCCACGATCCACACGTGCACGCCGGTCGCGTGTAACTCGAACGCACCAGGGCTGTCCGCGGAGGCGGCGACGGACAAGGCGATCGAGGTGGGATTGGGCACACTGTCAGGGCACGCACTCGGCTTCAACCCGGCCGGGGGATTGCCGTGGATGACCGCCGAGGACACCACACCGCCGCCGCTGACCTCGAACCATCGCATGTCGGGAGTGCCGCCCATCGGGTCGGCTACCACGTCGCCGAGGCAGTAGCCGTCGAACTGGAGCTGGCAGAAGGGCTGGATCGTGCGCACCACGTTGTCCGCCATACTCGCGCCAGCGCGTATTCGCGCTCCCGAGCCGCGAGTGTCGCCGGCGAACAGCCCCTTGGGCCCGGCGATGACGCAGTGCGACGAGGGGGAGGCGCTCGGAGCCGCTTTGCCGGCCGCCGTACCGTGACTCGTGGACGCGTCGGCGTGACCGGCATTCCAGCGCACGCCGACGAAGGCGAACATGGATATCGCGGCGAGCGCCGCGACCGCTACGACGGCGCGCCGGGTGCGGCGGATCGGTCCCGGAGCGGGAGCAGGGGAGAAGGGCGGCATTGCCTCAGGGGGCTGAGGCGGGAGCGAGGCACCCTGACTGCCGGTCTCAATACCGCAGTCGCCGGTCGAAGGTGGCTCGACTAGCGCGTCGACGGCTGCGCTCGGTTCTGTCGCTGTCGTCGAGGATTCAGCCGGACTCGCCGCGGCCGTTGTAGAAGCTGCTGCGGCGGAATCGTCAGGCGCGTCAGTCCGCGATACCTGCCCGGCCTGCTCCAACTGCTCGGCCGTGAGCTGCCGGTCCAGCTGGTACCAGCGCTCCTGCCAAGCCTCGACGTCACCGCCGCACGCCCCGACGAACGCGAGCGTCACGTCCAGGCTCGGCCGCCGCACTCCGCCGGCCGCCTCGCCCAGCGTGCTCGCGCTGAATCCGGCGGTCTTGGCCAGAGCCCGGTATGTCGGGTTCCCGGCCTTCTCGCGCAGCATCCGCAGATCGTGCGCGAATGCCTGAAGCGGGCCGTCGTCCGGATTGAGCAGGCGTGGCGTGCGACCCATCGTGTGTTGTGACCTTCCCCGACTCGGCTGGCGGTGTCGAGGGCGTGCACGTCTGACGCCCTGACGAACGTCCAGTCTTTCATGAGCCGGACGGCGCGAAGGCATGGCCTCCCGCCGTCGTGTGCTGGACCGGTTCAGGTCGTGATCAGGCGAGTCGGGTGGTTGGTATCAGTCCATTACCCACTGCCACATCATGCGGGCCGAGGCATCGCCTCCAAAGGAACTTCCAGTGGCCGCTGCCAGGAGAGCCCGCGCGGGCCCGCATACGTCAAGGGCCGAAGGTGGATCTGCCGGGTCGGCACGCTCAGCTCAAGCCCCTGCTCTTGAACGAGCGTGCGACCACGGCCCGGACCCGCCGGCAGTCCCGCGTCGGCGCTGTACTCGGCACCGGCGCGGCTGCCGCCGTCTTTAGCGCCCCCGAGCCTGCGTTCGGCCTCGGCCTTCATGGCCTCCGCCTCGGACCGCATCCGGTCCAGCCGCGGCGCCTCCTGTCCGCGCAGCAGTTCGGAGGGCACGTCCGCGAGTACCGGCCCCCGCCAAACCGCGAGTGCGTCGCCGAGCAGTCCGACTGCACGCTCGTACGCTCCGGCGCGGTACGCCGCCGCACCCTCCGCGCGCAGTCCGGCGAACCGCAGCACGTCGAACTCCTCCCGCTCCAACGCGATCCGGTAACCGCCGAGGCTGGTCTTGACCCGGTATCCGGCCGTGCCGAGCGACCGCCGCAACCGCATGACGTAGTTGCGCATCGTCGCCACGTAGCTCACTGGCGGCTGCCCGTCCCAGATCGCGTCGGCGAGCGTCTCCAGCGGGACGGTCTGTTCGGGCCGCAGCAGCAGCGAGGCGAGCAGGATCCGCTGCTTGCCCGCGTGCACGAACCGCGACCCCGAGTCGTCCCGCACGAGCAGCGGCCCGAGAATCCCGAACTCCATGTCCTTCAGCCCCAACCTTCCCGCGGACCGCGGTGGCCCGCGCTCTCGGTCGCGGGCGGCGCGCCCCGTGCCCGCCGCCCGGAAAGTTCTAACCCGGCGCGGCGGGCCGGCGACAGCGCGGCGGGCGTCGGTCAATCAATTCCGTGCAATCGCGGCCGCCGCTTTGCCCGCCCGCCGCTCGAACCAGATTGAAGTGGCTGGTCACGGAGCTACCGGCGCAACGCCTCGGCCGGTTCGACGTACGCGGCGCGCAACGCCGGATACAGCCCGGCGAGCAGTCCGACCATGGTTCCGATGAGCGGCGCCGGCAGCACGGTCCACGGCGCCAGCACCGCGGTCCACTGCCGGGCGAGCGCGGTACCGATCACCACCGCCGTGCCGAGGCTGGTGCCGATAAGCCCGCCGAGGGTGCCCAGCGCGGCGGATTCGGTGAGGAATTGCGCCGCGATGTGCCGCGGCCGCGCCCCGAGCGCCCGGCGAAGCCCGATCTCGCCGGTGCGCTCCAGCACGGCGACCAGGGTGGTGTTCGCGATTCCGACGGCGCCGATGACAAGCGTGATCCCGGCCAGCAGGAGGAAGAGGGCGTTGAAGTCTCCCGTGACGCCGTCGCGCAGGGTGGTCGGGTCCGGCGGAGCGGTGATCTTGAACAGATTCGGCGCGTCGGGGCGCAGCGCGAGCGCCGCCTGTCCGGCGATGAGTTGCGCCGCCCCGAGCCTGGTCTCGATGAGCATGCTCGCGCGCTGGTCGGTGGGCTGACCGTAAGCGCTCAGCGCGGTGGTGTCCGGGATGACGACCGACAGCAACAGCTCGGGCACGCGCCGCAGGTCCGAGATGATGCCGACCACGGTGTACGGCGTGCCGTTGATGAACACGGCCGGCTCGGCGTCGAGGCGGGTGATGCCGAGCCGGGATGCGGCGGCGGATCCGAGCACTGCGACGTGCTCCTTGCGCGCCGCGTGGAAGGCGTTGAAACCGAGGCCCTGGCTGTACACCGGGTCAATCGCGGCGAGCGCGCCGGGACTGGCCGCGTACAAGGTCAGGCCCGAACCGCTCGCGGAACCCGGGGACACCAGATCCGGTGCGGCGGACACGGTCGGTTGCCGTAGCGGCAGCGGCCAGTAGACGCCGGCCGAGACGACGCCGTTCAGTGTCTCGATCCGGTGATCGGCGTCCGGGGGAAAGGAGATCGGGTCCGCGATACCCGTGCCGGACCGCGCGTTCTGCGCGCTGCCGACGTCCTGGACGGTGACCTCGGTCGCGCTGAGCACGGAGAAGCGCTTGTCGATCTGGCCGCCGGCGGTCGCGGTCAGGCCGAGGATCGCGACGAACGCGCCGATGCCGAGCACCGTGCCAAGCATGGTCAGCGCCGAGCGGCCGGGCCGTTGCAGCAGTCCGGCCAGCGCCTCGGCGAGCAGATCGCGCAGCGGGAGGGCGGAGCGCTCGGTGGGGCGGGGGAGGGGACGGCTGCGGCTGCGCGCGCGGCTGCGAATCGCGCCGAGACTAGGCATGTTCGGTCAGCACCCCGTCCCGGATCGCCACGGTGCGCGAGCCTCTGGCCGCGACCGCCGGATCGTGCGTGATCACCAGGATGGTCAGCCCGGCGGCGTGTAAGTCCTCGATCAATGCCAGGACCGAGGCCGCCGTCGCAGAGTCCAGATTCCCGGTCGGTTCGTCGCACAGCAGCAGCGAGGGACGATTGACCAGCGCGCGTGCAACGGCGACGCGTTGCCGCTCCCCGCCGGAAAGGTGAGCAGGAACCGCGTCGGCTCGGTGCGCGAGGCCGACCTGGGCGAGGGCCGCGTATGACGCCTCGCGACGCGCCTTGCGTGGGGCGCCGTTGTAAATCTGCGCGAGCGTGACATTGTCCACCGCGCTGCGATGCGGGAGCAGGTGAAAGGCCTGGAAGACGAAGCCGATCCGTCGGCCGCGCAGCGCGGTACGGTCTGCCTCGCGCAGTGTCCCGACGTCGATGCCGTCCAGCCGGTAGCGGCCGGTAGTCGGCCGATCGAGCAGGCCGACCACGTTGAGGAACGTCGACTTCCCGGAGCCGGAAGGGCCGACCACGGTGACGAAGTCGCCGCGCTGGATGGTCAGGTTCGTCGGTCTTAGCGCCACGACCGGAGGCGGACCGGGGTAGGTCATCCCCACGGCCGCGAAGTCGATGACGGGCGCTGCCGATTGGTCCGCGTCGTTGTCAGCGTCCGTATCCGGCCCAGCCGGAAGCTCGCGACTCACTGCGATCATGAGAGCCCCGCTCCGCTCCGCGCGCCGACCACCACGCGCTGGCCGGCTTTGAGCGAGCCCGCGGCGACCGGCGTGACCGCGACGAATCCGTCGCCTGATATGCCCGCGTCGACCTCGACGCGCGAGGTGCTGTGCCCGTCGGGCTGCAAGACGGATACGGTCGTCTTCCCGTCGGCGCCGGCTGTCACCGCGGAGAGCGGCACGACCAGCACCGCACCGGGTGTGGCCGCGGAGGTCACCGTCAGCCGCACATCCTGGCCTTCCCACCGGGAGTCCAGCGGGCTGTCCGGCGTCACTGTCACGGGGATGTACGGCGCGCCGCTCTGTGCCTGCCCCGACCCGCTGCCGTCCGAGCCGGTCGACGAGCCCGGGTCGGAACCTCCGGTGCCGGTCGTGACCTGACCGACGGTGCCGACCACGCCGGTCGCCTGAAGCCCCAGGGTCTCGGCGGTGATCTGCACCTTCATCCCCGGCTTGAGCAGCCCGCCCTGATCGGTGGTCAGCTGTGCGGTGACCGCGAGCTGTCCGGAGGCGAGGGTGATCAGCGGCGCCTTGACCTGGTCGCCGACCTTCGCAGAGAAGGCCACCACCTGCGCGGGAAAGCCCGGCAGGAACGCGGCCTCGGCGGCCGGCAGCATCGGGCCGGTCCGCGCGACCAGATCCGCCTGCGCCTGCTCGGCCTGCTGGAGGGCCTTCTCAAGGTACTGCAACTGCACTTGAAGCGGTTCGGAGCCCGAGCCGCCGGAACCGGGACCGCCGGAGCCGGAACCGGACGTGGCCGAGGGCGTGCCAGATCCCGTCGGGCCGGTCTGCTTCGCCGAACCCTGACTTCCGGTGCCCGAGCCCCCAGCGGCGATCTGGCGCTTCATGTCGTCGACCGCACGCTGCGCGCTGTCCACGGCGTCCTGGGCCGACTGAAGCGCCGACCGGTCGCCGTCGTCGCCGGGGCCTCCGGTGGTCGGCACATCGTAGCCAAGGCCCTGATATAGCGCGGTGACCGCGGCCTTCGTGGCCGGTCCGAAGTGCCCGGCCGGATCGCCGCCGTGGTAGTGCCCGAGCTGCTTGAGGGCGTTTTGCAACTGTGCGACGTCGTTGCCGTCGTCGTTCGGCTTCAGGTCGCGATAAGCCGGAACGGCGCCCTGCAACACGATCAACGGGCGCCCGGAAACCTCGAGCAGCACCGCTCCCGGCTGCACGCGCGCGCCGACGTTGGTGCGCACCGCGGTGACCACCGGCGTGTTCGAGCCCTGAGTGGTTCCGGCCGGCGTGACCTGGTACTGGGCCGAGGCGGCGACGCTGCCGCGGGTGACCACGGTGTTGGCCAGCACCCGGTCCTCCACGGTCGCGGTGAGCACCGAGGCGGGCGGCGCCGCGGCCTCGGCGGCCTGCTGCGCGGGCGACTTCACCAGAGTGGAGGCGACCAGCCCGCCGGTGGACAGCAGCGCCGCGGCCACGGCGACCCACAGCAGCGCGCGCTGCCGCCGTGGCGCCGGCTCTTTCGTTTCCTGCGATTTCCCGCGCGACTCCGGCGGTAAAAGCCGGGCCGTTTCCAGATATTCACCCCGCTCCGTGTTTTCGAATTCCGCCGTGTGCGCCGCCGTGTCTGCGGACATGGTCCATCCCTGCGAGTCGATCGGCTTGGAGCGAAGGTCCCCGCGCGGCCGCCCAACCGCCCCGGTGCCGGCCGCCGCCACAGCGATCCTGATCCGCGCGCCTGCCGCCTGTCAACCCGCTTCGTCGCAGTGACCGCAGCACCCTGTCACGCTGCGTGATGGAAAAGGCCTGATTCCTGTGATCTGGGTCACAGGGAAATGCACGATTTGCGCGCAGATAGCGCGGCGGCTCCGGCGGATATATCGCGGACGGCAGCGACCTGATATCGCCCACGCTGCGTTACTTCCTTGACTACCGAACGGAATTCGAACCATTCTTCACAGCGGCGTGCACGCCGTCATCAAGGCTCTGAATCAGGGGTGCGGGGAGCTTCGGGCTCGAAATCCGGGGCCCGGCACCGTTTCGTGAACGAGGGAGACACATCGTGAGCATCCGCAGGAAGCTGGCCGCCACCGTGGCCACCGGCGCCTTCGTGGTCGTCGGCCTCGCCACCGCCATCCCGGCCGCCTCCGCGGCCGAGGGCGACGGCAACTGCACCTCCAACGACGCGGGCGCCGGCGGCGACCTGTGCCTGTACTTCAACTCCTACGAGGCGGGCGCCCGCTTCAACGACCCGTACACCGACAACTACGCCGGCTGGGTCTTCAAGGCGTGGACGAGCGGTACCGCGGGCGGCAGCAACGGCGCCGGCGTCGCCGTGAAGAACAACGCGGCGTCCGTGCAGAACTGGGACACCGTGCTGACCGGCTACGTGTACTACAACTCCAACCAGCAGGGTCTCAAGCAGGGCTTCAGCGCCTTCACGGCCGGAAACCTGGTCTCGGGACTCAAGAACAACAACGCGTCTCAGGGTTGGTAATCCGGCGGTGCCCGCCGGTCGTCTGATCGGCGACCGCGCCAAGCCGAGCTGCTGAGCGCGGGTGCTGCGCCCACTGGGATTGGGCGCAGCACCCGTGCCCTTCGCCATAAGGCCCGACCAGCTTAGTCGAGGACCCATGTTTCGCCCATGCTTTCGGCGGCTTAGCCGCAGCGTGCTGCTGCTTACTGCCATGGCCGCGCTCACCGCGGCAGCCGTCGCCTCCTGCTCCTCCTCCGCGCCGGCCGGCGGCGCGCAATCGGCCCAGGACGCGGGCTTGCCGCTCGCTCCGATCCACGTCACGTCGATCCCGACGATCACCGACAGCACCTCGCTCGCGTTCCCGATCGACGCCTATCTGATCACCGGGCAGCAGCGCGCCGAGATGGACAACGCGACCGCGATCCTGGCCGGACGCTGTATGCGATCGTTCGGATTCGACTACAGCCCGATGCCGAAGGCCGCGAAGGCAGATCAGACCACGGAGACGAATGCGCCGCGGCGGTACGGCATCGTCAGCGCGGCACAGGTCGCAGCACTCGGATACCACCCGCCCACGACCGACGTGTCGGCACTGCGGGCGAGTGCGAACACGCTGGACGCCGCCGGGATCAGGGTGCTCACCGGAGGCGTGTCACCAGCTCAGGGCGAGACCGCGACCGCCGGGACCGCGGGTTCGTACAACGGCGTGCAAATCCCGTCCGGAGGCTGCCTCGGCCAGGCCAGGCGCCAGTTGACCGCACACGGCGGAACAGTCAACGACGCGCCGATCGCCCAAGCCGTGGATGCCGACAGCCTGGCCCGCTCGCAGCAGGAGCCGCAGGTGGTCGCCGTGTTCAAGCAGTGGTCCGCCTGCATGGCGGCCAAGGGCTACGACTACGCGACACCGTACGACGCCGGCAACGACCACCGGTGGGCCACCAGCGCCCCGACCGCCGCGGAGATCCAGACCGCGAGCGCCGACGTCGCCTGCAAGCAGCAGACGAACCTGGTCGGCGTCTGGTACGCGGTCGACTGCGCCCTGCAGACCAGCATGATCAACGCCCAACAGCAGCAACTCGACGCCGTCAAGAACGGCATCTCCCAGGAGATCAAGGCCGCGGCGCAGGTCGTCGGCGCCGCCGGCTGAGCCGAATCAGGCTTCTCCCTCACCCACCGCCCCTTTCCCGGGTCACGACCGGTACTGCGCGTACGGCCCGTCGCGGGGGCGGGCTGCCGTCCGCTCAGCGCCGACCCACAGGTCGGACAACGAGAGGAAACGATGAAACTCAGAGAGCTCATACGCCGGATGGCGGGCGCCACCGCGGTGGCCGTGCTGCTCGGCCTGACCGCCGTGACCGGCGCGCAAAGCGCCGCGGCGGCCGCCGGCGGCGACGCCGCCTCGCTGGCCGCGGCCAATATCGGCAAGAGCGCCGGCACCTGCGCGAACACCCCGACCTACAACAGCCTCGGCGGGTCCGAGTTCGACGGCAGCTGCACCGGCAGCGACGGCGGCAACACCTACGGGCCCGAATACTGGTGCGCCGACTTCGCCCGCTGGGTCTGGCGCAACTCGGGCTTCTACACCGGCGGCCTGACCGCCGGCGCGGGCAGCTTCTACGTCTACGGCGAGAACAACGGCACGCTGCACACTTCGTCCTCTTACTCGCCCAGGCCCGGCGACGCCGTCGTGTGGAGCTACGAGGGCGGCGGATCAGCCCACCACGTCTCGATCATCACCGCGGTCAACTCCGACGGTTCGCTGGTCACCGCCAATGGCGACTGGGACGGCGTCGGCGGTCACGGCGAGGCGGCCTTCGCGACCAGCTCATCGGTCGTGCAGATCACCATTCCTGCGGGCGAGACCACTCCCGGCACGTACGTCAGCGCCACCCATTACACGCTCTCCGCCTACGTGACCCCGGTCGCCAGCGGCACCGGCAACAACCCGCCGCCGGTCAACTCCGGCAACCCGTACAGCCCGAGTTCGGTCTGCGGCAGCGGCTATGGCGTGATCGACTCGCACGGCCTGACCGGCGCGACCATCTACCTGCTCTACAACGGCTCCAACGGCAACAACTGCGTGGTCACCCTCGCCACCACGCCGACCAGTGCGCACTCCATGAACGCGACCTTGGCAGTCCAAGGCGGGAGTTCAGCGAGTAATCCAGGGACATTCACATATTACGCGGGGCCGGTAACCGAAAACGCGCCGAGCTCCTGCGTGGAGTGGGGCGGCTCGTACGGCAGCTCGTCGTGGACCAGCGGCTGGAGCCACTGCGGCGGCGGCTCGGGCGCTCCGGCCCCGGCCGGCAACAACATCTACACCCCGACCCAGGTCTGCGGCAGCGGCTACGGCGTGATCGACTCGCACAACCTGGGCAGCGCCACGACCTACCTGCTCTACAACGACGCGAACGGCGACAACTGCGTCACCACCCTCGCCCACAACGTCAGCGGCGCGGTCTCGATGAACGCGACGCTCGCCGTTCAGGGCGGCAGTTCGGCGAGCAATCCGGGTTCGTTCACGTACTACTCGGGTCCGGTGATCGAGCACGCGCCGAATCAGTGCGTGCAGTGGGGCGGCTCGTACGGCAGCACCTCGTGGACCAGCAGCTGGAGTCATTGCGGCTCGGGCACGTCGACCGGTCCGGGTACTTCGAACCCGTACACGCCGACCCAGGTCTGCGGCAGCGGCTACACCGTGATCGACTCGCACCTGCTTATCGGCGCGACGGTCTACCTGCTCTACAACGGCTCCTCCGGCGACAACTGCGTCACGACCCTAGCCAACAGCCCCGGCGGCGCGGTCTCGATGAACGCGACGCTCGCCGTTCAGGGCGGCAGCTCGGCGAGCAACCCCGGTTCCTTCACCTACTACGCGGGGCCGGTGACGGAATACGCACCGAGCTCCTGCGTGGAGTGGGGCGGCTCGTACGGCAGCTCGTCGTGGACCAGCGGTTGGAGCCACTGCGCCTGACGATCGCTTAGTCAGCGGGCTGAGGTGGTGGCTCAAAGAGATCCACCACCTCGCTCGCCGCGTTCGTCAGACCTCTCCATCAGCGTCCGCGTGCCGTGCCGCATCCCGGCACGCGGACGCTCCCACGTTTCTTGCGGAGGTCACCGCAACCGCCTACTTCGGCGTCACGAACTCCGGCTGGTCCAGCAGCCGCAGCCAACTGCCGTCCGGCTGCCGCCGCACCACCTGCGCGCGAGCGCCCGCCCCGTCCCTCGGCGGGGTGGAGGTCAGCGCAATCTCCCCGCTGACCAGCGTCGGCAGCGGCGGTTCCGGCTCGAAGTGCGGCCTGTTCGCCAGCACCCTTTCCCACAGCTCGCGGATCGCCGCACGGCCGACCGTGGTGCTGCCAGGCGGGTAAGCCATGACGGCCTGCTCCTCGTAGAGCGCCGCAATACCGGCCGCGTCCCCGGCGTTGGCCCGCTCGACGAACAGACGGGTGAGATCCTCCGGTTGCCACGCCTTCTCGTGCTCACTCATCAGTTTTCCCTCCGTCTTCTCGGCTCTCTTCGCTTCCCTTCCAGGTTCTCCCCGCACGCATCAGAAGTCCAACAGATAGTTCTTCTCATAGCTAGAATCACCGCTTATGGAACTTCGTCAGCTTGAGTACTTCGTCGCGGTCGCCGAGGAGGCCAACTTCACCCGTGCGGCCGAGCGCGTGCACATCAGCCAGTCCGGGGTCAGCGCCCAGATCCGACAGCTCGAACGGGAACTGGGCGCCGAGTTGATCGACCGCTCGGGCCGTGCGGCCACGCTCACCGAGGCGGGTGCGGCGGCGCTCGATCACGCACGAGCCGCCCTCGCCGCCGCCGACGCCTTGCGCCAGTCCGTCGACGAGGTCAACGGGCTGTTACGCGGTAGCCTGGTCGTCGGAATGGTCACCGCGTGCACGATCACAGGACTCTTCGAAGCCCTGGATTCGTTTCACCAAGCCCATCCCGGCATTGAGATCACGCTGATCGAGGACAACTCGGACCGGCTGATCGAGCGGGTACGCGGCGGCGGGCTGGATCTGGCCTTCGTCGGCACCATCGAGCAGCAACCGCAGGGTCTTGAGTCGCTGGTCATCGTCAGCGACCGCCTGATCGCCGCTGTCCCGCCCGACCACATGCTTGCGCAGCACGCCTCGGTCGCGCTGCGCGACCTGGCCGCGCACCCGGTCGTCTGCATGCCGGATGGAACAGGACTGCGCGCAGCGTTCGATCAAGCATGCGCGAGCAACGGCGTGCGTCCGTACATTGCGATGCAGGCGACGGCACCCGGCACCATCGTCGACCTCGCCGCGCGCGGTCTCGGTGTGGCGATCCTCGCGCAGTCCATGGCCGGTGCTTTCAGTGACCGGCTCAAGGCGCTGGCCATCGAGGATGCCGAGGTCTCGGCGCTGCTCTCGCTCGTATGGTCGACGCGAAGCCCTGCGTTGCTGGAGTTCCTGGAGCACTGCCGTCGCGCCTTCTCGCTCGACGCGCCGGCTCCGGCTGTCAGAGGTGGCGCCTAGGCTCGGGAACATGACTGACACCGGCGTTCGCGCGGTCGATGCTGCGGCCGCGATTGACTACACGACCTACACGACACCCGGGCCGCTGACCGACCTCGCCGAGATCCCGTCGGCGCAGTTCGACGACCTGCCGCATGACCCCCTCGCGATCAGCGGCCTCGCCTCGGGCCTGGTCATCCAGCCCTGGGAAGCCGAACACCTAAAGCTCGCCTTGCCGTCCGCGCGCTTCGAGGAGAAGAACCTGCGTCCCGCGGCCGAACTGATCAGGGCTCTGCTGGCGCTCTCCCCGGAACCGCTGACGACCGCGCGTCCGCCGGAGCGCCGCCTGGTCGGCACCTGCCGCCACTTCGCCACGCTCACCTGCGCGCTGCTGCGATACCGGGGGATCGCCGCCCGAGCGCGCTGCGGATTCGCCACGTACTTCGAGCCGGGCAAGGGGCTCGACCACTGGATCACCGAGTACTGGCACGAGGCCGAGCGCCGCTGGGTCTGGATCGACTCGGAGATCCTGCACAAGGAAATCCTCAAGCGCCCTGAGGACCTGGCCGAGGGCGAGTTCCTGACCGGCGGCGAGGCTTGGGCCGCCTACCGACGCGGCGAGATCGACGCGGCGACCTTCGGGGTCGGCGGCACGCCGAACTGGGGCCCCGCCGAGATCCGCGGCAACGCGATGAGGGATCTGGCTTCGCTGAACAAGGTGGAGACGCTGCCCTGGGACGAGTGGGGCCGGATGGCCGCCTCGTATCGCGGCGAAACAGGGCCCGACTACGACGAACTGCTCGACACGATCGCGGCCACGTGCGCCGGCGACGACCCGCGCGCCATCGCAGAACTCTATGCGCGCGAAGAACTTCGCGTGCCCGACAGTCTGCTCTCACCCCACTGAGCCAGCCCGCTCCAATTCCCCCCAACCACCCAGGATTGCGCCAATCCTTAGACCCCACCCAAGCCCACCCCCTGCCGAAAGTTACGCCTCCGCCCCTCACTCACCCCACACATCTCGCCCCATCCACCGTCGCTCCCATCGGCTTCGTCTCCGCCGCCGACTCGAACGCTGACCTGCCATTCGACGGTTCCGCTCGCCTCCAACCACGACACGCGCCGCGGTTCGGTCGCAGTAACCGCTTTCTCGCTCGATCGTAGACAGCTTTCACACGCTTGACTTAATCGGTTAAGTGAATGAGCCTCCATCGCGATGCCTCCCCGGCCCAGCCCCCAACGAGGAGAAGCGATGAAGCAACGAAGAGCCCTGCTGGCCTCAGCCGCCGTCGGCGCGCTCATGCTCGCCGGCGCCGCCGCGGTCACCGTGCCCACCATGGCCGCCGCGGCCGGTACCGGCTGCCAGGTCAACTACACGATCGCCAGCCAGTGGAACGTCGGGTTCACCGCCAACGTGACCATCACCAACCTGGGCAGCCCGCTCACCTCCTGGACCCTGAAGTGGAGCTTCGGCGGCAACCAGCAGATCACCCAGCTGTGGAACGGCAGCTACACCC
>NZ_DASRBQ010000004.1:0-10794 GCF_035653575.1 Actinocrinis sp.
TCAGTTCTTCTGGATCTGGGTGAAGGACAGCTCCACCGGGGTCTCCCGGCCGAAGATCTCCACCAGGCCCTTGATCTTCTGCGAGTCCGCGTTGATCTCGTTGATGGTCGCCTGCAGGGTGGCGAACGGGCCGTCGATCACGGTCACCGAGTCGCCGACCTCGAAGTCGAGCACCTTGACCTCGACCGGGGCCTTGGGCGCGCCGTCCGGCTGCGGCTGGTCGGCCATCAGGATCTTGGCGACCTCGTCGGTGGTCAGCGGGAACGGCTCGTGTGCGTTGCCGACGAAGCCGGTCACGCCCGGGGTGTTGCGCACCGCGCCCCAGGAGTCCGGCGTCAGGTCCATCCGGACCAGCACGTAGCCCGGGAACTTGTTGCGCTTGACCTTCTTGCGCTGGCCGTTCTTGACCTCGACGGCCTCCTCCATCGGCACCTCGATCTGGAAGATGAAATCCTCCATGTTGAGGGACTGGATGCGCGTCTCCAGGTTCTGCTTCACCCGGTTCTCGTAGCCCGCGTAGGAGTGCACGACGTACCAGTCGCCGGGGGCCCGGCGCAGCGCCTCGCGGAACTCGTCAAGCCCGACCGGCGTCTCCGGCTCGGGCACGTCCCCGGCCTGTTCGGCCGGGGCCGGCGCGGTCTCGACGGATTCCTCGGCCTCAAGACCGAGACCGGGATCGGCCGCGAAGGGGTCCCGCTCGTCGTACTGCGCCGATTCGGTCATGTCGGACACTGCGGCCTCTACTTCCTTCTGCTCGCGTCTGCACCGTGGGACGCGACACGCCGCTGCGCGTCGACATCACACCTCACGGGTTCCAGACTAGCCGGTTACGGCGAGGCGAACTGCCGTGCCGGACCACGCATGGCGGGAAGCGCAAGGTAAACGCAGCGCGCGGAACGCCGGGCTCAGCCGAAGACGGCCTGGACGGCGTGGGTCAGGCCGAAGTCGAACAGCGCGATGATCGCGATGATGAACAGCACGAAGACGATGACCACCGAGGTGTACGTACCCAGCTCGGTGCGGGTCGGCCAGACGACCTTCCGCAGCTCGGCGACGATCTGCCGGTAGTACAGCGCCGGGGTGGCCCGCTTCTTGCGCGGGGCCCGCTTCTCGTCCGCGGACTTGGCCCGCGCCCGCGACTTGACCCGCTCGGCGCGACGCTCGGAGCGCGATTTGCCGCGATCTTCGGTCTTTCCGGCGGCCTTTCGCGGCGCCGCGTCCTGCGGCTCTACCTCCGCGGAGGCCCCGTCCAGGTCCTCGGCGTCGCTGCGCGTCTGGCTCACCTGCTACCTCACCCTGATTTATCCGTCTTAGTTGCGCCGTGCACCGCACAGCGTACGACGCAAGCCGCGCCAGGGCCACCTTCACTTGTGAAGGCCGCCCTGGCGCGGCTGTTGCCTGCTCGTTGTACCTCTCGCAGGGCCGGAGGGACTTGAACCCCCAACCCCCGGTTTTGGAGACCGGTGCTCTGCCAATTGAGCTACGACCCTAGGCGTTCGCCCTGCACTGCCGGGGCGGACCCCGGCGAGGACAACGGAAGTCTAGACGGTACGCAGTCGGCTAGTCGAATGGGTACCGGCGAACGGCTCAAGCCGTGTTTACTCTGCAAACCTCGCTGCGAGCACCCGGCCGGAGATGAAACGATGTGCGGTGTCGCCGGCCGACCGAGACCGCGGCACACCACAGCAGCAACGACAGCTGGAGCCCGTGCCATGACCCAGTCCCCCTTTCCGCGCATCTCGCACCGCATCGGCTCGATCGCCGAGTCCGCGACCCTCGCCGTGGACGCCAAGGCCAAGGCCCTCAAGGCGGCCGGCCGCCCGGTGATCGGCTTCGGCGCGGGCGAGCCCGACTTCCCGACTCCGGACTACATCGTCGAGGCGGCCGTGAAGGCGGCGCAGGACCCGAAGTACCACCGCTACACCCCGGCCGGGGGACTGCCGGAACTGAAGGCCGCGATCGCGGCGAAGACGGTGCGCGACTCGAAGGTGGTGTTCGAGCCGGGCCAGATCCTGGTCACCAACGGCGGCAAGCAGGCCATCTACAACGCCTTCGCGACCCTGCTCGACCCGGGCGACGAGGTCATCGTGCCCACCCCGTTCTGGACCACGTACCCTGAGTCGATCCGGCTGGCCGGCGGCGTCCCGGTCGAGGTGCTCGCGGACGAGAGCGCCGGCTACCTGGTGACCGTGGAGCAGCTTGAGGCGGCGCGTACCGAGCGCACCAAGGTACTTCTGTTCGTCTCCCCGTCCAACCCGACCGGCGCGGTGTACTCCCCCGCCCAGGTCGCCGAGATCGGCCGCTGGGCCGACGAGCACGGGCTGTGGGTGCTGACCGACGAGATCTACGAGCACCTGGTCTACGGCGACGCCGAGTTCGTCTCGATCCTGGCCGCGACCCCGTCGCTGGCCGAGCGCTGCGTCGTGGTCAACGGCGTGGCGAAGACCTACGCGATGACCGGCTGGCGGGTGGGATGGCTGGCCGGGCCGGCGGACGTGGTGAAGGCCGCCACCAACCTCCAGTCGCACGCCACCTCGAACGTCTCGAACGTCTCGCAGGTCGCGGCGCTCGCGGCGGTTTCCGGGGACCTGTCCGCGGCGCACGAGATGCGGGTCGCCTTCGACCGGCGGCGGCAGACGATCGTGAAGATGCTCAACGAGATCGAGGGCGTCGAATGCCCCGAGCCGCTCGGCGCGTTCTACGCCTATCCGTCCGTGAAGGGCGTGCTGGGCAAGGAGATCCGCGGCAAGCTCGTGACCACCTCGGCCGAGCTGGCCACGGTGATCCTGGACGAGGTCGAGGTCGCGGTGGTTCCCGGTGAGGCGTTCGGGCCGTCCGGCTACCTGCGTCTGTCTTACGCGCTCGGCGACGACGACCTGATCGAGGGCGTCTCCCGGATCCAGGAGCTGCTGGCCGAGGCGAAGTAGCCGGCCCGCTCGCGGAGAGCTGACGTTCGAGGGCCGGTCCGGCGGTTGTCCCGCCGGACCGGCCCTCGTGGTTTTCCCGGTACCGCTTCTTGGTGCGGCTGTCTGGTGCTGCTGTGCTGAAAGTTACGGGCGGTCAGATCGCTTGCGGCTGTGAAACTTCCACGATGTCGGCCTGCTTGCGCCGGTTCGGCACGAACCACATCGCGAGCGAGGCGGCCAGCAGCACTGCGGCGCCGGTCCACACGGCCGGCTGCAGGCCGTTGACGAAGTGCTGCGCGGCGGACAGGGAGCGGGTCGGGCCGTAGCCGCCGCGGGCCGAGAAGATGGCGCCCATGACCGCGATGCCGAGCACGCCGCCGAACTCGCGGATCGCGTTGTTCACGCCGGAGGCGATGCCCTCTTCGTGCCGCCGTACCGAGCCGAGCACCAGGTTCGCGATCGGCGCGAAGAACAGCGCGTTGCCGATGCCGCCGAGGATGAGGCCAGGCAGCAGGTGCGTGTACGGGGTGTTGACCGCGGTGACATCGGCCAGCCAGCCAAGCGCCCCGGCCTGGAACAGCAGGCCCACGGCGACGATCGCGCGTCCGCCGATGCGGTCCGACAGCATGCCCGCCAGCGGGGCGATGACCATCGGCATCGCGGTCCACGGCAGCATCCGCACGCCGGCGGCCAGCGGCGAGTAGCCCCAGATCAGCTGGAAGGTCTGCGCCAGGAAGAAGATCGAGCCGAACATCCCGAAGAACATCAGCAGCGACGCGAGGTTGATCAGCGGGAAGGAGCGGCCGCGGAACAGGCGCAGCGGCAGCATCGGGTGGTCGGTACGCGCCTCGCGCAGCAGGAATCCGGCCAGGGCGAGCGCGCCGACCAGGAAGCCGCCCAGCACCTCGGCGTTGGTCCAGCCGATCGAACCGCCGCGGATCAGGCCGAGCACGATGCCGAACAGCCCGAGGCTCACCAGGGCGTTGCCGATCAGGTCGAGGCGCTGCGCCGCGCCGCGGCTCTCGGTGAGCCAGAACCTGGAGAGCGGCACGATGACCGCGCCGATCGGCACGTTCAGCCAGAAGATCCACTGCCACGAGGCGTTCTCCACCACCGCGCCGCCGATCATCGGGCCGACCGCGATCGCGAGCCCGGCCAACGCTCCCCAGCCGCCGATGGCCAGGCCGCGCCGCTGCGGGCGCACCGAGGCGGAGAGCAGGGTCAGGGTCAGCGGCACGACGATCGCACCGCCGAGGCCCTGAGCCGCCCGCGCGGCGATCAGGACGCCGATGTTCGGGGCGAGCGCGGAGACGACGGAGGCTCCGGTGAACAGGCTCAGGCCGATCGTGAACAGCCGGCGGCGGCCGAAGCGGTCGCCCAGGGTGGAACCGGTGAGCAGGAAGACGGCGAAGGTGAGCGTGTACGCCGAGATCGTCCACTGCAGGCCCTGGAGCCCGGCGTGCAGGGATTTCTGGATCGAGGGCAGCGCCGTGGTGACGACAAGGTTGTCGAGCTGCGCCATGAACATCGCGACGCCGGTAATGACGAACGTGCGGATCGGGTGCCCGATCGTCGCGTGCTGCGCCTCGTGGAGTGCTGTTGCCTGGTGCTCGTGCACGGCGGGTGCGTCGTGCCATATCCCGTTGAGCGGCGGTGCAGTGACAGTGGTCTCGGTCATCGTTTCCCCTCCGATGAATAGTTATCAGTCACTAACTTAAGTTGCTAGTAATCGGTCACTAAGTTCAATGGTCAAGGCTGAAGCTAGAAAATCGTCAGATCAGGTCGACGGAATTAGTCGCGAACGCGGCCGGTGTGCGCCATGAGTGCCTCAAGCACCGGCGTCCACTGCTCATCCTGGCCGTCCAGCCGGCCTGCGGCCGCGATCACATTGCAGAACATGCCCTTGGCGAAGAAGATGACCCGGTCCTCGATCGGCAGCCCGGAAAGCTTCTCCACCTCGTCCCAGATCTCCTGCAGGCAGTGGCGCGTCTGGCGCTGGACGTCCTCGTCGTAGCAGGCCGCAAAAGTCTGCAACTGCATCAGCAGCCACTCGCGATGCGACGTCAGCTTCTCCGAATATGCCTGACCCATCGCGTCGAGCGCGTCGTGGCCGGTCTTGCCGCCTGCCGCCTCGCGCATCAGGATCAGCGTGTCGTTCATGTTCTTCTCGCTGGCGGCGAGAAAGAGGTCCTTCTTCGTCGGGAAGAGGCGGAAGAGGTAGGGCTGCGAGACCCCGACCCGCTCGGCGATCGCGGCCGTGGTCGCGCCCTCGTAGCCGAAGCGGGCGAACACCGTGATCGCCTCGGCGATCACCTGCGCGCGCCGGTCCTCGGCTGACATCCGGGTGCTCACGACCCGCCTCCTTCGACTGCTGTCGCGCAGCTGCTGTTGCGCGTCCGGGCGGAGGTTCCGCCTGCACCACATAAGTTAGTGAGCGATAACTACCAAGTCAAGCCCCCGACCAGAACCGGTTCCGGGACCAGCCGGACGCCGAAGCGCGCCTCGACTCCGTCGCGCACATGCGCCGCGAGTCGTAGCAGGTCAGCGGTGGTCGCGCCGCCCCGGTTGGTGAGGGCGAGGGTGTGCTTGGTGGACAGGGTGACTGGTCCGGAGCCGTAGCCCTTGGTGAAGCCGGCCTGATCGATGAGCCAGGCGGCCGGCACCTTGATCCGGCCGTCGGGCTCGGGATAGTGCGGCGGAGGCGTCTGGCAGCGGGCCTCGAAGGCGGCGAAGGCCTCCGGCTCCAGGATCGGGTTGGTGAAGAAGGAACCGGCGCTCCACGTGTCGTGGTCCGCCTCGTCCAGCACCATGCCGCGCCGGCGCCGCTGCTCCAGCACCGCCTCGCGCACGGCCTTGAGCGGCGCGCGCTCCCCGATCTCCAGACCGAGCGCGATCGCGACGTCCTTATACCGGATCGGGGCTGAGAGCCCGCCGGTGTCGGTGAGCTGGAAATGCACGCGGGTGACCACGTAACGACCGGAGCCTTGGTGTACCGCATCCTTGAACAGGCTGTGCCGGTACGTGAAGGCGCAGTCGGCGTTGTCCAGCAACACCATTTGCTGCGTGACGCGGTCGTAGGCGTCGACCATGACGACGGTCTGGCTCACGTCCTGCCCGTATGCGCCGACGTTCTGAATAGGCGTCGCCCCCGCGAGACCAGGGATGCCCGAGAGGCATTCGATGCCTGAGAGCCCTTCGTCGACCGCTTGCGCAACGACGTCGTCCCAAGGCACGCCGGCTGCTACTGAAAGCAGACCGTCCTGGATGGTCACACCGGCTGTGGCGATACGCACGACGGTCCCGCGGTACCCCTCGTCGGCGATCACGACGTTCGAGCCGCCGCCGAGGATGAGCAAATCGTCGCCGTGCCCCTCGACGTCGCGGATCGCCGCGACCAGGTTCGCGTCGGTGTCCGCGGTGAAGAAGTGGTCGGCCGGGCCGCCGAGCCGCAGCGTCGTGTACGGCGCAAGCGCGACGCCGTGCTCGTATCCGCCGGTCATGGCACCCGGACGACGGCGATCGCGCGGCCGAGCACCTTCTGGCCCGCGCTCATCGCGGTCAGGTCGACCCGCACCTTGTTGTCCTCGAGCAGAGCGGCGATCTTGCCGAAAACTTCGATGCTGGCGCCGACTCCGTCGTCTGGGACTACCACCGGCTTGGTGAACCGCACGCCGTACTCCACCACCGCGCCGGGATCGCCGACCCAGTCCGTCACGACGCGGACGGCCTGCGCCATCGTGAACATGCCGTGCGCGATCACGTTCGGCAGGCCGACCTGGACCGCGAAGCGCTCGTTCCAGTGGATCGGGTTGAAGTCCCCGGCGGCCCCGGCGTACCGCACCAGGTCGGTGCGGTTCACCGGAAAGGTCTGCGACGGCAGCTCATCGCCGACGGCCAGGCTCTCGTAACGCGGCATCAGGACTCCCCTGCCTTGGCCTCCGCCGTGGACTCGGCCGTGCCGACGCTCTCGGCATCGGAGGTGTCAGACGTGTCAGAGGTGTCGGGGCGGACGACGAACAGCCCGTACGCGGTGCACACCTGCTCACCCTCGACCGTGCGTAGGTCGCTGACCAGCGTGATCATGTCGCTGCCCGCGATCGACTTGATCGCCTCGACCTTGACGACGCACTCGATCCGGTCCCCCGCGCGCATCGGCCGCTGGTAGACGAACCGCTGGTCGCCGTGCACCACCCAGGACTTGCCGAGGCCGAACTCGGGATCCTCGACCGCCTGGTAGGCCGCCGGGATCGCGATGATGACCGGGAAGGTCGGCGGGGCGATCACGTCGGGGTGGCCGAGCGCCTTGGCGGCCTCGGGGTCCAGGTAGGCCGGGTTCAGGTCGCGCACCGCGGTGGCGAACTCCCGGATCTTCTCCCGCCCCACCTCGTAGGGAGCGGTGGGCGGATAGGTCCGCCCGACGAACGACTGATCCAGCGGCATGGCCCGGCCCGTCACCCCTCTGCTCGTCACGCTTGCGCGGCCTCGGGCGCGCGCCGCGTCTTTTGGGCTGTCTGTGACTGTGCTGATCGCTCTCGGTCAAGACGCACGAGAAGCCGCTCCGCGCTGCGCGGCTCGATCACGGCTGGGTGATCGCGGCACAGGGCGGGCGGCTTCCGAGGTTCGCGCGGCGCGGACTACCGGGTCTCGCGGTGGATGGTGTGCTTGCCGTCCCGCGGGCAGAACTTCTTCAGCTCCAGGCGGTCCGGGTCGTTGCGCCGGTTCTTCTTGGTGATGTAGTTCCGCTCCTTGCACTCCACGCAGGCCAGCGTGATCTTCGGGCGGACGTCGGTAGCGGCCACGGGAGCTACTCCTGTTTGCGGACGGACAGACAGATAAGCGGACTACACAAGGCTACCCGATCGAACAGGGTGCCCCGGACGCCCGCGTCATGCTTCGGGTGTTGGTAGCGGTGACCGGACTTGAACCGGTGACAAAGCGATTATGAGCCGCTTGCTCTGCCAACTGAGCTACACCGCCATGATCGACTAAGGCCCGCCGGGCGACGCTCGTTCAAGACGTCACGGGCGGGCCGCCGATCACAGAGCCCCAATACGGAATCGAACCGTAGACCTTCTCCTTACCATGGAGACGCTCTGCCGACTGAGCTATTGGGGCGAGCGAGGAAAACCATACACGGCGGACCGCGCGCAGCGAAATCCGGTTTCGCCCGGGCGAGTGGCGGCGGGCGCCGAGCTGGCCGGACGCCCGTGGCGTCGCAATACCCGGACTCACTCTCCCGCGACCAGCGGACAGCGCGGCCCCGGATACGCCACGATATCCCGCGTGACGATTGAGCCGGGGGCGAGCACAGCGAGCACAGCCGCATCGAGCGGGCCGTACGCCGAGAACGAGTCAGCCGACGGGGAGATACCGGGCTGGCTGCCGCAACTCACACGGGCCGAGCGCCGCCTGTGGGAGGCATTCCCCTACGGGGCCACGGTCGAGTACCTGTCCGGCAACCCAGAGCTCGACGATCCAGCGCAGTCGGACGAGTGGGGCGACGATCGTACGATCCGAGCGGCCGTGATCGCGGCTCTGGCCCTCGGTGCCTGCAAGCCGGTGCCGGGGCGTACTGCGGGCGTCCGAATCGTCGGCGCGCGCGTCGTCGGGCAGATCGATCTGCGGCACGGCCAGATCGACGTGCCGCTCACCCTGCGGCACTGCCGGATCGAGGACACCCTGCGCTTCGACGAGGCGGTGACCAAGTCGATCGACCTGACCGGCTCGCACACCGGCCGGATCATGGCCGAGGGCGCGCACGTGCGCGGCTCGTTGAAGCTGAACGACGCGCGGATCTTCGGCGATCCGGATTTCGCGCTACACCTGGACGAGATCACGATCGACACGGACCTCGCCGCGCGTGCGCTGCATTGTGACGGTCCGATCTGCCTCATCGGCGCCCGAGTAGGCGCCGTCGTGGACCTAATCCGCGGCAAGCTGCACCACCCCGGCGCGGTGGCGGTCAATCTCGGCGGTGCGATGATCGGCCGCAGCCTCCTGGTCGGGTACGCGCGCGTCAGCGGCCAGATGCGACTGCTCGGCGCGTGCGTCAGCGGCATGGTTTTGTTCTCCGGCGCGCAGTTCACCGATATCGGTGACACGTGGGGCGTCGCGATCGAGGGCGAGAACTTCACAGCCGCGGGCGACGGCTTGTTCGACAAAGGCTTCCGCACCGAGGGACAGGTTTCCTTCATCGGCGCCAGCTTCGGCGGCGTGCTCTCGTTCCGCGACGCGCACCTTGCCAGCATCAGGGACAACCCCGCTCTCTACTGTGGCGGCATACAGGTCGCGCGCGGGTTCTACCTCACCCACGGCTTCCACGCGAAGGGCGAGGTGCGCCTCATCGGCGCTCGAGTCGGCGGGCATCTGGACCTGGTCGGGATGGCGAAGGACTCAGGCCCGCTGACGCTCTACCACGCCAATGTGGCGACGATTAACGACGGCGGGCCGGAGAACTGGCCGGATGAGGTACTGCTCGATGGTCTTACGTACAGCGCGTTCGACCCATACCTGCCCGGTAAGGATCGTCTCGCGCTGCTGCGCCGCCAGCGCGCCGGTTACCGCGCACAGCCGTACGAGTTCATGGCTGCGTATTACCGCGCGCTCGGCCACGAGGAGGACGCACGCACGATCCTGATCGAGAAGGAGCGGGTCCGCCGGATCGACGGCCGGCGCTGGGACCGGTTCGTCGGCGTGATGTTCGGCACGTTGGTCGGTTACGGATACCGGCCGATGCGTGCCGTGTTTTTCAGTATTCTGATACAGTTGGCGGCGGTCGGTTTCTTCGCGGTCAACCGGCCGACCCAGATCCGCGCGGATGACCACGTCGTCTACTACCCGGCTCTCTACGCTGCGGATTTGTTCGTGCCGATCGTCCACTTCGGCCAGGCCGACTCGTTCCAGTCGCACGGCTTCGCGGCGGTCGTGGCCTTCGTCCTGCCATACCTCGGCTGGGCGTTCGGCATCGCGATCGTGGCCGGCGCCTCGCGCGCGCTGGCCCGGGGCGGATCGGGCATGCTGGGGTAGGTCGGACACGGTCGGGCCGAATTCAACTATCCCGAGTTCAACTACGAGGCTCCGGAATAGTTTATTATTCAACTGAGTTGCAGCGGGTGAGGCGCCCACCCGACCCCCGGCACGAGCAACAGGAGTTGAAACCATGACCGAGCTGCACCAGGTTCTCGAACTCGACAAGAACGCCCAGGACCTGCTGTTCCGCTCCGCCCGCACCGCGAACACGTTCACCGACGAGCCGGTGAGCGAGGAGCAGATCGCCGCGATCTACGACCTGATCAAGTTCGCGCCGACCTCGATGAACATCCAGCCGCTGCGTGTCGTGCTGGTACGCACCCCCGAGGCCCGCGAGCGCCTGGTCGGGCACCTGAGCGAGGGCAACAAGGCCAAGACCGCCAGCGCGCCGCTGACCGCGATCCTCGCCTACGACCCCGAGTTCCACGAGCACCTGCCGACCGTCTTCCCGCACTTCGAGGGCGCGCAGGCGCTGTTCAAGGACCAGCCGCACCGCTTCGACACGGCCAAGCTCAACGCGCTGCTCCAGGTCGGCTACTTCATCCTCGGCGTGCGCGCGGCCGGCCTCGCCGCCGGCCCGATGACCGGCTTCGACGCCGAGGGCATCGACCGCGAGTTCTTCGCCGACTCCGGCTACAAGACCCTCGTCGTGGTCAACATCGGCAAGCCCGGCGAGAACGCCTGGTTCCCGCGCAACCCGCGCCTCGACTACGAGCAGGTCGTCACCACCGTCTAAGGCAGCTGACGCAGCTGAGCAGCGAGCGAGGAAGGGTCAGGGCGTCCTAAGCGCCGCACCACCACCCACCACGCTGTAACCCCGCAAAGCGCTGTGGCCCGCCGGATTCCGGCGGGCCACAGC
>NZ_DASRBQ010000005.1:0-6735 GCF_035653575.1 Actinocrinis sp.
ACCCGCTCGGCGTGCTTGTCGTCGGCCAGCCAGCCGCCAAGCCGGGCGGACAGGCCGATGGCGCGCAGCCGGGCGCGGATGACCTGCGCGGAGAGGAAGTTCTCGCCGACGAAGTCGCCCAGGCTGCGGCCGAGCGCCTCCTTGCGGTTCGGGATGATCGCCGTGTGCGGGATGGGCAGGCCGAGCGGGTGGCGGAACAGCGCGGTGACCGCGAACCAGTCCGCCAGCGCGCCGACCATCGCCGCCTGCGCGGCCGCGCCTAGGTACTGGGCCCAGGTCGCGCCGTGCCCTTCCTGCCAGCGGGCCAGCACGTACAGGCCGACGGCGGCCAGCAGGAACCCGCTGGCGACCGCCTTCATCCGCCGGACGCCGCGTCGCTTGGTCACCTCGGCGGGTGAGAGTTGTCGCACGTCGCCATTGTGACAAGATCGGCGCCCGGCTGGCGTGAGTCGCGGCGACCGGGCCGCGGCCTCAGGTCGCGATGTCCGGATAGGGCAGGCTCATGTGGGCCAGTCGGCGCGCGTACTCCAGCTGGAAGCCGAGCGGTTCGTAGTCTCGCTCGAACATGGCGATGAAGAGGGTGAGCGTGAGGAAGGGATGCGCACCGAGCTCGAACAGCTTCGGGTAGTCGTGTGTCGCCAGGGCCTCGCGCTCGGTGTCGTCGAAGCGCAGCCAGGTCGAGGACTCACAGGAGTGGCAGCCGAGGATGCGGTTGGCGTACTCGGCCTCCCACGCCGTGACCGTGCCGCGCGGGTCCTCCCGGTAACGCTCGACCAGCTCGGCGTCGCGGTCGACGGTGAACAGGAACTTGTTCAGCAGGTACTTGCTCACGGCCGGGCTCCGTTCGCGTTCGGGTACCAGGTGAAGTAGGCCTCCATGGTGTGGAACAGGTCGTAGGTGTCCACGTAGTCGGCCTTCGCGCCCTCGCCGGCGACGCCCATCATCAGCATGAAGTCCATGAAGCCGTGGGTGGCGTTGCCGGGCAGGTGCAGGCTGTCCAGGGTGACCTCGGCGAGGCAGCCCTCGATGTCGCCGGAGGCGATCCAGTCCACGGCCTTGCGGTCGAACTCGGGGTCGGGGCCGGTGGGTCCGAACTGGCGCGGGCCGCCGAGTTCGAGGGAGAGGTGCCCGGTGCCGATGACCGCGACGCGCTGATCGGAGGGCCAGGACTCGACCAGCTCGCGGATGGTGCGACCGAGCTGCACGAAGCGCTTCGGGCGCGGCAGCGGCGGGGCGAAGATGTTGGTGTAGATGGGCACGATCGGCAGATCCGCCTGCGGCCGCAAGGTGATGATCGGGCAGGTGATCGAGTGGTCGATCCGCAGCTCATTGGAGAAGGCCAGGTCGAAACCGGCGTCGAGGCCTTCGCGCAGCAGGTGGGCGGAGAGGTCTTCCTGGCCGGTGAGCAGCATGCGGGGCAGGCCGAATTCGCGTTCCTCGTTGTAGAAGTTCGCGTCGTAGAACGGGGCCTTGCCGACGAGGAACTGCGGCATGTTGTCGAGCCACAGCTGGTGGAAATGGTCCGATCCGACCATCACGAGCACGTCGGGGCGCGCCTTGGTCAGGGTTTCCCGGAACGCCTCGACCTTGCGTACCCACTCGTCGGCGAAGGCCGGGCGGTCCGCGCCGACGGCGGTGCTGGCGCGGTAGTAGAACGGGTGGTGCGTGGACGCGATGACCGCGACGAGTTCAGCCATGCGGACCTCCGTTGGCGGCGGGCTGGTAGGGCTCCGGCGGGACCGGCCGGTTGTTCAGGTCCACGGAGAGGAAGATCTGGTTCGCGACGGGTCGGCGCAGCTCCTCGGCCAGCTGGCCGATCAGTCCGGCGGTGCGGGCGAGCAGGGCGAAGCCGCGCAGCAGCTCCAGCGGCAGGCCGAGGTCGGCGAGGGCGGCGCCGCAGACCCCGGCGCCGTTGAGCGGCAGGGTTCTGCGTAGCACGGTCGGGTGCACTCGGCCGATCGCGGCGAAGAGCGAGAGGTGGGGACCGTAGAGCCCTTCCTCGGTGGCGATTTGGAAGAGCCGCGGGGTGCGCGGATCGCCCTGCTTGTGCACGTGGTGACCGAGGCCGGGGACGCGCAGGCCGGCGGCGCGGGTGTCTCGCAGGGTACTGAGAGCCAGCGCGTCCCAGCCGTCGTCGTCGGTCGGCAGCGCGCCGGAGTGGGCCGCGACGACCTCGTGCAGGAACTTGCCGCAGTCCTCTGTCACGCCGAGGAAGCGCGAGCCGCCGCCGAGCAGTCCGGCGGCGAGCGCGCCTTGGATCGAGTCGGGGGCGGAGAGGTAGGTCAGCCGGGTGACGATCGCGGTCGGGGTGAAGCCGTGGTCGGCCAGGGCGGCGAGTACGGCCTCGAAGACGCGGGTCTCGCCGCGGGTCGGACGGCGCTGGGCGGCGAGCCAGAAAGCGAGTTCACCGAAGCCGACCTCGCCCATCACGTCGCGGGCCAGGTCGCGGCCGAGCAGGGTGATGCGGTCGAGGGAGGAGGCACCCAGCGCCGTCGGGTATTGGGCTGGCGAGTGGTCGGCTGCCGGGGATGGCACGGTTGGGGACTGCGCCGTCGGAGATTGCGCTTCCGGATCTTGCGCAGTCGGGTCTTGCGCAGTCGGATTGGCGGCGGCGGGGTCGGGCGCGGTCGGGCGCTCGCTGGGCGGGACTTGGGCGTCCTGGGTCTCCGGCGTGTCAGACATCGTCGTCCACCGGGACGCTGAGCCAGGCGCGCAGCTCGGCGCCGTGTTCGTCGAGATCCGGCGGCGGAAGCCGGTAAGCCGGCGGGGTCTCGGAGAGCCTGATGGGGTTGCGGGTGGTCGGCATCGCGCGCCCGCCCTCACCGACCTCGACGATCGGATCGAGGCCGAAGCGCTCGGCCATCGCGAAGCCGCCCTTGATGGTGTTGATCGGCCCGCTCGGCACCCCGGCCTCGACCAGCAGGTCGAACCACTCGTTCGCGCCGCGCTTGCTCAGCTGCTCGACCAGCAGCGGCCGCAGTTCCTCGCGGCGCTCGGTGCGGTCGGCGTTGCGGGCGAAGCGCGGGTCGTCGGCGAGTTCGGGGACGCCAAGCACCTCGCACAGCTTGCGGAACTGGCCGTCGTTGGCCGCGGCGACGATCAGATCGTCATCGGCGGTCGGCAGCGGCTCGTAAGGGAACACGCTCGGGTGTGCGTTGCCCATGCGGAAGGGCACCACTCCCCCGGCCGCGTAGGCCGAGCTGTGGTTGACCAGGCCGGAGAGCGCCGAGGACAGCAGGTTGATCTCGACCTGCTGGCCGCGTCCGGTGGCGTCGCGATGCCGCAGCGCGGCGAGGATGCCGATCACGGCGTGGTTGCCGGCCATGACATCGAACACCGAGATCCCGGCGCGATACGGCGGCCCGTCCGGGTCTCCGGTCAGGCTCATCAGACCGGAGACTGCCTGGACCATCAGGTCGTAACCGGGCACGTCGCGACCGGGTCCGGTGCCGAAGCCGCTGATTGACGCGTAGATGAGGCCGGGGTTGCCGGCGCGGACCGACTCGTAGTCGAGCCCGTATTTGGCCAGGCCGCCGGGCTTGAAGTTCTCGATGAACACGTCGGCGCGGCGGGCCAGCTCGCGGGCGAGTTCGACGTCTGTCTCGTCGCGCAGGTCGAGCGCGATCGAGCGCTTGCCGCGGTTGATGCCGAGGTAGTAGGTCGACACGCCGGCGCGGACCGGCGGCATCCAGGAGCGGGTGTCGTCGCCCTTCGGCCCTTCGACCTTGATCACGTCGGCGCCGAGGTCCGCCAGCAGCATCGTGGCGTATGGGCCGGCCAGGATGCGGGAGAAGTCGGCGACCAGCAGGCCCGAGAGCGGACCCGCCACCGGACCCGCCTGGCTGCCCCGTTCGATCGCCAACTCTCCTCCTTGTCCGATCTACGGACAGTCGTCCGTTCAGCGATTCTCGCATGATCGGGCGCGGCGTCAAGGGCCAGTTCGCGGAGGGCGGCCGGTCACACCTGCGCGATGTCAGGTAGCGCTGGTGCAGTGCCCAATCACGCCCGCGCGGTGGCCGCCGCCCGCGTGATGTGCGGTACCGCCTCCAGCCGGGCGAAGTCGGCGCTGATCTCGCCGGCTGCGTGCAGAAGCAGCGGCAGGTGATGATCGACGAGGCGCTCCAAGGGCGTCTCTGCGGCGTGCGTGTTCACGTTCAGCGCCGCGATGACCTCGCCGGAGCCGTTGCGCAGCGGCGCGGCTGCAGAGCGGATGCCGCGCGTGAGCTGTTCGTCCGTCAGCGCCCATCCGCGCGCTCTGACCTGGCGCAGTTCGGACCGGCGCTCGGCGAGGTCGGGCTGCCAGATCGGGGTGAGACCGGAGCGGCTCGGCTCGGCGAGCACGGACTCGACTTCGGCGTCAGGCAGGGCGGCGAGCAGCACCTTGCCGAGGGAGGTCTGGAGCGCGGGAAACCGGGTCCCGATCTGCACCGCGAGCGAGACGATCTTCGGGACCGCGACCCGCGCGACGTACACGATGTCCGAGCCGTCGAGCTGAGCGATGGAACAGGATTCGCCGGTGCGCGCGGACAGGATCTCCATGTGCGGCCTGGCCACTTCCCACAGATCCATCGATCGCACGTAAGCGGTGCCGAGGTCGAGTACCCGAGGGGTGAGCGCGAACCCCGATCCGCGGGCGCGCACGTAGCCGAGTTCCTGCAGAGTGAGCAGGATCCGGCGCGCGGTCGGCCGGGCCAGCCCGGTGGCCGCGGCGACCTCGCTGAGGGTCATCACCGTACGGCCGGGCTCGAAGGCGGTGATCACGTCGAGGCCGCGGGCCAGCGCCTCGATGAAGTCCGGTCCTGCGCCGTCACGGGCCATCAAGTCTCCTCGGCGTATGGCTGTCCGCTGGACGGACAGAGTTCGGGCACGCCACAAGTAGAGCACAGCGGCCGACCGGCTCCAAGGGTCGGCATGCGGACGCCGCGATCACGGCGAGTTGGCTGGTCGCGACCGCTGTCGGGGTTGACACGGCGGCGAGCGGGCCGGAGAGTAACGGCAATCTCGCCGCCCGCTGGGCGGACATCGGTCCGAAGGAGTCGCCGTGAGTGAGACAGCCGCCACGGACGGATCAGCGCTCGACTTCACCCCGGGGCGCCCGGTGCTGCTGCGCGGCGGCACGGTGCTCCCGATGGACGCCCGGCGGCAGGTGCTCGCCGACACCGACGTGCTGACGGTCGGCCACCGGATCGAGGCCGTGGGTCAGCACCTTGACGCACCGCAGGGCGCCATCGTCATCGACGCGAGCGGCGGCATCGTGATGCCGGGGATGATCGACACACACCGGCACATGTGGCAGACCGCGATGCGCGGCTACGGCGCCGACTGGACGCTGACCCAGTACTTCGTCTGGTACTACCTGGAATCCGGGAAGCTGTTCCGCCCAGAGGACATTCACGCGGGCAACCTGCTGGCCGCGATCGAGGCGCTCGACGCGGGAGTGACGACGGTCCTGGACTGGTCGCACGGCCTGCGCACGGTGGACCACGCGGAGGCCGCGGTCGACGCGCTGCAGTCGGTGCCGGGCCGGTACGTGCTCGCCTACGGCAACATCCAGCAGCCGCCGGCGCAGTGGTCCACCGCGCCCGAGTTCCGCGACTTCGTGCGCCGCCGGATCACCGGTGACGACATGCTCGGCTTCCAGCTGGCCTTCGACGTGACCGGCGACCCGGCGTTCCCGGAAGCGCCGGCCTTCGAGGCGGCGCGGGAACTCGGCGTCGGCGTGACGACGCACGCCGGAGTCTGGGGCGCGACCAGCGACGAGAGCATCCGGCTCATGTACGAGGGCGGATTCATGACGCCGCAGACCACGTACGTGCACGCGGCATCGCTGTCCGCTGATTCGTACCAGCGCATCGCGGCGACCGGCGGCTCCATCTCGGTGGCCACGGAGAGCGAGCAGAGCGCGGGTCAGGGATACCCGCCCACCTGGGCGATCCGCGCGCACGACATCCCCGTCTCGCTCTCGATGGACACCAGCGTGTGGTGGAGCGGCGACCTGTTCTCGGCGATGCGGACGACGCTCGGCGCGGACCGCGCCCGGGAGCATTTCGAGGCGCACCTGAAGGGCGAGACGGTCACGCATTGCAGCCTGCGCGCAGAGCATGTCGTCGAGTGGGCCACCCGCGGCGGCGCGCACACGCTGGGCCGGGACCACGATCTCGGCAGCCTGGAGGTGGGCAAGAAGGCGGACGTGGTGTTGATCAAGAACGACCAGTCGCCGGTTTCCTTCCCGCTGCTGAACCCTTATGGCCACGTGGCGTTCCAGGCGCAGCGCGGGGACGTGCACACAGTCCTCGTGGACGGCCGCGTGGTCAAGCACGAGCACCGGCTGGTGGGCATCGACCTGGCGGCCGCGCGGCGCGAGTCGGAGGCGACGGCCGAGTACCTGCGGTCCGCGCTGGGCGACGAGGCGTGGTTCCGGGGGATGAACCCTGACATTCCCGAGTCGAAGGTGCTCGACAATCCGTACACGTACACCGAGTACCGAAGCGACGCGACGCGCAGCACCCGGCCTGAGGTGTGAGGGGGTAGCGCGTCAGCGGCCTGACGGGCTCGCTGACGCGCTACAGCCGGAATCGGTCAGCTCACGTTGACCGCGGTGTCGTCGATGACGAATGAGGTCTGATATTCGAAGTCCTCGGCGCCGGTGAACTTGAGGGTGACGGTCTGTCCGGCGTACGACGCGAGGCTGAAGCTGTGCTGCGTGTAGCCGGTGTTGTGGTTGAGGTTGGAGTA
>NZ_DASRBQ010000006.1:0-75107 GCF_035653575.1 Actinocrinis sp.
GGCGACCGCGGACTTGGGCAGATACGCGTTGTTCCAAGTGGCGCCGTTGTAGGTCAGGCTCTGCACGTAGGGCGATCCGTCGGCCGCGGCAGGCGCGTTGATCGTGATCTGGTTCGCCGCTCCCGGGTTCACGATCGCCTGCGTGAACAGCGGGCTGCCGAGCGCGAGGTCCGCGGTTCCCGGGGTCTCCGGGTACATGCCGAGCGCGGACCAGACGTACCAGGCGCTCATCGCGCCGAGGTCGTCGTTCCCGGCGAGGCCGCCGGCGGCGTTCGTCCAGAGCTGGTCCTGGATCTGGCGCACGTCGCGCTGCGTCTTGTAGGCCTGCGCGACGTAGTCGTACTCCCACGGCAGCTCGAAGCTCGGCTCGTTGCCCATGTTGGCTTGGAAGCCGGCCAGGCTGAGCAGTCCCGAGTAGCCGGACAGGACGTGGTCGAGGTAGCCGGCCAGCGCCGAGTTCCCGCCTTCGGCCGAGGCGAGCCCGGCCACGTTGAACGGGATCATGCCGGTGTAGATGAGCGAGTCGCCCTCGGCGAAGTCGTTGGTGTTGGTGCCGCCGGTGATCGGGTCGGCCACGAAGCCGTCCATCCAGCGTCCGTTGGAGTGCCGGGGCTGGATGTAGCCGCTGGAGGGGTTGTAGATGTTGCGCCAGTTCTGGGCGCGGTTCTGGAACTTGGTCTGATCGGCGGTGTCGCCCAGCGCTCCGGCGAACGCGGAGAGCGCGAAGTCCGCCGAGTCGTACTCCAGCTGTGTGGAGACGGTGGCGTATTCGTGGCAGCAGCCGTAGATGCTGTCGGTCGGCAGGTAGCCGAAGGTGTCGAGGTAGCCGACGCCGGGCCGGTCGTTGTTCGTCGTCGTGGCCTGGTTCACCATCGCCGAGAGCGCGCCGGCCGTGTCGAAGTTCCTGGCGCCGAAGGCGTAGTAGTCGGCGAGCACGATCGCGCCGGGGTCGCCGACCATGATGTAGGTCTCGCCGTTGTTCATGGCCCACTTGGGCAGGGTGCCGCCCTGCTTGTAGTCGTTGACCATGGACTGCGCCATGTCGCTCGCGACGGCCGGGTTGATCAGGGCCGTGAGTTGGGCCTGGTCGCGGTAGATGTCCCAGCCGGAGTAGTTCGCGTACTGCGCGTGGCCGGCCGCGACCGTGTGCACGGCTTGGTCGAAGCCCAGGTACGAGCCGTCCGCGTCGCTGAAGATGTTCGGGTGCAGCGACGCGTGGTAGAGCGCGCTGTAGAACACGGTCTGCTGGTCCGAGGCTCCGCCGGCGATCTCGATCTTGCCCAGCTGCGTGTCCCACGCCGCGTGTGCGGTCGCCTGCACCGTGGCGAAGCTGGTCGAGGCGGGGATTTCGGCGTCCCGGTTGGCCTGCGCCTCGCTGATCGAGGTGTAGGAGACCCCGACGCGCGCGAGCACGGCCTGGTTCGAGGTCGTATCGAAGGTGACGTATTCACCGGCCGGGCCGGTCGAGCTGGAGCCGTACGCTCCGCTGCCGGTGATCGCGTGGTCGAAGCTGATCGCGAAGTACAGCGTGAACGGGTTCGTCGCCTCGCAGAATCCGTCGCTGGTCACGGATCCGACGAGCTCGGTGCTGCTCAGGACGCTGACACTGGTGGCGCTCGACGGGGTCTGGCTGTCGGCGACCTTCAGGATCAGGTTCGCCTGCGTCGCGGCGGGGAAAGTGAACCGGCCGAGGCCGGCGCGCGCCGTGGTGGTCAGTTCGGTTTTCACGCCGTTGCCGAGCGTCACACCGTAATAGCCGGGGCTGGCGCTCTCGTCGGAGTGCGAGAAGGACTGGGAATCAGAGCCCGGAGAGCTGTCGATGGCGCCGACGGTGGGCAGGATCGGGACGTCTCCGGCGGCGTCGCATCCGGGTCCTGATATGTGCGTCAGGCTGAAGCCGGTGATGCTGGAATCGCCGTAGTCGTATCCGCCTCCCTTGGGCCGGGAGGAGGTGTCCGGGCTCCACTGGAGCATGCCGTAGGGCACGTCCGCGCCCGGGAAGTCGTGGCCGTCGCCGGTCGTGCCGATGAACGGGTTCACCAGCGCGGCCGGGTCACTGACCAGGTTCGCTGAGGTTAGGGCCGCCGTGGTCGCCGCACGCGCGGCCGCGCCCGCCCCGCCCACCGAAGTGAGGGCGGTGGCGAGCGCGGTGGCGAGAGCCGTGACGGCGACCTTGCGGGGCCGCGCGAGGACGCGGCGGGCAGAGGTCGTCATCGCGGTCAGCCTCGCGGAAGAACGTCGGGCAGGACGCTGTCGGCGGGAGCCGTGGTCCAGTCGGTGGACACGAACGAGACGCTGTCCGAGGCGAGCAGCGCCACGCGGGCCTGCGCGTCGGCGAGCGCGGGGTCGGTGCTGGAGAGCGCCGGGGCGACGTCGTAGGCGTCGGTCGCGACGACGAGGTAGTGGTTCGCGTTGTACCACTCGGTGTTGCCGTCGCTGACGTACGTGTTCGCGTCACCGTCGAAGACCACGAACCAGGGGCGGATCGTGGTGTCCGAGTAGCGGGTGCGCGGGTCGCCGCTCTGCGCCCCGAGGACGCTCGGGAAGATCTCCGCGTTGGAGATGGTGCCGGACGCCGCGAGGCCTTCGAGGTAGTCCGCGTACTCGACGTCGGTCCACAGGTGGTCGAAGGGGTTGCTCTGCTCGAAGGTGCCGGGGATCGCCTCGATGATCGCCTTGCCCTGCAACGCGGAGCGGCTCGGCCAGTTGCCCGCCTTCGCCGCGGTGTCCAGGTCGGGGTACAGGCTGCCGTCGGGCTTGGTGAGCAGGTCCACCGGCCGGTAGACCAGGTCGCCGAGGTGTGCCTTGATGTAGGAGTCCATGGCGGCGGGACCCATGCCGATCGTCTGGTCGAAGCCGGCCTTCATCTCCAGCTTGATCATGATCGGGTTGGCGGTCGGGTGCGCCTGCAGCCAGACGCGGATGTCGTCGAGGCAGCTGTCCAGGTTCTGGTTGCGGTTGCCGGTGTAGGCGCCGGCCAGCGTGCTGGTCTGGACGCAGTTGTTGCTGCTGCCGATCGGGTTGCTGTGGCTCACGTTCCACTTGTGCGTGAACGGGTTCACCCAGACGTCGAGCTCGATGAGGGTTGATCCGGCGTCGAGCGCCTGGTCGAGGTACGTGTAAGCGCTCTGATCGTACGTGTTGTGCACGCCGACCGAGGTGGCTGCGGCGAGGGAGAGGGAGCCGTCGTCGAGGGCCGAAGCGCTGCCCGGCTGCAGGGCCAGCGCTGCGGTCAGTGCGGTGACGGCGCCCATGGCCGCGGCGGCGCGGCGGGAGTGGGTGGGCATGCCAAACTCCTGATGGGTGCGGAAAGTGCGCGGTGCAGAACGGAGCTTCGGCGGAGCAGGTGAATGCGCGTGGTATCGCGCGTGGCGACGGAAAGGCCACCGAATGTGAACTTTGGTTCAGCTCTGATGGCGACGCAAGGGCCTGAATCGTGCTCTTAGGTAAGAAGTCTGCAAAGCCGCCCGGTTGCGGGGCCGGTTACGGAATCGAGCCGCCGGCGTTGATCGGGATGTAGCACGCGTACCAGCCGGCACCGACCGCAAGCGCGGCGAGCGCGAGGTACACCGCCGGCCGACGCTGGACCTTCGCCAGTGCGGAGGCGATGGGCAGCAGCAGCGGGAAGAGCGCGAGGAATTCGCGCGGCACGACCGTGTACACGTGGATCGACGCGTAGACGATCGCCGCGACGATGATCGTGTAGCAGATCAGCGGCCACGGCACGCGCTGCAGGATCAGCAGCACGATCAGCACGGGAACGATGAGCAGCGCTGCCGTGGTGATCAGCGTCGGATAGTTCTGGTAGCCGGGCGCGGTGCCGAGCATGCCTTCGTGGATGCGGTGCAGTACGAACTGCACGTTGCTGAACCCGGTGCCCCACTGCTTCTGCGCCTTGAGATAGCCGGTCAGGCTACCCATGCGGTGCGCGACGTAAGCGAGGTAAGCGATCATGCCGAGCGGCGGGACCACCAGCGCGAACCAGGGGCGCCAGGCGGCGCCGCCGGAGGCGTCGTCACGCAGGTGGCCGCGGCGCTTGATCAGCTCGATGAGCGCGGCTAGGCACACCGTGGCGACGAGCGCGTTCGCGGTCGGCCTGGTCAGCCCGGCGAAGAAGGCGAGGATCCCGGCGGCGATCCACCAGCGGCGCAGCAACGCGTAGAGCGCCCAGGCCGACAGGCCGATGGCGAGGGTGTCGGCGTAGGAGGCGCCCTCGATGACCGCGGAGGGCAGTAGCGCCCAGAGCGCGGCGAAGATCACGCCGGTACGCGCGTCGCGGACCAGCCGGCCGATCTCGAAAAGCGCCCAGGCGCAGGCAGCGGCGGCGATCCAGGTGATGATGACGCCCACGACGTCCACGCTCAGACCGGTGACGTCGTGGCCCAGCCGCATCAGCCCCGGATACAGCGGGAAGAAGGGGAACGGCGAGCCGAACTTGGCGATGTGCGTGTCGTAACCGTGCTCGGCGATCAGCCGGTACCAGCCGGAGTCGACGAACACGAACAGGCCGCGCTGAGCGTATCCGTGCCCTGCGGAAAGGATCGCGAAGACCGCGGTGCTGACCAGCCGGATGGCGAGGTAGAGACCGACCGCGGGCCACGCGCGGGTCGCGGACCTGCGGGCCCGCCGCGCCGCGGAGCGCGGCCAGGACGCGTTGGCCGGCGCGGGGCCGCCGGGCGAAGCTTGGTCGTCCGTCGCCACCACGGTGCCGCTCACGCTCAGCCGTCCCTTCGCCCTGCCCCCTGGCGCTTCCGCCTCGTCAACCGGCGGATCATAGCAGCGTACCCCGCTCGACCCGCGAGCCGGTCAGCGCTCGGGGCCGGTCGCGGAGGCGGCCTCGGGCGCCCGGCGGCGACCGACGGTCAGGCTCAGCACGGTCGTGACGGCGAGGGTGAAGACGATGACGCCGAGCGAGAACGGGATGGACACGGTCGGCAGCGCGATCGGGCCCAGGTGCTCGATCCCGGAGCCGTGCAGCGCCTCGACGATCATCTTCAAGCCGATGAAGCCGAGCACTACGGACAGGCCGGTGGACAGGTACACCAGCCGGTCGAGCAGGCCGCCGATCAGGAAGTACAGCTGCCGCAGGCCGAGCAGCGCGAAGGCGTTGGCCGTGAACACGATGTAAGGCTGCTGAGTCAATCCGAAGACCGCGGGGATCGAGTCGAGCGCGAACAGCACGTCGGTCGCGCCGATCGCGAGGATCACCAGGGCCATCGGGGTCAGCGCGCGGCGGGAGCGGGTGGCGGCGGCGGCGTTCTTGCGGCCGTCTGCGGCGATGCGCGTGGTCAGCGCGGTGCCGTGGTAGTCCTCGACCGTCGGGTAGAAGCGGCGCACGAGTCGCACCAGGCGGCTTTCCCGTGGCGCGGCGGGCTTTCCGGCGTCAGTGGACGTTCCCACGGCGGCGCCCTTCGCGGCGCCTTCCTGCGCCGGGCCGCTCTCGTGCCCGGCGGCCAGCTTGACCGCGGTGTAGATGAGGAATGCGCCGAAGACGTAGAACACCCAGTCGAAGGTCGAGACGATCGCTGAGCCGAGTCCGATGAAGACGCCGCGCAGTCCCAGCGCGACCAGGACGCCGATCAGCAGCACCCGGTGCTGGAACTCCCGCGGCACCTTGAAGCGGGCCATGATGATCACGAAGACGAAGAGGTTGTCCACCGACAGGCTGTACTCGGTGATCCAGCCGGCGAGGAACTGGCCGCCGTAGGTCGGTCCGGCCAGGTGGCTCAGCCCGATCCCGAAGCTGACCGCGAGCGCGGCCATCAGGGCGACCCAGGTCCCCGCCTCGCGCAGCGATACGGCGTGTGGTTTGCGGCCGATGACGAACAGGTCCAGGGCGAGCACGGCCAGCAGGCCGATCAGGGTGGCTCCCCAGACCCACAGGGAAACGGACATTGCGCATACCTCCGGCGGACTTGGACGTCAGTCGTCACCGGAGGTCTCCTCCACCCCGCCGCTGCGGGGCCGGTGACACCGGATCGAGGCCGCGGCCGCCGCTTGCGACGCCCGCGACGCCGGTCGTGTTGACGGACGTCACCGCTGAGGTCAGGGAGTACTCCCCTCCTTGCAGATCCATTCTCGCACAGGTGCGCGAGGGGCGGCCCTTCATCCGCCCGGGTGAAGAAATCGGCCATTCGGCGTACGCGGAGCAACCGGCCGCCTACTCTTGGCTGCGGACGCGCGGCGGCGGACCGCAGGAGGACGCCGGATCGGATCGCGGCTGCGGCGTCCCGGGACTGTGCGATATGCGCGGGCCGGGAACTGTACCGGGCAAGCACGGCCGCGGGCCCGGAGCACGTCGGCGAACCCGTCCGGCGGCGCGACGAAGACCGGGCGGAGGCAGGTGGGCGTGAACGGCATGGAGAGCACGGTTCGGACGGCTTTGGCAGCCGGGCGGCTCGACCGCGCGACGCCGCCCGAGGTCGGCGCGACCAGGGCCGGACCGAGTGGCCGTGGCGGATCGAGGGCCACGGAGCGCGACGCGGCCGGGTCCGGCCGACGGGCCGGAAGCGCGGCGCGAGGACGCGGCGAAGGCCAGCAGTCCCACGACGTGGCCGCGCAGTCACCAGGCGATGCGGCTGGCGTGGGAAACGTTGCCATCGAGGACCGAGCCGGTATCGAGACGCCGGTGACGGCCAGTCAGACCGCGCTGAGCGACGCCGGAGGCGAATCCCCGGGCCCTCGCAGGACGCAGGCCGCGTTTCACCGCGACCGGTTCGCGCACGAGGCGGCCGAGCGGGACGATATCCCCGGTTCCTTGAGCGAGCGGGCCGGCCGGGGTCGCGGGGGCTGGGATCCGCTCGACGAACTCGCGGTGCGGGTGGGCTCGACGCTGGATCCGGCGATCACCGCCCAAGAGGTCGTGGACTTGGTCGTGCCCGGGTTCGCCGACCACGCCTCGATCCTGCTGCGCGAGAGCGTGCTGAGCGGCGCCGGGGCCGCCGAGCCGCGCGACGGGCCGGTCCGGCTGGTCCGGCTCGCGTTCAGCGCCTGGGACGCCGCACTGGCCGAGCGGCTGCGCACGGCCTGGCCGGTCGGACGGGTCACCGTGGTGCCGGAGCATTCGCCCTGCGTGAAGGCGATGCGGTCGCATGAAGTGATCATCGACACGATGCACTCCCTCCCGTCGAGCGCCGACGGCTCGGACGTCGACCAGCTGCTCGCCGGGCGTCCCGCGGTCTACGCCCCGCTTCTCGTCGGCGGCCGGGTGCTCGGGGTGATGCTGTTCTCCCGCAATCCGGCACGCGGCGGATTCTGCCCGGCGGAGATCGCCTCGATCGAGCGGGTGGCGGCGCGCGCGTCGATCTGGATGGACAACGCGCGGCTGCACGACCAACTGCGTCACACGGCGATCAGCATGCAGAAGGCGATGCTGCCGACGAAGCTGTCCGCCCCGGCCGGCCTTGAGATCGCGCACCGCTACCTTCCGGGCAGCGACATGGCAGTGGTCGGCGGCGACTGGTTCGACGTGATCGCCCTGTCCGGCGGCCGGGTCGCGCTGGTGGTCGGCGATGTGATGGGCCACGGCATCCAGGCGGCCAGCGCGATGGGCCAGCTGCGCACGGCGGTCCGGACCCTCGCGGCGGTGGACCTGCCGCCCGCCGAGGTGCTGGCGCACCTGGACGACCTGATGCCAGACATCGACGACTCGCTGTTCGCCACCTGTGTCTACGCGGTCTACGATCCGGCGACGCAGCAGTGTTCGATCTCCCGGGCCGGGCATGTGCCGCCGCTGGTGGTGCGCCCGGACGGCAAGACCGAGGTGCTCCACCAGGTCGCCCCCGGCCTGCCGCTCGGCCTCGGCGGCGCGATGGGCACCTTCGGCACGCTCGACATCGAGCTGCCGGACGACTCGCTGTTCGTGCTGTGCACGGACGGGCTGCTGGAGAACAAGGCCCGTGACATCGACTCCGGGCTCAACCTGCTGCGCGCGAATCTGGCCGACCCGGGCCGGCCGCTGCAGGAGATCTGCGACCAGGTGGTCAAGGAACTGGACCTGACCAAGGACCGGGACGACATCGCGCTGCTGATCAGCCGGGTGCATCCGCTGCCGCCCGACCGGTCGGCCGCGTGGCGGCTGCCCGGGGAGCCCAGGCAGGTCGCGCACTGCCGCCGCCTGGTGCGCGACACCCTGGCCTCCTGGTCGCTTACCGCCTTCACCGAGACGGTCGAGCTGCTGGTCAGCGAGCTGGTGACGAACGCGATCCAGCACGCGGGCGGCGAGATCAGGCTGCGCCTGCAGCGGGACGAGGACGCGCTGCTGTGCGAGGTCTGCGACCAGACCCGCAATCCGCCCGAGTTGCAGGAGCTGTCCGCGACGGCCGAACGCGGCCGGGGCATCCTGCTGGTCAACGAGCTGTCCGGCAGGTGGGGCCATCGGCGCACCGCGTCAGGCAAGATCGTCTGGTTCACGCTCCCGATCGGGTAATCGCGCGAACAGCCGAAGCGCGTTGGGAAACTCAGGCGCGTCGCAGGGCTGGTATTTCGTAGCCTGTCGCGATGGACAGACTGCTGAAGGTCATGGCGTACATCGTGCGCGAAGATCGACTGCTCGTGTTCACCCATGCCGACGACGCGACGCCGTTCGAGTCCGGACTTCAGGTCCCGGCGGGTTCCGTGCGGCCGGGTGAGCCGCCCGAAGCCGCCGTGCTGCGCGAGGCGCAGGAGGAGACCGGCCTGAGCGGCTTGCGCATCGAGCGCTTCCTCGGCGTGGCCGAGTACGACGCGCGGCCCTACGCCGATGCCGTGTACGTCAGGTTCTTCTTTCAGTTGTCGGTGGACGCCTCGGAACTGCCCGAGCGCTGGACCGGCTGGGAGCGGGGCGACGGCAAGGGAGAGCCGATCCGCTTCGAGCTGTTCTGGATTCCGCTGCGCAAGGCACATGTCCTGGCGGCCGGGCAGAGCGCGCTGCTCGGCCGCCTCTTCGACTAGGGCCGCGCCAGGGTCTTGTCCGGCACCGCCTATCCACTTCGTCGGACCAGCGCCGGACCGGGTCGGGATCCGGCGCCCACCTGAGTCCGCGTCAGACTCCCGCGGCGCGCATGCCGCGCAGCTCCTTCTTCAGTTCGCCGATCTCGTCGCGGAAGCGCGCGGCCAGCTCGAAGCGCAGCTCGGCCGCCGCCGCGTGCATCTGGGCGCTGAGGTCCTCGATCAGCGCCTCCAGCTCCTCGGCCGGCTTTCCGACGAAGTCCAGCGTCGACACCCCGCCCTTGGACCCGACGCCGGGGACCGGCGCCTTGCCGGAGCCCCCTCTTCCCATACCGCGCTGGCGTGCCGTGCCGCCGAGCAGTTCCCTGGTGTCGGCGTCCTCGCGGGCCAGCGAGTCGGTGATGTCCGCGATGCGCTTGCGCAGCGGGGTGGGGTCGATGCCGTGTTCCTCGTTGTACGCGATCTGCTTCGCTCGCCGCCGGTTCGTCTCGTCGATGGCTTTGGCCATGCCGGGGGTGATCTTGTCGGCGTACATGTGGACCTGGCCGGACACGTTTCGCGCGGCGCGGCCGATGGTCTGGATCAGCGAGGTGCCGCTGCGCAGGAAGCCCTCCTTGTCCGCGTCCAGGATCGCGACCAGCGAGACCTCCGGCAGGTCCAGGCCCTCGCGCAGCAGGTTGATGCCGATCAGCACGTCGAAGACGCCGAGGCGCAGCTCGCGCAGCAGCTCGACCCGGCGCAGCGTGTCGATGTCCGAGTGCAGATAGCGGACCTTGACGCCCAGCTCGAGCAGATAGTCCGTCAGGTCCTCGGCCATCTTCTTGGTCAGCGTGGTGACCAGCACCCGCTCGTCCCGATCGGCCCGGGTGCGGATCTCGTGTACCAGGTCGTCGATCTGACCCTGCGTCGGCTTGACGATGACCTCGGGGTCGATCAGGCCGGTCGGCCGGATGACCTGCTCGACCACGCCGCTGGCTTGGGACAGCTCGTAGGGTCCCGGGGTTGCGGACAGGTAGACGGTCTGTCCGATGCGCTCGACGAACTCTTCCCAGCGCAGGGGACGGTTGTCGACGGCGGAGGGGAGGCGGAACCCGTGGTCGACCAGCACCCGCTTGCGCGAGGCGTCGCCCTCGTACATCGCGCCGATCTGCGGGACCGTCTGGTGCGACTCGTCGATCACCAGCAGGAAGTCCTCGGGGAAGAAGTCCAGCAGGGTGTTGGGGGCGCTGCCTGGCTCGCGGCCGTCGATGTGCCGGGAGTAGTTCTCGATGCCGTTGCAGAACCCGACCTCGCGCATCATCTCCAGGTCGTAGGTGGTGCGCATGCGCAGCCGCTGCGCCTCGAGCAGCTTGCCCTGCCGCTCCAGCTCGGCCAGCCGGTCGGCCAGTTCGGCCTCGATGCCCTCGATCGCGCGGGCCATCCGCTCGGGGCCGGCCACGTAGTGCGTGGCCGGGAAGATGTAGAGCTCCGCGTCGTCGGTCAGCACCTCGCCGGTGACCGGGTGCAGGGTCATCAGCCGCTCGACCTCGTCGCCGAACAGCTCGATGCGCACGGGGTGCTCTTCGTAGACCGGGAACACCTCGACCGTGTCCCCGCGCACCCGGAAGGTGCCTCGGGTGAAGGCCAGGTCGTTGCGCGAGTACTGGATGGAGACCAGCTTGCGCAGCAGCCGGTCGAGCCCGTACTCCTCGCCGACCTTGAGCCGGATCATCCGGTCCACGTACTCCTGCGGCGTGCCCAGGCCGTAGATGCAGGACACCGAGGCGACCACGACCACGTCCCGCCGGGTGAGCAGCGAGCTGGTGGCCGAGTGCCGCAGCCGCTCGACCTCCTCGTTGACGGAGGAGTCCTTCTCGATGTACGTGTCCGTCTGCGCGATGTACGCCTCGGGCTGGTAGTAGTCGTAGTACGAGACGAAGTACTCGACGGCGTTGTTCGGCAGCAGCTCGCGGAACTCGTTGGCCAGCTGGGCGGCCAGCGTCTTGTTCGGCGCCATCACCAGGGTCGGGCGTTGCAGCCGCTCGATCAGCCAGGCCGTGGTCGCGGACTTACCCGTGCCGGTCGCGCCGAGCAGCACGACGTCCTTCTCGCCGGCGCGCACCCGCCGCTCCAGCTCGGCGATCGCCTGCGGCTGGTCCCCGGAGGGCTGGTATTCGCTGACGACCTCGAAGGGCGCCACTTTTCGCTCAAGGTCGGTCAACGGTCGAGTCATGACTACAACGGTAGACGGACCCGCCGACAACGGGCGAGGACCCGGGACGGTGCTGGTCGGCGGCGAACCGCAGGACCGGGCTCAGCGCTGGGCGGCCTTGCGGAAGACGGGGCGCGGCAGGTGCCGCAGTCCGGACATGACGTAGCGCAGCGCGGCCGGGACCCAGACGATCTCGGCGCCGCGGCGCAGCCCGGAGATGATGGCGTCGGCGACCGCGTCCGGGGTGGTGGACAGCGGGGCCTTCTCCATGCCCGCGGTCATCTTCGTCTCGACGAAGCCGGGGCGTACCACCATGACGTGCACGCCGCTGCCGTGCAGCGAGTCGCCGAGGCCCTGCGCGAACGCGTCGAGCCCCGCCTTGGTCGAGCCGTAGATGAAGTTGGCCTTGCGGGCGCGCTCGCCGGCGACCGAGGAGAGCACCACCAGCGAGCCGTGGCCCTGCTTCTTGAGGGCGTTGGCGCACACCAGGCCGGAGGACATCGCGCCGACGTAGTTGGTCTGCGCGACCTTCGCGGCGGCCACCGGGTCCTGCTCGTCGCTGGCCTGATCGCCCAGCACGCCGAAGGCGAGCAGCACGACGTCCACGTCCCCGGCGGCGAAGACCGCGCCGAGCGTCTTCTCGTGCTCCTCGACCTGCGCCGCGTCGAAGGCGACGGTCTCCACCTCGGCGCCGTACGCGCGCAGGTCCTCGGCCGCCGCGTCGAGGCGCTCGGAGGGGCGGGCGGCCAGCACGATCCGCTTGGTCTTGCCCGCGGCCATCCGGCGGGCGGTGGCCAGCGCGATGTCCGAGGTGCCGCCCAGGATCAGCAGGGACTGGGCGGAACCGAGCGCGTCCTTCATGGTCTGTCAGCTTCCTTAGAGAGCGAGCCGGCGGGACTGGTCCGAGACGAACACCCCGTGCGGGTCCACCTTGGCACGTACCTCGCGGAAGTCGTCGAGGCGCGCGTACATGGCGGGCAGATGAGCGGGCGCCAGGCGTGCGTCCTTGGCGAGGTAAACGCGGCCGCCCTCGGACAGCACCTGCTCGTCGAGCCAGTTGAGCAGCCGGTCGAGGCCGGGCGTGCCGGTCGGGAAGTCCAGCGCCAGCGTCCAGCCCTCCGCGGGGAAGGAGAGGTAGCCGGGCGAGCCCTTGCCGAAGCGCTTGAGCACGGAGACGAACGACGGTGCCTGCACGCGGCTGATCCGCTCGACCATCCGACGGAACGTCACATCCGCGCTGAACGGGACGACGAACTGGTATTGGACGAAGCCTGCCTTGCCGTAGACCCGGTTCCAGTCGCGGATGCCGTCGAGGGGGTGGAAGAACCCGCCGATGGTGGCCAGGTGGTGGTGCGTGGACGGGGTCTTGCGGTACCAGACCTCGTTGGCGATCGCGATGGTGCGGCGGTTGAGCAGGCCGGAGGGGAACAGGTCGGGCGTGGAGGCCATCGGCTTGGCGGAGAACGCCAGCGGTTCGCCGCGGTGCTTGGCCGGGAGCTGGTCCAGGGCGGCGAAGTTGCCGCAGTCCAGCAGCGCGCGGCCGAGCTTCGGCCCCTTGGCCAGGCAGTCCATCCAGGCCACGGTGTAGCGGTAGTCGGCGTCGGTGCCCGACAGCTTCTCCATCAGCGCGTCGAGGTTCGGCAGCTTGAAGGTGTCGACCGCGAGGCGCGAGGTCTCGATCGGGACCATGCGGATCGTCGCGGACAGCACGATGCCGGTCAGGCCCATGCCGCCGGCGGTGGCCCAGAAAAGCTCCGGGTCGGACTCGGGGGTCACGGTGCGGACGGAGCCGTCGGCGAGTAGCAGGTCGAGCGAGGTGACGTGCTGCGCGAAGGAGCCGTCGGCGTGGTGGTTCTTGCCGTGGATGTCGCTGCCGATCGCGCCGCCGACGGTGACGTACCGCGTCCCGGGCGTGACCGGCACGAAGTAGCCGAAGGGCACGAGTGCGCGCATCAGGGCGTGCAGCGAAACGCCGCCCTCTGCGGTAACGAGCCCGGTCTCTAGGTCAACCGAGAGGATGCGGTTGAGGCCGGTGAGGTCGAGCACGCGACCGCCGGCGTTCTGGGCGGGGTCGCCGTAGGAACGGCCCAGTCCGCGGGCGATGACGCCGCGCGGTCCGGCGGTGGCGACGGCCTCGGCGACCTCTTCCCGCGTGCGCGGGCGCAGGACCTCGGCGACCGTGGGCGAGGTGCGGCCCCAGCCACTGAGCAGCCGCGGGCCTTCCTCGGAGTCCGCGGCCGCGTCTGCCGCGCCCGGCCGGGCGAGCAGCGCTCCCTGCCCGGCGCCGGTGGACCACTGCTCAGCTGGCATAGAACACTCCCAATGCGAAGCAGGCGAGCCAGATCGCCGCGATGGCCATGATCACCCGGTCGCCGAGCAGGACGTCCTCGGGTTCTCCGGCGCTGCCCGCGTCGACGAACATGGCGTAGCGCAGGAAGAGGAAGGACCAGGGCACGATCGAGATCTCGTGCCAGTTCACCCCGGAGGTGTGCTGGCTCAGGTTGAAGGCCCACAGGGCGTAGGTGAGGATCGTGAGGCCCGCGGCCATCTGCCAGACGAAGCGCAGGTATGACTCGGAGTACGCGGCCAGGGACTTGCGGGTGGTGGCGGCGGCCTCGCCCATGAGGATCATCTCGGAGTGCCGCTTGCCGGCCACCATGAACAGCGAGCCGAAGGCCGTGGTCAGCAGGAACCACTGGGACAGCCCGATGCCGGCCGCGACGCCGCCGATCATCGCGCGCAGCAGGAAGCCGCCGGCGACCAGCGCGAGGTCCAGGACCAGGATGTGCTTGAACCAGGCGCTGTAGGACAGGTGCATGGCCAGATAGACCGCGATGACGGCGGCGGTGGCCGGGTTCGCGGCCAGCGCGACGCCGAGCGCCGCGACGGAGAGCACGACGACCATGCCCCAGGCCAGCGGGATGGGGATGAGGCCCGCGGCGATCGGCCGGTGCCGCTTCTTGGGGTGCATCCGGTCGGCCTCGACGTCGAGCGCGTCGTTGGCGTAGTACACGGCCGCGGCGGCGAGGCAGAACGCGGCGAACGCGATGCCGCTCGCGCTGAGCACCGCGGATTCGTTGATCCGGCCGGCCGCCAGCGGGGCGGTGAGCACCAGGAAGTTCTTGACCCACTGCTTGGGCCTGGCCTCGCGCACCAGCGCGCGCACCAGCTTCACGCCGCTGGCCGGCGCCGGGCCGGCGTGCTGGACGCCCAGCGGGACCGGAAGCAGTGCGGGTTCGGCCGGTCCGTCGTCCGCCGCGGACGCGGAGCCGGCGCCGGGGTCGGTCACCTGGACCGTGCCGCCCTCGTCGTCGTCCGGTTCGGCCGCGCCGTCGGAGGAGGCGGTCGCGGACCGGCTGCGCTGCCGCGCGGGAATCGTCACCACGTCACCCTCCCAAGATTGATCGGTCCGGCCGACGGCGGGAGCACCGCCGGGGGACCTCGGGGCGAAAACACAGTCTCGTCGGGTCTGACGCCGCGCCCCGGTCCGTCGGTTCGCGCGGTCCTGCCTGGACAGACGGCTACCGGAGGTTATCAGGATCGGGGCCGTCGGCCCCACTCGGCCGACTGGGCCGAGCCGGCGCCGCCGGGCTCTTTCCGCACGTCATCCGAGACCTGCCGGGGCGTGCCGCGTAATGTCACGATCCTGTCCCAGAGCGCGGCCACCTGATCGGCGAGTTGCTCGGGTGTTCCGTCGTTGTTGATAACCACGTCAGCGGCGGCCAGGCGGCGTTCACGAGGGGCTTGCGCGGCGATACGCGCGGACGCTTCCGCCTCAGTCATGCCGCGGTCGCGGACCAGTCGGGCGATGCGTACCGCGTCCGCCGCGTCGACGACGATGACGAGTTCGAACAGGCTGGTCAGCCCGGATTCGACCAGCAGCGGGATGTCTTGAACGACGACGGAACCCTCGGGAGCGGCCATGACCCGTTCGGCCATCCAGGCGCGTACCCGCGGGTGCACGATGCCGTTCAGTACCGCGCGCCGGCTCTGGTCGGCGAATACGACGTTGGCGAGAGCGGCGCGGTCTAGGGCGCCGTCCGGGGCAAGTACCGCATCGCCGAACTCCTTGACGATGGCTGCCAGGCCTTCGGTGCCCGGAGCGACTACCTCGCGAGCGGCGACGTCCGCGTCGAGGATCAACGCGCCGCGGTCGGCGAGCAGTCGGGCAACGGTGGATTTACCCGCACCGATGCCGCCGGTCAGTCCGACCAAGACGGTTCGTGCCTCACTCATGGGGCCTCACCTTACTGAACGCATCCCGGGAAGCGGTGGTCAGCGCGGTTCTGACGAGCCGCCAGAAGGGGCCGCGAGCGGCGCACCGCCCACGGAACGGCGACGGGCGCTTGAGGGAATCGCCAGGATTCCCTCAAGCGCCCGATTCAACGCTCAGTCAGCTACCGCGGTGCGGTGAGCCGTCCGTTCAGCTCTGGCCGCCGGCCAGCTTCTCGCGCAGCGCGGCCAGGGCCTCGTCCGAGGCCAGCGCGCCGGTGCTCTCGGCCGGGGCCGAGGAGGAGTAGCTGGACGGGGCGGCCTCGCCCGGAGCGGCGGCGCCGCCGGCCGCGGCGGCCTCCGCGTCGGCCTTGCGGGCCTCGGAGATCTGCCGCTGGTGCTGCTCGAAGCGGGCCTGCGCCTCGGCGTACTGGCGCTCCCACTCCTCGCGCTGGGCGTCGAAGCCCTCGAGCCACTCGCCGGTCTCCGGGTCGAAGCCCTCGGGGTAGACGTAGTTGCCCTCGGCGTCGTACGAGGCGGTCATGCCGTACAGCGTCGGGTCGAACTGGTCGACGTTCGCGTCGCCGGTCAGACCCTCGTTCGCCTGCTTGAGCGAGAGCGAGATGCGGCGGCGGTCCAGGTCGATGTCGATGACCTTGACGAAGATCTCGTCGCCGACCTGCACGACCTGCTCGGGGATCTCCACGTGCCGCTCGGCCAGCTCGGAGATGTGCACCAGGCCCTCGATGCCCTCGTCCACCCGGACGAACGCGCCGAACGGCACCAGCTTGGTGACCTTGCCGGGCACGACCTGCCCGATCTGGTGGGTGCGGGCGAACTGCTGCCACGGGTCTTCCTGGGTGGCCTTGAGCGAGAGCGAGACCCGCTCGCGGTCCATGTCCACGTCCAGGACCTCGACCGTGACCTCCTGGCCGACCTCGACGACCTCGGAGGGGTGGTCGATGTGCTTCCAGGACAGCTCGGAGACGTGCACCAGGCCGTCCACGCCGCCCAGGTCCACGAAGGCGCCGAAGTTGACGATGGAGGACACCACACCGTTGCGCACCTGGCCCTTGAGCAGGGTGGTGAGGAAGGTCTGGCGCACCTCGGACTGGGTCTGCTCGAGCCAGGCGCGGCGGGAAAGGACCACGTTGTTGCGGTTCTTGTCCAGCTCGATGATCTTGGCCTCGAGCTCCTTGCCGACGTAGGGCTGCAAGTCGCGCACCCGGCGCATCTCCACCAGCGAGGCGGGCAGGAAGCCGCGCAGGCCGATGTCGATGATCAGGCCGCCCTTGACCACCTCGATGACGGTGCCGGTGACGATCCCGTCCTCGTCCTTGATCTTCTCGATCGTGCCCCAGGCCCGCTCGTACTGAGCGCGCTTCTTGGACAGGATCAGCCGGCCTTCCTTGTCCTCCTTCTGGAGGACCAGGGCCTCGACGTGGTCGCCCACCGAGACGACCTCGTGCGGGTCCACGTCGTGCTTGATCGACAGCTCGCGGGACGGGATGACGCCCTCGGTCTTGTAGCCGATGTCGAGCAGGACCTCGTCCCGGTCGACCTTCACGATGGTGCCGTCGACGATGTCGCCGTCGTTGAAGTACTTGATGGTCTCGTCGATCGCGGCGAGGAAGGCCTCCTCCGAACCGATGTCGTTGATCGCGACTTGTGGGGTTCGGACGGTCTCGGTGCTGCTCGTCATGGGGGAAAGGGCTCCGGATACGGATATGTGGTCGGATGACACACGCGGCGGAGCCTGACTCGGGAACTGAGCGGTTCGAAAGTCGGTGCGGCCCCCTCGGTCCGAAGCCACACGGGTCCGCAGCGCAACAGCCAGGATACGGGCCGCACGCTTCCATGGTCAATCGAGCTTGGTGCGATCACACCGAACCGATACACGGCGGGGTGACACGTTATGAGCGTGCTGTGCGGACCACCGCAAGATAGCGTGTCGGGCTGTGCTTTTGGAAGGGCGGCGGCATGGGTGAGGCGAGCGAGGACCGGCGCGAGTTCGTGACTCGGCGTCAGGCGGGTGATTCGGAGACCGTTCGGGCTAATCGGCGGTGGTGGGACGGCGCGTCGGACTGGTATCAGGACGAGCATGGCGCGTTCCTCGGCGACGCGCGGTTCCTGTGGGGACCGGAGGGTTTATACGAGGACGATGCACGGCTGCTCGGCGCGGTATCCGGCAAACGGGTGCTCGAGGTCGGCTGCGGCGCGGCGCAGTGTTCTCGCTGGCTGGCGAAGCAGGGTGCGGACGTCGTGGCATTCGACCTGTCGTGGCGCCAACTGCAACACGCGAGGCGTATCGACGAGAGCCTTGGCGAGCCGCCGCTGCGCCTGGTGCAGGCTGACGCGACGGTCATCCCGTTTGCGGACGAGTCGTTTGATATCGCATGTTCGGCGTTCGGAGCCGTGCCGTTCGTCGCGGACTCGGCTTCCGTGATGCGTGAGGTCGCGCGGGTGCTGCGGCCGGGCGGCCGGTGGGTGTTCGCGGTAACGCATCCCTTCCGCTGGTGTCTGCCGGACGATGGCGGTGAGGGCGGCCTACGCATCCGCGACTCCTACTTCGATCGGCGCCCTTACGTGGAGCAGGACGAGGACGGCGTCGCGACGTACGTGGAGCACCATCGGACGCTCGGCGACCGGGTGCGTGAACTGACCGCCGCCGGCCTCGTACTGCTGGATCTCGTCGAGCCGGAGTATCCGGAGGACATGGACGACCGGTGGGGCGGCGGCTGGTCGAAGCTGCGCGGGCGGCTGGTCCCCGGCACCGCGATCTTCGTGACCGAGAAGCGTTAGCGGCCGCTGCCTTCCTCGTCGACTGCGCTGCGGTAAGCGCCGGGCGGCTGGTACCGGCGCAGCGGTGCGGATACAGTCCTGAGCCGACACTCGCGGGACCGGCAGGCACGAACCTCCCGCGACCGCTTTCCCGGAAGGGGCGCCGCCCATGGCCCGCCGCCACCTCGCCGACAACGCCCTCCTGGTCGCCGTCGGCACACTGGTCGGCAGCGTGCTGTCCTACGGCTTCAGCTTCGCGCTGGCCCACCTGCTCGACCAGACCGGTTACGGGCAGATCGGCTCGCTGCTGATGATCTCGCTGGTGGCCTCGATCCCGGCGACGGCGATCCAGGCGGTCACGGCGCGCCGGATCGCCAGCGCCGGGCCGCTCGACACCCCGGGGCTGCGCGCGCTGACCGGGCCGCTGGTGCGCTGGTCGCTGCTGGTCGGGCTGGGCACGACGGTGCTGCTCGCGGCGCTGGCCCCGGCGGTGTCCGCGCTGCTGCCCGCGGTGTCCACGGGCGAGGTCGCGTGGACCGCGCTGAGCCTCGTCCCGAACGCGTTGATCTTCTGCTACCTGGGCGTCGCGCAGGGCAGCTCGCGGTTCCGCGCCTTCTCGGTGCTGTTCGTTGGCTTCAACGGGGCGAAGCTGCTGGCTGGTGTCGTCGCGGGCGCGGCGGGCGCGCGACCGGGCCTGATCATGGGCGTCGTGGCCGCCTCCTGGTTCGCGACGGCGGCGGCAGCGCACTACGGGCTGGCTGACATTGTCGGCAAGCCGCATTTGGTCCGCGGCCTCGGATACGTACACGAGCTGGGCACCGCATCGTGGAGTCTCGGTGCGGTACTCGTCCTCTCGCTGCTCGACGGCCTGCTCGCCGCGCACTACTTCAACGGGGACGTGCTCGGCCGTTATCAGGCGGGCGCGCTGTTCACCCGTGCAGGCTATTTCGGTCCGCAGTTCGTCGGCGTGCTGGCGTATCCGAAGCTCGCCGTCCCGGAGACCCGGCGCAAGGCGCTCACGACCGCGGTGGTGCTTTCGGTCGGAATCGGGCTGTTCATCGTCGCGTGCACGCTCTTCGCCGCCAGTCCGATAATCCGCATCGCCTTCGGCGCCAAGTACCTCGGCGGCGCGGGCGCGCATTTCGACCTCGCCTCGGCGGCCTGGCTGTTCGCGCTGGCCGGAGCCACGCAAGCACTGGTACAGCTCGCGCTGCTGGACGCGGTCGCCCGGCGTTCGCACGTGATCGGCTGGCTGGTCTTCGGCGGGATCGTGATCGAGGCCGCGATCATCCTCAGTTTCGCGCATCACACCGCGACGCAGCTGATCGGGACTGCGGCGTGCTGCGGAACGGCCACCGCGGTGGCGAGTCTCACCGTGTCCACGCTCGCCCGGCACCACGCGGCGGCGCAGCACCCGGCGCAGCCGAACTCCGAGTACGTCACCGCAACCCCCTGATTTCTGATCCTGTCGCCTGCCGCCATCCGCGGTACGAAGTCGAACTCTGCGTTACCGCGTGCGGCGACGCCCTACAGGTTCCGGTCGGAGTATGTGGGGCGCCCACATGCGCGTGACCGCGGCGTGACCCTACGGTCGGGACCATGACGACGGTGGATCTGGCGCCCGAGACCGACAAGGTGGACCTGACCGGCCGCACCGCGCTGGTCACCGGCGCCGCGAGCGGGATCGGGCGGGCGTGCGCCGTGGCGTTCGCGGCGGCCGGAGCGCGGGTGCGCGCGGTGGACTTGGACGAGGCCGGGGCCGCCGAGGTGGCGGCGGCGATCGGCGGTGAGGGGCGGGGGGTCGATCTGGCCGAGCTGGACGCGCTGCCCGTCCTGGCTGCCGACGCGGACATCATCGTGAACAACGCCGGCTTCCAGGTGGTGCGGCCGGTCGAGCAGTTTCCGCCGGAAACCTTCCGGCGGATGCTGGCCGTGATGGTCGAGGCGCCGTTTCGGCTGGTGCGCGGCGCGCTGCCGGGGATGTACGAGCGCGGCTGGGGCCGGGTCGTGAACATCTCCTCGGTGCACGGGTTGCGCGCCTCGGCGTACAAGGCGGGCTATGTGACGGCGAAGCACGCGCTCGAAGGCTTCTCCAAGGTGGTGGCGGTCGAGGGCGGGCCGCGCGGGGTGACCTCGAACTGCATTAATCCCGGCTATGTCCGCACGCCGCTGGTCGAACGGCAGATCGCGGAACAGGCGGCCGCGCACGGCATACCGGAGGACCGGGTCATCGGCGAGGTGCTGCTGGCCAGGTCGGCGACGAAGCGGCTGATCGAGCCGGCCGAGGTCGCGCAGCTGGCCGTGTACCTGTGCTCCCCCGGTGCTTCCTTCATCAACGGCGCGTCGCTCGCCGTCGACGGGGCCTGGACCGCGCAGTAGCTCCCGACCACACTGGGTCGCGCGAGGGTGAATGGAAGACGGCAATGGACGTTAACGCCAAGAGGGACCTCACCGGCACGGCTACCGCGAACGCCGCAGCGGGCGCGGGAGCTTCGGGCGGGACAGCGGCCGATGCCGAGCTGCCGTTTCTCAGCCTCTTGGTCCAGGACGCCTCTGCCGTCGAGTACGACGCCCCGCTCGCCCGCGCACATGACGACGGCGCCGGCCCCGAGGCGATCGCCCGGTTGGAGCGAGCCCGGACGCTTGCCTTGCGCGTGCGTGCGACGCTGCGTGAACAGCGGCGCCGAGAGACGGAACTGGCCGCGCTGTTCGAGACCGCCAGCGACTTGGCGGGTCTACGCGACTTGGATTCGGTACTGCGTGCGATCGTCGTGAGGGCACGCAAGCTGTTGAATACCGACGTCGCGTACCTCACGCTGAACGACCCTGCCGCAGACGACACGTATATGCGGGTGACCGACGGCTCGGTCTCGGCGAAGTTTCAACAGGTGCGGCTCGGCATGGGCGAGGGGCTGGGTGGCCTCGTCGCGCAGACCGCCTCGCCTTACGTCACCGCGGACTACCTGAACGACGCCCAGTTCAACCACACGCGCTCGATCGACGCGGCAGTGCACGAAGAAGGCCTGGTCGCGATTCTCGGTGTGCCGCTGCTGTCCAACGGGCGCGTGATCGGCGTGCTGTTCGCCTCCGACCGGCGGGTTCGGCCGTTCAGCCGGGACGAGATCGCGCTGCTCAGTTCGCTGGCCACGCATGCGGCGATCGCGATCGAGTCAGCGAACCAACTGGCCGAGACCAAGGCGGCGCTCGCGGAGCTGGCCGAGGCGAGCCGCACCATTCAAGCGCACAGCGCTTCCGTAGAGCGCGCCGCGGAAGCCCATGAGGCGTTGACCGGTCTGCTGCTGCGTGGCGCCGGCCTCGGCGAGTTGGCAGCGTCCGTCGCCGAACTGCTCGGCGGCTCGGTCGCGATCGTGGATGACACCGGGCGCTGCCTGTGCGGGCTGCTTGAACCGGACGAACGCGACGCGGTTGACTCGGCCGCGGCGCAGTCGGCGAAGACCGGTCGCGCGCTGCCGGCCGGCCGGCTCTGGGTGGCGGCGGTGACCGCGGGCCAGGAGCGGTTGGGCGCGATGGTGCTGCGCGGGCGACCCGAGCTGGATCTGGAGGGCGCGGACCAGCGGATCTTGGAGCGCGCGGCGACGATGACGGCGCTGCGGCTGCTGATCGAGCGCTCGGTGCAGGAGGCGGAGCATCGGGTACGCGGCGAATTGGTGGCGGACCTGCTGGCCGCGTCCGACCGGGGTGAGCCGAGCCTGGAGTCGCTGCGGGAGCGGGCACGCAGGCTCGGCGCGGATCTCGACGTGCCTTACATCGCCGTCGCGGCGTACGCACAGGACGCCGACCGCCAACGCCTCGCCTCGGCGGCCGCGCACCTGGCGGCGACCAACCGCGGCCTGGCCGGCGAGCGTGGCGGCACCACGGTGTTGCTGCTGCCCGGCTCGGATGCGACCGGCGTGGCACGCGACGTGGTGCACCATCTGCATGGCGCGATTCAGCGGCCGGTCACGGCAGGCGCGGCGGGTCCGGTCCGCGGGCCGGCTGCCTTCGCCGCCGCGCATGCCGAGGCGGCTCGCTGCCTGGCCGCGCTTCAGGCTCTCGGCCGGATCGGCGACGCGGCGTCCACGCGTGACCTGGGTTTCGTCGGGCTGCTGCTCGGCGGCACGGAGCCGCGCAAGTCGGATGTTCCGGCGTTCGTACAGGCGACGCTCGGGCCTGTGCTCGACTATGACGCTCGGCGGTCGACTGAGTTGGTGCACACGCTGGATGCGTACTTCGGCTGCGGCGGGAATCTGATGCGGACTAAGGATGTCCTGCACGTCCACGTCAACACCGTGACGCAGCGTTTGGATCGGATCGCGCAGCTGCTTGGCGCGGATTGGAACTGCCCCGAGCGCGCCCTAGAGCTACAGCTGGCGTTGCGGTTGCACCAGTTGCTGTGACGCCTAGGACGCGCTCGGGCGTGTACGCGTGCTGCTACGGGCAGTGTGAGTCGGCGATCACGTAGTAGCCCGAGCTCGTCTCCTCCAGGGTGTGGACCGTGTAGATGTTCCACAGGCCCATGTTTTGGTTGGAGCCGTTGGCGTACGTGTACCCGCCGGACTGGTACGCGTGCCCGTCAACGGTTTGCTGATAGTTGTTCTCGGTAAAGCACTTCGGGCTCCACGTCGAGGACGGGCTCGATGACGGCGATGCGGACGCCGACGGCGTGGGTGAGGTAGACGGCGACGCTGTCGCGCTCGACGAGGACCCGGAGCCGGATCCGTTGAGGCCCCAGAAGAGTGCTGTGTAGTACGTCGAGCAGATGTAGTTGAGGAAGTACGCGCCGGTCGTACCGCACTGTGCGGTTGCTGAGCCGGGGTTAACTGCCAGGCCGTGGCCCATGCCGGAGATCATGTACATCTCGACTGCGGGCTTACCGCTCGCGTCGTTGTAAATGCTCTCGGTGGTACCGCCGGGCAGCGATGCGGTAGACGAAGCCGTCTGGCTGATGCCCCACACGCCGGTCCACTGGTCCATCAGATCGGTCGCGTTGGCGGGGTTGACGGTGTAGTCGCTCGTGCCCTGCCAGATGGCGACGCGCGGCCAGGGGCCGCTGTATCCGGGATCTGAGTTGGTCGCCAGCGCGGCCCACTGCGCGACGGTCTTGTTCACCGTGCCGGACTGGCAGGGAGAGGCGCTGGTGCTGCCGCCGGTGGCGCACTGGGCCGGAAGGCCGGAGTCGACCGAGCCGGCCGCGAACACGTCCGGGTAGTCGGCGAGCAGGTCGGCGGTCATCCCGCCGCCGGCGGACAGCCCGGTGACGTAGATCCGGGAGGCGTCGATCGAGTAGTGCGCCTGCATGTACTGGACCATTTGGATGATCGAGGCGGCTTCGCCGTTGCCGCGGGTGTCGTCCGAGGAGGTGAACCAGTCGAAGCACTCGAGGGAGTTGTTCGCGGAGGTCTGCTGCGGGAAGACCAGGTCGAAGCCCCACTGGTCGGCGTACTTGGGCCAGCCGGAGTCGTTGTAGTAGTCGGACGCCTGCTGGGTGCACCCGTGCAGGGCGACCACGAGCGGGGCGTTCGGCTGGGCGGAGGCGGGGATGTAGTCGTACATCTGGAGCGCGCCCGGGTTCGAGCCGAAGTTCGAGACCTGGGTCAGCGAGCCGGCGGCCTGGGCACGCTGGCCCGAGCCGGTGGCGACGAGGAACGCGGTGAGTGCGGCGAGCACGACGGCCAGCGCGAGGGAGGCGCGGGTCGGCGGGCGGCGCGCAAACGACTTTGGTTGCACGAAATGCCTTTCGCCGGTGGGTGTGGCCTTTCCAGGCCGTGACCTTAGGCGGGATTTCGCGCTTTCATCATGTGTTATGCCGCCACTTCAGGCGGCGCGGCAGTGTTGTTCGCGCGACCGCGTTGTTTGTGTTCGGCGTGCCGGATCAATTCGGCGGCCACCGTATCGGCGCCGACGCCGGGTCCGATGATCGTGTAGTGATTGGTGTCTGATATCAGCGTGGCGGTTACCCGAGCGCGGTCGATACCGGCCGCCGTGAGGATGTCGTGGTCGTAGAAGCCGTGCGGCTGGTTGAGAATGCCGCGCTCCGCGTAGAGGAGTGTCACCGGGCACGTCGCGGTGTTGATCGCCTCGCTGACGAAGTCGTCGGTGATCAACTGTCGTCCGTCTGCCCGTATCGCGTCCTCGATGCATGAGGAGATGACCTTGCCGTCGGGCAGCCAGAGGGTGTCGCGGCCCAGATATGCGACGAGTTGCGGGCTCCAATGGCCGATGAACGAGGGATGCTCCCGGTGGAAGTCCAGGTATGCCTCGCCGTCGGCGAAGGTCATGTGCAGCTTGCGGATCGCGGGGCCGACCGTGAATTCCAGCAGCTCGTCGGGATCGTCGATGCCGGAGACGAGCGGAAGCCTGGCGCCGCCGTCCACCGCGACGAGCGATTCCACGCGGTCGGGATGCCGCGCGGCGAGCGCGCAGACGATGAACGCGCCGAGGGAGTGCCCGACGAGCACTGCGCGGTCCAGGCCGGCGTGGTCGAGGACGGCGATGACGTCGTCCACGTCGGCATCGAGTCCCCAGGGCGCGGCTATGTCCCGGGAGTAGGCGCGGCCGCGCAGGTCGAGGGCGAGGAGGTTGACCCGGCGATCGACGGCTTCGGCGACCGCGGCCCAGGCCAGGGCGTTCGCGGTGATGCCGTGCACCAGTACGGCGGTCGGCGCGCCGGGCTCTGCCGCGGCCCAGCGCAGCAGATCCCCGCCCCTGACCGGTATCTGGTATTCCTCGAAATCGCGGAAGTCAGCCACGCGGCGCCACCTCTTCCCGGCTTTTCGCGTTCACGGCGTCGCGCTTTGCGCGGTGCCGCCTGGTTATCGGCATACCTCTCATGGGCATGGTCGAGGCGCGCAGGCGCGCAGGCAACGTGGCGAGTCCACCCGGGAGAAAAAACACCACCGCCACGAACGAAACTCCTAACAAAAAGAGTGGCTGCTGTAGCGGGCTGCGCAGAAGGCCGGGGAGCGAGGCCACGGAGGAGGAGCCGGAAAGCCGGGTGAGCGACTGATCGGCGTACGCGTACAGCACTCCCCCGGCGACTACGCCCCATCGGCGCCCCGCGCCGCCGAGCACCACCATGACCAGCAGGCCGAGCGTGAAGTCCGATCCGGACACGGTGGGCGTCGCGCCGCCGAGCAGCAACAGATAAATCACTCCCCCGCCGGTGGCCAGCACTCCGGCGATCACGAACGCGAGCAGCTTGAACAGGTACGGGTTCAGGCCCAGCACCTCGACGCGTTGCTGGTTCTCCTTCACCGCGCGCATCATCCGGCCGGGTATGGATGTGGTCAGCCACCAGACCACGGCCGCGCACAACGCCAGGTAGGCGAGGGCGAGCCAGTACAGGTTGGCGGTGTTGCGGATGCCGGAGAGCGCGGCCGGGACGGCGGCGGCGTTGAGCGTCTGGCCCTGCTCCCCTCCGGTCAGCGCGGGCGAGCCGGAGACCACCAGCAGCGAGACGGCCTGGCCGAAGGCGAGCGTGACCATGGCGAACCCGATGCCGTCCACGCGCAGCGCCACCGCGCCGAGCACGACCGCCGCGACCAGGCCGACGCCGAGTCCGGCGAGCGCGGATATCAGCAGGCTGTATCCGGCGTGGTCGACCAGGATGGTGGTGACGTACATGCCGCCGGTCACGAACAGGCCGTGGCCGAAGGACATGATGCCGGTGTGCCCGAACAGCAGGTCGTAGCTGAGTGCGAGCCCTGCGAAGACCAGGCACACGGCGAGCAGTTGCAGGGTGCCGGGCGAGTCGAGCGGTCCGTCGAAGACTCCGGGCAGCTGGACGGTCGAGTAAGGGATCGCATAGAGCAGCACCAGTGCGAGCACGACGAGCGCCGCGCGTCGGGCCGTCCCGCCGCTCGAAGCGATCGCGCTCGTCGCTCTCGCGGGAATCAGTGGTCTATTCGGGCTCATGCCGGCCTGCCCTTAAGGTCGCGCCGGCGCAGCAACAGGACCGCGGCCAGCAGGATGACGACGGACTCGTCGCCGAGGTTCGGCGAGAGGTAGTTGGCGAACTGCTGCACCAGCCCGACCGCAGCGGAGGCCACGGCGGTCCCGGTGAGCGAGCCCATCCGGCCGAGCACCACGACGACGAACGCGAAGATCAGCAGCGAGGTGCCGTCGCCGGGCGAGATCGATCCCTGGTACAGGCCGTCGAGCAGCCCGGCCAGGCCTGCGGCGGCTCCGCCGAGCGCGAAGACTCCGGTGAACGCGCGGTGCACGTCGATGCCGAGCGCCGCGACCATTTCCCGGTTCTCGACACCCGCACGCACGACCAGTCCCGCGCGGGTGCGAGCGAGCAGCAGCCGCAGGCCGCCGAGCAGCGCGAGCGCCGCGGCGATCAGCACGAAGCGCACCGTCGGGATGTGCGCGCCGAGGAGGTTGACGGTGCCGGCCAGCCACCCGGGCAGGGTCCAGGTGCGCGGGTCGGCGCCCCAGACCGCTTGCAGCAGCGCGGGAATCGCGAGCCCGAGGCCGACCGTCGCGAGCACCTGGTCGAGCGGCCGCGCATACAGGGGCCTGATGATGAAAAGCTCGGTGAGGGCGGCGAGCGCCGCGCCGCCGGCCACCGCGGCGATGAGAGCCAACCCGAGTCCGAAGCCGCCCGCGACGTGGTCGGCCACGGTCCAGGCCGCGTAGCCGCCGACCGCGACGAAGGCCCCGTGCGCGAAGTTGAGCACGTCCATCAGCCCGAAGATGAGCGAGAGGCCGGAGGCGACCAGGAAGTAGAGCGCGGCGAGGCCGAGGCCGGTCGCGGACAGCAGAATCAGGGTGCTCACCATGCACCTGCCTCGAGGTCGGCGGCCGGTGCGGCCGCCGGTGCGGGTTTCGCAGTCGTCGAATGCACCGGTGCCGCGGACACGCCGAGCAGCCGGTTGGTCAGGCTCGGGTCGGCGAGCAGGTCCCGGGCGTCGCCGGTGTGCACGACCCGTCCCATGTCGAGCACGACCGCGTCGCGCGCCATCCGCCGCACGACTGCGAGGTTCTGCTCGACGAGCAGGATCGGCACCTGCTGCGCGATGCGTCCAAGCGCGAGCGCGACCTGCCCGGCGTATTTCGGGGAGAGGCCCTTGGTCGGCTCGTCGATCAGCAGCAGCCGGGCCGGGCCGAGCAGGACCCGCCCGAGCGCGAGCATCTGCTGCTCGCCGCCGGAGAGCGTGCCGGCGGGCTGGCGGGCGCGCTCGCGCAGTACCGGGAAGAGTTCGTACACGAAGTCGTAGCGCGGCGCCGCGCGGGCCGGCTCGGCCAGCCGCAGGTTCTCCTCGACGGTGAGGCCGGCGAAGACCGCGCGGTCCTCGGGCACGTAACCGATGCCGAGCCGGGCGATCCGGTGCGTCGGCAGGGTGCTGAGATCCGTTCCGGCGAAGCTGACCACGCCGCCGATCGGGTGCAGCCCGAGGACCGACTTCACCGTCGTCGTCTTGCCGACGCCGTTGCGGCCAAGCAGCGCGGTGACTCCGGTAGCGGCCACGTCGAAGGTGACGCCGTGCAGGATGGCGCTGCCGCCCAGCGTCACGGTCAGACCGCTGACACGCAGAATCGGCTCGGTAGCCGTCGGCGCGCGGTCAGCCACAACCTGATCAACCGAACTCTGATATGTCACAGCGGCTCTCCCAGATACGCCTCGCGCACCGTCGGGTCGTCGACCACGACGGCCGGCCGGTCGCAGGCGAGCAGCGCGCCGTGGTGCAGCACCGCGACCCGCTGCGCCAGGCCGAGCACGACCTCCATGTGGTGTTCGACCATCAGGATCGTGGCCCCGTCCCGGTGCACCTCGCGAATCAGCTCGGTGAGCTCCGGGACCTCCTCCATCGCCATGCCGGCCATCGGCTCGTCGAGCAGCAGCACCGAGGGCCCGGCCGCGAGCAGGATCGCGAGTTCGAGCTTGCGTTTCTCGCCGTGCGAGAGCGAGCCGGCGCAGGCAAGGGCGCGGTGGCCGAGGCGGCAGCGCTCCAGCGCCTGCGCCGCGCGTTCCCGCGCCGGGCGGCCGATCCTGCGCCACACGGCCAGGCAGCCGAGCGGTCCGGCGAGCGCCACCTGCGCGGCGAGCTGCGCGTTCTCGGCGACGGTCAGGCCCGGGAAGACGCTGGAGGTCTGGAAGGTCCGGCCGAGGCCGTGGCGCACGCGGCGGTGTGTCGGCAGCCGCGTCACGTCGTGGCCGCCGAGCGCGATCCGGCCCTCGTCCGGGCGAAGCAGACCGCTGATGAGGTTGAACAGCGAGGTCTTGCCGGCCCCGTTCGGTCCGATGACGGCGAGCAGTTCGCCGGGCTCGGCCGCGAAGCCGACCCGGTCGACGATCGCGCGGCCGCCGACCCGCCAGGTCAGCTCCTCGATCGCGAGCGCGGGGACCGGCCGTTGCCCGGGCCCGGCCCAGCCGCGCTGTGCGTCACCGGGCCGGGCATCACGAGCGCGGGCGTCGTCGCCTTGAGCGCCGGGCGCGCCTTCGGCGGCCGGTGCGGCGGCCGCCGAGGGATTCTCCATCACCGACTCCATCAGGATCCTGACGTCGGCCAGGCCGGCGCCGCGGGCGGCGGCGGGGCGATGGCGGCCGGGTCCACGCTCTTGACCAGCTGCGCCGTCCAGGCGGTGCCCGCGCCGCTCAGCTTCGCCTGGAACTCCGGCTGCAGCAGCGCGTGGTCGGCGGCGCGGACCGTGTACTGCCCGGCGACGCCCTGGAAGCTCCAGCCCTCCAGCGCCTTGATCTGCTTGTCGACGCTCACCGGGTCGGCCTCGATGGCGTGCGCGAACATCTGGGCCGCGGTGAAGCCGTCCGGGGTGAACAGGTCCACGGTCCCGCCGGCCTTGCGCACGTTCGCGGTCATCGCCGCCTCGATCGGGTTGTTGCCGCCCGCCCCGGCGAAGTAGTGCGCCAGGAACTCGATCTTCGAGCCGGCCGGCCCGGTCGCCGGATAGGTGGCCGTGTTCGCCAGGCCGGTGACGACCTGCGTCGCGGAGAGCACGCCCTGCTGGTCGAGCGCCGTCCACAGCTGCGTGGCGTTGCTTCCCGCCCACGCCACGAACAGCAGGTCGGGGTGCGCCGCGAGCACCTGCTGGGTGAACGGGGTGAAGTCGGTCGCGGTCGGCGGCACCAGGACGCTGGAGACCGCGGCGCCCTTCGCGCCGAGCACCGCCTTGACGCCGGTGGCGTTCGCCGTGCCGAACTCGCTGTTCTGCGCGAGCACGACGACCTTCTTGCCGGTCAGATCGCCGACGAAGGTGCCGGCGGTGGCGATGTCCTGATACGACTCGCGGCCGGAGCGGAAGGTGTAGCGGTTGAGCCCGTCGAGCTTGTCCGTGGCCGCGGGCCCGGCGATGTCGAGCACCTTGTTCTGCGCGGCCACGGCGGCGACCTGCAGCGCGATCGCCGAGTCGACCGAGCCGCCGATCAGCGTCACGCCCTGGCCGATCAGGTCCTTGGCCTCGGAGACCGCCGTGGTCGGGTTGTCCGCGTCGTCCTCGACCGTCAGGTCGATCTTGTGCCCGGCGACCTTTCCGGTGCCGTGGGTGACGTAGTCGAGTCCGGCGGTGAGCCCGGCGAGGTACTCGGCGCCGTAGGACGCGAACGGGCCGGACTTCGCGGTGATGATCCCGATCTTGACGTCGGCGCTCGCGGCCGGGCCGCCGCCGCTGCCGCCGCCGCTCGCCGAGGTGGGTGAGGCACAGCCCGCGGCCGCGGCGGCCAGGGCGGCCGCGGCCAGCCCGGCGCCGAGGCGGCGAGGGGAAACAGAGCGCATCGTTGCTGCTCCTTCGAGAGGTCGGGTCCGGCTGTCGCGGTGGGCGGATTCAGTGCGCTGCCGGAACCCTAGGAACAGCGGCGATCCGCACCCATGGAGCGCGCCGCCATACTCGCGGCGGTCCGCATGTGCGCGTCCGCCATCCGATCGACCGGCGGCCCGGCCGAGACTCGCGACCGACAGCTCACTGGCTAGAGTCGTTCGCAGGAACTCGCCTCCCACAAGGACGTAGCGAGTCAGACGCAGCGGCTTCGCCGTCAACGAGGATTGGGCCGCTACAAGTTAGGGATGGGCTCGATGGACAAGGTGGTCACCGCGGCCGAGGCCGTGGCCGACATTGCGGACGGGGCGAGTATCGCCGTGGGGGGCTTCGGCCTCTGCGGCATCCCGTCCACCCTGATCGCCGCGCTGCTCACGCGGGGCGCGACGGATTTGCGGGTCGTGTCGAACAACTGCGGGGTGGACGGCTGGGGCCTTGGCCTGCTGCTGGAGGCGGGCCGGATCTCCCGGATGACCAGCTCCTACGTTGGGGAGAACAAGGAGTTCGCGCGGCAGTACCTGTCCGGCGAGCTGGAGGTGGAGCTCACGCCGCAGGGCACGCTGGCGGAGCGGCTGCGCGCGGGCGGCGCCGGAATCCCGGCGTTCTACACCGCGACCGGGGTCGGCACCCAGGTGGCCGAAGGCGGGCTGCCGTGGAAGTACGCCTCCGACGGCTCGGTGGCGGTCGCCTCGCCGCCCAAGGAGGTGCGCAGCTTCGGCGATCGCGAGTACATCCTGGAGCAGGCTATCGTCACGGACTTCTCGCTGGTGCGGGCCGCGGTGGCGGACTGGCACGGCAACGCGGTCTTCAACGGCTCGGCGATGAACTTCAACCCGCTCGCCGCGATGGCCGGACGGATCTGCGTGCTCGAGGCGGAGCGGATCGTCGAGCCCGGCGAGATCGCGCCGGCGAGCGTGCAGCTGCCGGGCGTGCACGTGCACCGGGTCGTCGAGGCGACCGTGACGGAGAAGCGGATCGAGCGGCGCACCGTGCGCCCGCGCCCGCAGCAGGCCGGCGCCTCCGCGACCGCAGCCCCCTCCAGCGAGAACGGGAACTGACATGGCCCTCGACCGCAACCAGATGGCCGCTCGCGCCGCGCTCGAACTGCGCGACGGGCAATACGTGAACCTCGGCATCGGCCTGCCGACGCTCATCCCGAACTACGTGCCCGAGGGCGTCACGGTCGTGCTCCAGTCGGAGAACGGCATTCTCGGTACCGGACCGTACCCGTACGAGGGCGATGAGGATCCTGATCTGATCAACGCGGGCAAGGAGACGGTGACCCTGCTGCCGGGCGCCTCGCTGTTCGACTCCGCCGCGTCCTTCGCGATGATCCGAGGCGGCAAGATCGATATCGCGGTGCTCGGCGCGATGCAGGTCAGCGAGCAGGGCGACCTGGCGAACTGGATGATCCCCGGCAAGATGGTCAAGGGGATGGGCGGGGCGATGGACCTGGTGCACGGGGCGAAGAGGGTGGTCGTCCTGATGGAGCACGTGGCCAAGGACGGCGGGCACAAGCTGGTCAAGGAGTGCTCGCTGCCGCTGACCGGCAAGCGGGTCGTCAACCGGGTGATCACCGACCTGGCCGTCATCGATGTCGAGGACGAGGGCCTGGTGCTGCGCGAGCTCGCTCCGGGCGTCACGGTCGAGGAGGTGGTCGCCGCCACCGGTCCGACGCTGCGCGTCCCGAGCGGCGAGGTTCCCACCATGCCAGTCGGTTGATTCAACACTGATCCAACCGCGATTCACCGTGGGGCCGGGCTCGTTCGCGTAGACCGGCCCCACTTGCGTCGCCGGCAGAGTATGCCGCTCCCACATCCCCTCGCCCGAGCCCGCACAGGACAGTACCCACACGCGCCACGCGCGGCGCGCTTACCCGTACCCCTGTGACAGGAGCTCGACGATGAGCACCACCACCGCATCAGAGACGGCCGCCGCAGGCGCCGACCGCGCGCAGTCCCCCTGGCGAGTCGTCGGAGCCTCGCTGGTCGGCACCACGCTGGAGTGGTACGACTTCTTCCTCTACGGCACCGCCGCCGCGGTCGTCTTCCCCAAGGTCTTCTTCGTCAAGGCCGATCCGCTGACCGGGACGCTGCTCTCCTTCCTCACCTACGCGCTCGGATTCGCGGCGCGGCCGCTGGGCGGGGTCTTCTTCGGCAACCTCGGCGACCGGATCGGCCGCAAGCGCGCGCTGTTCCTGACGCTGGTGGTCATGGGCGCCGCGACCACGCTCATCGCGGCAGTGCCCTCATACGCGTCGATCGGGGTCGCCGCCCCGATCCTGCTCACCACGCTGCGGATGATCCAGGGCTTCGCGCTCGGCGGCGAGTGGGGCGGCGCGGTCCTCATCGTCGCGGAACAGGATCGCGGACGCCGCGGATTCTGGGCGTCGTGGCCGCAGGCGGGCGCGCCGCTGGGCAATGTGCTCGGTACCGGGGTCATCCTGCTGCTGAGCCAGAACCTGAGCGAGTCGGCGTTCCTGTCCTGGGGCTGGCGGATCGGCTTCGCGCTCTCGGCGCTGCTGATGATCCTCGGCCTGTGGGTTCGCGCCTCGCTGCATGAGACCGAGGCGTTCCGCCAGTCGCTCGCCCGGCGTGAGGCGACCCGCGCGACGGCAAAGCCGCCGGTCGTCGAGGTGCTTCAGTCCTCGTGGAAGCAGCTGCTCACCGCGTTCGGCGCGCGCATGGCCGAGAACATCTCGTACTACGTGATCACCGCGTTCATCCTGGTGTACGTCGTCGACTTCCTGAAGCTGCCGAAGTCCTTCGGCCTCGACGCGGTCCTGATCGGCTCGGCGGTCGAGTTCGCGTTGATCCCGCTGTTCGGCATCCTGTCGGACCGGGTCGGCCGCCGACCGGTGTACCTGGCCGGGGCGATCGGCATCGGCGTGTGGACGCCGTTCTTCTTCGGCATGCTGAATTCGAGGTCGTACCCGCAGGCGGTCGCGGCCGTCACCATCGCGCTGGCGTTCCACGGCCTGATGTACGCGCCTCAGGCGGCCTTCTTCGCGGAGCTGTTCGCCACCAACGTGCGTTACTCCGGAGCGTCGATCGGCTACCAGGTCGCCTCGATTGCCGCGGGCGCGCCGGCCCCGCTCATCGCGGTGGCGGTGCTGCAGCACAACGGCGGCAAGACCCCGACGCTGCTCGCGATCTACCTTGGCGCGGCGGCCCTGCTCACGCTCATCGCGGTGCTCGCAGCGCGCGAGACCCGCGCGACCGACCTGGTCGCCGCCGTGAGCCCGGTGCAGGCGGCCGAGGCGCTGGCGGGTCCGCGCGCCGTGCCCGCCTCGTCCGGCGCTAGCATGCTCCAGTCCCCCGCCTCGGTGTCCTCGGCCGGCTCGAACTCGGCTGCGAGGCCCGAGCCCACCGCGTAACGCAGTAAGAGGTAGGTACGCACGTATGCAGGGCCGCGTCGAGGCAGGCGTTCTCCATCCCGGGGCGATGGGCGCCTCCCTCGGCGCGGCGCTGCGACGGAACTGCGAGGCGGTGCTCTGGGCGGCACAGGGCCGTTCCCCAGAAACGCATCACCGGGCGCAGCAGGCCGGACTTACCGAGGTCCCCGACTTGTCCACCCTCGCCTCCCGCGCGCAGGTGATCGTCTCAATCTGTCCGCCCCACGCCGCCGAGGACGTGGCGCGCGACGTCGCACGACATGCGAGCCCGGACTTACGGCTCTACATCGACGCCAATGCGGTTGCGCCCGCGACCGTCGAGCGCATCGCAGTGCTCTTCGATCAGGACCGCGTCGTCGACGCAGCCCTGGTCGGCCCGCCGGCGTGGCAGCCGGGCACGTTCCTCTGGCTCTCCGGGCCGCGAGCCGACGAGGCGGCCGAGCTGTTCGCGGACACGCCGCTCGACGTGCGCGTGCTCGGAGACCGCCTCGGCCAGGCGTCGATGGCGAAGGTCTGCTTCGCGCTGCAAAGCAAGGCGATGCCGACGATCTGGCTGGCCATGGCTGAGGCCGCAACGGCGTACGGCGTACTCGCGCCGGTCCGCGAGGTCCTGGCCGAAGACGGCATCGACTTGGACGCGCAGCTCGCGTCGATCGAGCGCCGCGCGCGCCCGAAAGCCTGGCGCTGGGCAGGCGAGATGGACGAGGCTGGGGCGGCCCTCGCCGCTCTCGGCCTGCCCGACGGCTGGTCCCGCGCCGCCGCCGAAATGTACCGCCGCGTAGCCAACGAATCCCGGGCCGACGCTGACCCGCGCGACTAGCGGTCCCTGGGCCGCCATTGCAGCCCCTAGCACTACGCAGTTAGGCGTGCCCTAGGCCGTTGCCGCCGTCACCACCGCTGTCCCCGGCCCCGGCATGAGATCGATGTCCGCGGCGTGCATCGGCTGCCCGCAGTGCTCGCACCGCAGGTCCACGCTGCCGATCTGGCCGCAGGCGTGGTGCCGGTAAAGCACCGGCGGCCCGGCCTCACCGGCGAGCCACTTGTCGCCCCAGCGGACCATCACCATCAGCACATCGACAAGCTCCGTCCCCTTTCCGGTGAGGACATATTCGTACCGCGGCCGGCGGTCGTAAGGCTGGCGCTCGATGATCCCGCGCTCAACGAGGTAGTTCAGCCGTTCGGTAAGCACCTTGCGCGAGATGCCGAGATCGGCCTGGATCTGTTCGAACCGGGAGATGCCGACCCAGATGTCGCGCAGGATCAAGGGCGACCACGGCTCGCCGATCACGTCGAGGGTCCGCGCGATGGAACAGGCCATCTCGCTGAAGTCGGTGCGCTGCATGACCGCAGTCTAGCAATTGGGGTTCCCTTAAGGAACTCGAAGCGCTACGGTGTCAGGGTCTCCCAAGGGAACTCTGAAAAGGAGAGCAACGATGCTCGACCCGACCGTACGCCGCGCGCTCGACGGCACCTCGCTGGCCCACCTCGCGACCGTTCTGCCGGACGGCTCGCCGCACACCGTGCCGCTCTGGATCGGAACCCACGACGATTACATCGTCTTCCTCACCGGCCCGAACTCGCGCAAGGCACGCAACCTGCGCCGCGACCCGCGGGTCGCCCTGTCCCTCACGTCGGCCGACAACCCTTTCGAGCCCGTCATCGTGCGCGGCCGGGTCATCGAATGGCTCGAGGGAGACCCGGCCTGGACGATCATCGACCAGTTGTCCACCAAGTACATCGGCCAGCCGTACTCGCGAGCCGAAGAGCGCGTCGTCGCGGTCATCGAGCCGGAACGGCAGTCGGTCGGCATCGGCTGAGCGGCGGCGCTCCTAGGGTCGCGCCCGGTTCCTAGCACCGCACAACGCCGTACGATGTGCACCCATCGGGCCAACTTCGGGCTCAGAGCACTGCGTTTCATAGCCGTGTGCCTCAGCGACCGACGCAGTCGACCAGGGAGGGCAAGCGGTGTTTGAGCGGTATACGGAAAACGCTCGACGAGTCGTCATTTTGGCCTCCGACAAAGCTCGCATGCTGCGCCACGATTACATAGGCGCTGAGCACCTCCTGCTCGCCCTGATCCACGACGAACAGAGCACCGCCGGACGGCTTCTGAGTGCCTTGGGGATCTCGCACGCGACCGTGCGGCGGGATGTCGAACAGGCGGTCCCGGCGGGAGTCGCGGAGACTCCCGACCATCTCCCGTTTCACCCGGCGGCCAAGCAGGTCCTGGAGCTCGGGTTGTTAGAGGCCGTGCGGCTCAACAGCCCGCGCATAGGTACCGGGCACCTGCTTCTCGGTCTGATCCGCGAGGGTGAGAGTCCTGGGGCGCAAGTGCTCAGCGCGCTCGGCGTTGACTTGGAAGGCGCTCGCCGCGCGGAACGTCTCGTGCGGGAGGGCGGCCAGCCGCAGGCGTGACGCGCAGCGAGGCGGCGGAGCGCGCGCACCCGGCGAGCACCGGTGCGGGTCAGTGGCCGGCGGCCTGCCAGTCGCGGCCGAAGCCGACCGAGACGTCGAGCGGCACCCGCAGCTCATAGGCGGAGCCCATCTCCCGGCGCACCAGCTGCTCGACCAGCTCGCGCTCCTCGTCGCAGACCTCGAGGACCAGTTCGTCGTGCACCTGCAGCAGCAGGCGCGACTTGAGCTGGTGCTCCCGCAGCGCGTCGTCCACCCGCAGCATGGCGACCTTGATGATGTCCGCCGCCGAGCCCTGGATCGGCGCGTTGAGGGCCATGCGCTCGGCCATCTGCCGCAGGTGCGGGTTGGTGGAGGTCAGGTCCGGCAGGTAGCGCCTTCTGCCGAGGACCGTCTGGGTGTAGCCGGTCTTGCGGGCCTCGTCGACGACCGCGCGCAGGTAGTCGCGGATGCCGCCGAAGCGCGCGAAGTAGTCCTCCATCATGTGGGTGGCCTCGGCGTTGCTCACACCGAGGTTCTGCGCGAGGCCGTACGCGGACTGCCCGTAGGCCAGGCCGTAGGAGACCGCCTTGACCTTGCGGCGCAGGTCTCCGGTGACCTCCCGGGGCGACACGTTCCACACCTTGGCCGCCACCGAGGAGTGCAGGTCCTCGCCCGAGTTGAACGCCTCGATCAGGCCCTCGTCGCCGGAGAGGTGCGCCATGATGCGCATCTCGATCTGGCTGTAGTCGGCCGTCATGAGGGTGTCGTATCCGGGGCCTGCGATGAAGGCCTTGCGAATGCGGCGGCCCTCCTCGGTGCGCACCGGGATGTTCTGCAGGTTCGGGTCCACCGAGGACAGCCGGCCGGTGGCGGCGACCATCTGATTGAACGTCGTATGGATGCGGCCGTCGTCCAGCACCGTCTTGACCAGGCCCTCGACCGTGGTGCGCAGCCGGTTCACGTCGCGGTGGCGCAGCAGGATGACCGGCAGCGGATGGTCGGTCTGGCCGGCCAGCCAGGTCAGCGCGTCGGCGTCGGTGGTGTAGCCGGTCTTGATCTTCTTCGTCTTCGGCAGCTTGAGCTGCTCGAACAGGATCTCCTGCAGCTGCTTGGGCGAGCCGAGGTTGAACTGGACGCCGGTGGCCGAGTGCGCTTCCTCCACCGCGTGTTTGACGTCCGCGGCGAAGCCGACTTCGAGATCGGACAGGTACTCACGGTCCGCGGCGATGCCGGCGCGCTCCATCCGGGCCAGCAGCAGGAGCAGCGGCAGTTCGACGTTACGCAGCAGGTTCTCGGCGGTCTGCTCGGACTCGGCGCGCCGGTCGAGTTCCTGCTCGAGGCGCGCGGACAGCTCGGTCAGTACGGAGGCGGCCCGCATCAGGCCGATCGGCGCCTCATCCTGCTCGCCGAGCACGTCGAGGGTCAGCTGGCCCTCCGGCTGGGCGCTGGTCAGCTCCCTGCCGAGGTACTGGCGGACCAGGTCGGCCAGCTCGGCGGTGCGCACGCCCGGCTGGACCAGGTACGCGGCCAGCGCGGTGTCCCCGCCGAGGCCCGCGAACGGGAAGCCGTGTTCGGCGAAGGCGAGGATCGGGCCCTTCGCGTCGTGCAGGATCTTGGGCTTGGCCGGGTCGGCGAGCAGCTTGCCGAGCGCGGCCTCGTCGGCGGGGTCGAGGCTGTCCGGGGTGAAGTAGGCGGCGTGCGCGTCGGCGGTGGCGAGGGCGATCGCGGTCAGCTGTCCGGCGCCGCGGCCCCAGCGGCCCTCGACCGCGATGCCGATCGGGTCGGCGCCGGCGGCGTGCTCGGCGAGCCAGGGGGCGAGCTCGCCGGTGAGCAGCACGGCGGTGTGCAGTTCGGGCTCGTCGTCGCGCGGGGCGCTCGTGTCGGGTTCCGGGGCGTCGAGGCCGAAGACGTCGTTCATCCGCGGGCGCAGGGCGCGAAACTCCAGCGTGGTGAACAGCTGGTCGACCGCGGCGGTGTCGGCGGCGGCACGGGCCAGGTCGGCGGGGCGCAGCTCGAGTTCGACGTGCCGGTCGAGCTCGGTGAGCAGCCGGTTGGTCTGCACCTGCTCAAGGTGCGCGCGCAGCGCCTCGCCGGCCTTGCCCTTGACCTCGTCGGCGCGCTCGGCCAGCTGCGCCAGGGATCCGAACTCGCGGATCCACTTGGCCGCGGTCTTCTCGCCGATGCCGGGGATCGAGGGCAGGTTGTCGGAGGGGTCGCCGCGCAGCGCCGCGAAGTCAGGGTACTGCTGCGGGGTGAGGCCGTACTTCTCCTCCACCGCCTCCGGGGTGAAGCGCACCAGGTCCGCCACCCCCTTGCGCGGGTAGAGCACGGTGATGTGGTCGGTCACCAGCTGCAGCGCGTCGCGGTCCCCGGTGACGATGGCGACGTCGAAGCCGTCGGCCGCGGCTTGGGTCGCCAGGGTCGCGATCAGGTCGTCCGCCTCCGAGCCGTCCTTGCGGAACACCGGGATATGCAGCGCGGTCAACAGTTCGCACAGCAGCTCGACCTGGCCGGCGAACTCCGGCGGAGCCGAAGCGCGCTGCGCCTTGTATGCCGGGAACAGCGTGGTGCGCTTGAGGGTCGCGCGGGAGACGTCGAAGGCCACGGCCAGGTGCGTCGGGGCCTCATCGCGCACCACGTTGATCAGCATCGAGGTGAAGCCGTAGATCGCGTTGGTGGACTGGCCGGTGGAGATGGTGAAGTTCTCCGCGGGCAGCGCGTAGAAGGCCCGGTAGGCCATGGAGTGGCCGTCGAGCAGGAGCAGCTTGCCACCCGCCGCGGACGCGCCCGCCGGGCCGGTGGTCGCCGTGCTCTGTCCGATCTCGCTCACTGCCGATACTCCCGTCTTCTCCACGGATGCGATCCTATGCGCTGGGTCCGACATCAACGGGCCCACGACGCGGAAAGGATGACCCGGCACATGGGCGAGGCGCGACTGCCTGAATACGAAGCGTTCCAGGACCTGGTACAGGATGTATACGCCACCGGTGGAACGCTGGGCGAGAAGCTGGGCATCCGCTTCACCGAGATCTCCGCGCAGCGGCTCGTGGCGACGATGCCGGTCGAGGGCAACACCCAGCCGGCCGGGCTGCTGCACGGCGGGGCCTCGGCGGCGCTGGCCGAGACGATGGGTTCCGTGGGAGCCGCGGTGCACGCGGGCCCCGGTTCGATGGTGGTCGGCGTGGAGATCAACGCGACGCACCACCGCTCCGCCCGCTCCGGCACCGTGACCGGCACGGCGACGCCGTTGTTCCTGGGCCGCTCGATGGCCACCTACGAGATCGTGATCACGGACGAGGACGGGCGCCGGATCTGCACGGCCCGGCTCAGCTGCCTCATTCGCAAACCGTGATTTCCGTTACCTTAGCGACGATTCGGGACGCTACTGGCGTTAACTCCCCGGCTGTCGCATGCTGTGACCGTGAGAGTATCACGAGAGCATAACGGATCAGCACCGAAGCTATATATCGAATTCGAGGACGACGAGGCGGCGAACGAGCCCGGCGAGGCGAAACTCGTCAGCGAGCGCGAGGTCATCGGCAGCCTCGCGCCCGGCCGCGCGAGGGTGTGGAGACCGCCACGCCGGGCTTGGACTTTGGCCGCGCTGCCGCCTCGTTACCGCAAGCTCGCCGTCGGCGCCGTCGTGCTGGCCGGCCTGACCGGGACCGTCAGCAACGCGCTGGTCGCGCAGGCGGCGCAGCGTCAGGCGGCGCGAGCAACGGTCACGGTCTTGGACGCGGCCTACTCACCGAGCGCGGACGACCAGAGCCTCAACTTGCTCATCGATCTCGCGGACACGGGCAACGGCGCCGTGACGGTCACTCAGCTCGAGGCGCGCCAGTCCGATCTGAGTTTGAGCTACATCGGAAGCCCGGTGAGCCTCAACCGCACCCAGCAGCTGGAGGTCACGCTCTCCGGCGCCTACGACTGCTCCGCGGGCACGCCGGACAGCGCCGCTTCGACCAAGCCGGACGCGCAGCCGGGCGTGCTGCACATGACCGTGCGCAGCGTCCAGGGCAACGTGACCTCGGCGGATGTTCCGCTCCCGGCGAACGCGCTGCTGCCCGACCACTGGCGGAGCGGCCGGGCAGCGTATTGCGCGATGCTGTGGGACAACTGACGAGGCGTCAGGTAATTGCCCCTTTTGAGGGGACCTGTACGTTAGGCGACCGGGTTCCAGTAGTCGCCCGCCATCACGATGTACACGAGCATCTTGATGGTCTGGCCGTAGTACCCGTCGCCGAACGGGTTGGTGGCCAGGTAGTTCCACAGCGTGTCGGTCCAGGCCTGGTCCCCCGCCGCCATCGCGGCCGGACCCACCGAGTCGCCGGCCTCCTCCGCCTGGTCGCTCGTCGAATAGGCCGTGCAGCCGAGTTTGATGTGCGGGTACACGTTCTGCGGGTTGCCGCCGGAGACCTTCTTCGCGCAGGCCGACCACTTCTTGGCGTCGTTGTAGGCCACTGACGCCGTCGACGCGCCATAGAGCAGCGCGTCGGTACCCATGTGCCACGGGACCCGGATGGAGTTGTAGCCGACGATGTTGTCCGGCTGGTCCTCCTGGTAGTTGGCGGGCGCGGGCTTCGGGCTGGTGGTGTTCGCGTTGACCACGAAGTCGGAGAGCAGGCCGTAGGTCGGCGAGTACGACGCGGTGAACTCGGAGACGATCGCCTCGGTGCGCGAGACCACCTTCGCCCAGTCGTGCGCGGTGTCGTACGCGGCGAACGCGCGCAGGTGATCGAGCATCATGTCGCTGGGCCGGGTGTCGGTGCTCGGGCCGTCGTCCTCGCACTTGAGGTGGCCGTCGGAGGTCACGTCGTGCGCGTAGATGTTGGCCAGCCAGGTCTTCGCGGCCGAGGTGTAGCCGCCCCACTGCTTGTCCGCGAGGATCAGGCCGTAGCCGACGTCGAGGTCGCCGTCGGTGGCGGCGTCGGGCGTGCCGCTGTCGGCGTACTTGCAGGTCTTGCCGTCCAGCTGCCACTGCATCAGGCCGTACTGATCCTCGTGGTCCTTGACCAGCTGCCACAGGCCGTTGAACTCGGTCTGCGCGTTGGCGTCGTACCCGGCCATCAGCGGCACGATGTTCATGCCGTAGCCCTGGCCTTCGGAGACCGGGCCGTTGTTAGGCGCGTCGCCGTCGCCCTTGGTCGACACGTAGTACTCGTTCGAGGCGCAGCCGTGTACCAGGTAGGTCGACTTCCAAGCGTTGTACGCGGCCTCGACCTTGGCGTCCTTCGTGGACTGAGACGCCGACGGCGTGACGCCGACCTTGTAGGTGACGTGTGTGGGGAAGGCGTGCGTGGGTGTAGCGGCTTGTGCGCCGGTCGCCGCGAGGCCGATCATGCATCCGGCAGCTGCGGTTACCGCGGTCGTCGCCGCGATGAACCGGTGCTGCGCGAGATACGCCATGGTGCGCGAAGCCATCTGCTCGCTCCTTGAGGGTATGCGCCCGGAATCGCGCCGCACGCCGGGCCGTCCAAGACTCAAGTTAGATAACTTTCCTAACTCGCTCGCTTAGCTTCGCGGCGGAGCGGAACTCTGTCAAGGGGCGTTCCACAGCAGCCGCTTACATCGGACACTGGACTGCATGAGGCGCAAGGCTGGCGGTCAGACGGCGGAACCGCGCGGCTTCGGCCGGACGAACCGCGGCGGTGAGCGAAGCGCTCGATCCGGGGCGGAAACCGGGTCCGGCTATGAGATCGCGGTGGATGACATCGAGCCGTACGGTCACGACCGCGACCGCATACAGGCACACGACGAGGACGCGCAGGGCGCACTGGAGATCGAGTTCGAGGACGACAACAGCCCAGCAACGCCCCTCTCCCCCGCCGGCCGCTCTCGTGACCTGCGTCCGGCCGCGATGACCACACTCGCCGTCGCGGTGCTCGGCGCGGCGCTATGGGCGACGCATGGCACGACGGCGCCCGCCCCGAACGTCCCGCTCCACCTCGCGACGATCGCCCCGCCGCCGGACTACGCCGCCTTCAGCGTCACCGTCGCATACCGCGACGCGTACATCGTCTCCGTGCCGCAGCGCAGGATCGACGTCAATCTGCGCGTCACGCCGGTGCGGGGCGCGAGCGTGCGGATCATCGCCTACTACGTGAGCGAGAACGGCGTGACGGCACGCGCCGACCCGCCGCCGTCTGTCGCGCCGCTGCCCCCGGCAGGCGCGAACGTGCGGCTGGAGCTCACCGTGACGAACTGCGCCACGGTCCCCATCGGCGAGTCGATGGGCTTCGTGGACGTGGTCGCGGACGGCCCGGCCGGCGTCATCGACCGGTTCACCATCCTCGGTGAGCGGTACTCCCTCGACCTGGCCGACTTGCTGCGGCAGGTGTGCCCCGGCCGCGCGAGCAGTCAGGCCCCGCACACGATCGGTGTGGTCGTGGCAGGGTCCTGACCGCTCGGCGCGGGGCCTGGCGACGGCGCGGGCTATTCCTCGCCGAGGTACGTCTTGCGCACCTGCTCGTCATGCAGCAGTTCCGAGCCGCGGCCGGACAGCGCGATGCGGCCGACCTCCAGCACGTGCCCCTCGTCCGCGAGCGAGAGCGCGGCCTGCGCGTTCTGCTCGACCAGCAGGATGGTCGTGCCGGCGGACTTGAGCTCCGCGATGGTGTCCATGATCTGCTTCATCATGATCGGCGAGAGGCCCATGGACGGCTCGTCGAGCATGAGCAGCCGCGGCTTGCACATCAGCGCCCTGGCCATGGCGAGCATCTGCTGCTCGCCGCCGGAGAGCGTGCCCGCGGCCTGGGACCGCCGCTCGCCGAGGATCGGGAACATCGTGTACGCCCTGGACACGTCGTCCGCGATGCCCGGCGCGTCCTTGCGCAGGTACGCACCGAGCAGCAGGTTCTCCTCGATGGTCATGCGCGGGAAGATGTGCCGCCCCTCCGGGGAGTGGGCGAGCCCGAGCTCGACGATCTGGTGCGCCGGGGTGTTCTGGATCGGCTTGCCCTCGAAGGTGATCGAGCCCGCCGAGGGCCGCAGCAGCCCGGAGATGGTGCGCAGGGTCGTGGTCTTGCCGGCGCCGTTCGTGCCGATCAGGGTGACGACCTGGCCCTGCTCCACGGAGAAGCTGATGCCCTTGACGGCCTCGATCTTGCCGTAGGCGACGTGCAGGTCGTGGACCTCCAACAGGGCCATCAGGAGGCCGTCCCTTCGTCCTCGCCGGCCGCGCGCACCGTGGCGCCGTCGCCGTCGCCGGCCGCGCCGCGGTCCGCGGCGTCATCCTCGTACGGCGTGCCGAGGTACGCCGCGATGACCCGCTCGTCCGCGCGGACCACCTCGGGCGTGCCCTCGACCAGCTTGCGGCCCTGCACCAGCACCGCGACCCGGTCGCAGAGGCCGAAGATGAACCGCATGTCGTGCTCGATCACCACCACGGCCAGGCCGCGCTCGCGGATCTTGAACACGACTTCCTGGGTGGCCCTGGTCTCCTGCGGGTTCATGCCCGCGGTCGGCTCGTCGAGCAGGATCAGGCCCGGGTCGCTGGCCATCGCCCGGGCGATCTCCAGCTTGCGCTGGTCGCCGTAGGGCAGGTTGCGGGCCAGCGAGTTCGCGTGCCTGCCGATGCCGAGGAAGTCCAGCAGCTCGCGGGCGTTGTCCCGGGACTCGCGCTCGGCCGACCGGTAGCGCGGGCCGCGCCCGATCGCCGAGAACAGCCCCTCCTTGGTGCGGCAGTGCCGGCCGACCATGACGTTCTCGAGCACGGTCATGTTCGCGAACAGCCGGATGTTCTGGAAGGTGCGCGCGATGCCCGCCTGGGTCACCCGGTAGGGCTTGGCGGGCAGCACCGCGCCCTTGTACCGCACCTCGCCAGAGGTGGGCACGTAGAGACCGGTCAGGCAGTTGAAGAAGGTGGTCTTGCCGGCGCCGTTCGGACCGATCAGACCGACGATCTCCCGGTCGCCGACGGTCAGGTCCACGCCGTCGACGGCGGTCAGCCCGCCGAACCGCATGGTCACGCCGCGCGCTTCGAGCACCGCGGTGCCGACTCGGTCGGCCGGCTCGGTGGTCGTCAGGGTGGTCATGCCACGGCCTCCGCTTCCGGCGCCTCGGATGCGACGACCTCATGGGCCTCCGCCTCGGCGACCTCCTCCGCGTGGAACTCCAGCTGCCTGCGCTTGTTGGGCACCAGGCCCTCCGGCCGGAAGCGCATCATCAGGATCAGCGCGAGGCCGAACAGCAGCAGCTGCTTGTTCTGGAAGAACTGGAACTTGGCCGGCACCAGGTAGAGCAGCGCCGCGCCGAGCAGCGGACCGCTGATCGTGCCCATGCCGCCGAGCACGACGGCCGCGAGCAGGAACGCGGAGTTCGGCGGGGCGGACGCGGAGAACAGGTACTGGTCCGGAGTCACCGTGTTGAGCAGGTGCGCGTTGATGGTGCCCGCGAACCCGGCCAGCGCGGCGCCGAGGCCGAAGGCCAGCAGCTTGAAACGGTAGCCGTGGATGCCCATCGCGCCGGCCGCCGTCTCGTCCTCGCGGATCGCGACCCAGGCGCGGCCGATGCGCGAGTCGTTGACCCGCGCGAAGATGAACACCACGATCGCCATCGCGACCAGCAGCAGCAGGTAGTAGTTGCCGAACTTGCCGAAGGTCACCCCGAAGAGCTGGTGATTCTTGCCGAAGTCGTAGCCGAACAGCTTCAGGTCCGGCACGCCGTAGACGCCCTCTGGCCCGTTGGTCAGGTCCGGCCCCGACTGGCCGTTGAGGTTGTTGACCACGATCCGGAAGATCTCGCCGAAGCCGAGGGTGACGATCGCCAGGTAGTCGCCGCGCAGCCGAAGCGTCGGGGCGCCGATGATGACGCCCGCGATGATCGAGACGCTCACGCCGATCAGGATCTGGCCCCAGAACGGCAGCACCGTGTGCGCGTACCGCGATGACAAGGCACCGGAGACCAGTGCCGCGCTGTATGCGCCGACGCCGAGGAACGCGACATATCCGAGGTCGAGCAGGCCGGCGAGACCCACCACGATGTTCAGGCCGAGAGCGACCGTCGCGAAGATCAGGATGTCGTCCGCGATGGTGTTGTACTGGTCAGAGGTCTGCAGGAACACGAACAGCAGCGCCGCGGCGAACGCGGCCACGGACGTCGCGATCCGGTTCCGCGCGGTCAGCTCGGTCAGCCGCGCCAGGACCCCGCTGGCGTTCAAGCCCCAGGCTGCGAATCCGACCGCCAGCGCGAAGCCGATGAACTCCTCGGTGAAGCCGGTGGTGATGCCGTAGTCGGCGATGAACATCGCGAGGATGATCGCGACGAGGATGATCGCCGACTGCGCCCAGAGCGGGATCGACCGCGCCGGGGGCGCGTCGCGCTGGTCGTCGGGCAGCAGGAAGGACCCGGCGACCGGCAACAGCGTGGCGATCGCGGCGACCCAGGACCCGGAGACCCAGTTCGCCAGGCCGTTGAGCTCGATGGCGATGGCCAGCAGGACGTACCAGGTCGAGACGGCGTTCGCCAGGGCCAGGCCGCGCAGCAGCCGCACGTAGCCGCGCGGCGCGAGCCAACGCAGGCCAGGCACGCCGTAGACGGGACCGAGCGCGAGGATCAGCAGCACGCTGACGACGAGCGTGATGACCTGGTTGCCGCCCGGATAGCCGGTGACCGACAGGTCGCCGGGGAAGGACGAGGTCCAGGTCCAGGCAAGGAATGTCGAGACCAGCGAGACGACGGCACCCACCGCGACGAGGGCCTTAGCGATGGCCGGGCTGACCGGGGAAGTGCCGTCCCTGCGCGCGGCGAGCGGGGTCTGCGGCGGCTGGGAGTCGGCACCCCACTGCGGTGCTTGTTCGGTCATGCCGCTCACGCCCTGTCCGCCACGCGTTCGCCGAGCAGACCTTGCGGTCTAACCAGCAGGACGACGATCAGCAGCAGGAACGCCCACACGTCCTGCCACGCGGTACCCCACTGCTGGGTCGCGTGGTAGCTCGCCAGGACACCGGTGGTCACCTGTTCCGCGATGCCGAGCACCAGGCCGCCGACCATCGCGCCGTAGATGTTGCCGATGCCGCCGAGCACGGCCGCGGTGAACGCCTTGAGTCCGGCAGAGAAGCCCATGTCGAAGGAGACCTGCCCGAAGCGCAGGCCGTAGGTGATCGCCGCCACCGCCGCGAACGCGGCGCCGAGGACGAACGCGACGACGATGACGCGATCGGTGTTGATGCCCATCAGCCGGGCAGTGTCAGGGTCTTGAGCGGTGGCTTGCATCGCGCGGCCGGTGCGGGTCTTCATGACGAAGTACGCGAGGTAGGCCATGCAGGCGAGGGCCACGATCACCGTCAGCAGGTCCGCGCGCTGGATCACCACGCCGCCGAGGTGCCACGGCTTGCTGCCGAAGGTCGGGAACTGAAGCGGCGCGGTGACACCGGTATGACCCGGCTGCGGGTACCAGAGGAAGACGAGCTGCTGCAGCAGGATCGACACGCCGATGGCGGTGATCAGCGGAGCCAGACGCGGTGCGTTACGCAGTGGCCGGTAGGCGAAGCGTTCCGCGAGGACGGCGATGATCACTGATGCGATCATGCCTCCGACCAGCATGATGGGCAGCGCGGCGAGCAGCGGCAGGTGCTGGACCGCGGGGATCCACAGATAGACCGCCAGCGCGCCGAAGCCGCCGAACATGAAGAACTCGCCGTGGGCGAAGTTAATCAGCTGGATGATGCCGTAGACCATGGTGTAGCCGACGGCGATCAGTCCGTACATCGCGCCCTGCGCGATGCCGTTGGTCACCAGCTGAAGGAAGACCGTGGTTGTCACGGGGCGTCCTTCCGGATCGGGACGGGGACGAAATCAAGGAAGCATCGCTGACGAGGTCAAGCATGGCCGCGCGGAGGGCGCTGTGGTAGCCGCCCTCCGCGCTTGAGACCGGATGCCTCGTGGAGCCTGCCGAGCGTCAGCCGCCGAACGTACCGACCTTGACGCCGTTGTCCCAGGCGCCGTTCTCGACCTTGTACATGGTCAGCTGCTTGTTCCCGGTGTCACCGAACTGGTCGAAGGACACGTGGCCGGTGACCCCGTCGAAGGAGACGTTCTGCTCGGCCGCCTCGACCTTCTGCCGGAAGTCGGAGGAGCTGCTGGGCACCTTGCCGCCGTTGGCCGCCACGACCGCCTTGACCGCCTCGATGATCGACCAGGCCGCGTCGTAGGAGTAACCGCCGTAGACCGCGTACGGAGCCGAGTAGCCGGCCGCGTTGTAGTTCGAGATGAACGTCTTCGCGGAGGCCAGTGTCGAGATCGGCGCGCCGGGCACGGTGGCGTAGTCACCGTTGGCCGCCGCGGCGCCCGCCAGCTTGATGTAGGTCGGGTCCTGGATACCGTCGCCGCCCATCAGCGGGATGTTGACGCCGCCGCCCTTGAGCTGCTTGGAAAGGGGACCGGCGACCGGGTACTCACCGCCGTAGTACAGCAGCTGCGCGCCCGAGCTCTTGACCGCGCTGACCACCGCCGCGAAGTCGGTGCTGGTGTCGGAGACCGTCTGGTTCACCACGACCGTGCCGCCGAGCTTCTTGAACTCCTGGCTGAAGGTCCCGGCCAGGCCGGCGCCGTAGGTCTTTCCGTCGTTGACCACGGCCACCTTGGTGATCTTCAGGTCGCTGTAGACGTAGTCCGCGGCGAACGGACCCTGGACCTTGTCCGTGGTCACCACGCGGAAGTATGACTTGTACGGCCGCACCGGACTGGTCTGCCAGTTCGGGCCCTGTGTCAGCGACGGGTTGGTGTTGGCCGGCGAGACCTCGGTGACGTTCGCCTGGTCGAACACCTGCTGCATCGACTGCGCGACGCTGGAGTTGAGCGGGCCGACCACGCCGACCACGGCGCTGTCCGCGACCAGCGCGGTGGCGTTCTGCTGGCCGATCGTCGGGTTCGCCTGGTCGTCCTTGGCCACCAGCTTGAAGGTGACGCCCGGCACCTCGTTGTTCTTGTTCGCGGTCTTGAGCGCCAGGTCGGTCGAGTTCTGGATGCCCAGACCCAGCGCGGCCAGCGAGCCGGTCAGCGGGGCGTCGACCCCGATCTCCACCACCGTGCCGCCGCTGCTGCCGCCGGTGCTGCTGCCGCTCGACGGGCTCCCCCCTCGGGAGCCGCATCCGGCCAGGGTCAGAGCACCGACGGCGATGACCGCGCTCATCTTGTAGAGCGAAGTGCTTCGCATAAACGTCTCTCCCTCGTAGTGGCAGGGCACCGGAGGCGGGGGCGTGGTGGCGCCCGCTTCTTCCGACCAAGCCTCGTAGGCGAATCCGCATGGATTGCGGGAGAGAGTAGTGCGCGGCCTGCTGACTGGGCAGGGGTTTGCTCTACACTTGATCGTCTCGTTATGTGAAATCCACGTGTCCCGCCGCACGTAGATCGGTGTATTCGGCGATCACCTGCGATCTTGGCCGAGCCCGCGGCCGCGCGCGAGCCCGGTTCACCCCGTCGGCGTACGGCCGTTCGGGTGCGCCCGCAGAAGCCGGCGCGGCGCCGGGCACGGCGGGTGACCAACCGGCGACAAAGGCGGCATAGCCCGCGAGAGATCACGAAACGGATAACATCGCCGCGCGCGCCTCGATCAGGCGGCGTCTCAGGCAACAAGATGAACACGGTTCTTCCGGTTGCAATATCCAAGTGAAACCATGCGGCGCAGCAGCCCCTACGCCACGAACGAAGGAAGCGGATCTCTTCATGCCACAGCTCATCGGGCACCGCGCCGTCGCGGGCGGCGCAATCCTCGCCGCCGCCGCACTGCTCGCCGCAGGCTGCGCGAGCAACCCGGCCACCTCCGCCGGCTCCGGATCGGGGTCGAGCGCGTCGGCGAGCGCCGGGACCGACCCGAAGTCGCTGGTCCCGGCGGACGTCAAGGCCAAGGGCACGCTCATCGTGGCCGCCGACGCCTCGTACGCGCCGAACGAGTTCTTCGCCAGCGACGGTAAGACGATCATCGGCATGGACGCGGACCTGGCCCAGGCGCTCGGCCAGGAGCTGGGCCTGAAGGTGACCGTGCAGAACGTGACCTTCGACAGCATTCTCGCCGGCATCAGCGCGGGCAAGTACGACCTGGGCATGTCCTCCTTCACGGACACCAAGGAGCGCGAGGGCGCGGTCGACTTCGTGACCTACTTCTCCGCGGGCAGCTCCCTGATGGTCAAGGCGGGCAACCCTGAGGGCCTCAAGCCGAACGACCTGTCGCTGTGCGGTAAGACGCTCGCGGTAGAGAAGGGCACCGTGCAGGAGAGCACGGACATCCCGGCGGACACCAAGACGTGCACCAGCGCCGGAAAGCCGGCGGTCAAGGGCCTGTCCTTCGACGACCAGAACGGGGCCAACCTCGCGCTCTCCAGCGGCCGCGCGGACGGCGTGCTCGCCGACTCGCCGGTGGCGGCCTACGCGGCGAAGCAGTCCGACGGCAAGTTCGTCATCTCCGGCCAGCCGTACGGCACCGCGCCCTACGGCATCGCGATGCCCAAGGGCACCGGGATGTCCAACGCGGTCCTCGCCGCGCTCAAGGTGCTGATCTCCAACGGGACCTACACCCAGATCCTCACCAAGTGGGGCATCCAGGACGGCGCGATCACCAACCCCGTGATCAACGGCGCCACGAGCTGAGTGCTGCGTGAGTGAGCAAGTGAGCGAACAAGCCACGACCGCCGAGGCGGCGCAGCGAGCACGGCCCGAGACCATACGGGCCGTGCCGGTGCGCCACCCCGGCCGGTGGGTGGCGGCGGCGGTCATCGCGGTGCTGCTGGCGATGTTGCTGAACAACCTCGCCACCAACGTGCGCTGGCAGGGCTGGATCATCGGCCAGTACCTGTTCAACAGCCAGGTGCTGCACGGGGTGGCCGCCACCCTCTGGCTGACCGTCATCGCGATGATCGTCGGCGTGGTCGGCGGCGTGATCCTGGCCGTGATGCGACTGTCGGACAACCCGATCGTCTCCTCGGCGGCCTGGGTCTACATCTGGTTCTTCCGCGGCACCCCGCTGCTGGTCCAGCTGTTCTTCTGGTACAACATCGCGGCGCTGTTCCCGACCATCTCCGTCGGCATCCCGTTCGGCCCCGGCTTCCACACCTGGTCGACCGTCACCCTGGTCACCCCGTTCGCCGCGTCGATCCTCGGCCTCGGCCTCAACGAGGCGGCGTACATGTCGGAGATCGTGCGCGCGGGCATCATCGCGGTGGACGAGGGCCAGACGGAGGCGGCCTGCGCGCTCGGCATGCGCAGGCTGCTGATCATGCGGCGGATCGTGCTGCCGCAGGCGATGCGGGTGATCATCCCGCCCACCGGCAACGAGACCATCTCGATGCTGAAGAACACCTCGCTGGTCTCCGTCGTCGCCGGCTTCGACCTGCTGGTCTCGGTACAGCGGATCTACAACGCCAACTACAAGATCATCCCGCTGCTGGTGGTCGCCTCGATCTGGTATCTGGTGATGACCTCGATCCTGACGGTGGGTCAGTACTACGTGGAGCGCCACTACGCCCGCGGCTCGGTGCGCAACCTGCCGCCGACGCCGCCGCAGAAGCTGCGCGAGTTCTTCGTGCGCAACTTCTTCCCACGCCACGCGGTGCCTGCCTCGGCGCCGGCCCGGGGAGGTGACGCGTGACCACCGTGCCCACTCCCGAGGACGGCGCCCTGCCCGAGGCGCAGACACAGACGCAGAACGCTGACGTGGCCCCCGCCTCGGCGACGCGCGCGACCACGGCCACCACGACGCCGGTCACGCCGATGGTCGAGGCCCTGGACGTGCACAAGTCCTACGGCCGCGTCGAGGTGCTCAAGGGCATCACGCTCAAGGTCATGCCGCGCGAGGTGATGTGCCTGATCGGCCCGTCCGGATCCGGCAAGTCGACCTTCCTGCGGTGCATCAACCACCTGGAGAAGATCAACGCCGGGCGGCTGAGCGTGGACGGCGAGCTGGTCGGCTACCAGCAGCGCGGCTCGCGCCTGCACGAGCTGCACGAGCGCGAGGTGGCCCGGCAGCGCACCGAGATCGGCATGGTGTTCCAGCGGTTCAACCTGTTCCCGCACATGACGGCGATCGAGAACATCGTCGAGGCGCCGATCCGGGTCAAGGGCGAGCCGAAGGACGCCGCGCGGGCGCACGCCCGCGAACTGCTGGAGAAGGTAGGGCTCGGCGACCGGGCGACCGCGTACCCGAACCAGCTGTCCGGCGGTCAGCAGCAGCGGGTCGCGATCGCGCGGGCGCTGGCGATGCGACCGAAGCTGATGCTGTTCGACGAGCCGACCTCGGCGCTGGACCCTGAGCTTGTCGGCGACGTGCTCGCGGTCATGCGCCAGCTCGCCGACGACGGCATGACCATGATCGTGGTCACCCACGAGATGGGCTTCGCTCGGGAGGTCGGCGACTCGCTGGTGTTCATGGACGGCGGCGTCGTGGTCGAGCGCGGCAATCCGCGCGAGGTACTGGCCAACCCGCAGCACGAGCGCACTCGCTCGTTCCTGTCCAAGGTGCTGTGACGGGCGGCTAAGCTCGCGAACCGAAAGGGCGGACACCAGGCGGGTCCGCCCTTTCGTCTGCCTGCGTTCTTACGCCGCGCGGCCGTGCCGCTCAGCTAGACACAGCCGCCGCACCTACCCGCCGGCGAGGCTCAACCCTCGCTCTTCACCTCGGCCTCGCCGCCCTCAGCCTTCGGCGCACCGGTTCCGTCGATGACCGCCTGTGCGACCTCACGCATCGTCAGCCGCCGGTCCATCGACGTCTTCTGAATCCAGCGGAACGCCTCCGGCTCGGTCATCCCGAGCTGCACCTGCAGCAGGCCCTTCGCGCGGTCCACCAGCTTGCGGGTCTCGAACCGCGCGGCGAGGTCGGCGACCTCGTTCTCCAGCGCGCGCAGCTCCTCGTAGCGGGTGGTGGCCATCTCGATCGCCGGCACCAGGTCCGCCTTCGAGAACGGCTTGACCAGGTAGGCCATCGCCCCGGCGTCGCGGGCCCGCTCGACCAGCTCGCGCTGGGAGAAGGCGGTCAGCATCAGCACCGGCGCGATCTTCTCGGCGCCGATCCGCTCGGCCGCCGAGATCCCGTCGAGCACCGGCATCTTCACGTCGAGTATCACCAGGTCGGGCCGGTGCTCGGCGGCCAGCTTCACCGCGTCCTCACCGTTGCCGGCCTGCCCGACGACCTCGTAGCCCTCTTCCTGCAGCATCTCGGCGAGGTCCATCCGGATCAGGGCCTCGTCCTCGGCGATCACCACACGCTTGCGCGCCTGGCCCTTGTCGTCGGCGGTCATGTCGGCTGCCCCTCGTCGTCTTAACCCTGCACTGCTCGTCTGCCGCCAAGCTTAGTGGACGGGCAACCGGGAGGCCGGGGCTCTCCACCATCCGGTATGCTGCGACTCGCGCCCTGGTATTCCAATCGGCAGAGAAAGCGGTCTCAAACACCGTATAGTGTGGGTTCGAGTCCCACCCAGGGCACTTATACAGTCTGAGCTCGGGAGCCGGCGAAATCCCGGGAAACACAACGGGCCGGTCCGAATTACTCGGACCGGCCCGCGGCGTTGAAGCCCGTGGGCTTACCGGTCGGTCTGCCGGTAGGCGGGGGCCACGCCGGTGACCGCGTCGCCGATGCGGTGGACGCGCACCGCATTGGTGGAGCCCGGAATGCCGGGCGGGGAGCCGGCCGTGATGATGATCAGTTCGCCGGGCTGGCAGCGGCCGAGCTTGAGCAGGGCCTGGTCCACCTGGACCACCATCTCGTCGGTGCTGCCGACCTCGTCGCCGATGAAGGTCTCCACGCCCCAGCTCAGGGCCAGCTGGGAGCGGACGATCGGCTCGGGCGTGAAGGCCAGGATCGGGATCGGCGAGCGGTAGCGGCTGAGCCTGCGCGCGGTGTCGCCGCTCTTGGTGAACGCGACCAGATAGCTGGCGCTCAGATAATCGCCCAGCTCCGCGGCCGCGCGGGCGACCGCGCCGCCCTTGGTGCGGGGCTTGGAGATCGACGGCGGCAGGCCCTTGGCCAGGACCTGCTCCTCGACCGCGCAGATGATCTTGGCCATGGTCTGCACGGTCTCGACCGGGTAGTCGCCGACCGAGGTCTCCGCCGAGAGCATGACCGCGTCGGCGCCGTCGAAGATCGCGTTGGCCACGTCGCTGGCCTCGGCCCGGGTGGGGCGGGAGGCGCTGATCATCGAGTCGAGCATCTGGGTCGCCACGATGACCGGCTTGGCGTTGCGCCGGCACATGGTGATCAGCTTCTTCTGTACCAGCGGGACCTGCTCGAGCGGCATCTCCACGCCGAGGTCGCCGCGGGCCACCATGATCGCGTCGAAGGCGTCGACGACCTCGTCGAGGTTCTCCACCGCCTGCGGCTTCTCGACCTTGGCGATGACCGGCAGGTGCACGCCCAACTCGTCCATCACCGCGTGCACGTCGTCGACGTCCTTGGCGCTGCGCACGAAGGAGAGCGCGATCATGTCGGCGCGCAGGCCGACCTCGTTCTCGCCGAGCGCCCAGCGCAGGTCCGCCACGTCCTTCTCGGACAGCGCCGGGACGGAGACCGCGACGCCGGGCAGGTTGATGCCCTTGTTGTTGGAGACCTTGCCGCCCTCGACGGTGGTGCAGATCACCCGGGGGCCGTCCACCTCGACCACGTCGAGCGCGACCCGGCCGTCGTCGATCAGGATCCGGTCGCCCGGGTTGCAGTCGCCCGCCAGGCCCTTGTAGGTGGTGGAGCAGATGTTCTGGTCGCCGGGTACGTCCTCGGTGGTGATGATGAAGCGGTCGCCGCGCTGCAGCTTGATCGGGCCCTCGGCGAAGGTGCCGAGACGGATCTTCGGGCCCTGCAGGTCGACCAGGATGCCGACCGCCTTGCCCGCCTCGTCGGCGGCCTTGCGCAGGTTGAAGTAGCGGACCTCGTGCTCGGCGTAGGAGCCGTGCGACAGGTTGAGCCGGCCGATGTCGAGGCCGGCGGCGACCAGGGCCTTCAGCTGCTCCGGGGTTTCGGCCGAGGGGCCGAGAGTACAGACGATTTTCGCGCGACGCATGAAAGCGACCCTATCCCTTACCCAGCGGTAACTAGTCCCGAACGGGCTCATTCGTAACGGAATCACCGGATGCGCGCACCAACCGGCGAAGTGGTCTGCCGGCCATCGTACCCAGGCCGGGTGAACACGGGTCGGCCGCCCACCAAGGCTTGGTGGGCGGCCGGTGGAGCGTTAGTAATTCCGGCGATCCGGCGCCCGCGGGTCAGACGGTCAGCGGGCGCACGGTCGGGGCGATCGCGCTGGGCAGCGCGGAGACCCCGGCCAGGTACTTGTCGACCGCGGCGGCGGCGGAGCGGCCCTCGGCGATCGCCCAGACGATGAGCGACTGGCCGCGTCCGGCGTCTCCGGCGACGAACACGTTGTCGACGTTGGTGCGGTAGTCGCCGTCGCGCTTGATGTTGCCGCGCTCGTCGAGGTCCAGGCCGAGCTGGCCGACCAGTCCGTTGTCCTGCTCCGGGCCGGTGAAGCCCATGGCGAGGAGAACGAGCTGGGCGGGGATTTCGCGCTCGGTGCCGGGGACCGGGGTGAACCGGCCGTTCTCGAGGACGACCTCGGTGAGCTTGAGGGCGCGCACGTTGCCGTTCTCGTCGCCGAGGAACTCGGTGGTGTTGACGGCGTAGACGCGTTCACCGTTCTCCTCGTGTGCCGAGGAGACTCGGTAGATCATCGGGTAGGTCGGCCACGGCTGGTTGTTCGGGCGCGTCTCGGTCGGCCGCGGCATGATCTCCAGCTGAGTCACGCTGGCCGCGCCCTGGCGGGTGGCGGTGCCGAGGCAGTCCGCGCCGGTGTCGCCGCCGCCGATGATGACGACGTGCTTGCCCTGCGCGGTGATCGGCGGGGTCACGTAGTCGCCCTCGACGACCTTGTTGGACAGCGGCAGGTACTCCATCGCCTGGTGGATGCCGCCGAGTTCGCGGCCGGGGATCGGCAGGTCGCGGGCCTTGGTGGCGCCGACCGCGAGCACGATCGCGTCGTAGCGGTCGCGCAGCGCGGAGGCGAGGATGTCCTGGCCGATGGCCACGCCGGTGCGGAACTTGGTGCCCTCGGCGCGCATCTGCTCGATGCGGCGGTTGAGGTGCCGCTTTTCCATCTTGAACTCGGGGATGCCGTAGCGCAGCAGGCCGCCGATGCGGTCGGCGCGCTCGTACACCGCGACGGTGTGGCCGGCCCGGGTCAGCTGCTGGGCGGCGGCCAGGCCCGCGGGGCCGGAGCCGACGACCGCGACCGTCTTGCCGGAGTGCCGCTCCGGGGCCTGCGGGGTGACCAGGCCGTCGTCCCAGGCCTTGTCGATGATGGAGACCTCGACGTTCTTGATGGTCACCGCGGGCTGGTTGATGCCGAGCACGCAGGCCGTCTCGCACGGGGCGGGGCACAGCCGGCCGGTGAACTCGGGGAAGTTGTTGGTCGCGTGCAGCCGCTCGATGGCGGAGGCCCAGTCGCCGCGCCAGACCAGGTCGTTCCACTCGGGGATGATGTTGCCGAGCGGGCAGCCGTTGTGGCAGAACGGGATGCCGCAGTCCATGCAGCGCCCGGCCTGCTTCTGGATGATCGGCAGCAGGGCCCGCTCGGGGTAGACCTCCTTCCAGTCGCCGATGCGCTCGGCGACCGGACGGCGGACGGGGTGCTCGACGCCCGTCGTGAGGAAACCACGCGGGTCAGCCATGTGCGGCCTCCATGATCTTGTCGAGGGTCTCCTGCTCGGAGAGCCCGGACCGCTCGGCGGCAGCGGCGGCGCCCAGCACTCGCTTGTAGTCGGTCGGCATGATCTTCGCGAAGCGGGCGATCGAGCCCGCCCAGTCGGCCAGCAGCACCGCGGCGGCCTGCGAGCCGGTCTCCTCGAAGTGCCGCTTGACGGTGTCCTGCAGGAAGGCCCGGTCGGTGGCGTCCAGTGCCTCGACCGCGACCATGTCGGGGTTGACCCGGGCGACCTTGAGGTCGAGGACGTAGGCCACTCCCCCGGACATGCCGGCCGCGAGGTTGCGGCCGTGCTCGCCGAGGATGACCACGCGGCCGCCGGTCATGTATTCGAGGGCGTGGTCGCCGACGCCCTCGACGACGAAGGTGGCTCCGGAGTTGCGCACCGCGAAGCGCTCGCCGACCACGCCGGAGATGAACACCTCTCCGCTGGTCGCGCCGTAGCCGATGACGTTGCCCGCGATGATGTTCTTCGCGGCGTCGAAGGTGGCGGCGCGGTTGGGCCGCACGATGATGCGGCCGCCGGACAGGCCCTTGCCGACGTAGTCGTTGGCGTCGCCTTCGAGGCGCAGCGTGATGCCGCGCGGGACGAAGGCGCCGAAGGACTGGCCCGCGGAGCCGGTGAGCGTGACGTCGATGGTCTCGTCGGGCAGGCCGTTGCCGCCGTACCGCTTGGTGACCTCGTGGCCGAGCATCGTGCCGACGGTGCGGTTCACGTTGCGAATCGGCAGCGTGATGCGCACCGGCGTTGCGTCCTCGAGCGCGTCGTGCGCGAGCGCGATCAGCTCGTTGTCCAGCGCCTTGGCCAGGCCGTGGTCCTGGTTGGCGGTGCGGTGCAGGCTGGCGCCCTCGGGCAGGAACGGCTGGTAGAGCACCGGGGTGAGGTCGAGCCCTGAGGCCTTCCAGTGCTCGACGGCCTTGTGCGTGTCGATCAGCTCGACGTGGCCGACGGCCTCTTCCAGGGTGCGGAAGCCGAGCGCGGCCAGGTACTCGCGGACCTCCTCGGCGATGAACTCGAAGAAGTTGACCACGAACTCGGGCTTGCCGGTGAACCGGGCCCGCAGCTCGGGGTTCTGCGTCGCGACGCCGACCGGGCAGGTGTCCAGGTGGCACACGCGCATCATCACGCAGCCGGAGACGACCAGCGGCGCGGTGGCGAAGCCGAACTCCTCGGCGCCGAGCAGCGCGGCGATGACGACGTCGCGGCCGGTCTTGAGCTGTCCGTCGGTCTGCACCACGATGCGGTCGCGCAGACCGTTGAGCAGCAGGGTCTGCTGGGTCTCGGCCAGGCCGAGCTCCCACGGCGCGCCGGCGTGCTTGAGCGAGGTGAGCGGGGCGGCGCCGGTGCCGCCGTCGTGCCCTGAGATCAGCACCACGTCGGCGTGCGCCTTGGACACGCCCGCCGCGACCGTCCCGACGCCGACCTCGGAGACCAGCTTGACGTGCACGCGGGCCGAGGGGTTGGCGTTCTTCAGGTCGTGGATCAGCTGCGCCAGGTCCTCGATCGAGTAGATGTCGTGGTGCGGCGGCGGGGAGATCAGGCCGACGCCGGGGGTGGAGTGCCGGGTCTTGGCGATCCACGGGTACACCTTGGTGCCGGGCAGCTGGCCGCCCTCGCCGGGCTTGGCGCCCTGGGCCATCTTGATCTGCAGGTCGTCCGCGTTGGTCAGGTACTCCGAGGTCACCCCGAAGCGGCCGGAAGCGACCTGCTTGATCGCGGAGCGGCGCTCGGGGTCGTACAGGCGCTCGGGATCCTCGCCGCCCTCGCCGGTGTTGGACTTCGCGCCCAGCCGGTTCATCGCGATCGCAAGAGTCTGATGCGCTTCCAGGGAGATGGAGCCGTAGCTCATCGCGCCGGTGGAGAAGCGCTTGACGATCTCGGAGACCGGCTCGACCTCGTCGATCGGGATCGGCGCCCGCTCGCCCTCCTTGAGCTTGAACAGGCCGCGCAGCGTCATCAGCCGCTGGGACTGCTCGTTCACGCGCGCCGTGTACTGCTTGAAGATGTCGTAGCGGCGCTCGCGGGTGGAGTGCTGGAGCCGGAAGACGGTCTCCGGGTCGAACAGGTGCGGCTCGCCCTCGCGCCGCCACTGGTACTCGCCGCCGATCTCAAGGCGGCGGTGCGCGGGACGCGTGGTGGAGCGCGGGTAGGCGCGCAGGTGCCGCTGGGCGACCTCCTCGGCGATCTCGTCGAGGCCGATGCCGCCGAGCTTGCTGACGGTGCCGGTGAAGTACTCGTCGATCAGCTCCTGGGCCAGGCCCACGGCCTCGAAGACCTGGGCGCCGCGGTAGGAGGCGACGGTGGAGATGCCCATCTTGGACATGACCTTGAGCACGCCCTTGCCGAGCGCCTTGATCAGGTTCTTGATGGCCTTCTCGGCGGGCAGGTTGACGAACACCCCGGCGTTGGCCAGGTCCTCGACGCTCTCCATGGCCAGGTACGGGTTGACCGCGGCCGCGCCGTAGCCGATCAGCAGGGCGACGTGGTGCACCTCGCGCACGTCGCCGGCCTCGACCAGCAGCGCGGTCTGGGTGCGGGTCTTCTCCCGGATCAGGTGGTGGTGCACCGCGGAGGTCAGCAGCAGCGAGGGTATCGGGGCGTGCTCGGCGTCGGAGTGCCGGTCGGAGAGCACGACGATGCGGGCGCCGCCCTCGATCGCGGCGGAGACCTCGGCGTTGATCTCGGCCAGCCGCGCGCGCAGGGCCGCGCCGCCGCCCGCGACCTTGTAGAGCCCTGAGACGGTGACCGCCTTGAGGCCCGGCAGGTCGCCGTCGGCGTTGATGTGGATGAGCTTGGCCAGCTCGTCGTTGTCGATGACCGGGAAGGGCAGCTCGATCTGCCGGCAGGCGACCGGGGAGGTGGCCAGCAGGTTGTCCTCCGGGCCGATGCTGGTGCTCAGGCTGGTGACAAGCTCTTCCCGGATGGCGTCCAGCGGCGGGTTGGTGACCTGCGCGAACAGCTGGGAGAAGTAGTCGAACAGCAGCCGGGGGCGCTGGGAGAGCACGGCGACCGGGGTGTCCGAGCCCATCGAGCCGATCGGCTCGGCGGCGGCCTTGGCCATCGGGGCGAGGATGACGCGCAGCTCCTCCTCGGTGTAGCCGAAGGTCTGCTGGCGGCGCACCACCGAGGCGTGGGTGTGCACGATGTGCTCGCGCTCGGGCAGCTGGTCGAGGTGGATCAGGCCGGCGTGCAGCCAGTCCTGGTAGGGGTGCGCGGCGGCCAGCTGCGCCTTGATCTCCTCGTCCTCGACGATGCGGTGCTGCGCGGTGTCGACCAGGAACATGCGGCCGGGCTGCAGGCGGCCCTTGCGCACCACCTTGGCCTGGTCGATGTCCAGCACGCCGACCTCGGAGGCGAGCACCACGAGGCCGTCGTCGGTGACCCAGTAGCGGGAGGGGCGCAGGCCGTTGCGGTCGAGCACGGCGCCGATGAGGGTGCCGTCGGTGAAGGTGATGGAGGCGGGGCCGTCCCAGGGCTCCATCTGACAGGAGTGGTAGTGGTAGAACGCCCGCTTGGCGGGGTCCATCTCGGTGTGGTTCTCCCAGGCCTCCGGGATCATCATCAGCACCGCGTGCGGCAGCGAGCGCCCGGCCAGGTGCAGCAGCTCGAGGACCTCGTCGAAGGTGGCCGAGTCGCTGGCGCCGGGGGTGGCGATCGGGAAGATCCGGTCCAGCGGGCCCTTGAACGCGTCGGTGGCCAGCTGGGACTCGCGGGCGCGCATCCAGTTGCGGTTGCCCTGCACCGTGTTGATCTCGCCGTTGTGCGCGACGAACCGGTACGGGTGCGCCAGCGGCCAGGCCGGGAAGGTGTTGGTGGAGAACCGGGAGTGGATCAGCGCGATGGCGCTGGCCAGGCGGCGGTCCGAGAGGTCCGGGAAGAAGGGCTCGAGCTGGCCGGTGGTCAGCATGCCCTTGTAGACCAGGGTGCGGGCGGAGAGCGACGGGAAGTACACGTCGGTCTCGTGCTCGACCCGCTTGCGCAGCACGAAGGCGAGCCGGTCCAGGTCGATACCCGTCTCGCCGTTGGAGCCGGACAGGAACAGCTGGCGGAAGCGCGGCATGACGGCGCGCGCGGTCGCGCCGAGCAGCTGCGGGGTCGTGGGGACGTAGCGCCAGCCGAGGACTTCGAGGCCATCCTCGGCGGCGATCGCGGCGACGGTGTCGTAAACCTGGAGTTCGACCTCGTCGTTGTTCGGGATGAAGGCCAGGCCCACCGCGTAGGAGCCGGCCGGCGGCAGCTCGAAGTCCACGGCCTCGCGCAGGAAGGCGTCCGGGACCTGGATCAGTATCCCGGCGCCGTCGCCGGAGTCCACCTCGGCCCCGGAGGCGCCGCGGTGCTCCAGGTTGCGCAGCGCGGTGAGGGCCTGGTCGACGATGGTGTGGCTGGCCACCCCGGTGAGCGTCGCGACGAAGGCGACACCGCACGCGTCTTTCTCGGCCCGCGGGTCGTAGAGACCCTGGGCCGCGGGGATGCCGCTCAGCAGCGCCGATTGCTGCGTCGAGTGGCGATGGGGGGCCGCTTGGGACATCGGGTCCTCCATGGTCGTCGGTAAGGGTCGCGCCTGAATGCGCGCATGAGGGACGACACTGGCCCTGCCCGCGGTGGCTTTGAGGTTACACGATGGATCTAGCGTCCGTCAGTAGAGAATCTTCCATCTCATATGTTGGACAACGCCTCGTTGACCTGCGGCTGTAGCGCGCTACGACTTGTTTTCCCCCTGTTGCGCGCCCTTCACGCCCCCCAGCTGAGATACGTCTCACAGAACACGCGACGGGCGCGGATCCGGATCGGATCCGCGCCCGTCGGCGCAGGTCAGTCGGCGACCGTTACGGATTAGCCGGTTGATTGTCGCCGATCGGCGCGGCCGCGGTGATTTCTTCGGCGGCGGCCGCCTGCGGCGACTGTTCTTCTCGCGCCGGTGTCTCGGCGTTTGACTCGGCTTCATCCGGGTGTGCATCCGCGTCCCCGGCGTCGTCCGGTACCGCCGCTGTGACCTGCGGCGATCCGTCGCGCGGCCAGTTCATCTCCGCGGGCGTCTCACGGCCTGGACGGCGCCTGGAACTGACGATCAGGTACACCAGCGCACCGAACCCGACGATGATCGCGGTCCAGTCGTTGAGCCGCATGCCGAGGATGTGGTGCGCGTAGTCGCTGCGCAGGTGCTCGATCCAGCCGCGCCCGATCGTGTAGAGCAGCACGTAGAGCGCGAACGTGCGGCCGTGGCCCATCCGGAAGCGCCGGTCCGCCCACAGCACCACGAGCGCGACGAGCACGCACCAGACCGACTCGTACAGGAACGTAGGCTGGAAGTGGCCCGCGACGGTGCTCGTGCCCGGGATTCCGGAGCAGGGCGTGGCTTGCCGGCTCACGTCGTCCATGCAGTGGATCGTCAGGCCCCACGGCTTGGTGGTCGGGTCGCCGTACAGCTCGTTGTTGAACCAGTTGCCCCACCGGCCGATGGCCTGCGCGAGCACGATTCCGGGAGCGATCGCGTCGGCGAGCGGCGGAAGTTTCACGCCGCGCCGCCGCGCCCCGATCCAGGCGCCGAGCGCGCCGAGGGCGATCGCGCCCCAGATGCCCAGGCCGCCGTCCCAGATGTAGAACGCCCGCACCCAGTCCTTGCCGGCGGTGAAGTAGAGCTCGTAGTCGGTGATGACGTGGTAGAGCCGGCCGCCGAGCAGGCCGAAAGGCACGGCCCAGATCGCGATGTCCGTGATGACGTGCGGCTCGCCGCCGCGCGCGCGCCAGCGCCGCTCGCCGAGCCAGACGGCCACCGCGATTCCCGCGATGATGCACAGCGCGTAGAACCGGATTGGGAACGGGCCGAGCTTGAGCTCGGCGCTGGTCGGGCTCGGCAGGTAGGCCAGCGGGTGCGGCGCGAGCGGCGTCATGACTTACTCGCTGACGGCGACGGCGAGGCCGCCGCGCTCGGGCTCGTGGAGGCCGCGGCGCTGCCGCTCGCGGACGCGCTCGGAGAGGCGCTCGGGTTGACCCCGGCCAGCTTGTCGATCGAGGCGATGAACGCGGCCTGCGCGGCCTCGGTGGTCGATGCGGTCGGCAGCGTGTAGGCCTTGCCGTTGGCGTAGATCGTCGGGGTGGACGGCTGGTTGTTGGTGACCTTGTTCAGGTCCGCGTAGTTCTGCCGCACCCAGTCGAAGTACTTGTGCGAGTTGACGCAGGACTCGAAGGTCTTGGTGTCCAGACCCTGCACCTGCTTGGCCAGCGCGATCAGCGTCGCGTCGGAGGCGAAGGAGTCGGTCGTCTCCGCGGGCTGGTTGGTGTAGATGATGTCGTGGTAGTCCTCGAAGTGCCCGGCGTCTTGGGCGCAGGCGAAGGCGTTGCCGGCGTGCAGCGAGCCGCTGCCGTTGGTGTTCGCGTCGATGAGCGTGACCGGGTGGATCAGCAGTTCGAGGGTGCCGTCCTGGATCAGCTTCTTGTACGCGGGCGTGTACGTGGTCTCGTACGACTTGCACGCCGAGCAGCGGGCGTCTTCGTACACGGTGAGCTTGACCTTGGCGTCGGCGTTGCCGAGCGGGATCGCCATGCCGTCCGCGGCGCTGACCCCGCCGGTCGTGTCGGCCACCGCGCCCACGGGAACGGCGGTCGGAGTCTTGGGCGCGTTCGCGGCCTGCACGGCGAAGGCGATGCCCACGGCCACCGCGATGACGGCGACGACGGAACCGTAAATGGCGTAGAGCCGGTTGCGCCGGGCGCGGCGCTGCTGCTCAAGCCGCAGCTCTGCGGCGCGCTGGCGGGCCAGCTCCTTGCCTACCCTGTTGGCCTTGCTCATCGTCGGCGGTCCACTTCCAGGTCGGTCGCGAGTGCGGGCGGTATGCGGCGGCCCGTGCGCCCCGGCCCGGTGGTCGAGGGGTGACCCGTCACCGTGGCGAGCAGGCGCGCAGAAGCCGCTGCCGCATCCTAATCTCGCCGCCGCGCGGTGCCACCCACCCCCTATCAGATCTCGGGGAATTCATGGCGATGCGTGACCTCTCCGTGATCTGCGGGCGCGGGCGCCGGCCGAACCACTTCGCCGGGCGTCCCGCCGGATCAGCGCGCCGCGGCGACTGCCGCGTCCAGGGCGGCGCGGAAGGCGGCCTGCTGCACGGCCGCGGGCTGGCCGGTGAGCTTGTACTGCTTACCGTTGATCGCATAGTACGGAGTCGCCACGGAGCCGTTCAGGACGGTGCTGAGCGAGGCGTAGTTCCGCTTGACCCACGAGCCGTGGACGTCGCGGTTGACACAGTCCTCGAAGGTGGGGCTGTCGAGTCCGGGGACCTGCTTGGCCAGCGAGATCAGCGCGGCGTCGGAGCCGTAGGCGTCGTCGTTCTCGTCGGGCTGGTTGGCATAGAGCAGGTCGTGCAGTGCGGCGAACTTGCCCGGCCCGGCGTCCTGGGCGCACGCCCCGGCGTTGCCCGCGCGCAGCGATCCGGTGCCGCCGAGATTGCGGTCGATCAGGTCGACCAGGTGGTACTGCACCTGGATCTTCCCGGCGAGCGCGTACGACTTGTAAGTCGACTCGAACATCGACTCCGCGAGCTGACAGTAGGGGCAGCGGAAGTCCTCGTACACGGTCAGCGTGACGCGCGCGGGCGCGACCAAGGGATTCGACGAGGGCGAGAACGGGTTGGAGTCGCCGCCGAACGCAATGGCCAGGCTCCCCGGCCCCACGGCCCCGGCGGGTGCGACGAACGGCCCGGTCCCGAGTGCGGCGTCGGCGACGGCCCGCTTGTGCTGCACCAGGATCCCGACGGTCACGAGCGCCGCGATGAGGACGAAGACTCCCGCGCCGATCCACAGTTGCCGCTTGCGCCGCTGCGCCGCGACCTCCGCCTGCCGCACGGCCGCGGCCTTCAGCCGACCGGACCGCTCGCGTGCGTCGCCGTCGCGCGTCGCACCGATCTGGTCAGCTGCGTCAGTCGCGCCAGCTGCGTCGTCCTGAACTGGGCTGCCGAGCCCGCGATTCTCCGCCATGCCGGACATGCTGGCGTGAACCGGGCCAAAAGCACGCGCGTGACACGTTCCGGTGGGCGGCCCTTCACCGCATCGGGTGATCGCTTCTGAGCACCGCGACGGCGCGCGCGGCCGCAGCGCCGATGGCGGCACTGATCGCGCCGTCATCCGCCCCGGGCCGCGAGCGCGTGAAGACGGCGGCGGCGTACCGGTGACCGTCGGGATAGGTAACGACGCCGATCTCGTTGCGCACGATGCCCATGAGGCTGCCGCTCTTGGCCGCGACGCGCACCGGTGGCCGGAACGCGCTCGCGAGGCGGTTCCTGGTCAGCTGCTTGGCCATCACGGCACGCACCCGCGCACAAGCCTCGGCGGGCCCGGCGGACCCGTCCCAGATCTGCCGCAGCAAGCTGACCATGTCGCGCGGCGAGGTGCGGGTTCCGCGAGCCGGATCGAAAGCGGCAGCAGTCGGCAGGATCGTGTCGGCCCGCGCTGACTCGTCGGCGGTAGCGGAGGCCGACCAAGCGATCAGGTCGTCCCAGTCGGCGCGGCCGAGGTCCTGGCCGATCGAGTCCAGCATCGTCATCAGGTCGGACTCGAGCGATGTGGCGGTCAGCCCGAGCCTCGCGGCGGTCGCGTTGACGGCGTCGAGTCCAAGGGCGCGAATGAGCGCGTCGGTACACGCGTTGTCGCTGATCGTCAGCATCAAGACGACCATGTCGCGCCAGGAAAGCGTGACATCGTCCTGGAAAAGCGAAAGCCCGACCGGCCCCGGCGTGCGCCCGGCGGCGGGAATCGTAACGGGTTCGCGCGGGTCGAGGCGCCCCTCGACGAACCAGGTCTCTGCGACGAGCGCGATCAGCACTTTGATGACGGAGGACGGGATCGCGGGTTCGTCGGCGCGCAGGCCGAACTCGGTGGGGATGGGGGTGGGGATGGCGGTGGCGGCGGTTTCAGTGCCCGTGTCGTAGGCCGCGTCGAGGGACTGCACGAGAAGCGCGCCCTGGCAGCCTGCCTGCTCGAAGATCGCCTGAATCTCGTCGTGCATGCACCCGATCATGTCAGCAACGTTGCGACCAAGGGCGAGGGGAAGCGCGTACGCGCAGCCGCCAGCACTGGCGAGGCGGCGAAGCGCGCCGGCGGCGTTCGGCCGCGGAGCGGCCCGCAGGCCAGCGCAGCGTTCAGCGCGGAGCGCGTGCGCGGCAGCGCTCTGGTTCGCGTAGCGGCCGAGCGCCAGCGAGGACGCGGAGCAGGGTGGGCGGGTGGGTCAAGATCAGCGCGCGGAGCTGCCGAGCGTCAGCGAGGCGGCGGAGCGCGCGTGAATATCAGGCCACCGAGACATGCCCGACCCGAACCCACACGCCGCTACCGCCGGGAGGAGCCGCCCTTGGCCGGAGTGGTGCGGCGCGGGGTCGGCACCGGAGCGACGGGCGGGAGCTCGGGCAGCAGCGCGGCAGCGCCCAGGTTCGCGTAGCGGCCGAGCGCCAGCGAGGACGCGGAGCAGAGTGGGCGCGTGGGCCAAGATCAGCGCGCGGAGCTGCCGAGCGTCAGCGAGGCGGCGGAGCGCGCGTGATTGCGAACCCACGCGGCGCTACCGGCGGGAGGAGCCGCCCTTGGCCGGAGTGGTGCGGCGCGGGGTCGGCACCGGAGCGACGGGCGGGAGCTCGGGCAACAGCGCGGCATCTGCGGAGAACTTGCTCTTGGGCTTCCAGATCAGCCACGCCGCCGGGACGAGGTACAGGATGTCGCGCAGGATGTCGAGCGTGTAGCGGGTCTTGCCCACCGCGACCTGGCCGCCGGCGCCGCCGCAGCCGCAGGTGATGTGGATGCCCCGCGCGCCGAGCGAGGCGATGCCGCCGATGTAGGTCAGCAGCAGCAACGCCGAGAGCACGGCCACCAGCCGGGTGCCCAGCCCCGCGATGGCGAGCAGGCCGAGGGCCAGCTCCACGTAGGGCTGGGCGTAGGCGAAGACGTTGACCAGGCCGCTGGGCAGGATCTGGAAGTTGCGCACCGAGGCCGCGTTGGCGTCCGAGGCGCCGAGCTTCGGCAGGCAGTAGAACAGCCACATCGCGCCCAGCAGCAGCCTCGCGACCAGCGAGATCCAGGGCAGCGCGGTGGCGAACGCGGACTGCGACTCGGTCCCGGCCCCGATCCCGGTCCCCGGTCCGGACGCGGCCTGCTTCGACTTCGACTTCACGCCGTTGCCGCCGGCCGCGCCGCCCTTGCCGTTGGTGGCCGCGGTGCCTCGTTCCGCCGTCATCGTGCTGCCCGTCCTATCCGGTCCTGTCGATCCGTTCGGCTTGCCTCTGCGCTGCGGCCGCCCGCTGGCCGTTCCGGCGGTGAGGTTACCTCAACGACCCCGGGATCGGACACCTTCAGCGAGCTGTTCGGCGAGTTCACGCAAGGCGGCGAGCCCCGCGGCCTCGTCCGGCGCGTCGAGCAGGCACCTGACGAACGCCGAGCCGACGATCACGCCGTCGGCGAACTGGGCGACCTCGGCCGCTTGCTTCGCGTTCGACACGCCGAGCCCGACGCAGACCGGCAGATCGGTGGCCGCCCTCGTGCGCTCCACGAGGTGCGCCGCCTCCGAGTTCACGGATGCGCGCGTGCCCGTGACGCCCATCAGCGAAGCCGCGTAGACGAAGCCCCGGCAGGTGCGCGTGGTCAGCGCGATGCGTTCGTCGGTGGAGGACTGCGCGACCAGGAACACGCGGTCCAGGTCGTGCGCGTCGGAGGCGGTGATCCAGGCTTCGGCTTCCTCCGGGATCAGGTCGGGCGTGATCAGGCCCGCGCCGCCGGCGTCGGCGAACTCCTTGGCGAACCGGTCCACGCCGTAGCGCTCGATCGGGTTCCAGTAGGTCATGACCAGCGTCGGCGCGCCGGTCTCGGCGACGCCCTCGACGGTGCGCAGGACGTCGACCGTGTTCGTGCCCGCTTCGAGTGCCCGCTCGACGGCGCGCTGGATGACCGGGCCGTCCATCTGCGGGTCGGAGTACGGCAGTCCGACCTCGACGATGTCGACCCCGCCCTCGATCATCGCGCGGCACGCGGCGATTCCGCCTTCGACGGACGGGAAGCCCGCGGGAAGGTAGCCGACGAGGACGGCGCGGTTTTCCGCCTTGGCTGCGGCGATGGCAGTGGCGAGCTTGGCAGGGGCGGGGGTTGTGCTGTTGTCGGTGGTCATGGTGGGTCAGGCCTCCGTCGTCTCGAAGCCAAAGTAGGCGGCGGCGGTGTGCATGTCCTTGTCGCCGCGGCCGGAGAGGTTGACCAGGATGACCGGTTCACGGCCGAGTTCGGCGCGCAGCCTCGGCGCGATGCGCAGCGCTCCGGCGACTGCGTGCGCTGATTCGATGGCCGGGATGATGCCCTCGGTGCGGCAGAGTAGTTTGAACGCCTGCATCGCCTCGTCGTCGGTGACCGGCTCGTAGACGGCGCGTCCGGTGTCGTGCAGCCAGGCGTGCTCGGGTCCGACAGCCGGGTAGTCGAGCCCGGCGGAGATGGAGTGGCTGGGCAGGGTCTGGCCGTACTCGTCCTGGAGGAGGTACGTGCGCGCGCCGTGCAGCACGCCGATCGCACCGCCGCTGATCGACGCGGCGTGCAGACCCGTTTCGACACCTGAGCCGCCGGCCTCGAAGCCGTAGAGGCGAACGCTCTCGTCCGGCACGAAGGCGTGGAAGGCGCCGATCGCGTTCGAGCCGCCGCCGACGCAGGCCGCGACCGCGTCGGGCAGTCCGCCGGTCAACGCGATGGTCTGCTCGCGGGCTTCGACGCCGAGGACACGCACGAAGTCGCGCACCATCGACGGGAAGGGGTGCGGACCGGCTGCGGTACCGAGCAGGTAGTGCGTGTGGTCGACGTTCGTTACCCAGTCGCGGATCGCCTCGTTGATGGCGTCCTTGAGGGTGCGCGAGCCAATGGCGACCGGGATGACCTCGGCTCCGAGCATGCGCATGCGGGCGACGTTGAGCGCCTGGCGCTGCGTGTCCTCCTCGCCCATGTAGATGACGCATTCGAGGTCGAGCAGGGCCGCTGCGGTGGCGGTGGCCACGCCGTGCTGCCCAGCGCCGGTCTCGGCGATGACGCGGCGCTTGCCCATGCGCTTGGTGAGCAGCGCCTGGCCGAGCACGTTGTTGATCTTGTGTGAGCCGGTGTGGTTGAGGTCCTCGCGCTTGAGCAGGATGCGGGCGCCCGCGTGCGCGGAGAGCCGCTTGGCGTCAGTGAGGAGGGAGGGCCGGTTGGCGTAAGTGCGCAGCAGCGTCGAGAACTCGGCGTGGAAAGCCGGGTCGTTCTTCGACTTCTGGTATGCCTCGGTCAGCTCGGCGAGCGCGGCCATGAGGGCTTCGGGCATGAAGCGTCCGCCGTGGCGGCCGTAGTGTCCCGCCTCGTCGGGCTGCGTCGAGGGATGGGCGTATGCGGCCGCGAAGAAGGCGTCGCTGAAGGTTGACGTGTCGGTCATCGGAAGACTCCGAGAAGAGGTGCGGGGCAAAGGCGAAGGCAAGGGGGACGGTGAACGTCCACGAGGGCGTGCTCGGCGGGGCGTGAAAGGGTGCCTCGCGAAATGGAGCGGTTACCGCCCGACCTGCCATCGGCGGCCCGCCGGGGCATGCCGCCACCACGGCCGCCGCCGGGCCGGTGCGATCGGTTTGGGGGCGCCGTACACGGTCAGCTCACTGCCGTCCGCGCCGCATCGCCGGGTGCGCGCCGGCCGCGACCAGGTCGGCCACCGCGTCGCGCGGGTTCTTGCCGGTCACCAGGGACTCGCCGACCAGGACCGCGTCCGCGCCGCAGTTGGCGTAGGCGATCAGGTCGTGCGGGCCGCGCACGCCCGATTCGGCGATGCGCACCACGCTGTCCGGGATCAGCGGGGCGAGGCGGGAGAAGGTGGTGCGGTCGACCTCGAGGGTGCGCAGGTCGCGCGCGTTGACGCCGATGATGCGCGCCCCGGCGTCCACGGCCCGGGCGACCTCCTCCTCGTCGTGCACCTCGACCAGGGGGGTGAGGCCGATGGACTCGGCCCGTTCGATCAGCGAGACCAGCGCGTCCTGCTCCAGCGCGGCCACGATCAGCAGCACGAGGTCGGCGCCGTGCGCGCGGGCCTCCCACAGCTGGTAGCTGGTGACGATGAAGTCCTTGCGCAGCACCGGGACGTCCACCCGGGCGCGCACCTCCTTGAGGTCCTGCAGCGAGCCGCCGAACCGGCGCCGCTCGGTCAGGACGCTGATGACGCTGGCGCCGCCCTGCTCATAGTCCCCGGCCAGGGAAGCGGGGTCGGCGATCGCGGCCAGCGCGCCCTTGGACGGGCTCGAGCGCTTCACCTCGGCGATCACCGCGACCCCGTCGCCGCGCAGGGCCCGCACGCCGTCCTTGGCGGAGGGCTGGGCCAGCGCCTTGGCCTTGACGTCGTCCAGAGGGGTCTGGGCTTGACGCTCGGCCAGGTCGGCGCGCACGCCCTCGATGATCTCGTCGAGCACGTTCCGATTCGGTGTCGCCACCGCCACGTACCGTCCCCTCTGCCAGGGCGCCACACGGCGCCGTCTTGCCCAGCCATGCTATCGGCAACGCGGCGGTGCTCGGCGCCAAGCCGCGATGCGGGCGCGGGCGGCCGCGGCCGCCCCGGCCGGACAGAGCGGGTCAGGCGGACGCGCGCTCGGCCGCCGCCTCGGCCTTCAGCTGGCCCCAGACGTCCGGCACGCCGAAGCCGGTGGCGTTCAGCACGACGACCGCGATGAGCGCGAGGAACTGGAAGACGCCGCAGACGATCACGGCGGGCACCATCGCGAACGGGAACAGCAGCCCGCCGACCAAGAAACCGACGAAGGACAGGGCCGCGGCGACCCAGCGCGCGACGGAGTGGCCGTGGTCGGCGTGGTCCACGGTGTTGCCCGCGAAGTGGTTGCCCGCCGCGGACGAGCCGAGGGCGGCCATGCCGAGGCTGGCGGCCTTGGCGATCGTGGACGGGCCCTTGTGCTCGGTGGTCTCGGTCATGGCTGGACTGACTCCTCGAAGACTGTCGCTGTGGTTCGAATGACGCACTGCGCGAGGCAGCGGCGCGCTACCCCACCCGGTCGTCGCGTTCCATTGTCTCTGACGCGGCGCGGTGCTCAGACCGTGGGGTCGGCGCCGCGGTTGATCGAGTCCCACAGCTCGCGCGCGGTGGGTTCGGCGTCCTCGTCAGGCGGCTGCGCGCCGGCTGCCGCCGCGCTCGTGGCTGGGCCGGCTGCTGGGCCGGCGGCCTTGGGGGCGACCTCGTAGCGGTTCGACAGGCCCGTCCACGTCCTGCCGCGCACGAGCGTGAACGCCCCGGAGACGGCGACCAGCACGCCGCCGAGGATGGTGATGTAGGGCCAAGCGGTGTTCGTCACCTCGCTCAGCTGCGCGCCGCTCGCCCCAAGGGTCTGGTCGGCGACCCTGGCCAGCTGGGTGCTGTCGAGGTGGCCGAGGTTGGTGGCCACGGCCGCGACGGTGCCCAGCCCGGCGCCGAGCAGGACGAGACCGACCAGGTAGCGGCCGAGGCGGCGCACCGCGAACAGCGCGACGGCTCCGGCCAGCCCGACCAGGCCGAGCGCGTACGGCAGCGAGGTGATGGTGCTGCCGCTGGCGTGTACGGACAGGCGGACCGGCGAGGTGATCGTGGCGTTGGCCCAGCCGCGTCCGTCCGAGGCCAGGATGAGCCCCGCGCCGGCGGCGGCCAGCAGCGCGGCGGTGACCTTCGCGCGGGTGGCGGAACGGGCCGGGCGCGTCTCGGTCGATGGCGCAGCCCCTGTCACGCTGCCTGTCGCGGTCATGGGGACATCTTCGCAAACGGGGCGGACGGGACGCGGACCGGGGCCCGGATCGCCGGCCGGGGGCGGCTGGCGGCCGACGCCTTGTTACAGGGGCTTTAGGGTGTCGGCGGCGGCGATGGCGCGGAGCACGGCCATCGCCTTGTTGTGGCACTCGACGTCCTCCGCCGCCGGGTTGGAGTCGGCGACGATGCCTGCTCCGGCCTGGACGTACGCGATGCCGTCACGCAGCAGCGCGGTGCGGATCGCGATGGCGGTGTCGGCGTTTCCGGCGAAGTCCAGGTAGCCGACGCAGCCGCCGTACAGGCCGCGCCGGGTCGGTTCGAGCTCGTCGATGATCTGCATCGCGCGCGGCTTCGGAGCCCCGGAGAGGGTGCCGGCCGGGAACGCGGCCAGCAGCACGTCCAGCGCGGTGCGGCCCTTAGCGACCCGGCCGACGACGGTGGAGACGATGTGCATCACGTGGCTGTAGCGCTCGACCGACATGAAGTCGACGACCTCGACGCTCCCCGGGGCGCTGATCCGGCCCAGGTCGTTGCGGCCCAGGTCGACGAGCATCAGGTGCTCGGCGCGTTCCTTCGGGTCGGCGAGCAGCTCGGCGGCCAGCGCCGCGTCCTTCTCCTGGGTGGCGCCGCGCGGCCGGGTGCCGGCGATCGGGTGCAGCATCGCCTCGCCGTTGTCCACCTTGATCAGGGCCTCGGGCGAGGAGCCGACGACGTCGAAGCCGCTGCTCGCCCCGGCCGCCGGGAAGCGCAGCAGATACATGTAAGGGCTCGGATTCGTCGCGCGCAGCACCCGGTAGACGTCCAGGGCGCTGGCCCGGGTCGGGGCCTCGAACCGCTGGGAGAGCACGATCTGGAACGCCTCCCCCGCGCGGATCTCCTCCTTGGCGGCCTCCACGGCGGCGCGGTAGTCCTCGCTGGTGCGGTTGCCCGCGAACACCGGGGTCGCCGTCGGCGAGTTGGCCGGGGCGAGGGTGGCGGGCCGCTGGTCCAGCGGCCGGGCGAGGTCGGCGGTCATCGTGTCGAGCCGGGCGATCGCGCGCTGATATGCGCCGTCCGCGCCGTCCGGGGTGCCGTTGTGGTTGATGGCGTTGGCGATCAGCGTCACCGAGCCGTCGCTGTGGTCGAGCACGGCCAGGTCGCTGGCCAGCAGCATGGTCAGCTCGGGCAGCCCTAGGTCGTCCTTGGCGTGGTCGCCGATGCGCTCGAGGCGGCGGACCGTGTCGTAGCCGAGGTAGCCGACGAAGCCGCCGGTGAGCGGGGGCAGGTCGGCGCGGCTGGAGTCGGCGGGGGTGCGCAGCGCGTCGAGGGCGGCGGCCAGCACGTCGAGCGGCGCGCCCTCGGCGGGGATGCCGACCGGCGGCTCGCCGATCCAGTGCGCGGCGCCGTCCAGTTCGGTCAGAGCGAGCTCGCTGCGCACGCCGATGAAGGAGTAGCGGGACCACACGCCCTGCTCCGCGGATTCGAGCAGGAACGTGCCGGCGCGTTCGTTCGCGAGCTTGCGGTAGAGGCCGATCGGGGTCTCTCCGTCGGCCAGGTAGCGCCGGGTCACCGGGATGACGCGGCGCTCGGCCGCCAGCTCCCGGAAGGCGTCGAGATCCGGGATCGTCTCTCCAGTGGTCATGCGGCCCATCCTGTCATCAGTGGCGAGCGTCTACGGCGTCGAAATCAGGCAGTGGCGGTACGGGTCGGTGGTGATGCGGGTCGGTGAAGGTTTCACGCGGCAGGGCGCGGCGCGGCAGCGCGACCGGTCAGATCAGCGCCCGGCCGTCGAAGCAGGTGCGCGTGCCGGTGTGGCAGGCCGGGCCGGTCTGGTCGACCGCGACCAGGATCGTGTCGCCGTCGCAGTCCAGCGCGACGGACACGACCCGCTGCACGTTGCCCGAGGTCTCGCCCTTGACCCAGAACTCCTTGCGGGAGCGCGACCAGTAGGTGGCGCGGCCGGTGGTCAGCGTGCGGTGCAGCGCCTCGTCGTTCATCCAGGCCAGCATGAGCACTTCGCCGGTGTCGTGCTGCTGCGCGATGGCCGGGACCAGGCCGTCGGGGTTGCGCTTGAGCCGGGCGGCGATCTCGGGGTCGAGCGCGGAGGCTGGGCCTTCGGCGCCCGACACGGAGGGTTCGTCGATCATGGCGCCATTCTCTCGCGGCCGATACGGTTTCCGGGACACCGAACCCAGGGCGATCGAGACGAGAGCAGTTCGAGCCGTGCCGGAACTAGTTGGCGACGAACAGTCCACGGAAGCCGCGCCGAGCTCGCAGATGCGGCAGCGGCCGGCGTCCGCGGACCACTTCACCTCCGCGGACGACGCCACACACGTGCCGATAGCGCGGTTCTCCGGGGACGGCCCGCTGGAGGCGACGGCGGCGCGGGCGTGGTGGGGTCCGGCGTTCCGGGCGGCGCTCGCGGCCTGGGTGGTCGCGCACATCGTCATCATCGCGATCCAGGACCTCGGGCAGCGGGCGACCCCGCATTTCGCGGCGCAGATGCCGGGCCGGCCGGAGCTGCACCACCTGTTCAACCAGCTCTACACCTGGGACACCGCCTGGTACCTGGGCATCGCCCAGACCGGCTATTCCGGCGTGGCCAACGACGGGGTGCGTTTCTGGCCGCTGCTGCCGCTCACGACGCGCGCGGTCTCCGCAGTGGGCATTCCGGCGGCGACGGCGATCCTGCTGGTCTGCTGGGTCGGCGCGCTGCTGTTCGGCATGCTGATGTACCGGCTGATGCTGACGGTCGGCGGGGACGCGGTGGCGGCCCGGCGCGCGGCCTGGCTCAGCCAGCTCGCGCCCGGCGCGTTCGTGCTGGTCATGGGGTACACCGAGGCACTGTCCGGACTGCTGGCCGCGGCTTACCTCATCGCGATCAGGCAGTCGGCGACAAGCCGGCGCACCTGGCTCTGGCACGCGGCCGGGTTCGTCGCCGGGCTCGGTTCCGGACTGGTGCGCCCGACCGGGATGCTGCTGGCCGCGCCCGGCGCGATCGAGGCGATCCGGCAGCGGCGCGACCCGGTCGGCCAGCTGGCCGCCAGGGTGCTGGTCGCGCTCTCGCCGCTGATGGGCCTCGGCCTGTTCCTGCTGTGGAGCCACAACGTCTACGGCAATTGGACGCTGCCCTACTCGATTCAGAAGCTTGAGGGGCTGCGCGGAACGTACGCGGGCAATCCGTTCGAATCGGCGCTGGACTCGCTGAACCAGGTCGGGAACGGCGCCGGCGCCTTCACGCTCGTCCTGGTCGTCGCGGCGGTCGGGTTGTTGTGGGGCTGCGTGCGCAGGCTGCCGGTCTCGTACACGGTCTGGGCCGCGCTCAGCGTCTTCGCCGCGATCACGGCGCCGCACTTCTCCTCCTTCGCCCGCTACTCGGCCGGTATTCTGCCGCTGCTGCTGGTCGGCGCGATGCTGACGCGGGACTGGCGGCGGTGGGGTTGGGTGGTCGGGAGCTCGACGGCGTTGTGCGCCTACTTCGCGTACCAGTCGTTCATCGGCATCTACATTCCTTGACCGGTGACACCGCGGTGACCCCGGACGCGGCGCGACTCGATCGCGCCGCGGACCGCAGAGCGCGGCGGGCGGTCGGCCGGTGGCGATCCGGTTGGCTGTGGGACGGGCTCCGGGCGACACTGCCGGCCTGGATCGCGGCGCGAGCGCTGGTGTGCGCGGTGTCGTGGCATACCGATCCGGCGCATCCGCTGGGCGCGCTGCTGAGTTGGGACACGCGCTGGTACCTCGGCATCGCAGAGCACGGGTATGACCGTGCCGGTGGCCTGATTCACTTCTTCCCGCTCACTTCGCTGGACGCGGCGGGATTGGCGGCGGTGAGCAGGCTGCCGACCAGCGTCGCGCTGTTCGTGTTCTGCTGGGCGATGGCGCTGCTGTTCGGCGCGCTGGTGCATCGCGTCGTGGTGCGGGAGATCGGCGATCGCGGGGCGGCTCGGCGCGCGGCGTGGCTGAGCCAGCTCGCGCCAGGCGGCTACGCGCTGGTCATGGGGTACACGGAGCCGCTGGCTGGGGTGCTCGCGGTGGGCTACTTCCTGCTGGTACGGAGCATCGGCGGCGGATCAGGGCCCGGATCGAGCTCTCCGTCGCACCCTGAGTCAAGCGTCGGGCAGCGACGCGCGCGGCACTTCTGGCTCGCGCTGGGTCTCGGATTCCTCGGCGGAATGGCGCGGCCGGTCGGTTTGCTCCTCGCGATTCCAGGGGCGATCGAGGGACTGCGCTCGGCGCGGCGCGAAGGCTGGCGCTGGAAGGCCGTGGCGAACGCTGCGGCCGTCGCCGCGGCGCCGGTGGCCGGATTGGCGACCTTCCTCGCCTATTCGCGGGTGCGGTACGGCGGCTGGCTGTTGCCGTACACACAGCAGACCTCGAAGCTCGGCCGCGGCGCGATCATGGGCAACCCGATCAGCATTCTGCATCACGTCTGGGTGCACAACTGGCGGGGACACGGGCACGGCGCGGCGGTCATGGCTTGCGTGCTCATCCTCGGTTTCGCCGCGCTGCTGCCGGTGGTGTGGCGGCGGCTGCCGGTCTCATACGCGGCGTGGACGATTCCGTCCTTCGTCCTGGCGATCGGTTCGAAGGACTTCACGTCGCTGCCGCGCTACCTCGGCGCGCTGTTCCCGTGCCTGGTCGCGGCAGCACTGATCACACGTCGCCGATGGCAGTGGGCTGCGATGCTCACGGTCAACTGCGGCTTGCTCCTGTGGGCGACGTACTACGTCTTCTCCTTCTACATCGTGCCCTGATCGGCTAGCCGCACGGCCGGCCGGGCCGCTTCAGGCGGCCTGTGCTTGGCGCGCCCACGAAGCGTGCAACCGCGCGTAGACCCCGTCCTGTGCGACCAGCTCGCGATGCGACCCGCGCTCGACCAGTTCTCCCGCGTCGAAGACCAGCACCTCGTCCGCGGCCTGGGCGGTGGAGAGCCGGTGTGCGATGGCCACGGTCGTGCGGCCGCGGGTCAGCTCGTCGAGCGCGCGCTGGATGCGCAGCTCGGTGGCCGGGTCCACGGCCGAGGTCGCCTCGTCGAGCAG
>NZ_DASRBQ010000007.1:0-23298 GCF_035653575.1 Actinocrinis sp.
CGCCCCGCGCTCGTGCACGACGCCCACGCCGAAGGCCCCGAACACGCCTTCGCCCTCAGCCGCCTGGCCGACCCGGCCACGTTGGACGGCACCGTGATCGGGGTCCTGCGCCACACCACCCGCCCCAGCTACGACCAGCAACTGGCCGCGCAACTGACCCAGGCCACCACCGCCCGCGGCCCGGGCGACCTGACCACCCTGCTCACCGGCAACGACACCTGGCAGGTCCCGCCGCGTACATGAGCGAACGAATCATCTGCGGCACCCCTGCTTCGGGAGCGTTTGCCGGAGCGGTATCGGGCCGCTCGTCAGGCGATGCACGCTCTCGGTTACGGCCGAATGCCGACACAGCGGTAACGCAGCAGTCTGACTGTATGGCTCTGATGCGGCCTGGCCGCGGTCCGGCACAGCACTCCGCGCCGCCTCGATCGCGGCGCCTCGGTCTCCGAGGCCCGGGCATCCGACCAGGCCAGCCGCAGCAGCGTGGGCAGCCGGAACCGCCGGCCGCTCCACGGCCAGTCCTCGCCACCGGCCGCCGGGCCGTCGATCAGGGCCGTGTCTTCCACCAGTTGCGCCTCGATCAGGCTGTTGAGCAGGCGCCGCGTGGTGCGCTCGTCGGCGCCGAGCGCCGCCATGGCCTGGGTGAGGTCGAAGCTGGCCGAACCGAGCCGGGCCAACTGCCGCAGCGCTGCGCGCTCCTCGCGGTCCAGCCGCCGGCCGGCCTCCAGCAGGTGGGTGCGCACGTCCAGGCTGCCGATGCTCAGCTCGCCCAGCCGCCACTCCTCGCCGCGCAGCCGCTCGGCCAGCTCCGGCAGGCCCAGCAGCGGGCGCGCGGCCAGGCGTTCCCCGGCCACCCGGATCGCGTACGGGTTCCGGTCGCACAGCTCCGCGAGCTCCAGCGCGGCCTCCGGGTCGCGCAGCACCCGCGGCTCGCCGATGAGCTGCGAGAGCAGCTGGAAGGCGTCGCAGGGGTCGAGCCCGCCCAACCGCACGAGCGCCGCACCGGGCAGTCCGGGCAGCAGCCGCCGGCTTGTGATCAGGGTGCTGCATCCCCGGCCGTTCGGCAGCAGCGGGGCCACCTGCGCGGCCGAGGCCGCGTCGTCCAGCACGATCAGCATTCTGCGATCGGCGGTCCAGCTGCGGAAGCGGCGCGCGGCCGCCTCCAGCGCGGGCGGCGGCTCCTCCGTGGACACCGAGCGCAGGAAGCCCTGCAGCACCGCAAGCGGATCGACCGGCCGCCCCGCATCGCCGTGCAGCGCGGCGAACAACTGCCCGTCGGGGAACTTCTCGCGCAGCCGGTGCGCGGCGAACAGCGCCGTCGCCGTCTTTCCGGTGCCCGGCGCGCCGGCCACCACCACGAGGCCGGGCGAGGCGGTCGCGGGCCGGCGGCGCAGCGCGGCGCCGATGAGCGCCAGGTCGTGCGTGCGGCCGATGATCTGCTCCGGCCCGGGCGGCAGTTCCGCCGGCGGCTCGCGCAGCGGCGGGGGAGCGGCGCCGGGCTCGGGCGCGTTGAGCGACGGCGAGTCCACCAGCACCGCGTGCTGAAGCCGGCGCAGCCGCTCCGAGGGCTCGAGGCCGGTCTGCTCGACCACGACCCGGCGCAGCCGGTCGTAGGCGGCCAGCGACTCGTCCCTGCGGCCCGAGCGGTAGGCGGCGACCATCAGCTGCGCGCAGAACTCCTCGTGCCCGGGATACCGCATCATCAGGGCCTTGAGCTCACCGATCAGTTCCCGATGCCGGCCGAGCCGCAGATCCGCCTCGACCCGCTGCTCCAGCACGCCGCGCCGCGCGTCCTCGAGCCGGCTCGCCTCGGCGGACAGCACCGGGCCAGGCACCAGGTCGGTCAGCGCGTCGCCGCGCCACACCGACAGCGCCTCGCGCAGCGAGGAGGCCGCGTTGCCCACGTCGCCGGCGGCCAGCGCGCTGCGGCCGGTCCTGGCCCGCTGCTCGAACAGCCGCAGGTCCAGCTCGCCGGGCTCAAGCAGGATCCGGTAGCCCTGCGGCCTGGTCTCCAGCAGCTGCCGGATGCCGCCGGTCGGACCGCAGGCCAGCGCCTTGCGCAGCTGGTAGACGTAGGTCTGCACGGTTTTGCGGGCCAGGCGCGGCGGCTCGTCGTCCCAGAGCTCCTCGATCAGCGTGGGGATCGGGACCACCTGGTCCGCGTGCAGCAGCAGGGTGGCGAGCACCCGGCGCGGCATAGCGGCGGGCGGGGTGACGTCGACCTGATCGTCGCGGACCTCGATCGGTCCGAGTACTGCGAACTGCACCGTCCCCACCTCGCGTCCCCGAGGAACCGGCCGCCGTGACTGGTCGGCCAGAAAAAAACCAGCTGTGTGGTTTTTAGCATGGCCAGCCGGGATCGGCAACCCGTTCGAGGGCGCTGCCATCGGGCTTGACTCCGTTTAACCAGGCATTGCGGCAAGCCTGTACTCAAAAACCGCTGGGATGGTATGGTTTACTGTCGACGCAGGCTTCTCTGAAGCCGCAGTCCGTGCGAACGCGTCCAGCGAAGGGCGTGCGTGGAACCGGAAGTGAGCACATGATCAAACAGGAGCGGGCCGAGCGCACTCGGGAAGCGATCATCCGCGCCGCCGCCGCGGTCTTCGAACGCGACGGTTTCACCGCGGCCCCGCTGGGTGAGATCACCCGCCTGGCCACCGTGACCAAGGGAGCGCTCTACTTCCACTTCGCCTCGAAGCGGGACCTCGCGCTCGCCGTGGTCAACGAGGCCGCCGACACGGTGCACTGGCTGCTGGAGCACGCCCGCCGGCGGCAGACCGCAGAGCTGCCGCTGCAGATCCTGATCGACCTGAGCCACGCCCTGGTCGGGCGGCTCGCGGACGACCAGGTCCTGCGCGCGGGACTGCGGCTGGGCACCGACGAGGACCTGCACCCGGGACGCGTCGGCCTGAGTCTGGACTGGGCCGGCGTGGTCGACGAGGTGCTGCGCCGGCCGGGAGCCGCGGACGCCGCGTCGCCGAGTCCTGATCTCGGCACGCTGCCCGCGCAGCGCCCGCCGTCGGACTCAGCCGCGGCAGAACGGCCGAGCCTCGGCAAGGACCCGCTCGCCTGCGTGCTCACGGGCCTCGAGCTGCTCTTCCGCCGCTCGCCGAAGCTGGTCGGGCAGGAGACGCTCACCTCGGTCTGGCGGCTGCTGCTGCCCGGTCTGATCGACTCCGGCGAGGCGGAGCGCTACGAGCCCTCCGGCACCGGCTCCGGCTGAGCGATCGACCGGAACACCGCCGCGTGGTCGCGGGCCCAGGTGCGGAAGCTGGCCGCCGGCCTGCCGGTCACCAGTTCGACGGTGCGCTCGACCTGGCACTTCGCGTTCGCCTCGCGACGGCGCAGGTGCTGCGCCAGCGCGTCGGCGATCGGCCGCGGGTAACGCCGCGTCAGATCCCGGTGCGCCTGCTCCAGCGAGATCTCCTCGAACCACAGCTGCCGCCCCAGTGTCTCAGCGAGCTGCTGTGCCTGCTCTGCGCTGCTGATCGCGGCCGGACCCGTCACCGAGTACGCGCGGCCCTCGTGCCCCGGCTCGGTCAGCGCCCTGACGGCCACCTCGGCCACGTCCCGCGGATCCACGCAGGCCACCCGCGCCGAGCCGAACGGAGCGCGCACCACGCCGTCGACCAGCGACCGGGCCCAGCCCAGGGTGTTCGACATGAAGGAACGCGGCCGCACGAAGGTCCAGAGCAGTCCCGAGGCCTCAAGCCGTCGCTCACAGTCGCGATGCCAGCAGGTGATCAGATCGTCGGCGTCCGCGTCGGTCACCGTCAGCGCCGAAAGCCGCACCACGTGCTTGACGCCGGCCCGCGCGGCCGCCGCAACCAGGTTCTCGTCCTGCTCCGGCCGCAGCGGATCGTTGGTCGCGATGAACGCCCGCTCAGCGCCCTGAAATGCCCGCGCCAATGCCGCCGGGTCGGAGAAATCGGCGGCGGCCGCCTCGACGCCGGGGCCGCGCACGGCGATCCGCTTCGGATCCCGCGCGACCAGTCGCAGCGGGAATCCGGCCGCGGCAAGCCGGCCCGCCACCGCCGCGCCGACTGTTCCCGATGCCCCCGTGACCAGGATCATGATTCAAAGCGTGGAAAGAACACCACCGGATTGCCCTGCGGCAGCAGGCCCTTGAGCAGCAGCTGCCACATCCGCTCCACCCGCTGCATCAGGTCCTTGTGGCCGGAGACCACCTGGGAGACGACCTGCGCCCCGGTGAACGAGGAGACGATGAACTCCGCCATCATCCGCACGTCGACCCCGCGCTCCAGCTCGCCGCGCTCCTGGGCCTGCGCGAGCAGCTGCGAGGTCAGCTCCTGCCACTGGTCGTACGGCAGCGGCATCGGACGGCTGTAGGTGCCCTGCTCGATGATCATCCGCACCCCGGCCTTCACGACCGGGTTGTTCTGGATCAGGTGCGCCCAGCGGAAGGAGATGTCGATGAGCTTCTGCAGCGGCGGGGTGTCCGTCGCCATCACGCTGCCGATCAGCTCGGCGGCGGCCTCCTCCTCGGCGTCGATGATGGCGAAGGCCAGCTCCTCCTTCGAGGTGAAGTGGAAGTAGAGCGCGCCCTTGGTGACCCCGGCGCGGGCGAAGATGTCGGCCATGCTGGTCGCCAGGAAGCCGGCGTCGGCGAAGGCCTCGGCGGCCGCCAGAATGACCGCCTCGCGAGTGCGTACCGCTCGTTCCTGCTGTGCCATGACGTTCCCCGGCCTTCGCGCTGGTTCGAATGGAACTAAAACCACACAGACGGTATCACCGCGGGGTAGTCCCTGTAACGTCCCCTGGAGAACTGCCTGCTACCACAGACGATAGCTCGCTTTGCCCCAGTCCGACCAGGGCTGTGAAGGCAAACTCGACCCTTGCCGACTAAACAATCCTACTGGTAGGTTTGTTTGGTATCGACGCCAGCCAGGGCGTCCTCGGGGAGGGCTCCTGCAATGATCGGTTCACTGCAAGACGCGCACAAACCGGCACCGGGCTCGACACGCTCCACTTCCTTCACCGCAACCACCGCGACCACCGACACCGCCGCGCAGGCGGCTCCGGAGGCCGTGGCCGGTTCAGCCGCCGCCACGGCGTCCAACTTCTTCGAACAGCCGGTCCCGCGCCGCTTCGTACACCGCGCCTCGGTAGCCGAGGTGCTGCTCACCGGGTTCGCGAAGGACGGTCGGCCGGACACGTTTCTGCTCGCTGCCCAGTGGCCCCGCGGTCACAGTTTCTACCGCACCGCCCGTGGTGTCCACGATCCGCTGCTGTTCGCCGAGACGGTGCGCCAGGCGGGGTTGCTCATCAGCCACGTCGGCTACAAGGCACCGCTCGCGCACGCGGCCCTGATGCGCAACCTCAGCTACGAGGTGACCGCGGCTGGACTCGTCTGCGCGGGCACGCCGACGGACCTGATCCTTTCCGCGATCTGCACGGACGTGCGCTTTCGCAAGGACGTGCTGCTCGGCTTCCAAATCACCACGGTGCTGCGCCGCGGCTTGGAACTCGAGCCCGTCGGCATCGGCCGTGGCGAACTCCAGTGCATATCACCGGCTGCATATCGCAGGCTGCGCGGCGGCGCGGGGGCCGTCTCGCCGCCCGCCGATCCAGCCCCACTGCCCGAGCCGGTTTCTCCCGCCCTCGTCGGCAAGGACGCCCGCGCCGACGTCGTGCTCAGCCGCACCGATGCCGACGACACTTGGCTCCTCAGGTGCGACACCGCGCACCCGGTGCTCTTCGACCACCCGGTCGACCACGTACCCGGTATGGCCTTGATCGAGGCGATGCGTCAGGCCGCGCACTGCATGCTCTATCCGCAACGCACTGTGATGGTCCGTCTCAAGGCCACATTCGAACGTTACGTCGAACTCAGCGAGCCGACCTCGGTGCGTGCGATCATCGAGGATACGGAGGCTGACGGTTCGGTACGCGTGCGAGTCGAACTGACCCAGTCGGACCGACAGGTGGCCGTCGGTTGGTGTTCCTGCCGCAGCTTCGTCTGACGAATGCGGCTCCTGATCCGGTAACAGATGCGTTCCGGTGACTGCGATTTGATTCTCGCCCCGACGGCTTTGCCGAGTCCGCTGCGGCTCGGCAATCCGCCGGGGCGAGCGGCTTCTCAGGTCCGGATGCCGAACTTCGACAGCCGCCGATCGGCCAGCGGAGTACCGCCGGTCTGGCAGGTCGGGCAGTACTGCAGCGCGGAATCGGAAAAGCTGACCTCGCGGATGGTGTCCCCGCAGACCGGGCAGGCCTCGCCGGTACGCCGGTGCACCCGCAGGCCGGTCTTCTTCTCCTCCTTGAGCGTCGCGGCGCGCTGGCCGACCGAGCGCTTAACCGCGTCGCTGAGCACCGTGCGGATCGCCGCGTGCAGCCGCTCCACCTCCTCCGGAGTGAAGCTCGACGTCAGCTTGAAGGGGGAGAGCTTCGCGGTGTGCAGGATCTCGTCGCTGTACGCGTTACCGATGCCGGCGATCGTGGTCTGCTCAGTCAGCAGGCCCTTGATCTGCTTGCGCCGATCGGCCAGCAGCGCCGCGAGCGTGGCGACGTCCAGTTCAGGGTCGAGTGCGTCAGGCCCCAGCCGCGCGATGCCCGGCACTTCCATCGGGTCCTGCACCACGTACACCGCCAGCCGCTTCTGCGTGCCGGCCTCGGTCAGATCCCAGCCGCATTCGCCCTCCAGATGCACGCGCAGTGCGAGCGGCCCCCTGCCCGGCTTCGCCGGCGTGGTCGGCATCGTGTCGCGCCACTGCAGCCATCCGCCCCGCGACAGGTGGCACACCAGGTACCTCTCGCCGATCTTCACCGCGAGGAACTTGCCGTGCCGCTCGGCGCCGCGCACCGTGGCGCCGGCCAGCGCGGAGATCGGCGGGTCGAAGGTCTTGAGCGCGGAGAACGCGACCACGTCGATGCGCTGGACCGCGAGCCCGCTGGCGCGCTCGGTCAGGAACGAGGCCAGCGCGGTGACTTCCGGAAGCTCAGGCACCCGTCCAGTCTGCGCGCCCCGTGCGACCCGGTCCACTCCTGCGCGGCGGCCGCGCTGCGGGCGGGTCGAGTACGTCGGCCGGGCGCGGAACAATCAGAGTCCGACCACCGGATTGCGAGAACCATGAGCCAGACGCCCGAGACCAAGCAGCGGACCCTCGACGTGGGTGACGCCGTCCTCGCCTGCGAAGAGGTCGGCCACGGCCGTGCCGTCGTGTACGCGCACGGCTTGAGTCTCAGCCGCGTGAACGACCCGCAGTACACACTCAACGACTGGTCGCCCATCGTTGCCTCCGGCCGTCGCCTGATCCGCTACGACGCGCGCGGCCACGGCGAGTCCACCGGCCGGCCCCAGTTCACCGACTACATCTGGTCGCGCCTCGCCGGTGACCTTCTCGCCGTCGCGGACCGGCTCGCCGGGCCGGAGCCGGTGGACGCGATGGGTGCGTCCATGGGCTGCGGCACGTTGCTCTACGCGGCTCTCGAACGGCCAGAGCGCTTCGGCCGCCTGGTTCTGGTCATCCCGCCGACCGCCTGGGACACCCGCGTCGCGCTCGCGGAGGCGAATCGGACGATCGCAGACTTGGTGGAGAGCCGTGGCCTGGACTTCGTTCTTGAGGTGACCAAGGACGTGCCGCCGCCTCCGGTGCACGCCGATGACCCGCACCCGCTGCCGCCCCCGGCCATCCCCGAGCGCCTCTATCCGCATGTGATGCGCGGTTCGGCGGCCTCGGATCTGCCGGACCCGGAAATCCTGCGTACCCTGACTCACCCGACGCTGATCCTGGCCTGGGCTGGGGATGAGGGCCATCCGGTCTCGACCGCGCAGCGGCTGCGCGAGGTGATGCCGAACTCCAGCCTGCACGTCTCGCCGGACCGCGCGGACGTGCAGACTTGGGGTGATCGGGCCGCCGACTTCCTCAGCGGCTGAGGCGTGCTCGAGCGTCCTTCGGTGATCTGTTCGAAAGTTTCTGTGGCCCGCTCGAACGCGGGTGCGTGACGTGACCCGGCGGCGCGGCCGGGGTCACGCCTCGGGCGGCGGCGCCGTGCTGCTGCGCTCTACCAGCCGGGTGGCCAGATCCGCGCGCAGCGCGTTCGGCCGCTTGCCCCGGCTCAGGTCGATCACCAGCCGGGCCGCCGCCTCGGCCATCTCGGTCAGCGGCTGGCGCACCGTGGTCAGCGGCGGTCCTATCCACCGGGTGATCGGCAGGTCGTCGAAGCCGACGACGCTCAGGTCCCGCGGAATGACCAGGCCCAGTTCCCGCGCCGCCTCGTACAGGCCGAGCGCTTGCAGGTCGTTCCCGGTGAAGATGGCGGTGGGCCGCTCGCGCATCCGCAGCAGCTCCAGACCGAGCGAGTAGCCGGACTCGTGGTGGAAGTCGCCTTCCCGGATCAACTGCGGATCGATCGGCAGGCCGGCGGTGTCCATCGCGGCGCGGTAGCCGTCAATCCTGGCCCGGCTGCACATCATCCGGCCCGGACCGCCGATCACGCCGATGCGCCGGTGGCCAAGCTCGATCAGATGCCGGGTCGCCGCCAGCCCGCCGTGCCAGTTGGTCGCGCCCACCGAGGGCACGTCCTCGCCGGGGTCGCCGGCCGGGTCCATCACCACGAACGGGATGTCGCGACTGGTCAGCTGGGCGCGCTGGCCCGGATCGAGGTTGCTGAGCACCAGGATCACGCCGGTCGGCCGCCGCGCCAGCACCCCGTCCACCCAGGTCTGCCCGGGGCTTAGCCGCCCGGCCGACTCGGAGAGCACGACGTGCAGGCCGGTGTCGCGGGCCACGTTCTCCACCCCGCGGATGACTTCCATCGCCCACGGGCTCTCCAGCTCGTGGAAGACCAGGTCCAGCAGCGCGGACGGCTGCCCGCTGCCGCGCCGCCGGCTGTATCCGTGCTGGCGCAGCAACTCCTCGACGCGCACCCGCGTGGAGGGCGCGACGTCGGCGCGTCCGTTGAGCACCTTCGAAACTGTCGGAGTCGACACTCCGGCCGCTCGGGCGATTTCGGCCAGGGTCGCCGCACCGTCGCCGGACGGTCCCCCCTGCTGTGACGTGACCTCTGCTGGGCTCATGGCAGGCATGGTAACGCCAATGCACCTTGGCGGAACCGCCCGCCCCCGAAGGCGAGGGCCGGACGCCCTCTTGTGGCCCGTCGTAAATCGGCAATAATATTCGAGCGAGGTTCCGAAATGTTCGGCAACGAACCGGAAACTCGCAGAACCGGCACCGAAAGAGCCCAGTGCCCGAGACGAGGCCCCGACCCGCACGTCGATCAGCCTCACGGCCTCCGGGCCGCACCGTATCGCGGTCCCGCCGACCGGGTCCCGGTCGGCCGGCTCGATGCAGCCGCACTCTGCATCGAGCCGACCGGCCGGCAGCACCCGATCTGCCTCGCTTTGGTCCGCGCACGCGCCGCGACTCGGCGGCGAAACCCCGCTGACCTGCCTCTTACTGCGTTCGCACGCTCTGCGCGATCAGCTTGTTGAGTGTCGCGTAATCGAGCGGCGCGCTGATCGCCTCGTACGTCCCTGTCGTGAAAGCTTCACGAGTGGCCCGCTGCACGAGCCCGTACGCCGCGGAGGCGATCGACGAGCCGAGGCTGACGCGGGCGACGCCGAGGGCGGCGAGTTCCGGGATCGGGGGAGCGCCGGGTCCGGTCAGCACGTTGAGCGGAGCCTCGATGCCGTCCGCGAGCGCCGCGACGGTCTTCGGGTCCACGACGCCGGGCACGAACACGCCACTCGCTCCGGCGGCCACGTAAGCCGCCGCGCGCTCGAGGGTCGCCTCCAGCCGTTCGTCCGGGTCGCCGACGGAAAGCAGGTAGGTGTCGAGGCGGGCGTTGATGAAGAGCCGCACGCCTGCCGCCTCGGCCGCCTGTCGCGCCGCCGCGATCCGCCGTGTCTGATCCGCGACGGCACGCAGCGGGCCGTCCTCGCTCGGAACGTGCAGCGCGTCCTCGATGTTGACGCCGACCGCGCCCGCGGCCAGCACGCCGCGGACCGTCTCGGCGACGTCGGCCGGGGTCGCGCCGAAGCCTTCCTCGATGTCGGCGGTGACGGGCACGTGCACCGCCCGCGCGACCCGGGCGATCAGCGCCAGCGCGCTCTCGCGGTCGAGACGGTCGCCGTCCGGGGCGCCGAGGCTCCACGCGACTCCGGCGCTCGTCGTCGCGACCGCCTTGGCTCCCGTGTCTTGCACGACGCACGCGCTGGCCACGTCCCAGGCGTTCGCCAGAATCACCGGCTCGCCGCGCCGGTGCAGCGCGTGGAACTGCTCTGCTTTGTCGTTGATCGTCGTCATACGGGCAGTCCATCAGCCGGACGCTTCGGCGTCCAACGAAAAACGGACGGCGACGTCCCGCAGCGCATCGCCGATAACGTGCGCGGCCGCGCCGGTCCCGGGACCCGGCGCGGCCGCACTTGGTCGCAAACGGAGGATCAGAACGACTCGCGGCGGGCGGCCTTCTCCCGCAGCAGGCGCGGCGGACGGAATCGCTCGCCGTACAGGTCGGCCAGGTAGTCGGCCCGCGCGGTGAACTCCTCGACGCCGTACCCGTTGACGAACTGCACGGTGCCGCCGGTCCACACCGGGTACCCGATGCCGAAGATCGAGCCCAGATTCGCGTCCCGGATCGAGGTGAGCACGTTCTCCTCCAGGCAGCGGATCGTCTCCACCGCCTGGATGAACAGCAGCCGGTCGCGCAGGTCCTGTTCGCTTACGCCGCCGCCGTCCGGCCTGCCGTAGCGCTCCGCCAGGCCGGGCCACAGCCGTTTGGGGCCGTCCGCCGGATAGTCGTAGAACCCTGCGCCGCCGGCCTTGCCGGGCCGCTCGTGGTCGCGCACGAGTTCTTCGATGACGCGGAAGGCCGGGTCGTTCTCCAGTTCCTTGATCCTGGCCGCCGTCTCAGGGTCCTCTGACGCCTCGCTGAGATCGGCGAGGGTCTGGTCGCGCACCTTGAGGGAGAGGGTGAGGCTCACCTCGTCGTGCACGGCCAGCGGTCCGACCGGCAGGCCGGCCTTCTTCGCCACGTTCTCGATCAGCGCCGCGGGCACGCCCTCAGCCAGCAACCTGACGCCCTCGCTGATGTACGTGCCGAAGGTGCGCGAGGTGTAGAAGCCGCGCGAGTCGTTGACCACGATCGGGGTCTTGCCGATCTGCAGCACGTAGTCGTAGGCCCGCGCGAGGGTCGCGTCCGAGGTCTTCGCGCCGCGGATGATCTCGACCAGCTTCATCTTCGGCACCGGGGAGAAGAAGTGCAGCCCGATGAAGCGGCCCTGATCCGGCACCGCCTCGGCCAGGCCGGTGATCGGCAGCGTGGAGGTGTTCGACGCGATCACCGCATCCGGACGGGCGGCGGCCTGCGCGGCGGCGTTGACCTCGTTCTTCACCGAGCGCTGCTCGAATACGGCCTCGATGACCAGGTCGCAGCCCGCGAGGTCGGCGTAGTCGGTCGTGGCCGCGATCCGGGAGAGCACGGCGTCGCGCTGCTGCGCGTTCAGCCGGCCCTTGGCGACCTGCGCGTCGAGCTGCTTGGCGACCGTGGCCTTACCCTTCTCAGCCGCCTCGGCGCTGACATCCTTGAGTACGACATCGATCCCTGCGACCGCCGTGACCTGCGCGATGCCCGCGCCCATCATCCCCGCGCCGAGCACGCCCACCTTCGCGGTCCGGTGCTTCTCGTGACCGGACGGCCGCGAGCCGCCTGCCTTGACCTCGTTGAGCTGGAAGAAGAACGTGCTGATCAGGTTCTTCGCGATCTGCCCGGTGGCCAGCTCGGTGAAGTACCTGCCCTCGACCGCCAGCGCGGTGTCGAAGTCCAGCAGCGCTCCCTCGACCATCACGGCCAGCGCCTTCTCCGGCGCCGGCATCGTGCCGTGGGTCTGCTTGCGCAGCGCCCCGGTCGCGGCGGCCAGCAGGCTGTACGAGTTCGGATCCATCGGCTTGAGATCCTTGACGCCGACGGCACCGGGCTTGGCGTCCCACGGCTGTGCGGCATCCGGGTGCTCCAGCACCCAAGCGCGGGCCTTCGCCATCAGCTCGTCGGCGTCTGATGCGAGCTCGTCGGCCCATCCCGCCTTCAGCGCGGCCGCCGGGCGCAGCTGCTTGCCCTCGACGATGAGCGGCATCGCCGCCTGAACGCCCATCATGCGTACCGTGCGCACCACGCCGCCCGCGCCAGGGATCAACCCGAGCGTGACCTCGGGGAAGCCGAGCCGGACGTCGTCGCGGTCGAGCACGACGCGGTGGTGGCAGGCCAGCGCGATCTCAAGGCCGCCGCCGAGCGCGCTGCCGTTCACGGCGGCCGCCACCGGCCGGCCGAGCCGCTCAAGCCGCCGCTGCAGCGACTTGACCACTTCGACCTCGCGCGCGAACTCTCCCGCGTCGGCCTTGGTCACCCGCACCAGCTCGCGCAAGTCGGCGCCCGCGAAGAACGTCTTCTTCGCCGAGGTCACGATCACGCCGCGGATCGAGTCGCGTTCCGCCTCGAGCCGGCCGACGACCGTGGCGAAGTCCGCCCGGAAGGCAGCGCTCATCACGTTGACCGGGCCGTCCTGGTCGATCGTCAGCGTGACGATGTCCTCGGCGTCGCGGGAGTAGCGGATCCCCGCGGCCTCCTGCGCGATTTCGCCGTCCGCAGCGCTGTTCGCCTCGTTCCGCTCGGCGTCGTCCTGGGTCTCAGTGTTCTGGCTCACAGTCACACCCGCTCGATGATCGTCGCCACGCCCATACCGCCGCCGACGCACAGCGTCGCCAGCCCCCGCCGCAGGTCGCGGCGCTCAAGCTCGTCCAGCAGGGTGCCCAGGATCATCGCCCCGGTCGCGCCGAGCGGATGCCCGAGCGCGATCGCGCCGCCGTTGACGTTGACCCGCTCCTCGTCCACGCCGAGATCCCGGCAGAACTTCATCACCACGGCCGCGAACGCCTCGTTCACTTCGAACAGGTCGATGTCGTCGACCGCGAGCCCGGCCCGGTCCAGCGCCTTGCGCGCCGAGGGCGCCGGGCCGGTGAGCATGATCGTCGGCTCCGTGCCGATCGAGGCGGTCGCCACGATGCGGGCCCGCGGTTTGAGCCCGAGCCGGCGCCCCGCCTCGCGGCTGCCGATCAGTACCGCCGCCGCGCCGTCCACGATCTGCGAGGAGTTGCCCGCGTGGTGCACGTGGTCGATCCGCTCCACCTGCGGGTAGCGGTCGATCGCCACCGAGTCGAAGCCGAACTCCCCGGGCAGGGTGAACGAGGGCTTGAGCGCGGCGAGACCGGCCAGCGTGGTCTCCGGGCGGATCGTCTCGTCCGCCGCGAGCAGCACCGTGCCGTTCTGGTCCACGACCGGCAGGATGGAGCGCTCGAAGTAGCCTTTGTCCTGCGCGTTGGCGGCCTTCTCCTGGCTGCGCACCGCGAAGCCGTCGACCTGCGCGCGGCTGAAGCCCTCCAGGGTCGCGATCAGGTCGGCGGACACGCCCTGCGGGACGAAGCTCACCGCGAACGCGGTCTCCGGGTCCGCCATCCAGGCGCCGCCGTCCGAACCGATCGGCACCCGCGACATGGACTCGACCCCGCCGGCCACCACCAGGTCCTCGAAGCCCGAGGCGACCTTCGCGGCGGCCATGTTCACCGCTTCAAGGCCCGAGGCGCAGAACCGGTTGAGCTGCACCCCCGCCACGCTCTGGTCCCAGCCCGCGGCCAGCACCGCGATCCGCGCGATGTCGGAGCCCTGCTCGCCGACCGGGGACACGACGCCGAACACCACGTCGTCGACGGCGGAGGTGTCCAAGTGGGTGCGGTCGGCCAGCCCTCGCAACAGCCCCGAGGCGAGGGACACCGGCTTCACACTGTGCAACGACCCGCGCTTGCCTTTACCGCGCGGTGTGCGTACCGCATCGAAGATCAGTGCATCGGTCATACCTGTCACGGTAGGCGCGGTGGCCTACAAAAACGCATGACCCAGCCGCTCAGTGTTCCTGACCGCAGCGGATGCTTTAGCGCTTCTAGAGGTCCGGTCGTCCGCACGTCAGCGGCAGACGGCAGAGGGCAGGGGGAGAGCGCAGCGGGTCACAGGGGCGCGGCGGCGTCGGGACGCGTCCCCTGATAGGAGCCCTGATACGTACGCGGCGTCGCGCCCGTCCAGCGGCGGAAGGCCCGGTGGAACGCGCTCGGTTCGGAGAATCCGAGGCGCTCGGACAGCTCCTCGATCGAGGTATCCCCGCGCACCAGCGCAGAGACCGCCACATCCCGCCGCAGCTGATCGCGCACCCGCTGGAAGCTGGTCTGCTCGGCCGCCAGCTTGCGGCGCAGCGTCTGCGGGCTGATGGCCAGCCGGGCCGCGATCTGCTCCGGGCCCGGCAGCACCGCGGGCTCGCCGAGCGCCTGGTTCAGCAGCCGCCTGACTTGCGCCGAGATCTCCTGCCCGTAGTCCATCCGGGCGAGGATGTCCCAGGGCGCGCGCCGCAGGAACGCCCGCAGCGCCGCCTCATCTTGCACGACCGGCTGGTCCAGCAGCGCCCGATCGAAGCTGACCGCGGTGACCGGGGCGTCGAACCGGCAGGTCGTGCCGTACAGCAGGCCGTACTCGAGCGCGTGCGGCGGCGCGGGATAGCCGAGTTCGACTTCGTGCAGCCCGATCCGGCGGCGGATCAGCCACGAGGCCGAGCGGTGCCAGACGATGAGCAGCGACTCCGCGGCGAACCGGTCCGGGTCGTCGTAGTCGGACAGATCGAACTCCACCCGCGCGACCGCGTCGCGCTCGGACAGCGAAAAGCGCGGCCCGGCCGGGAACAGCCGGTAGAACCGGTCGGCGCGGCGGACGGCGGTGCGCAGATCCGGGCTGCAATGCACCACGGCGTGCGCCATCATCGCGAAGGTGCCGACCCGCAGCGGCCCCGAGCACAGTCCGAGTAGTTCATCGTCGAGCGCGGCCCACAGCGCCTTGGTCAACGCGACGAACTGCGCGGCGGGGACCCGGCCATTCCCGTCGGCCAGCACCTCAGGCTCGATTCCGGCGCGCTCAAGCAGCGGCGCCACGTCCACACCCCGTCGCCGCGCTCCGACCAACGCCGCGCGAACGTGATGTGCGGCAGCCCACCGGGTGAAACCCATCGGCTCGAGGGCGCCGTTCTCCCGCGTAGCGTGCTCACCGCTCACGGATCGAATCGTACGTAATCAGCATCGGTTGCCGCCCAAATGCGCCCTCTAAGCTCGCAGCATGACGACTGGCCTGACCGGCCCGCTGGCCGAAATCCGCGTCCTGGAATTCGCCTCCCTCGCCCCGGCCCCCTTCGCCTGCACGCTGCTTTCCGACCTCGGCGCCGACGTTCTGCGCATCACGAACCCGGCCGACCGGGGACTGACCGCCGAACCGCATCCCGGCGACCCGCTCGACCGCGGTCGGTCCGTCGCCGCGCTCGACCTCAAGCGCCCGCGGGACGTCGAGACCGCGCTCGAGCTGGCCGCAGGCGCCGACGTGCTGGTAGAGGGCTTCCGTCCCGGGGTGATGGAGCGGCTCGGCCTCGGCCCTGACGACTGCCTGAAGCGCAACCCGCGGCTGATCTACGCGCGGATGACCGGCTGGGGACAAGACGGGCCGCTGGCATCGCGCGCGGGCCACGACATCAACTACCTGGCGATCGCCGGCGCGCTGGAACCGCTCGGACCGTTCGACGGGCCGCCGTCGCCGCCGCTGAACTACGTGGCGGACTTCGGCGGGGGAGGGATGCTGCTCGCGGTCGGCGTCCTGGCAGCGCTGGTGGAACGCGAGCGGTCAGGACGCGGACAGGTCGTGGACGCGGCGATGACCGACGGCGCGGCGATGCTCACCGGCATCCTGCACGGCCTGCGGGCCCGCGGCCTCTGGCAGGAGCGCCGCGGAGAGAACCTGCTCGACGGATCAGCACCCTTCTACGCGACCTACACGTGTGCCGACAGCCGGTTCGTGGCGGTCGGCGCGGTGGAGCCGCAGTTCTACGCACAGCTCGTGGACCGCTTGGGGCTGGCGGACCGCATCGATCCGGCCCGGCAGCTCGATCGCACGACGTGGGGGGAAATGCGGCGCCTCTTCACGCAAGCCTTCGCGTCGCGAGCACGTGACGAGTGGGCGGAGGAGTTCGCCGGAACCGACGCCTGCGTGACGCCGGTGTTGACGCCCTGGGAGGCGTCCGGACATCCGCACAACATCGCGCGCGGGACCTTCACGAAGGTGGCCGGGCACGTTCAGCCCGCTCCCGCGCCGCGCTTCTCACGGACGCCGGCCGCGGACCCGCCAACCCCGCCGCACCAAGTCGCCCGGCTCGACGACTACTGGCCCGCTACGGGAGCTTCCGGCTCGCCCTCGATCCAGTAAAGCTGTTTGTGCCCGCCGGCCTCGAGCCGCGCGATCACGCGCTCGGCCTCCTCGCGGGTCGGGTGGCGGCCGACGAGGTACCGATTGCCGTTGTCGTCCTGGCGGATAACGCGCCACGGCTGGTCGAGATCCGGCTCGGTCAACGTCGTGAGCCTCAGTCCTTGCGGCCGGTCACGGCGATCCCGACGCCGAGGCCCACCATCGCCAGCCCTCCGGCTCCGCCGACCATCGCGAGCCGGCGCGGCGAGCGGGCGAACCAGTCGCGCGCGGTCCCGGCGGCAAGGCCCCAGCTGCTGTCGCAGATCAGCGCCATGGTCGAGAACATCGTCGCGAACAGGATCATCTGCAGCGGCACGGCGCCGCGCGCCCGGTCGACGAACTGCGGCAGGATCGCGCCGAAGAACACCGCGGCCTTCGGGTTGGTCAGCCCCACCAACACGCCCTGCCGAGCGGCGCGCAGACCGGTAACCGGTTTGCCCGATCGCGCTCCCGGCCGGCCGGCCCCATCGCCGCGCTCGTCTTCCGCCGTGCCCTCGACCGATTCCGCGCCTTTCTCTGCGCCTTCCCGCAGGCTCGTGCCGAGCGCGTGCCGGTGCCGGTACGCCCTGACGCCGAGGAAGACCAGATATGCGGCACCGATCAGCTTCAGCGCCGCGTAGACCACCGCCGACCGCTCGACTAGCGTGCCGAGTCCGAGCGAGACCAGGATCGCTTGCACGTACGCGCCGAAGGTTCCGCCTGCCGCCGTCGAGACCGCCGTCCGCCTGCCATATGCGAGCGCGCGCCCGACGACGAACAGCACCTGAGGGCCGGGCGCCAGGATGATGACGATCGCCGTCAGTAGGAACGGCAGGATGCGGTCGGCTGCTATCACGCCGCCATGCTAAGACCGGCCCGCCGTTTCACCGCCACGGTTTTTTTCCTGCCCGCGATGTCAGGGTTCGTCGGGCGCCCCGACGTCGACTTCCGCGTCCGGTTCCGGCTCGGTGCGCAACTCGCGCACCACCGACCAGCCAATCGACACGACCGGGACTGCCACCACCGCTCCGAGCAGTCCCGCCGCGATGGTGCCGGCGATCACCGAGACGGCGACCACCACCGGGTGCAGACGTACCGCCCAGCCCATCACCAGCGGCTGCAGCACGTGCCCCTCGATCTGGCCGAACACCACGATCAGCACCAGCACGATGATCGCGGTCACCACGCCGCGCCCGGCTAGGGCCACCACCGTGGCCACCGCCATCGCCACTGGCGAACCGACCAACGGGACGAACGAGGCGAAGAATTCCAGCAGCGTGAGCGGCAGCGCGAGCGGCACCTTCAGGATGTACAGCGAGATCCCGACCATCACCGCGTTGGTCGCCGCCACGATGATCACACCGCGCGTGTAGCCGGAGAAGGTGCTCCACGCCGCGCGCCCGGCCCGGTCCCAGGTCGAGCCCGTATCGCCGGGCAGCTGGACGGTGAACCAGCGCCACATCTGCTCACCGGAATGCGTGAAGAAGATCGAGCAGAACACCGCCAGCGCGAGCACGGTCAGGATTTCCACCGCGCGGCTCGCCCCGCTCAGCGCCTGGTTGATCAGCGTAGAGCGGTGGCTGGAGATGAAGGAGCTGACCTTGCCTTGCAGGTCGGTCAGCGCGGAGGGGTTGACGTGGAACGGCGAGCCCTCCAGCCAGCGCTCGATCCGGTCCAGGCCGCCGCTGAACTCGTGGCCGAGGTTGCTGCTCTCGTTCGCCACCGTCGTGCCCACGAGCGTGAAGATTCCGCCGATGACCGCGATGCTGCCGACCATCGAGACCAGTACTGCCAGCGAGCGGGGCACCCAGCGCGACATGATGTTGACCGAGGGCCGCAGCAGCGCGGTGAACACAAGGGCGAGGAACACCGCGACCCCGACCAGCTGGAACCGCAACAACAGCAGGTACGCGAAGTAGACGGCCGCGCCGATGACCAGTATCCGCCACGAGTACGCCGCGGCCAGTCGAAATCGCAGGTTGACCAGGGCGTCCGCGTTGTTCTCCGCCAGCGCCCGCTGCCTGGCCAGATTCCGGGTGCCGGCCAGCGCGCCGGTCGAGCGCGACTTGGCCGACGCGGTGCCGGAGACCCGGCCGTTGGCACTGGACGCGCTGTTTTTCGGGGCGGCGCTCTTGGTGGAGCTCGAACGCGTCGCGGAGCCCGAGTTGGCGGCGCCTTGGGCAGTGCCCTTCGCCGCGCCGCGGGAGTCCGCCGGATCGGAGCCGTCGCCACGGCGCGGGCGAAGAGGCCGGCTACTCACCTGCGCACCGCCACATCCCCACTCGCCTCGCCCGCTCGGACCGCCCCGACCGTTTCAAAGCAGGTATCCCGGCCGGTACTGTTCAAACGCCCTGCGGGCCCGGTCGGCGGGCCGGCCGGAGGCACGGATATCAGGGCGCTCGTTCATAGCGCAACACATTGATCCGTCGGCCCCATGTCTCCAGGATAGCCAGCGGCCGTGCTCTCCGGCGTGAACGCGCGATTTGTCGTACCGGCGTCGGTCGCCGTATACCAGCCGTCTACCAGCCGACCGGATCGCCCGCGATCTGCTCGGCGTAGAGTTTCCGGAGCCCCGCGAGCGCGTCCTCGGGCAAGTCGCCGTCCGCGGCTCGAAGGCTCGTCTCCAGTTGCGCGATGCTCTTCGTGCCCGGAATCACCGTCGCGACGCCCGAGTTGGCGAGCACGAACCGCAGCGCCGTCTGCACCGGCGTCCAGCCCTCCGGCACCAGTTCGAGGAACCGGGCGGTCAGCGCGGCGCGCCGCTGCAGCTGCTCGGGGGTCCAGCGGGCGCGCACGTCGGAGAAGACCGAGTTGGCGTCGTACTTCCCGGCGAGCCAACCGGACTCGAGCGCCACCTTCACCACGCTGCCGACTCCGGCGGACCCGGCGCGCTCGATCGCCTCCCACGGCTCCTGGTGGAAGACGGAAAGGTAGACCTCCAGCGCCTTGCTCCGCGTCGTCTCCAGCACGGTGTCGATCTCGTCAGGCCAGTCCAGCGACGCGCCGTACGCCCGGATCAGCCCTTCCCGCTTGAGATCTTCGAGCAGCTCGTAGTGCGGTGTGCGCCGGCCGTCGTACAGCTCCGGCGGCGGGCTGTGGATCAACAGGATGTCGATCACGTCCGTCTGCAGCTGCCGCAGACTGCGTTCCACCGAGCCGCGCAGGGATTCGGGGGCGAAGTCCGGGCCCTGCGGCGTGTGCCCGAACTTGGTGCACACCACCACCTCGTCCCGGTGCCCGCGCAGCCCGCGGCCGAGCAACTCGCCGCTGCGACCGGCCGCGTAGTTCGGCGCCGTGTCGAAGAAGGTCACCCCGGCGTCGAGCGCCGCGCCGATGATGGCCAGCGACTCCTGCTCGTCCGGCCCGTTCCAGTCCTTCGCGTTGCCCAACTGCCAGGCGCCGAGCCCGACCTCACTGACCGTCAGCCCCGTCGTGCCGAACTCGCGATACCTCATGCCCGTCGTCCTTCCTCGCTCGGCTCCCCGGCTTGCGACCCGCCTTGATCCGATCCGCCTTGATCCGCGCCGCGCTGATCCGGCCCCTGGCCATCGCGCAGCGCGAGGACGCCCTCGTAGTACTGGATCTTGTGGCGGATCGCCTCCAGCTTCGTGCGCAGCGCCTCGATCTCCGCCTCGACCCGATGCCCGTGCGCCGCGAGCAGCTCCACCCGCTCAGGCACGGTGTGCTCGCCGTCGCGGCACAGCTCGGCGAATTGGCGCATCCGCTCGACCGGCATGCCGGTATCGCGCAGGCAGGAGACGAAGTCGAGCCAGCCGACGTCCTCCTCCCGGTACCTCCGCCGGCCGCCGACCGATCGCTCCACCGGCTCGATCAGGCCGAGCCGCTCGTAGTAACGCAGGGTGTCGACGCTGAAACCGGTGCGTGCCGACACCTCGCCAACTGAATAGGTCGTCGTGCTCATGCACAGCAGTCTGCGACCTGGAGCGCGCTCCAGGTCAAGCAGAACACCGCGCCTACCGACGTCCTACGCGCTAAGGCACCGAATGGTGTCTTAGCCGATTCACTGAGTCGCGGCCTGCGCCGTTACCCGACCCCAGGACGCGGAAATGCCTCGGCGGCGACCAGACCGTCACGCACCGCTTCGCGCTGTACCGCGTGGATGGTGCGTCCATGCAGATCCGATATCCGCTCCCAGCCGAAGCCCGAGCCGACCTCCTCGGCCAGCCGGGCCCGCTCATCCTGCGACCAGCGCGTGTGCGAGTTCGGGTACTGCTTGCGCCGGGAGCGCAGCCACTCGCCGAAGGTCGGCCGGTCCACGAACCAGGTCAGCGCGCTGAAATAGCGCCGGTCCAGCCGGAAGACCACCTCGTCGGCGCACAGGAAGACCAGGTTCTCCTCGTCCACCGCCACCCGGTCGGCGCGCAGCACCAGCTCACCCTCGGTCAGCGACACTCCGCGCGGACCATTCGTCTCCTGGGGCGCGGTCAGCCGAACCCGCACCCAGCCCGCCTTCTTCGCGGCTGCCCGCCCGCCGTCCTCGAAGCCCTTGTCGGTCACGGAATTACCTCTCCCCGGTGGTTCCGTCGCTGACTTCTGATACCTACCCTCCACCGCTTCGAACAAACGTTCCTGGCGACGAAAAAATGGCTTCTGGCCTGCGGAAATCAACGTGCGGAGAGTCCGTTGAGCAACAGCTTCCATAAGGCTTCGAACGTTGCCTCGGGGGGCTCGGTCAGCCAGTCGGCGGCGTGCGCCGGGTGATGCAGCCGGGTGGTCGCGGCCCAGACGGCGCGCGCCACCTGCGCCGGATCGCCGGGCGCGAATTCACCCCGTTCCATACCGTCCGCGACGATCCGTGCGACCAGCGCGTTCAGCTCCTCGACGTGCTCGACGGTCACGGCTCGAGCATCCGCGGAGACCAGCCCGTACGCGGCGAACAGATCCGGGTCGGTGCGCGCCTTCTCGTGCTTGAACCCCATGAGCGTGAGCAGGAAACGCCGCAGCCGTTCCGCGGCCGGCCCGTCCTCCGCGGCGATCGCGGCCAGCGGCGGGTTCATCCTGGAGAGCCAGCGCCCGAGCACCGCGTCCAGCAGATCGGCCTTCGACGCGAAATGCCGGTACACCGTGCCGTGGCTCACGCCCAGCGCCCGCGCGACGTCCACCACGGTGGTCTTGCCGGGGCCGAACCGCCGCAGCGTGTCCTCCGCCGCGTCCAGTACCCGATCCCGGGTCAACGTTTCCGCCGCCATCGCTGCGGGCCTCCTCCTCGTCCCGCCGCGACCGCACGAGGGTCGCGGCGGGGCATCAGACATCCTCGCGGCCTGTCCGCCGCGCTCACTTCTCGCTGTCGAGCATCGCCATCTGCGCCGCAGCGTACCGGTCGCCGCTGGCCGCCCCGGCCGGAACCGCGGCCTCGATCGCGGCGAGTTCGGCCTGCGTCAGCTGGACGTCCAGCGCGCCGAGCGCCTCGGTCAGCCGCTCCCGGCGCCGGGCGCCGACCAGCGGCACGATCAGCTCGTCCTGCGCGGCGACCCACGCGATCGCCAGCTGGGCCACGGTCGCGCCCTTGTCCGCGGCGACCTTGCGCAGCGCCTCGACCAGCGCCAGGTTCCGCTCCAGGCTCTCGCCCTGGAAGCGCGGCGAGTGCGCGCGGAAGTCGGTCGGGTCCGTCGGGCGGGTGGCGGACCAGTGCCCGGACAGCAGACCGCGGGACAGGACGCCGTACGCCGTGATGCCGATGCCCAGCTCGCGCACCGTCGGCAGGATCTCCGCCTCGATGCCGCGAGAGAACAGCGAGTACTCGATCTGCAGGTCCGCGATCGGATGCACGGCGTGCGCGCGCCGGATCGTGTCCGCGCCGACCTCCGAGAGGCCGACGTGCCGCACGTACCCGGCGTCGATCATCTCCTTGATCGCGCCGACCGTATCCTCGATCGGCACATTCGGGTCGAGCCGTGCCGGGCGATAGACGTCGATGTAGTCGGTGCCGAGTCGGCGCAGCGAGTAGGAGAGCCAGGTCTTGACGGCGTTCGGGCGGGCGTCGTAGCCGAGCCACGAACCGTCCGGAGCGCGCTGGGCGCCGAACTTCACGCTGATCAGGAAGTCTTCGCGGTTGCGCCCGCGCACCGCTTCGCGCAGCAGCAGCTCGTTGTCGCCCATGCCGTAGAAGTCGCCGGTGTCCAGCAGGGTCACCCCGGCGTCCAGGGCGGCGTGGACGGTGGCGATCGACTCGGCGTCGTCGGCGGCGCCGTACAGCGCAGACATGCCCATCATGCCGAGGCCGAGCTCGGAGGACTGCGGGCCGGTGGTTCCCAGTTGACGCTTGTTCATGTCATCACTCCCGCTCCGGGACGCGCTCTTGCGCGCCTTACACTGACACCGTACAGCTATTGAATGACAGATTTCAAATTTTGTCAGTAGCTTCGGGCCTGGAACGCGCAGAACCCCACAACCCGAAGGCTGCGGGGTTCCGGTTCGGCTTAGAACGCCGTGGTGGCAGTGCGCGAGTCCTCCGCAGACGTCTCCGGGGACTCACTCACCAGCCTCAGTTCGAGGGCCGCCGGGCCGCACGGTCGCGGTCCTGGCCGGGACGCCCGCCGAACTGCCGGCGGTCTCCCTGCTGGCCGTACCGGTCGTCGCGCTGTCCGGGCTTGCCATCCTGGCGGAAGGAGCCCGTGCCGCGGTTGCGGTCGAAGCCGCCGCGCTCGTCGCGTCCGCGGTCCCGGAAACCGTGGCCGCCGGTTCCGCGACCCTCGAAGCCACGCCGCTCGAACCGCTGGTCTCGGCCGCCGCGCTCGGTGAAGTCGCGTCCCTCCTGGCGCCCCTGGAAGCCGCGCCCCTCCGACCCGCGCCCTTCCGGGCCACGTCCCTCGGCACCGCGTCCTTCGAAGCCGCCGCGCTGCCCGTCGCGACCCTCGAAGCGCCGGTTCTCAGAGCGCTGCTCGTCGTTGCCGAAGCCACGCTGCGGGCGGGCACCATCGAACCCGCGCTGCGGACGGCCGCCGTCGAATCCGCGGTCGC
>NZ_DASRBQ010000008.1:0-54695 GCF_035653575.1 Actinocrinis sp.
AGACGGTGACCTTCGCGCCCGCTGCCTATTCGAGCCTGACCCTCGCCAACCCGCGGATCTGGTGGCCGTACCAGCTCGGCGCGCAGCCGCTCTACACCCTCACGACCTCGGTGTCGCAGGGCTCGACGTCGCTGAACTCGACCACTGAGACCTTCGGCATCCGCACCGTCACCTCGTACCTCACCGGCGCCTCGACCGCCGCGCCGGACGGCGTGCGCGCCTTCAAGGTCGACAACGTGCCGATCGTGATCCGCGGCGGCGGCTGGGACCCCGACCTGTTCCTGCGCTACGACCCGGCCGACACCGCGCGGCAGATCGGCCTGCTCAAGGCCATGGGCGTCAACACGATCCGGCTCGAAGGGCACCTGATGCCGGACGACTGGTACCGCCAGATGGACGCCGCCGGCATCCTGGTCAACGCCGGATATCAGTGCTGCGACTTCTGGGAGTCCACCAGCTACACCAGCGCTCAGAACGCGAACTACCAGCTCACCGCACAGACTGTTGGCGAGAGCCTGCGCAACCACCCCTCCGTGTTCAGCTTCCAGTGGAGCGACAACGCGCCGACCGCCAACCAGGAGTCGCTGGCGCTCAAGGGCTTCACCGCGGCCGACTACTCAGGCCCCTTCATCTCCTCCGCCGAGTACAACAGCAGCCCGCAGCTCGGCACCTCCGGAGAGAAGGAGGGCCCGTACGACTGGGTCCCGCCGAACTACTGGTACGACACCAGCCACTACGACAGCGGCGACTCGACGCTGACCAACGCCGGCGGCTCCTGGGGCTACGACAGCGAGCAGAGCTCGGGCAACACCGTCCCGACCCTCGACTCGATCAACCGCTTCCTGTCGTCCTCCGACAAGTCAGCCCTCTGGCAGAAGCCGAGCGCCAACCAGTACCACGACAACTACGAGGGCACCAAGCACACCGGCTACGCCTTCGGCACCCTCTACAACCTCGACACCGCGATCACCGATCGCTACGGCGCCTGGTCCGGCCTGGACCAGTACGTCGAAGAGGCGCAGGTGCAGAACTACGAGGACACGCGCGCGCAGTTCGAGGCCTTCATCGACCACTCCACCAACTCCATCGCGCCGTCCACGGGCACGATCTACTGGCAGCTGAACAAGGGCTGGCCAACGCTGCTCTGGTCGCTCTACAACAACGACTACGACCAGGCCGGCGCGTACTTCGGTGCCCAGACCGCCAACCGGTCGCTGCACGCGATCTACGCGCTCGACAAGGGCACCGTCACGCTGGACAACCTCAGCGGCACGAGCCAGACGGGCGTCACCGTCGAAGCCAAGGTCTACAACACCGCTGGCGCGCTGCTCGACGACCAGACCTCCGGCAGCCTGACGCTGGCCTCCCAGCAGGTGAAGAACTCCGTGCTCAAGCCGAGTGTGCCCACCGCCTCGGGCACCGTCTTCTTCGTCGAGCTGCTGGTCCGGCGCGGCGGCGCGGTCGTGGACCGCAATGTCTACTGGGAGTCGACCACGCCGGACGCGGTCAACTGGTCCAAGACCATCGGCAACCCACAGGCCACCATGTCGCAGTACGCGAACCTCAAGGCTCTGCAGAACCTGGCGCAGGCCTCGATCACCGCGACCGCGACCTCCTCGGCCGTGCCGGGCCCGGCCGGCTCCGACCGGCAGGTCACCGTGACGATCACCAACAACTCGAACAAACCCACGGTCGCGTTCTTCCTGCGCGCTGATGTGCGCCGGGGTACCGCGTCAGGCGCGGAGCTGTCCGGGGACAACGAGTTGCAGACCTCGATCTGGAGCGGCAACGACATCACGCTCTGGCCTGGCGAGTCCGAGACCCTGACCGCGAGTTACAGCTCTGTGGACTTAAACGGATCTTCACCTGTGATCAGCGTCTCAGGCTGGAACGTGCCGAAGCTGGACATCCCGGTGTCCTGACCCTATAGGATTCGAAACAGGGTTCTGCGAATCCTCCTCTGAGCCGGTTCTAGTGGGTGGAGCCGGGAGGTGAGGGCGGGGCGGTAGGCACTCGCGGCCTACCGCCCCGCCCGTCTCTGCGCCGGTCGCCCATGACCACTTTCGACACGGCGCCACATTTCACACAGGGCCTAGCCGGCGTTCCAGACCTCGAACGCCCGTTCCCGCGCCGCGGTCACCGCGGTGGCGATCGCTCCGCGCAGCACCGCGTCCCCGCCGAGCTGCGAAGGCACCAGGCCCGGACGCAGCGGGGTGATCCGGTGCAGCGCCGCGCGCAGCGGCTCCAGCAGCAGATCCGCGTTGTCGCCGATGCCGCCGCCGAGCACCACCAGCGCCGGGTCGATCACCGCGGCCACCGCGGCGACCGCGTGCGCCAGCCGCTCGGCCTCAAGGCCGACGACCGCCAGTGCGCGCTCGTCCCCGGCGCGTGCCGCGTCGAAGACCTCCTTCGCGGAGCCGACTTCCGTCAGCCCGCTCGCCCGCGCCAGCGCGAGAACCGCCTCGCCGGCCGCCGCGTCTTCGAGCATCCCGCGCGTCGGGGCGTCGCCTGCGGAGCTACCCGCGCCGCCATCGGTCCCGTTCGCGCCGCCGGCCGCGTCGGCCGCGCCGTACGTGCCGTCCGTGCCGTCCGTGCCCCACGGCAGGTAGCCGACCTCACCGGCGGCTCCGTGCGCACCGAGAAACAGCTTTCCGCCGGCCACGATCCCCGCGCCGATGCCGGTCCCGACGAGCAAGTACACGAACAGCTCGCAACCTTGCCCCGCACCCACCGAATACTCACCGAGCGCGGCGAGGTTCGCGTCGTTGACCACCTCGAGGCCGGTTCCCAGCTCGCGCTGCAGCAGGTCGGTCGCGCCCTGCCGTCCCCACCCGGGCAGATTCTCGGCGTAGCGGACCGAATGCGTCGCGCTGTCCGTCACGCCCGGGCTGCCGACCACCGTGTGCAGCACACTGGACCACTCCAGGCCCGCCTGCGCGGCGACCCGCCTGGCCAGCGCTGCGGCGGTGGCGACCAGCGAGTCCGCGTCATCCGCCTGGTTGCGTTCCTCGCCGCGGCCGAGCACCACGCCGTCGAGGTCGGTCACCGCTGCGCGGATCCAGCTGCGCCCGATGTCGATGCCCATCGCGTACCCGGCCGTCGGATCGGCCTCGTAGAGCACCGGCGAGCGGCCCCGGCCCGCGTTGGCCACCTTCCCCACCTCACGCACCAGGCCGGCTCGCTCAAGCCGGCCGAGCGCGGTCGAGACCGTGGGCTTGGACAGGCCGGTGATGCGGGCGAGCTCGGCTCGTGAGGTGGCCCCGTCGGCACGCAGCCTGCCGAGCAGCAGCCGCTCGTTGTTCACGCGCAGAACGGTCCGATTCCACGCCGACTCTTCGGCCACCGCTGCTCCTCTCGCCGGCTGTGTTCGTCTCCGGATGCGCTGGACACGAGCCTAGCTGGAGTGCGGCCGGTAGATGGTGCGCCGCGATGGCGGATCAGCCCTGGTCGGAAGGGCTCGACGCGGGGGCGTAGACCTGGATCACGCCGCCCTGCTCGCGCACCGGCAGCCGGGGGAGCGCGGGCAGCGGGCCGCTGGACTGGCGGGGATGGGTGAGGTTCACTCCGGCGACGGTGAAGGTCGCGCCGTGACAGGGGCAGGAGAGCTTGTCGCGCGCGGCGGCGAGATCGAGCCGGCAGCCCTGGTGGGTGCAGATCCCTGAGACGGCCTGCACCCGCCCCGACGCCCGGCGAAGGAAGCCGGTGACCGCGCCCAAATCGAAGGGCCGCACCTCACCCTCGGCCAGATCGGTGGACGCGGCGACGTCACGCCAGACGCCCACGGTAGGCGTCAGTTCGCCCGGGGCCGGCTGCTGCTGCGGTCCCGGCTGCCCGGGCCGGCCGTTCTGATCCGCGCCGCTCGCGATCACCACCATCCGATCCGCGCCGACCCCGGCCGCCGCTCCGGCCGCGGTCAGCGCACCGGCCGTGAGAAACCGGCGCCGTGCCGGAGTGCGCCAGGCCGGCGCGGCGGCCTCCGTCCCCTGCTCGGCGCGCTCCTGCTCGGCGAGCCGGTCACGTAGCTGCTCGACGAATGCCGGACGCGGGCCGTGCGCGTCCGGGGCCGCGCCCATCAGGTCGATCGCGGTGCGCATCACGGCCAATTCGTCCTGGGTCGGGGCGAACGGCTTGGGGCGGCGCCGGCGCAGCAGCCGGTTAACGTAGCGGTCCACCGGGTGCCTCATGACGCCTCCCCTTCCTTCTGCTCTCTGTCCTTTTGTTCTCTGTCCTTTTGTTCTTTGTCGAGGCCCGCGGCCGCCCGCAGGGCTCGATGCTGCAACACCTTCGCGTTCGCGATCGAGACGCCGAGCTCGGTGGCGGCCTGCCGGATCGAGTAGCCGCGCAGGAACCGCAGCACCAGGATCTGCCGCTGCCGTTCGGGCAGAGCACGCAGAATACGCGCCGCGCGCTCCTGGGCCGGACCGTTCGCGGTCTCGTCGGCCGGGGCGGAGCCCGTGTAGTCCTCGAGGTCGGTGGTTTCCAGGTCGATCTCGGTGACTTGATGTCCGAGCGTGCGCCGCCAGTGCTCGGCCAGCACCGTGCGCGCGGTCGCGGTCAGGTACGCCCGCACCTGCCCTACCCCCGCTGTGGTGCGCAGCGGTCCGAACGCGGTCAGGAACACCTGTGAGGTGAGGTCCTCGGCGTCGGGACGGTTGCCGACCTTCGCGAACATCAGCCGGTAGATGCGCCCGACGTTGTCGGCGTAGATCGCGTCCCAGTCCGGGTAGACAGCGCCCGGAAGCCTCGTCGGCGCCTCGTCAGGCCAGGCCGCGCGCACGCCTAGCCTCAGCGACTGAGCCATGCGGCGTCCGATCACGATTCATGCTAGAGCGCCGTTCACGCCCGCCTGTTCCTTTCCGCACCGATCCTCTTCTGCGTCCAAGTAGAGATACGGAAGCGGGTTACATCGCGCTGACCTGCGCTGTAACCCGGCCCCGTATCCCCTTTGCGTGAACACTCATCTGCATCGCAAACCGCTCCTGGGCGCGCTGCTCGTGGCTGCCGCGCTCACGCTGGCCGCCTGCTCAAGCCCGTCACACCCGGCGGCCGCGTCCGGCTCGGCCACGGCCCTCAGCCCGGGTGGCGGCCAGACGGCGCTGGCCGGCCAGCCGGGCTCCACGAGCACCGGGGCCGTCCCGGCGCCCACCGATTCCGCGATGGCGGGCATGCCGGGCATGACGATGAGCGCGGGCGCCGGCCAGGCCCCGGCCGCGGGCGGCGCGCCGGTGGCGGCAAACACGGTCACGATCAAGAACTTCGCGTTCGCCCCCGCCGCGATCACCGTCAAGGCCGGCACCAAGGTGACCTGGACGAATCAGGACTCGGACGCGCACACGGTCACCAGCCAGCACAACAGCGGTCCGCTGAACTCCACCGCGCTGAGCACCGGCCAGTCGTACTCGTACACCTTCACCAAGCCCGGCACGTACAGCTACCTGTGCACCATCCACCCGTTCATGACCGCGACAGTGACGGTGACGCCATGACCGCCGAGCCCAGCGGCTCCGCGGAGCCCAGCGGCTCCGCCGAACCGGCCGCGTCCGCTCCCGACCCGGCGTCCGCCCCTGGGCCGGCGGGCATGACTCGCCGCCAACTCGCCAGGCACGCCGGCTGGTTCGGCGCGGCGGTCGTGCTCAGCGTCAGCGGCGGCGAGGTGATCAGCCACATCGCCCACGACCGGGACAGTGCCGCCGCGGCCGCCAGCGCCGCCGACGCCAACGCGCTGCGGTTCGTTCAGGTCTCCGACAGCCACATCGGCTTCGCCGGTCCAGCCAACACCGACGTGACAGGGTCCTTCGACCGCGCGATCTACCAGATCAACACCCTTGGTTTCCGGCCGCACTTCGTGATGCACACCGGCGATCTGACGCACCTGTCCACACCTGCGCAGTTCGACCAGGTCAAGCAGATGATGAGCGGCATGCGCACCGAGCGCGTGTTCACCGTTCCCGGAGAGCACGACTCGGTCGATGATCAAGGCCGCGCCTATCGACAGGCTTTCGGCGCCGACACGGTCGGCGACGGCTGGTACAGCTTCGACACGCACGGCGTGCACTTCATCGCGCTCGTCAACACCCTGAGCTTGGAGAAGCTGGGCCACCTCGGGCAAGACCAGATCGACTTCGTACGCAAGGACGTCGCCGGTCTTTCCTCGGACACGCCCATCGTGCTCTTCAGCCACATCCCGCTGTTCGCCATGTATCCGAAGTGGGGCTGGAGCACCGACGACGCGCTCCAGGTTCTCAACCTTCTGCGGCGCTTCGCCTCAGTCACGGCGCTCAACGGGCATGTGCACCAGCTGTTCACGCGCGTGGAAGGCAATGTGACCTTCCATTCGGCGACCACGACCGCCTACCCGCTGCCGAAGCCGGGTAAGGCTCCCGCGCCTACTCCGCAAGTCCTGCCCGCCGGGAAGCTACAGGACGCGCTAGGGATCCGCACGGTCAAGTACCGACAGGGCGACACGAGCCTGGCGATCACCGATCAGAGGCTCGCATGACCGACGTGAGGGCAGACCCGATCCGATCCGTGCCGCGCGCAGCAGCCGACGTGCCGACACGCATCTTGCAGACAGCCGCGGCTGTCACGCTCACGATCAGCGGTTACATCCACGCGCAGCTCTACCTTGACGGTTACCGGTTCATTCACGCCATCGGCGTGATGTTCCTGATCCAGGCGGCGGCCTCGTTCGCGCTCGCCACGCTGCTGCTGGCGGCCTCGCTCCTGCCCGCGCCCGCGCTGATCCACGTGGCGGCGGCCGGCGCGGCCCTCGGCGCGCTCGGCGGATTCGCGGCCTCGCGCACCGTCGGCGTGTTCGGATTCACGGAGCACGGGTTCCAGCCGGCGCCCCAGGCGCTCATCAGTGTTCTGGCGGAGGTGGCCACCGTGCTGATTCTCGCGCTGGTCATCACCCGTCTGCTTCGGCGACACGGCGGCCTCAGTACACTGCTACGCGGTGTCCTCGGCAGCTGACCGCGGCTCCTTATGGGCGAGCAGGAACGCTTGCCGGGCCGTTTCCGTGCCCTCCCGCTCGCGCACCATCTGCGCCCGCAGACTCAATCCGGCCCGCTCCAGCAGCTCAATGACGAGCTGCGGGGAGCGGCGCAGGAAGGTCAGCCCGACCGGCTCGCCGCTCATGCCGAAGTCCGCCGAGGTCACGTGCCGCGGCTCGGCGTCGGCCTGGAAGGCGAGCAGCGCGTGGCCGCCGGGAGTCAGCACTCGGTTGAACTCGGCGAAGACGTCCGGCAACCGCTCGTCCGGGGTGTGGATGGTCGAGTACCAGGCGACCAGGCCGCCCAGCGAAGCGTCTTCGATCTCGAGAGACAACATCGAACCCTGATCGAACCGCAGGGCCGGATACGTGCCCCGGGCCAGCGCGATCATCTCCGAGGAAAGATCGATTCCGAACACCGGTACGCCGAGCGTGTGCAGCAGTCCGCTCGTGTCGCCGGGACCGCAGCCGATATCGGCGACCGGACCGCCTTGCGCGCGTACCAACTCGGCGAAGGCGTTGAGGAACGCGCGCTCCAGCGGCCTGGTCGCGAACGGATCGCGAAATCGCTTGGCGTAGTCCGTTGCGACGGTGTCATAGAAGGCGCGCGTGGTGCGCACGAAGTCCGGTTCGATCACGGTCGAGGACCGTACTCGCGGCCACCGACAATCGGCGGTCGCCGAGAGTTTGGCGCACTCCCGACACTTGCCCGCCGCGCGGGCCGCTCACCCCATTGACGCCCCCTGCGAAGCCTCATATCGTGACCGCGTTCACCAGCCTAATCAGAATTCACATTCGTGAATCTGCTGCCAGGGTCGAGGTTTCGCCATGCCCAGACGGCAAGTGCACCACCGCACGGTCGGTCTGCTCGCAGCGTCGTTCGTCGCGGCGGCCGCCGTGGTCCCCATGCCCACGGCGTACGCCGCGGCCCCCGCCGTGGTCACCATCGCCCAGACCACGACCGGCACCGCGCTCACCGCCGGCTCGCTCGGCCTCTCCTACGAGGCCTCCGATCTCGCGCTGCCCGCGTTCACCTCCGGGAACCTCGCCAGCTATCTCAAGACCCTGGGTTCCTCGGTGCTGCGGATCGGCGGCAACACCGTCGACCAGACCTTCTGGACCTCGACCGGCGAGACCGCGCCCTCCTGGTCCATCGCCACCATCACCCCCGCCGACCTGACCGCGCTGAACACCCTCGCGAAGGCCAGCGGCTGGAAGGTGATCCTCGGCGTCAACATGAAGCACTACGACCCGGCCCGGGCCGCCGACGAAGCCGCCCACGCCGCCGCCGCGCTCGGCTCCTCCCTGCAGGCCGTCGAGATCGGCAACGAGCCGGACCTGTACTCCCAGTACAAAGGCAACACCGCGCAGTACTTCACCGACTTCCAGGCCTACGTCTCGACGATCACCAAGGCCGTACCCGGCGTCCGGATCGAGGGCTCGGACGCGGCCGGCTCGCCCACCGGCACGTTCCAGACCGCCTTCGTCAACGCCGAAAGCAGGCTCTCACATCCCAACGTCATCGAGCTGACCAGCCACTACTACCCGCTGAGCGATTGCAGCAGCACGAGCAATCCGACGATCGCACAGCTGCTCGGCACCACCGTGCGCAACAACGAGACCGCGGCGGCCGACGGCGCGGTCAGCCAGGCGAAGAAGCTGAACCTCCCGGCCGTGTTCGACGAGGGCAACTCCGTGGTCTGCGAAGGCATGCCGGGCGTCAGCGACGTCTACGCCTCCGCGCTGTGGGAGATCGACGAACAGCTCGACTTCGCGCGGGAAGGAGTATCAGGGGACTACATGCACGGCACGGTCCTGCAGTGCGACACCGGCAAGCCGCTGTTCATGTACTACACGCCGCTGTGCGCCCCGACTGCCGCCGACGCGAACACCGGTACCCTCGCCGCGCAGCCCGAGTATTACGGTCTCGCGGCAGTGCACGAGATCGGCACCGGCAGCTTCCTCAATGTGACCGACCCGGCCTGGGCCACCGTGCGCGCCTACGCGGTCAAGCACGCCGACGGCACCATGACCGTGGTGCTCGACAACGTGACCGACCCCGCGACCACCGGCGCGACAACGCTCCAGCTCGATCTCGGCGCGACCTTCACCTCCGGTAGCCGCGTCAACCTCACCGCGAGCGCCCTGACCGCAAAAACCGGCATCACCCTCGGCGGCCAGACCGTCCAGTCGAACGGCACTCTGCCCGCGCCGACCGCGACCCCCGTCTCCGTGAACGGCAGCACCCTGACGGTCTCGGTCCCGGCCGGCAGCGCCGCGCTCATCACCCTCAGCGGTCAGAGCGGCGGCGGAGGAACGAGCACCACGCTGGTCGGCGGCCTTTCCGGCAAGTGCCTGAGCGTGACCGGCGGTGCGACGGCGGACGGCTCTGCCGCGGATATCTCCACGTGCGACGGCAGCGCGAGTCAGAACTGGACCCTCGGTACGAACGGCACGATCGTCGGCGGCCTTTCCGGCAAGTGCCTCGAAGTCGCGGGCAGCTCCACGGCCGACCGCGCCCCCGTCGACATCGCGAGCTGCAACGGTGGCGCCAACCAGCAGTGGACGGTGCACAGCGGCGGCACGATCGTCGGCGCGCAGTCCGGTAAGTGCCTAAGTGTCCTCGGCGCCTCCACCGCCGACGGCGCGACCGCCGACATCTACACCTGCAACGGCAGTCCCAGCGAGAACTGGGCAGAGGGCTGACGCAGCTCTGAGCGCTGACAAGCTCAGTGAGCCGACGAGGTCTACGGGCTGACGCTGCTCTGAGCTGACTCTAAGGTTCGCCGACGGGAGCTTGAAGGCCGCGCGAGTGAACTGGCGGGAGACGACGCGATCGGAGTCGTCTCCCGCACTCGTTCACCCAAGGAGCCCGATCTCATGCACACCCGTCTGATGCACTCCCGATGGCGCATGATCGCCGCGAGTACCGCCGTCGCGCTGATCACCGGTGCGGCTGGCGCGGCCGCCGCGACCTCGGGATCGAGCCCGTCGCCGTCCGCCTCGTCCAGCGGCCCGGTCGCCAAGCCCTCGCCCACCGGATCGGGCACGCCCGGCAAGCCGGCGGACTGGCTCACCCAGCTCGCCGCGAGCCTGCACGTCGATCCGCAGCGCCTCATCGCCGCGATCACCGACGCCAAGCAGACCATGGGACAGCTCGGCGCCGGGCCGACGGACGCCCGCGTCGTCGCCGTCGTCGCGCACGATCTGGGCGTGAGCACCCACGAGGCCGCCGCCGTGCTCACCGACGTGTTCGGCACCAACGGCCCAGGCAACCCCGGCGTGAAGTCCCCGGGGCCGTCCGACCCGCGGATCGTTAGCGCCCTCGCCGGCATCCTGCACGTCAGTCAGGCGCGCGCTGCCCAGGTGTTCGACCAGCTCAAGCACATTCAGGACAGTCCGCGTGGCCAGGGCATCGACCCGAACGACCCGCGGTTCCGCGCCATCGCCGCGAGCCTGCACATCACGACCGATCAGCTCAGCCAGGACCTGATGACGCTCAAGCAGGACCTGCGCGCATCGATGCCGACATCCACCGCGTCACCCAACTCCTAATATCGGGACCCGGACACCGAGAGGTGACCCACATGTCCGAGACGCGTACCGGTCGAGCGCAGCGCTCCGCCCGACCGGTACGCGGTCGCGCCGACCGGGGCCACAATGACGCCATGCAGGTGTTGGTGGTCGATGACGACGAGGCGGTGCGCCGGGCGCTCGCCCACGCGCTGCGCCGCGACGGTTACCAAGTGGCCGAGGCCACGGACGGCGCGGGCGCGCTGCGTCACACCGCCGCCGACCGCTACCAGGCGATCGTCCTCGACGTGCTCATGCCCGAGCCGAACGGCCTGGAAGTGTGCCGGATCCTGCGCGAGCGCGGCGATGAGACCCCGATCCTCATGCTCACCGCCCGCGACCTGGTCGCCGACCGGGTGGCCGGGCTCGACGCCGGCGCGGACGACTACCTCGTCAAGCCCTTCGCCCTGGACGAGCTGCGCGCCCGCCTCCGGGCCCTGCTGCGCCGCAGCGGGCAGGCCCGCGAGGTGCTCGCCTTCGCAGACCTCGAACTCGATCTGGCCGAGTGCCGGGCCCGGCGCGGCGACCGGCTGCTCTCGCTCACCCGTACCGAATACGCGCTGCTGGAGCTGTTTCTGCGCAATCCGCGCCGGGTGCTCAGCCGCACCGCGATCTTCCAGGCGGTCTGGGGCTACGACTTCGGCCCAGGCTCCAACGCGCTCTGGGTCTATATCAGCTATCTGCGCACGAAGCTGGAGGCCGGAGGCGAGGCACGGTTGATCCAAACCGTGCGCGGCCTCGGCTACGTGCTACGCGAGGAGCCGTGACCGACGAATGCGCCAGCGTCCCCGCCTGCCCCTGCTTCCGCCGCGGAGCCTGCGCGCCCGCGTCACCCTCGCCGGCGGCCTGGCGGTGTTCGTGGCGCTGCTGGCCGCCGCGCTGGTGCTGTACCCGGCCGCCGACCGCGACTTGCACGACCAGCTCGACACCTCGCTGATCAGCACCGCGACCACCTCGCCGAAGTTCGCGCAGCAACTCAAGGAGCAGCTAGGCAGCTCAGGAGGCACGCTCGCCTCCGCGGCGCCGCTCAAAGTCGGCGACGTGCTGATCCAGTTCGTCGACGGAACCCAGGCCGCAGGCACGCCCACGCCCTTCGTGCCTGTCAGCGACGCGGACACCAAACTCGCGCTCGGCGACGCACCCGCCTACTTCACCACCATCAAGTACCAGGGCACTGATTACCGGCTCTACACCTCGGTCTACAGCGCGAGGGCGGGCATGCTGCTGCGGGTCGCGAAGCCGCAGAGTGACGCGCTGGCGCCCTTGTCGCGCCTGCGTGACCTGCTCATCGGGCTCGTGCTCGGCGGAGCCCTCGCCGCGGCCTTCGCGACCCGGCTACTCGCCGGCAGGGTCCTGCGACCGGTCGGCGCCCTGACCGACACAGTCGAGCATGTCGCGCGTACCCAGGACCTCTCCACGCGCGTGGACGTCAGCGGCCAGGACGAGATCGGCCGGCTGGGCCGTTCCTTCACCGCGATGATGTCGGCCCTTGACGGCTCGATCCAGCAGCAGCGCCGGCTGGTCGCCGACGCCTCCCACGAGCTGCGCACCCCGCTGACCAGCCTCACCACGAACCTTGAGCTACTGGCCGAACCGGGCGGCTTGGCCGATCCGCAGGCCGCGCAGCTGCTCGCCGCCGCCCGTGAGCAGAGCGGTGAACTCAAAGCGCTGATCAACGACCTCGTGGACCTCGCCCGCTACGGCGAGGCCGAGGCCCACTACGAGGATCTGCGGCTCGACCTGATCGCCGCCGAGCTCGTCGCCCGCGCGGCCAAGCGCGCACCCGGGCTGAAATTCGCGACAGACCTCGCGCCCTGCCTGATCACCGCCGATCCGGACGCGATCGAGCGCGCCCTGGGCAACCTGCTCGACAACGCTGTCAAATGGAGCCCGTCCGACGCCACCGTCCGCGTCGTGGTAGGAACGTCGCCGTCCCCTGACGGCGCCGCTCCCGATCGCGCGTGGTTCTCCGTGGCGGACGAAGGACCCGGCATCCCCGAAGCCGACCTGCCGCACATCTTCGACCGCTTCTATCGGTCCACCGAGGCTCGCGCGAAGCCGGGCTCCGGCCTCGGCCTCTCGATCGTCCGCCAGATCGCCGACGCTCACGGCGGCGAGGTCGGCGCTTATTCGCGTGATCCCGGACCCGGCACCGAGTTCCGCTTCATCATCCCGGCCGCGCGCTAGAGGATCGTTCGAAAGCGCTCGACGATCCCCGATGCCCGGACGTGAGTGGCCGGCGCGGGTCCCGAACCCCGCGCCGGCCACGCTTATCCGCCCTCCCTCTTAGGGAATCGTCCACTTCTGGGCGTTGGTGCCGTTGCAGGTCCAGATCTGCAACTGCGTGCCCGTGGTCGTGGAGGAGTTCGGATCGTCCAGGCACATCCCCGAGTTCGGGTTGTACAGCGAGCCGTCCGAGCGGGCCTGCCACTGCTGCGCGACGGTGCCGTTGCACTGCCAGTACTGCACGACCGTGCCCGCTGTGGTCCCGGCGCCGTTGACGTCCATGCAGCCGCCGAGGACTTGGATGGTGCCGTCCGACTCGATGGTCCAGTTCTGTGCGCCGGTGCCGTTGCACGTCCAGATCTGGACGTGGCTGCCGTTGGTCGTGCTGCTGTTGGAGTCGTCCACGCAGAGGCCGGAGGAGACCCCTGACACGATGGGACCGGTCGGCGCGGTGGTACCGCCGGAGCCGCCGAACGCGATGCTGAACACGTGCAGCGCGCCTTGGTTGGCGGAGCTCGGCAGGGTCACGCTCGCGACCGTCTTGCCGGAGGCGAGCGATACCGGCGTCGTGGCGAACACGTACGACTTCACCTGGTCGGCCGTTCCGCTCTGGCTGTTGCGGTACGAGGTGGTCACCGCGACCGTGTTGCCCGACTGCACCGACGCGCTGCCGCCGTTGAGCGTCCAGTCGGAGAAGCTGAGCGACACCGCCTGCGTGCTGCCGTCGGTGTAGGTGACGGTTGCCGTCCCGCTCGACGGACCGTTGGTCGCCGAGCCGAGGAAGGCGATGGAGCCCGAGCCGGAGGCCGGGATGGTCTGGCCGACCGCCTCATAGTTGTCCGGCTTCGCGCTGTAGAGCGCCGCCGGCGCGACGTTCGGCCAGGTGAAGGTGGAACCCGCGGCCGTGATCGTCGAGCCCGGATTCACCCCGGCCCCGGAGAGCGCCGTCGCCGAGTACGAGTACCCGGACCCGTCGAAGTCGGCGCCGGTCGGCGCCGAATCGTTGGAGACGCCGACGTCCGTGTACTGCGCGCCGGCGCCGCCGTACGAGGGCGGTGCCGAACTCGCGCCGGACGCCCAGCCGGTGTTCGCGGAGGTGCCGAGCGTGTACGCGAACGTGCCGCCCGAAGTGATCGCCGAGGTGGGCAGGTAAGCGTTATTCCACGCCGAGCCGTTCCACGTCGCGGACTGCACGTAGGGCGCGTTGTCGGCAGCGGCCGGCGCGTTGATCGTCAGGGTGTTGCCGGACGGCAGCGTGATGACGACCTGAGTGAACAGCGGGGAGCCGAGCGCCAGGTCGGCGGTGCCCGGGGTCTCCGGGTACATGCCGATCGCGGACCAGACGTACCAGGCGCTCATCGTGCCGAGGTCGTCGTTGCCGGCCAGACCGCCAGGGGCGTCGGTCCAGATCTGGTCCTGCACCTGCCGCACGATCTTCTGGGTGTTGTACGGCTGGCCGGTGTAGTCGTACTCCCAGGGGATGTCGAGGCTAGGCTCATTGCTCAGGTCCGAGTAGCCGTTGCCGCCGGTCAGCGCGGACAGGTCGGTGTTCAGGAACGAGTTCATCGCCGCGGCGCCGCCCTTGGCCGCGATGAGCCCGGCCAGGTTGAACGGGACCATCGGCGTGTACTGCCAGGAGTCGCCCTCGACGAAGTTGTTGCCGCTGGTGGCGCTGAACGAGCCGGTGAACTGGCCGTTGGCGTCGCGCGGCTGGATGAAGCCGCTGGCCGGGTTGTACAGGTTGCGCCAGTCCTGCGCGCGGTTCGCCAGCGCGGTCTGGTCGGCACTGTCGCCCAGCGCTCCGGCGAAGGCCGAGATCGCGAAGTCGGCGCTGTTGTACTCCAGCGTGGTCGAGGCCGGGCCGTAGAAGTTGCAGCACCCGTATGAACCATTCGAGGGCAGATAGCCGAGGTTCGCCAGGTAGTTGTTCCCAGGCCTGATGTTGTCGGTGCTCTCCGCCTCGGTCACCATGTCGTGCAGCGCGGACGCGGTGTCGAAGTTGCGCGCACCGAAGGCGTAGTAGTCCGCGATGATCGGGTCGGCCGGGTCGCCGACCATGACGTACGTCTCGCCGTTGTTGTTCATCCACTTCGGGAACATGCCGCCGGCCGCGTAGTCGTCGACCATCGACTGGGCTATATCAGAGGCCGCAGAGGGATCGACGAACGCTGACAGCTGTGCCTGTGCCCGGTAGATGTCCCAGCCGGAGAAGTTGGAGTACTCGGCGGAATGCCCGGAGCCGACAGTGTGCACGGCCCCGTTGACGCCGAGGTACTGGCCGTTCGAGTCACTGATCACGTTCGGGTGCAGCAGCGCGTGGTAGAGCGAGGTGTAGAACACCGTCTGCTGTGCCGAGGTGCCGCCGGCTATGGCGATGCGGCCGAGCAGCGCGTCCCAGGCGGTGTGCGCGGCGGACTGGGTCGCGGAGAAGTTGAAGTTCGGGTTCTCCGCGGCGATGTTCGCCTTGGCGTTGGCGATGGACACGAAGGAGATGCCGACCTTGGCCTGCACGACCTGGTTGCTCGTGGTGTCGAAGGTGACGTAACCGTTGTTGGCGCTGGCTTGCGGCGTCACCGCGTTTGATTTCAGGGCCTTCGACTTCGCGGTGCTTGATTTCGCGGCGTTCGAGGGCACCGTGCCGTGCAGCGCCGGGTGGTTGACGCTCTCGGCCGTATTGGGCGATGCGGTCTTGGTGGTCGGGCTGCTGAGCGTCGCCGGGGCCGCGGCCGTCCCGTTGGTGCTGAAGGAGCGGTCGAAGACCATGTCGAAGTACACGGTGTACGTGACGCTCGCGCCGCAGAAGTGGCCCGAGGTGACCTGGCCGGAGACCTCGGTGCTGCTGACGGTGTTGAACTGGGTGTTGGTGTCGCCGTTGGCGCTGCCGGTCAGCTTGAAGATCAGGTTCGCCTGGGTGGTGGCCGGGAAGGTGAACCGGGCCATGCCGGTGCGCGTCGTCGTGGTCAGCTCGGTCTTGACCCTGTTGCTCGTGGTCACCGAGTAGTAGCCGGGGCTGGCCGACTCGTTCGAGTGCGAGAAGCTGTCGGTCGCCGAGGTGTTGATCGAGCCGACGGTCGGCAGCACGGGCACGTCGCCTTCGCCGCTGCATCCGGGTCCTGACAGGTGGGTGAGGCTGAACCCGGTGATCGAGGAGTCGCTGTAGGTGTAGCCGCCGCCGTCTGCGCGCGACGGGGTGTCCGGCGACCATTGGACCATGCCGAACGGCGAGTCCGCGCCGGGGAAGTCGTTCGCATTGTTGGCGGTGCCGATGAAGTTGTTGACCAGGGCCGCCGGATCGCTCACCAGCGCCGCGGCGGCGTGGGTGGCCGCGGCGGCGGGTGCGACCGATCCGGCCAGGGCCGTCGCGCCGATGACGGCCAGGCTGGTCAGCGTTCTGCGGATACGGACGTGGGCAGGTGGAACCGTGGGTTGGCGCATGATGAGTCCTTCTGCTCTGACAACGTTGTCATGGAGCGGGTGGATGCAGCACACTGCGAAAGATCCGCCGTGTCAAGAGGGGCGCCGGAAAGTGCCGTACGCGCCGCGTAAGATCAACGCGCCAAGATCAGCGCTCTGAGCAGGTTCCTGCGGATGCAGGGATTACCCCTGCGATTGCCGCCGAGCCGTTCACTGACCGGACAGACGGGTAACCCCGCGGTGTCATGAGCATTCTGCATCGCTTGGAAACGCTCCAACGCGAATGCGCCAACCCCCTGCCACCCACCAGGAGGCATGAATGCAACGCGCCATCGGGCGTCGCGTCACACTCGCGGTCGCCACGGCGATCACGGCGGCCGCCGCCGCGGCCGTGCCGCAAGCAGCCCACGCTGCCGGCACCTACTCCCTGCTCGTCCTGCCCGACCAGGGAGAATCCGCGATCTACAACTTCATCAACTCCGCCACGTCCAGCATCGATGTCACCATGTACGAGCTGCGCGATACCACGGTGACCACCGATCTGGTCAACAAGCAGAAGGCCGGCGTCAAGGTCCGGGTGATCCTGGACGGCAAGCAGACCTCGGTCAACAGCGCCGCCTTCAGCGCCCTGCAATCCGGTGGCGTCTCCGTCGAGTACTCCTCGACGGCGTTCGTGTACACGCACCAGAAGACCATCACCGTGGACGGCGCCGAGTCGTACATCAGCACCGGAAACCTCGACACCACCTACTACTCGACCTCACGCGACTACGGGGTCTTCGACACCAATCCCGCCGACGTCAGCGCGGTCGAGCAGGTCTTCAACGCGGACTTCGCGAAGACCTCGATCACCCCCTCCGACGGCGCCGACCTGGTCTGGTCGCCCACCGACTCGCAGACTCAGCTGCTCAACCTGGTCAACGGCGCGCAGCGCAGCCTCGACGTCGAGGAGGAGGAGTTCGGCGACACGGCCCTGGTCAACGCCGTGGTCGCGGACGCGCAGCGCGGCGTGGCGGTCCGCGTGGTGGCCGAGAACCAGAGCAACTCCTACACCACGCAGCTGAACCAGGTCACCGCGGCCGGCGGCCAGGTGAAGACCTACACCTCGAGCACCGGCTACTACATCCACGCCAAGGCGATCGTCGCCGACTACGGCACCTCGACCGCGAAGGTGTTCCAGGGCTCTGAGAACTTCTCCGACAACTCGCTCAACCACAACCGCGAACTCGGGCTGATCGTCAGCGACTCCGGCGTGATCAGCGGCATCGAGTCGGCGTTCAACGCGGACTTCGGCTCCAGCGGCACCACCGGCGGTGGCGGGTGCACGGCGGCGCAGCTGCTGGGCAACCCCGGCTTCGAGACCGGCACCGCCGCGCCCTGGTCCACCGGCTCCAGCGTGATCAGCAACAGCAGCAGCGAACCGCCGCACAGCGGCAGCTACGACGCCTGGCTCGACGGCTACGGCAGCACCCACACCGACACGCTCTCGCAGGCGGTGAAGCTGCCGACCGGCTGCTCGAACTACAACTTCAGCTTCTGGCTGCACATCGACACGGCGGAAACCAGCACCACCACCGCCTACGACACGCTCAAGGTCCAGGTCCTGAACAGCTCCGGCACCGTGCTGGGGACCCTGGCCACCTACTCCAACCTCAACCACAACACCGGCTACACGCAGCACAGCTTCAGCCTCGCGTCGTACGCCGGACAGACCGTCACCCTCAAGTTCACCGGCGCCGAGGACTTCGAGTATCAGACCTCGTTCGTCATCGACGACACCGCGGTGGATGTGAGCTGACCAGCGCGACCGGCCGCGAGGCCGCTCGGGCCGGGCACCGCTGCGGCCGGTCGGGCATCACTGCCCGACCGGCCGCGTCGCGTCGACGGTAACGCCTTCGGGGGCTCGCGCCCCTTTTCTCATATGTTCCCCAACCGGTGGTCGGCAGCCGATAGCGGGCGCTACTTCGCGCCCGCTTCCACGCTCCTGCCCGCCGAAGCCCCGGCGATTTCGAGCAATGTTCGCCCGGCAGGCCGCAAACCGGTGAGTGTTCGGTATGGTGTGTGGCCGGATTCGGGCGGCCCTGCACGGCGCCGCGTGTACTGCAAGTGGTCGGACGGTGACGTGAGCGGAGTCGGTGGAGTGCCGGCCGCCGATTTGGACGCCGCGTTGGACCAGGCGCGGCGCGGTGACGAGCGCGCCTTCGCCGAGCTGTGGATCTCGCTCAACCCGCTGATCCTGCGCTACCTGCGGGTGCTGGTCGGCCAGGCCGCCGAGGACGTGGCGTCCGAGACGTGGCTGCACGCGGCACGCGACGTGCGTGACTTCCGCGGCGATGCGGCCGGATTCCGGGTCTGGCTGTTCCGGGTGGCGCGGCACCGGGGTCTGGACGAGCTGCGGCGCGCAGGGCGCCGTCCCGAGGAGCCGACCGGGCTGCCCGGCATCGGCACGGACGGGGCCCGCGAACACGCCGCGCCCGACGACACCGCGGCCGCGGCACTTGAGCGGCTGTCCACGGAGCAAGCGCTGCGCCTGATCTCCCGGCTGCCGAAGAACCAGGGCGAAGCCGTCATGCTGCGGGTGATCATCGGTCTCGACGCGAAACAGACGGCGCAAGTGTTGGGCAAGCGCTCCGGTGCGGTGCGCATCGCGGCGATGCGCGGGCTGCGCGGCCTGTCCGGCTTCCTGAGCGAAGCCGCGGCGTCGACCGAGGCCGACGGGCGATCCGTCGACCCGGGCGCCGCCGCACGGCCCACCGGATGGGTCGACGAGGTGACCCCATGATCGACAACGGCGGATACCACGACGGGTCGACCGAGGCCGCGGCGTCGGGGCGAGGCCCGGCGCGGCGCATCGGCTGGTCCGAGGCGAACCGTCTGATCGACGGAAGGCAAGGCGGATCCGGCGCGACCGACCTGGACACGCTGCTCGCGGTCGCCGCGGCGCCCGCGTCGGAGGCGACCCTTGATCCGGCGCAGCTGGAACCGGTGCTCATGGCCTTTCGGCGGGCCGGCATCGGGGCCGGCCCGGCGCCGCAGCCCCAGCCGCGACGCGCGGTCAGACAACGATCACCCCGGGTGGCTCTGGTCAAGTGCGCGGCGGTGTTGATGGTGGTCGGCGGCAGCGGCGTGGCCGCTGCGACCGCCGGGGTGCTTCCTGCCTCGGTACAGCAGATCGCGCACGACTATCTCGGCGGCGTCGGCATCCCCGCGCCGGCCGCGTCCGGAACCGCCGGCCCGGCTCCGTCCGGAACGCCGAGCCCTTCCGGCTCGCCGTCTCCGAGCGCGGGCAGCGGCCGGCAGGCGGCCACCACGGCGCAACTGATGCCGCTGTGCCAGACGGTCGCCGCGAACCCGCAGGACTGGCGCTCCGTACTCGACCCGGCGGATCAGGAGGCGCTGGTGGCCGCGGCGGGTGCGCCTGGTCACGTGGAGCAGTACTGCGCCACCCTGCTCGCGACGGCGAGCAGCAGCGCGGACAGCGGAGACGAGGGCGCCACACCCTCGCCCGCACAGTCCACGGAGCCTTCCTCGAAGGCGACTCCCGGGGCGAGCGCGACACACGGCAACTCCCACGCGAGCCACTCGCCGTCGCCGAACCCGCACAGCACCGAGCACTGACTTCTCGGTCGAGCACTGATTTCGAGCATCGCGCGGACCACGCGCGGTCCAGGCGTTTCGCAAGCGGAGTAACACAACACGCGGCCGCGGCGCCTATCCGCGTCGAGACGACAGCGCGTGCCTCTCCCCCCAGCCACGCGCGCAGCGTCTCCTGAGGGCCTGCGGCGTCGTGACCCCCCAATTCCTGGGCGCCGCAGGCCCCGTCAACAGCGGACAGGCGACGAGGATCGGTGGCCGGTGGGCGCGACAGGACATAGACACGGGGCGGGCACCACCGGGACCGGGCCCACCCAGGCGCCGGTCTTCGTCGACTCCACCGGACGCCGCCGCCTGGTCATCCGCCGCGTCGCAGTCGCGTTGTCGATTGGTGCCTTTGCCTACGGTGTGCTGGTGGTCATCAGCGTCCTCGGCGGCCCGGTGCCGCCGAATGCGCTGCTGCCGCTGCCGGGCGGGCAGCACGGCCCGGTCTCCGCGAGCAAGCCGACCGCGACCCCGCGATCGGCTGCCACCGCCTCCGCCGCCGCGACTCGCGCGGGCACCGGAGCGGCCCCCGGTGCGGGCACCACGGCCGCGGCCGCCCGCGCCGCCGCCTCCCCGACCGCGGCGCCCGCCGCGTCGCTCTCGCCCTCCCCGACGGCCAGCCGGCACCAACCGCCCGGCCTGGTCGGCAAATCCGCCTCTCCGGGCGCGACGGGACACGGCCGCTGATGGCCGGTAGACGCTGATGGCCGGAAAACGCCGTGCGGCCCGTGCCATACCGCCACGCGCCCACTGGTTGCTGTTCGCGATGTCCCTGGTGCTGATGGCGGGAATCCTGCTCACCTACGGCCTGGTCCACCACGAGGTCGGCGCGGAGGGGTCTGGCGGGCCGCACGCGACGGGCGGCGCCGAACAGGTACCGTCGGCGATCGCGAACGGCGGCCCCGTCATCGACACCAGGGGCGGGGCTCAGCGCTCGTATGCGATCCCGGCCGGGCAGGTGGCGCTGTCCTTCGACGACGGGCCGGATCCGCAGTGGACTCCGAAGATTCTTGCGGTGCTGCGGCGCTACCAGGTGCCCGGGACCTTCTTCGTCGTCGGCGGGCGCGTGGCGCAGTACCCCGGGCTGGTGCGCGCCGAGGTGGCCGCGGGCGACGAAGTCGGCATCCACACGTTTACGCATACGGATCTGGCCTCGGCGAGCGAGTGGCGCCGGTCCTTCGAGTTCTCGCAGACGCAGTCGGTGATCGCGGGCGCCGCCGGGGTCTCCACGCCGCTGCTGCGCCCGCCCTACTCCTCCGAGCCTGACGCGCTGGACGACTCCGACTGGGCCTCGATCAAGGACGCGGGCGCGCACGGCTACCTGGTCGTGCTGACGAACCGGGACAGCGAGGACTGGCAGCGCCCCGGCGTGGCACGGATCGTCGCCAACGTGCTGCCCGCGAGCGGAACCCCCGGGCTGCTGGTCATGATGCACGACTCGGGCGGCGACCGCTCGCAGACCGTCGCCGCACTCAATGTCCTGATTCCCATGCTGCAAGGACGCGGGTACACCTTCACCACCGTCACCGGGGCGATCGGCGCGCCCACCGCCGTCGCGCCGGCCGCGGCGGCGCAACAGTGGCGCGGCCGACTGCTGATCTGGGCGGTGCGCGGATCCGACGTGGTGGTCAGCGCGCTGGGCTGGACCATCCTAGCCGCCGGCGGACTCAGTGTGCTGCGACTGCTACTGCTGCTGGCCACGGCGCACCGGCACGCGCGCCGCCGACGCAAGCCCTGGGGCCCGCCGGTACACGAACCGGTGTCCGTGATCGTCCCGGCCTACAACGAGGAAGCCGGAATCGAGGCGACGCTGCTCTCCCTGTTCAACTGCAAGTACCCGATGGAGATCATCGTCGTCGACGACGGCTCGACCGACGGCACCGCGGCCGTGGTCGAACGCTTCCGCGGCATGGGCGTGCGGTTGATCCGGCAGCCCAACGCCGGAAAGCCGGCCGCGCTCAACACCGGGATCGCGCACGCTCGCGGCCGGATCCTGGTGCTGCTCGACGGCGACACGGTCTTCCAGCCGGACGCGATCCACTATCTCGTGCAGCCCTTCAGCGATCCGGACATCGGCGCGGTCAGCGGCAACGCGAAGGTGGGCAACCGGACCGGGCTGCTCGGCCGCTGGCAGCACATCGAATACGTGGTCGGATTCAACCTGGACCGCCGGTTCTACGATCTGGCCGGGTGCATGCCGACGGTACCGGGCGCGATCGGGGCCTTCCGCCGCGAGGCGCTGCTCGATGTCGGCGGGGTCAGCGACCAGACCCTCGCCGAGGACACCGATCTGACCATGGCGCTGGTGCGCGCGGGTTGGCGGGTGGTCTACGAGGAGAAGGCGATCGCGTGGACCGAGGCCCCGGCCAGCCTCGGCCAACTGTGGCGGCAGCGCTACCGCTGGTCCTACGGCACCATGCAGGCGATGTGGAAGCACCGGCGCAGCATGGTGCAGTCCGGCGGCTCGGGACGGCTCGGCCGCCGCGGGATCCCCTATCTGCTGCTGTTTCAGATCCTGCTGCCGCTGCTGGCCCCGCTGGTCGACGTCTTCGCCTGCTACGGGCTGATCTTCGGGGACGTGGCGCGCATGACGGCGGTGTGGCTCGGGTTCCTGGCAGTGCAGCTGGTGGCGTCGTGGTACGCGTTCGCGCTCGATCGTGAGCGGCGCGGTGCGCTGTGGACGTTGCCGTTGCAGCAGTTCGTCTATCGGCAGCTGATGTATCTGGTGTTGATCCAGTCGGTCGTCACGGCCCTGCTCGGAACGCGCTTGCGCTGGCAGCGGATGCAGCGCCGCGGCCTGCCTACCGCGCTCGACAGCGAACGCGGGCGGGCCTGAACGGCTGACCCGGTCAAACGTTGTGCCGGACTCCCCGCCTGGGGCGCCCGGCACAACGTTTTTTCCGCATCGGCGAATAAGCGGACTGCGTTACGGCATCGGCGTCGACCAGATGCCGCGGCCGTGCGTGGCGACATACAGCGTCTTGCCGTCGGGGCTCGCCACGAGGTACACCGCCGCCGCGGTCGGGAGATTGCCCGTGGCGGTGATGTCGCTCAGGCCGAGTCGCTTCCAGTGACCGAGGCCGTCCGTCTTCACGTGGTCGACGAACACACCGAGGTCTGTGGCGACGACGAGCGATCCGTCCGGTGCGATCAGCGTCCGGTTGGCCGGTGCGTCCGGGAACGAGTCGGCCGCGCCGGACGTGCCGGTGACGTCGGTCCAGGTGGCCCCGCCGTCCGTGGTGCGCCAGATGTGGCCGTAGCCCGCGCCGGGTGCCTCGTGCCAGGCCCTTGAGAAGCCGGACAGGGTCACGTACACGGTCCCGCCGCTCGCGTCGGCCGGATCGATGGTGACGCCGGAGATGTACCGGTTCGGGAAATCGGCCGGCAGCGCGAGCTGGTGCCAGCTGCCGCCGTAGTTGGTCAGGATGCCGCGCCCGAAGCCGCTGCCCGGATTGCAGGCGCCGCACCAGGCCGCCCAGATCACGTGGCTCTGGCTGGAGATCGCGGTGATCGAGTGGCCGGCTCCGGAGTCGGCGAGCTGCTGCCAGTCGGCGCCCGAGGTGCTGGCCCACGTCTTGGCGTCGGCCCAGACGTATTCGCCTCCTGCGACCCAGTAGCCCGCGTCCTTCGTGTCGGCGCTGAACGGCGCGATGAAGCGCGCGTTCGGGTCGCCGGGCGCGATGCTGGTGATCGCGGCCGGGGTGCCGTCGTCGTTCGCGGTGTAGCCGCAGTTGTTGGTCAGCGACATGGCGAGGTTGGTGTATTCGCCGACGCTCTGGCAGCCGTTGGCCGGATTGACCAGTTGGTCACCGCCGTCGCCGCCGAACGGCTCCGACATCTCACCGGCCGGGTTCAGCTGTTCGGTCACCGGCGTGGTCGTGCCCGGGTACGTATACGAGTACGTAGATCCCTTGGGAGACAGGAACGAGACTCCGTTGTCCTGCAGCCCGCCCCAGACCGCGGTGCCGCCGCTGGAGAGGCTGCCGACGCCGACCGAGTAGTACTGCAGCGTGCGCAACGTGCCGCTGGTGTTGAGGTTGCGCCAGCCGGGCGCGGTTTGCGTCGTCGGCCGCGCGTAAATTCCGCCGTCGTTGCCCGCGTAGACCTCAGGCGCGTGTCCCGGCCAAGCGCTGAACGCGAGCGCGTGCTGGTCGGAGTGCATCACGTTGCCGTCGCAGGTGTTCTGCGAGGGCGTGTAGCTGAAGCAGGGCAGGCCGAAGTTCCAGTAGCGGCCCACGGCCTGCCAGCTCGCGCCGCCGTCGCGGGATTCGTAGAGCTCTTCCAAACCCAGGTAGACGTGGTTCGGGTCAGCGGGATCGACGGCGAGCGACTGGTCGTACCAGGCCTGGATGCCCGGCTGGTATCCCGGGCCGATCAGCGTGCGCTTCATCGCCGAGCCGCTGTTGGCCAGCACGCTCGAGGTGGCGATCTGGTTGTACGGGCCGTTGATGTTCCCGGACGGGGAGACGAAGACGCCGGCCAGCACGGTCGTGGCGTTCGCCTTGTTGATCAAGGCCGGCGACTCCATCACGACGTACAGGCGGCTGCCGTCGGCGGAGTACGCGAAGGTGGCGTTGCCGATCTCCTTCGGGTTGATCGCGCCGGTCGGGTTGGCCTCGGCCCAGGTGTTGCCGCCGTCGTGCGAGTAGTAGAAGCCGTTGTACGCCGCGCCGCTGCGCCAGGCGACGTCGGCCACCAGCGACAGACCGCCGCTGCCGGGCTGCACCGCCAGATCCGAGGCGATGTCCGCGAACGAGCTGCTCACGCCGCAGGTCACTCCGGCGACGCCGATGCCGGCGCAGGGGGCGAGCACGGCGGTCCACGCGGTGCTCGCCGAGGAGGTCAGGGTCCTGCGGTACACGCCGTGGGAGGTCACCGCGAAGACGTATCCGGCCTGGGCGTCGACCCGCAGCTCGTGGATCGAGGAGCCGTCGAGCTCGCCGCCGCCGACTCGGTTCGCCGAACTGAAGGAGCCGGTGGCCGGGTTCGCCAGCCGGTAGATGCCGGAGCCGGCGTAGTTGTCCGAGGCGGTGGTCGCCTCGCCGGTGCCCAGCCACAGCGAGCCGTCCGGCATGAGGGCGAGGGAGCCGACCGAGAGCGCGGGCAGGTGGTCAGCGATCGGAGTCCAGGTCGCGCCGTCGTCAGTCGAGCGGAACACACCACCGTCCGCGCCTCCGGCGTACAGCACGCCGGTGTGCGTCGGGTCCACTGCGAGGGCGGCGATCCGGCCGGCCGAGTAGCCGGCGCCGCCGCCCGAGTTCGAGGCGCTCTGGTCGCGGTAGTGCAGCGAGTCCGAGTTGTACGGCTGGGTGGTGACTTCCGCGAACGTGCTGGAGCTGACCGGCATCTGCGTCACGTGGTTCCACGCCGCCGTGTACGCGCCCGCGGTGACCGCGCCGTCCGGCGAAAGCCGCGGGTCGTTGTACGCGCTGAGCGCGCTCATCAGGTCGTCGGACTCGTCGCCCGCCGATCCGGCCGTGTTGATCCGGCCGCCGCCCGAGGCCTCGGCGCCCGTCGGAAAGGACGCCCAGGAGGCCGTCGCGATCACGGTGCCGAGGGACAACGAGACAAGCAGGGTCCTGCCAGGTCTCCAGGCCGATAGGCCCATGAGTTCTCCTGTCCGCGGGCCGGAGCCTTATGGGCCGCCCGCTTCGCTGAAGGTGCCCGAGCCCCGGCCGCGCAGCCGGATCCTCGCCGTAGCGACCCACCCGCCGCGGCGAGGATCCGACCCCTGGACGGCGGGCCGAGATTCGTGGTCCGTGGCACGAACGCGCTCAGCCCAGCCGCCCTTCCGCGCCGACAAAGGGATTCGGCGCGGGCACGGGCTCGTGTGGTGCGCTGTCTTCTCAACCACAGACGACTGCGCAGCCGGTTGTATCCAAGAGGCGAATTGCGGCGCCCCGCCGTTACGCACGCCTCGCCCGAACGGATCCCGCGGTACGCGAACGTGCCGATCACATGCGGCGATCAGGGATGTCGCAGTGGCGGGGAGCAGGTCCCCGGCGGACTGCCATTGTTACGAATTGGCGAACAATCGCCACTTGTCTTGTTCATGTTCAGGCGTAGGGCTAGCGTCTGCGCCGCCCGCAGCCCCAAACCGAGGTGTGTGGCAACCCACTTTGATCAAGCCGCTTCGGCGCGCCCACTCGGCCGCGTCGAACGGCGTCACGCACGGCCCCCGCTACCCACATAGGAGGCAGTACGTTGCGCATCACCCAGCGCAGGAAAGGCGCCACCCGCGCCGTTCTCTGCATAGCCGGATCGACCGCGCTCGCGGGCACCGGCTTCGCCTTCGCCGCCCAGGCCAACGCTCAGACCACGAACTCCACCGTTTCGTGGACCCGGGCTTGCGCCCTCAGCACCACACCCGGCCAGATGGCGTGCAACGCCCTGCACGTCACGAGCACCATCGAGCACGTACACGCCCAGGGCGTCACACCGAATGCCACTCCGTCCGGCTACGGACCGAGCGATTTGTACAGCGCCTACAACCTGCCCTCGGGCGGGGGCGCCGGCCAGACCGTCGCGATCGTCGACGCGTACGACGACCCCAACGCCGAATCCGACATGGGCGTCTACCGCTCCCAGTACGGCCTGCCGGCCTGCACCACCGCCAACGGCTGCTTCAAGAAGGTCAGCGAGACCGGCGGCACCAGCTACCCGCGCAAGAGCACCAGCTGGTCCGGGGAGATCTCGCTGGATCTCGACATGGTCTCCGCGATCGCCCCGAACGCGCACATCATCCTGGTCGAGGCCAAGTCCGCGAGCATGACGGACCTGGGCACCAGCGTGAACACCGCGATCAGCCTTGGCGCGAAATTCGTCTCCAACAGCTACGGCGGCTCGGAGTCCTCCTCCGACTCGACCTACGACTCGAGCTACTTCAACCACCCGGGCGTCGCGATCACCGTCAGCTCCGGCGACGGCGGCTACGGCGTCGAGTACCCGGCGGCCTCGAAGTATGTCACCGCGGTCGGCGGCACCTCGCTGAGCAAGGCCTCGAACACCCGCGGCTGGACCGAGTCGGTGTGGTCGACCAGCAGCAGCGAGGGCGCCGGTTCCGGCTGCTCCAAGTACGACGCGAAGCCGACCTGGCAGACGGACTCCGGGTGCGCCAACCGCACCGTGGCCGACGTCTCCGCGGTGGCGGACCCGGCCACCGGCGTCGCGGTGTACCAGACCTACGGCGGCACCGGCTGGACCGTCTATGGCGGCACCAGCGTGGCCTCCCCGCTGATCGCGGCAGTGTACGCGGACGCGGGCACGCCCGGCAGCAGCACCTACCCGGCCGGTGACATCTACAGCCACACCGGCTCGCTCTACGACGTGACCTCCGGCTCGACCGCGTCCTGCTCGCCCGCCTACCTGTGCACCGCAGAGGTCGGATACGACGGACCGACCGGCTGGGGCACGCCGAACGGACTCACCGCCTTCGCGGGCTGACAGTCCTTCTCTCCGAGCGCACGCGGCCGGTTGCGGGACCAGGGGGCCCGCAGCCGGCCGCGGCGCGATCAGCGGCCGTTGCCGATCCGTTATCGAGCGGCCGCTTGACGGACCGGTGTGGTCTAGTCCACTTTGGGTTTCGGTGCCGCCGCGCGGCCGAAAGGGCTCGCGGCACCGCTGTACAGCTGGCGAAACGGCGTTCGGCGCACGCCCATCCCGGCCCTGGCACGCCCAGGGAGAGGGAGTGGGTCACAAGACTGCACGCCTTCCTCCCTCGGATGACGCCCCTGCCGGGCCCACACCCGGTCGTGCGGCACGGTCCTGACACGCAGCCCGCCCCGTGTCGGCTCCGCACCGGACGACGAACACACCGAGGGAAGACGACATGAAAGCTCTGCCCCCGCGCGGCAAGCCGCGCTGGATCGCCGCCGGATCCGCGGCCCTCCTGGCGACCACCGGCCTGGTGCTGACCACGGTGATCGCGGCCTCGCCGGCCAGCGCCGCCGTCGTGCAGGTCGCGCCGTACGTCGACATGTCCAACAACCAGGAGCCGATGCTCAACGCCGCGGCGACCCAGGCCGGACTGCACAACTACACGGCCGCGTTCGTCATCGGCTCCGGCTGCACCCCGATCTGGGGCGACACCCTGCCGGTCACCAGCGACCCGACCATGGACCAGGAGATCGCCACCGCGCGCGCGGACGGCGCGACGCCGATCGTGTCCTTCGGCGGCGCCGGCGGCAGCGAGCTGGCGCTCACCTGCACCACGGCCTCCAGCCTGCAGGCCGCCTACCAGGCCGTGATCAACCACCTCGGGGTCAACCACATCGACTTCGACATCGAGGGCGCGACCCTGGACTACACCTCGAACAACAACGTGCGCTTCCAGGCCATCAAGGGGCTGGAGTCCGCGAACCCCGGCCTGGTGGTCTCGGCGACCCTGCCGGTGCTGCCGACCGGACTGGCCGCCGATGGCGTCGCGTTCCTCAACCTGGCCAAGCAGGACGGCGCCCGCATCGACGTGATCAACGTGATGGCGATGGACTACGGCTCCTCCTTCACCGGCGACATGGGCCAGGAGGCGATCCAGGCCGCGCAGAACACGCTGAACCAGGCCCGCGCGGACTGGCCCGGCGACACCTACGCCAACATCGGGGTCACCCCGATGATCGGCCAGAACGACAACTCGGCCGAGGTGTTCTCGGAGGCGAACGCGCAGACCCTGGTCAGCTGGGCCAGCAGCAACGGCCTGGGCCGGCTGGCGTTCTGGTCGGTCGACCGTGACCAGCCCTGCTCCGGCTCCGCCAGCGGTCTGCCCTCGTGCTCCGAGATCAGCCAGAGCAAGCTGGACTTCACCAAGATCTTCCTCGGCGGGGGCGGCAACGGCGGCGGTGGCGGCCCCTCGCCGAGCCCGAGCCCGACGCACTCCCCCTCCCCGTCTCCGTCGCCCACCGGTGGCAGCGGCGGCGGCAGCTGCTACCCGGCGTGGAACGCGAACACGTCTTACGTGCCGAACGACAACGTCTCGTACAACGGCGTCAACTACACGGCGATCTACTGGTCGACCGGTGTGACTCCGGGTTCTGCGATCGCGTGGAACATCTGGAAGTCGGACGGCGCCTGCTGACAACAGATTGAGAACCCCGGGTGGGCCGCGATCACGGCCGCGGCCCACCCGGGGTGGACCCGGCTTCCCGATCGGGCAGTGAATAGCCGAACACGCTGCGACGCAGCGCGCGGTGCGCTAACTTCCCCCCGAGAGCCGGACGCATCCGGCCGGGAACCGAGGGGGAGCTGGCTCATGCCGACGCTGCGCAACGTCATTTCCACGCTCGACCAGAACGGCCGCGAGGCGATGGGCCCCGGCGTGCTGCTGTTCCACTATCCGGACCCGAACATCCTCAACGGCTCGCTGATCACCGTGGAGTCGAACCACTACTGCGTGCTCAAGTCGCGCGGCGCGATCCTGAGCGTGTACGGCACCGGGCAGCACCAGCTGGAGACGCCGGACAAGCCGCTGTTCGGCTCGATCCAGAAGGCTTTCTACGGCGGCCAGTCGCCGTGGCAGTACGAGGCCATCTACGTCAACCGCGCCAAGAGCGTGGTGCGTGCGCGCGGCACGGCCCTGTCCCGGGAGATGGCCGAGCTCAACTACGAGGTCGACTACTACATCCACGTGGAGACCGAGGAGGACGCGGTCAAGCTCGTGCAGCACATGCCGCACGACGGGCACGTGCTGACCGCGGACGCGATCAACGCCTACGCAGGACCGGTGGTGGAGCAGGCGGTCAACCAGATCGTCCAGCTGACCCCGCTTGAGCAGGTCAACGAGAAGATCACCGACATCGGCGAGTTGGTGCGCACCCACCTGCAGGAGTTCCTCGCCATCTACGGCATCACCCTCAACGACGTCAATGTGCTGATCTCGCCGCGGGACGAGCGGATGCGCGAGCTGCTGGCGCTGCGCGCCTTCGGCATGACCGAGCAGGAGGCGCTGCGCGCGTACCTGGCGCTCAAGCTGGCCGACCGCGGCCTGCCGACGGCGGTCAACGCGCTGGTCGGCCAGCCGATGCAGATCGCGCTGCTGCCCGCCGGGGTGCTCGGCGACCTGACCCAGGTCGGCTTCGTCAACGGCGTGTCCGGACAACGCTGAGCGAGCCAGAGACGGAGACCGAGACGGAGACCGCGGAACAGCTCGACCGGGACCTTGGACAGGTGGCACAGCGGTGACCCACGGAGCGTTCGAACCCCTGGTCGGAGTCGACCACTACACCGAGGCCGGGCGGCTGCGCGCGGACGATCTCGCGGTGCGCTCGCGCGCGGCCGAACTGCTCTCCCGCGCCGCTCAGGCGCTGTCCGCGGCGGCGGCGGAATACCGGCGCACGCAGGTGCCGGCGCCGACGCGCGAGCAGCCGTTCCCGCCACCGCAGCTGCTCGAGCTGGCCGTGGCCGCCCGGCGTTGCGCGGATCGCTACGCCGCGGCCGCGGATCGGGTGCGCAACGCGCCCTTCCCGCCGGACCCGAAGAAGACCTGGAAGAAGCTGCGCTCGGTCGGCGCGGCCCGGCTGCTCGAACTGGACCGGAGCCTGGTCAGCCACGCGGAGTACGCCGCCGCCGTGGTCGGCGACGTGTCTGCGGAACAGCTCGGCGACCTACCGGCCCGGGAAGCTCTCGACGCACTCACCGCGGTCACCGCGACGCTCGACGAACGCACCGGCTATCTCAGTGGGCTGTAACCGATATTCCTACGTTGTCACGCGGATTCGCAGACGCAGAGTTGAAGCGGCGCATCTCCGGCGAATGGCCGACCGGACCAGTCACCGAAGCGCTCAACGAGCCGCATCGTAGATCTCAGCCACATCGACACTGACGCTGCCGCGCTCGGGATCCGTGAACGACAACGATTCCTGGCTGCGCCGCACGCCATCGGCTCCGGCGAGTAGGCGCACGCTCGGGTTGAAGACGTCGAAGACGAACCGTGCTCCGGGTGCCAAATGTCTTCGGACCGACCGGAAGCAGCTGACCAATTCCTCAGCCTCATGCAGATGCAGCAGGGAATTGGCCGCAATGAATACGAAGTCGAATGCGCCGCCCAGATCGAAGGCCCGCATGTCGCCCTGCAGCCATTCCGCTACACCGCGCTCGTTCGCCTTACGCTGAGCCGCGGCCAGCATGTCTGACGAGAGGTCCAGCCCGGCTCGGCGATCGGTCAGAGTACCCGCTGTCCCTTCCCCAGCGCGACGATTCCGTTCGCGGAGACGTGATACAGCTCCTTGTCACGCTCCCGGTTGACGCCGACCGTGGCGCCGGGCGGCACGACGATGTTCTTGTCCAGCACCGCGCGCCGCACGACCGCGCCACGCCCGATGCGCACGTTGTCATGCAGGATCGAGCCCTGCACCACCGCGCCTTCCTCGATGATGACGCCGGGCGAGAGCACCGACTGGGTGACCTGCCCGCTGATGATGCAGCCCGGCGCGACCATCGACTCGCTCGCGATGCCGCCGGCCACGAACTTCGCGGGCGGCAACTGCAGGGTGTGGGTGTAGATCGGCCACTCCCGGTTGTAGAGGTTGAAGACCGGGTGGATCGAGATCAGGTCCGTGTGCGCCTCGTAGTACGCGTCGAGGGTCCCCACATCCCGCCAGTAGCCGTGGTCGCGTTCGGTTTCGCCGGGGACGTGGTTCTGGTCGAAGTCGTAGACCTGGACCTGGCCGGCCTCGGTGAGCATCGGCAGGATGCTGCCGCCCATGTCGTGCACCGAGCGGTCGTCGTCCGCGTCCCGGTCGAGCGCGTCGAGCAGCACCTTCGTGGTGAACACGTAGTTGCCCATCGAGGCGTACACGCGCTCCGGGTCGTCCGGCAGCCCCGGCGGGTCGGCCGGCTTCTCCAGGAAGCGCTCGACTCGCACGCCGTCAGAGGCCGGGGTGATGATGCCGAACGAGGGCGCCTCGACGCGTGGGATTCGGATGCCCGCGACGGTCGCGCCCGCGCCGCCCTCGATGTGCTGTTGCAGCATCTGGCGCGCGTCCATGCGGTACACGTGGTCGGCGCCGAACACCACGATGTAGTCGGGGTGCTCGTCGTGCACGAGGTTGAGCGACTGGTAGATCGCGTCGGCGCTGCCGAGGAACCAGCGCGGGCCGAGCCGCTGCTGCGCGGGCACGGGCGTGACGTAGTTGCCCAGCAGGTTCGACATCCGCCAGGTGGTGGTGATGTGCCGGTTCAGCGAGTGCGACTTGTACTGCGTCAGCACGCAGATGCGCATGATGTCCGCGTTCACGAGGTTGGACAGCACGAAGTCCACCAGCCGGTAGGTGCCGCCGAAGGGCACGGCCGGCTTGGCGCGGTCGGCGGTCAGCGGCATCAGCCGCTTGCCCTCGCCGCCCGCGAGCACGATTCCCAGCACCGAAGGTCCGCCGCGCATCCGCCGCCCCTTTGCTCCGTTGCCGCTAGTGCAGCAGGTCCACCACTACTTCCCCAGGATTTCCTCGTACACCGCCACCGTCCTGCGGGCAATGGCGTCCCAGCCGAACTCGCGTACCGCGCGCTCGCGTCCCGCCTCGCCCATCCGCGCGGCGACGTCCCGGTCCGCGATCACGCCGTTGAGCGCCTCGGCGAGCGCCGCCTCGAAGGCGGCCGGGTCCTTCTCGTCGTACGGGACCAGCAGCCCGGTGACCCAGTCCTGCACGACCTCGGGGATGCCGCCGACCGCCGACGCGACCACGGGTGCGCCGCAGGCCATGGCCTCGAGGTTGACGATGCCCAGCGGCTCGTACACCGACGGGCAGGCGAACACCGCCGCGTGGCTGAGCAGCTGGATCACCTCGGGGCGCGGCAGCATCTGCGGGATCCACAGCACCGCGTCGCGGGACTGCCGCAGCTCGTCGACCAGCTCGCGGAACTCTTGGTCGATCGCGGGCGTGTCCGGGGCGCCGGCGCACAGCACGAGCTGCGTTGCCGGATCGAGGGCGCGCGCGGCCCGCAGCAGGTGCGGGACGCCTTTCTGGCGCGTGATCCGTCCGACGAACAGCACGTACGGCCGCTCGGGGTCCACACCGTGCTTCGCGAGCGCGGCTTTGTCGGGATCGGGCCGGTAGAGCGCGGTGTCGATGCCGTTGTGCACGACGTGCACGCGCTGCGGATCCAGCCCGGGATAGCAGCTCAGGATGTCCGCGCGCATTCCGTTCGAAACGGCGATCACCGCGTCCGCGGCCTCGATGGCGGTGCGCTCGGCCCAGCTGGAGAGCGTGTAGCCGCCACCGAGTTGTTCGGCCTTCCACGGGCGCAGCGGCTCCAGCGAGTGCGCAGTCATCACGTGCGGGATGCCATAAAGGAGCTTGGCGAGGTGGCCGGCCATATTGGCATACCAGGTGTGCGAATGCACCAGGTCACGATCCGCGACGGCCGCCGCCATGGCGAGGTCGACCGACAGGCTGCGCAGCGCCTCGTTGGCTCCGGCCAGCGCCTCGGCCGCGGCGTGCCGCTGGACGCCCGGCTGCGGCTCTGTCGCCTTCTGACTCGCCCAGCAGTGCACGGACACGTCCGCCAGCGCCTGCAGTTCCCTGGCCAGGAACTCGACGTGAACGCCCGCGCCGCCGTACACGTCGGGCGGAAACTCCCTGGTCAGCAGGCCGACCTTCACGAGCGCCTCCTGGCACGTCACCGAGTACGGACGTTCATGTGCAGAACATAGCCCAGTATCAGGGCGTAGGCGAGCACGAGATCGCGAAGTACGCGCGGGACGCCGGGCCCTGATGGGCAAGCCGAAAACCGACCGCGACGAGACGGCGGCGGACCGTCATCTCGTCGTCAGCAGGTTGTCGACGAGTTCGCGTGGCAGGCCGTGCGTCTCGTGCAGGCTGCGGTAGTCCTCCTCGTTCAGACCGCCGCGGCGCAGCCTGCGGGAGACCTCTTGGCGGCCGCGTTCGAGTAGCCCCGAAAAGCGCCGCTCCTCGTCGCGCAGCACGTCGTACACGCGTCTGACGTCACCCGGTTGCCCGAAGCGTCCGAGCGTGTCCTCGACGAGAACCGGCGGCAGGTCCATCACCGTGCGGGAGGGGTCGTCGCGCCAGAGGGTTGTCAGCGTCCGGCGGATGAGCCGGCGCAGCACGTAGCCACGGCCGGTGTTCGAGGGCGTCACGCCGTCTCCGATCACGACGACGCTCGACCGCAAGTGGTCGATGACAAGCCGCGACGATCGCTCGTCCAGCGTCCAGAGCGGCGGAATCGTCGTGTTCCAGGGTTCGAACACGTCGCATTCGAACACCGACTCCTTGCGTTGCAGGATTGTGAGCAGCCGCTCCAGCCCCAGTCCGGTGTCGATGCTGGTCTGCGGAAGCGGCTCCAGGCTTCCGTCCTCGTGACGCCGGTAGCGCATCGAGACGTGGTTCCAGACCTCCACCCATCGAGGATCGACGGTCGGCGTACCGCTCGGCGGTCCGTCGCCGGTCCACACGAAGATCTCGGTGTCCGTGCCACAGGGGCCGACCGGGCCGTTGGACCACCAGTTGTCCTCGACGGTCGGCTCGACCGGCACGCCTAGCTCACTCCAGGTTCGCCAGTAGTCGGTGTCCGGGCCGACCTGCCCATCGCCGCCGAAGACGGTGACGTGCAGCCGGCCAGGGTCGATGCCATAGCCATCGCGCAGCAGCTCATAACCCCAGCGGATGCTCTGCACGCCGTCGTAGTCGCCGAGCGACCACGAGCCGAGCATCTGAAATACGGTCAGATGCGTGCGGTCGCCCACTTCGTCGAGGTCTGTGGTGCGCAGGCAGCGTTGTACGCCGACCAGGCGTCGGCCCAGCGGATGAGGGCGTCCGAGTAGATAAGGCGTGAGCGGGTGCATGCCGGAGGTCGTAAAGAGCACCGGATCGCCGGGCTCGGGCACGAGGGTGCTTTCGCCGACGAGGCCGTGACCGCGTTCGCGGAAGAAGTCGATGAAGGTGTTGACGGTCTGGCCGGAATCCATGGGAGTGGCTCCTTCGGTTCATGGCAACCGAAACGGAGCGACGGTGCGAGCAGCGGCTTCGAGGTCAGGGATCCAGAAAGCAGAAAAACACACCGGCGAGCCGATTCCGGTCGCCGGGGAGTAGGAGAGGCTGAGGTCAGGTCAGCCGACGGCAACCGACGAGCTGGTAGCTCGCGCGGCTGCGGCCGAACGGTTGAACGTGAGGACCTCCATGCCACGACCATAACCCGCGCGCGGGCCCGCGGGCACCTTCATTTCCGCTCGGCTCAGGACGGCAGCGCGATCCGAAGGCTGACGGCGCCGCGCAGGTCGAGCCAGGCCGCGTCGGGGCCGCGCACCAGCCGCAGGACCACCTGCTCGCAGTCCGGGCAGCGCGCGACGAGGCCGGGCTCCGGCCCGTAGACCCGAAGCCGCGCCACCGGTCCGGTGCTGCCGCAGCCGGAGCAGCGGCCCACCGCGGCGGTCACGTCGACCGCGAAAATCTCCGAGAGCGGCCCGGCCAGGGCGTTGCCGTCCTGGTACGCGTCGTCGTCGGGACGCGCGCTGTCGTCAGACGCCGCCTTATCAAACTCAGCCTTATCAAACTCAGCCTTATCAAACGCGGCCTGATCAAACTCAGCCATGTCAGCCTCCGCTCGGACCGAAGCGTTCGGTACGGATCGACGCGGGATCGTGCCCGAGTTCCACGAGCAGGTCGGCGGCGTGCTCCACGAACCCGGTGGGGCCGCACACGTAGACGGCGGGGGCGAAATCCGCCGGCCAGCCTGCCGCGGCGGCGTCTTCGGCGGTCAACCGTCCCGGCGGCCGCCGCCAGCCGTCCGGCGCCTTGCGCGTGTAAAGGAAGGTTGTGTCCAGCCCCGGATCGCCGTGCCACAGCTCGTCGAGGTACATCCGGTCTTCGGGCGTGCGCACGGAATACAGCAGCCGGAAGGGTACGCGGCTGCCGACGCTGCGCCGAGTGCGGATCATCGCCATCAGCGGGACCACCCCGGAACCGCCGGCCACCAGGAGCACCGGTTCGGTCTGCTCGGGCCGCCATACGAACCATCCGCCGACCGGGCCGCGCAGTTCGATCTGGTCGCCGACCGCCAGCTCCTCGGCCAGATACGGCGAGACCTCTCCGTCCGTCACCTGCTGGACTGTCAGCTCGACTCGATCGCCGCCGGATTCGGGCGCCGAGGCGATGGAGTAGCTGCGTTGGGTGCTGTATCCATCCTCGGCGGTCAAGCGCACGTCAACATGCTGACCGGGTAAGTGACCCGGCCAGCCGGGTACGGACAGCACGAGGGTGCGCGCCGCGGGCGTTTCCTCTCGGCGCTCGACCAGCGTCGCGGCCTGCCATCGCAGGCGCTGCCCTAGTCGCCCTGGTACCGCTGCTCGCGCCATGGGTCTCCGTACTCGTGGTAGCCGACGCTTTCCCAGAACCCGAGCTCGTCCTCAAGCGACAGTTGGATTCCGCGCACCCACTTGGCGGATTTCCACAAGTAGAGGTGCGGTACCAGCAGCCTGGCCGGGCCGCCGTGCTCGGGCGCGAGGTCTTCGCCGTCATAGCCGTAGGCGATCCAGGCCTTGCCGTCGAGCAGGTCCTCCAGCGGAAGGTTGGTCGTGTAGCCGCCGTAGGAGTGCACGAGGGCGAAGTCGGCGGCCGATTCGACATCCTCGAGCAGCAGGTCCAGCGAGACGCCCTGCCATTCGGTGTCGAACTTCGACCACTTGGTGACGCAGTGCAGGTCCACGGTCGGCCGCTCGGACGGGAGCGCGGTCAGCTGGGCCCAGTTCCAGGCGTGCCTGACCCCGGCCTCGGTGGTGATCGCGAACTCCCAGCGGTCCCGGCTGATCCGCGGGGTCGGCCCGGCCGAGAGCACCGGGAAGTCATGCGTCTCGTACTGCCCGGGCGGCAGCCTTCCGTCGTCGGAACGCTTCCGTCCGTGGAACCCGCGGGAGACGATCGCCATCCTGCTCAGCCCTCCATGCTCATGCCTCTCCGGAAGCCGCCCAGAGGTTGATGCCCGATTCAACCGCGTGCTTGTCGATGCGGTCCAGTTCCTCGTCGCTGAACTCCAGCCGGTCCAGCGCGCCGAGGTTGTCGTCGAGCTGCGCCACGCTGCTCGCGCCGATCAGCACCGAGGTCACCCGGGCGTCGCGAAGGGCCCAGGCCAGCGCCAGCTGCGCCAGCGACTGCCCGCGCTCGGCGGCGATCTCGTTGAGGGCGCGCACGTGCTGCAGGTTGCCCTCGCTCAGCAGCTCGGTGGACAGCGACGAGCCGCGGGAGGCGCGCGAGCCCTCTGGGATGCCGCCGAGGTACTTGTTCGTCAGCATGCCCTGCGCGAGCGGCGAGAACGCGATGCAGCCGACGCCCAGATCGCCGAGCGTGTCCAGCAGCCCGCGCTCGATCCACCGGTTGAGCATCGAATACGAGGGCTGATGGATCAGCAGCGGGGTGCCGAGCGAGCGCAGGATGTCCGCGGCCTGCCGGGTGCGCTCGGGGCTGTAGGAGGAGATGCCCGCGTAGAGCGCCTTTCCGGAGCGCACCGCGGCGTCGAGCGCGCCCATGGTCTCTTCCAGCGGCGTGTCCGGGTCGAATCGGTGGCTGTAGAAGATGTCGACGTAGTCCAGGCCCATCCGGGTCAGCGACTGGTCCAGGCTCGCCAGCAGGTACTTGCGCGAGCCGCCGCCCTGACCGTACGGCCCTGGCCACATGTCGTACCCGGCCTTGGTCGAGATGATCAGCTCGTCCCGGTACGGCCGGAAGTCCTGCGCGTACAGCGTGCCGAAGTTGGCCTCGGCGCTGCCGTACGGCGGGCCGTAGTTGTTCGCCAGGTCGAAGTGGGTGATCCCTCGGTCGAAGGCACGGCGCAGGATCGCGCGCTGCGTCTCGAGCGGCTGGGCGTCGCCGAAGTTGTGCCACAGCCCGAGTGAGATGGCGGGCAGGTCCAGCCCGGACCGGCCGCACCGCCGGAATACCGCGGCGTCGTAACGCTCACTAGCGGCGAGGTAACCCATCACAATCCTTCCTGCGGCCGCCCGGGGCGGCACTTCCCTGCGGCGGCGCGAACGCCTCGGCGACCTGCCCTCCCACCCTCTCCCGGCGTTGCGGGGCTGTCCAATAGAAGCTGCGGATGCGACCGATCACGGGCACGGCTCAATCAGCAGCTAGTGGATACTGGCGTCTCGAAACAGGAGGTTTGAGCATGCGGTTCGTGGCGATCGGGGACAGCTTCACCGAGGGGGTCGGCGACCTGCGGCCGGACGGCAGCCTGCGCGGCTGGGCGGATCTGGTCGCGTTAGGGCTCAGCGCGGCACTGGCCGAACGCGGCGAGCCGGTGGAATACGCCAACCTGGCCATCCGCGGGCGGCTGCTGCGGCCGATCGTCACCGACCAACTCGACGCCGCGCTGGCGCTGGAGCCCGCCGCCGACCTGCTGACGCTCAACGGCGGCGGCAACGACATGCTGCGGCCGGGGGTGCGGCTCGACGATCTGCTGGCGATGACCGAGCAGGCGATCCGGCGCTGCGTCGAGGCGGGTGTGCGGCCGGTCCTGCTCAGCGGGGCAGACCCGACTGCGCAGCTGCCGCTGGGCCGCATGGTCCACCGCCGCGCGGCGTACCTGACCGCCGGACTGGCCGAAGTGTGCGCTCGTCATGGAGTCACCCTGGTCAACTGCTTCGCCGACCAGGAGATCCGCAGTCCGCATTACTGGACGGTCGACCGGCTGCACCTGAACAGCCACGGGCACGAGCGCGTCGCCGGCCTCGTGCTGCACGCCCTCGGCTTCTCTTCGGTGCCCGCTGCGTCCGACGCGGCGCCTGCGCTACCGAGCGCGCGGCGGCTGGCGACCAATGCGCGTTACTACCGCGACCACGTCCTGCCGTGGATCAACCGGCGGCTGCGCGGCCGGTCCTCCGGCGACGACCGCGAGCCGAAGCACCCGACCTGGCACCTGGTCACTCCTCTGCCGTCTCAGCCTCCGTCGATGCGATAGGCACCACCGCGTCGTCAGTCTCGGAGTCCTGTAACTGGGAGAGCTGTGGCTCGGGTTCTTGAACCTCGGGGTCCGGCGCCTCAGGGTCCTGAACCTCGGACTCCGAACCCTCGCGGTCCTGAACCTCGGGCTCCGGCGCCTCTGAGCCCTGGACCTCGGGCTCCTGAATCTCCGGCTCCTGAACCTCGGTCTCCGGAACCTCGCGGTCCTGGACTTCGGAGTCCTCCTCATCCACTCGCCGCCGCCTCCACAACGCGGACGCGGCTGTCGTGAGTAGAACGCCTCCGACCACCGCCAGCAGCACGATGATCAGATTGCGTGTGTAGTCGAGCGGGGTGACGGTCGGGTTGGCGTTATGGCCCTTGCGCAGCACGTCGGGCAGGCCAACGATCAGGACCGAGCCGCCGATCAGCAGGATCGCGGCCAACGCCTGCCGCACCCGCGGGCCGGCGAGCCGGACGGTCACCGCACCGAGCACGAACACCGTCGGCGCGATGATCGCGTCATGCGCGAGCACGCCGCCGATCAGCCAGCGGCCGACCGGTGCGTTCGCCGCGAACGGGTGGCCGCGTAGCAGCGCCCTGAGTCCGATGCTCGCCACCCACACGCCGAACGCTCCCAGCGCGACCCGCGCCGCGAGCAGCGGGCTGATCGAGAGTGCGCCGGGCACAAGGCCTCGTTGCCTGATACGCATCTCAGAGCACCTCGATCCGTTGCACCCACTTGGTTTGCAGCACGCCGGGGCGTCCGGGCGCGATGATCCGTGCCGGATATCCGTGGTCGACGCTGAGCGGCTGCCCGCCGAGTCGCAGCGCCAGCAAGGTGAGCGGGTCGCGGGCGTATTCGCGCGGCATCGTGGTCGTCGCGTAGAAGCCAGCCTTCTCGAAGGAGACGATCCTGATGTCGGCCCCCGTCGGCGCCCCGGCACGGTCCAGCAGGTCGCGCAGCCGCACTCCGCTCCAGGTGCCGTTGACCGACCAGCCTTCCACACACGCGATCGGCAGCACGGCCTCGTACTGCGGCAGTCGGGCGAGCTGAGCCAGCGTCAGCTGGAACGGACGCGGACCGTCGACCTCCAGCTGCCAGCCGGGATCGAGCGCCGTAGTCTGCACGCCGGCCTGCGCCGCCGTCCGGTTGATCGGCACGCCCTGCGGCCCGACCGACGGATCGCGCGGCGCGAGCAGGTCGATGCCGCGCAGCCAGGTCACGGACTGGCCGACGGTGGTCAGCGTCACGACCCCTACCGCCGCACTCGTCGTGATGAGCAGTGAGCGGCGGCTGACGGTCCCGGGACGCGGCGCGAGGAAACGGGGCTTCGTCGACTCCGCCACTGACGGTTCAGCGACCGGCTCGCCGGCGGCGGCTACCGCCGGAGCCGCCTCGGCTGCCGGCTCGGACGGCGGTTGCGCGGCAGGCCGCCGATAACCCCGAGCGATAGCCGGCGCCTTGACGGCGATGTGCACGATCAACGCCCCAACCGTGATCCACGCGACCTGATAGTGCGTCGGCACGAATGCGAACGCCCACGGGTACCACTGGATGACGTTCAGCAGGCCCGTGACCAGCTGGAAGATCGCTCCGGCGACCAGCACCAGGATCGACAGCCGCTCCAGGCCGTGCCGGATCGAGGACAGCGGAGGCCAGCCGAACAACCGCGGGTACACCGTCCACAGCTTCGCCAGCAGCAGCGGGATCGCCGCCAGACCAGACGCGACGTGAAGTCCCTGCGTGAACCGGTAGATCCACACCGGCCGATCGGGGATCCAGGTCGGCGGGTGCCGCAGTTGCAGCTCATGGCTGATCAGCCCGGTGAGGAAAGCGGTCGTGAACGCGATGCCAAGCGCGGTACCGATCAGCGCCGCTGTGCGCTCGTCATGCAGGGAGCTGCGAAAAGCGCCCTCTCGCAGCGGCCCGCGCCGCAGCCACCCCGGCGGCGTCGGGAACGTGAGTCTGGCCATGCCTCAATCGAAGCCCGCGCGCACCCGGTTTCACCAGGACCAACGCCCTTACCGACCGCTTACGACGCCATTACCGAACCATGACGTTGCAGGCCGGTCGGAATAGTCCGCAGGTGATCCCGCGCCGGATCACTTCGGAAGCGCGGCCGCCCGCTCGAGGAGCAGGGTGCGTTCGGCGCCGTTCTGGGCGAGCGGCGCGGCGCGTTCGAGCTCTTCACGGGCCTCGTCATACCGGCCGAGCCGGTTGAGCAGATCGGCGCGCACGGCGGGCAGCAGGTGGTAGTCCTTGAGCACGTCGTTAGCGGCCAGTTCGTCGACGAGCGCGAGTCCGGCGGCCGGTCCGCGCGCCATGGCGACGGCGACCGCGCGGTTGAGCGCGACGACCGGAGTCGGTTGCACGATGATCAGAGCGTCGTAGAGCCCGGCGATGGTGGCCCAGTCCGTTTCCGCCGCGGTGATCGCACGAGCGTGTGACGCGGCGATCGCGGCTTGCAGCGCGTACGGTCCGGGAGCCTGGCGCCGCGCCTTCGCCGTGGCGTCGGCCTTGGCGAGCGCCGAGAACCCGCGCCGGATGAGCAGTTGGTTCCATCGGCCGCGGTCCTGGTCGGCCAGCAGCACCACGCCGCCCTTCGCTCCGGTTCGGGCCGCGACGCGCGAGGACTGGATCTCCAGCAGCGCGGTCAGGCCGTGTACTTCCGGCTCGGCCGGCATGAGGCCGGACAGGACTCGGGCCAACCGCAGCGCTTCCTCACACAATGCCGGACGCATCCAGTCGTCCCCGGCCGTAGCCGAATAACCCTCGTTGAAGATGAGGTAGACCACCTCAAGCACCGAAGTCAGCCGCTCGGCCAGTTGTGCACCGGCGGGGACCTCGAAGGGCACCTGCTTCTGCGCGAGCAAGCGCTTGGCGCGCACGATGCGCTGCGCGATCGTCGCCTCGGGAACGAGGTACGCCCTGCCGATGTCCGCCGTGCTCAGGCCGCCGAGCAGGCGCAGCGTCAGCGCCACGCGCGCCTGCGGGGCGAGCACCGGATGGCAGGCGGTGAACACCAGGCGCAGCAGGTCGTCCTCGATCGCGTCCGGCTCCGGCTCGTCGGCGCCGAGGTCCGCGCCGATCAGTTCGAGCTTGCGCGCGTACGTCTGATCGCGGCGGATGAGGTCGACGGCCCGGCGCTTGCCGACGGTCATCAGCCAGGCGCCGGGATTGCGCGGCACGCCCTCGCCGGGCCACTGCTCAAGCGCCGCGACCAGCGCGTCCTGGGCCAGATCCTCGGCCAGCGCGAGGTCGCCGACGGTGCGGGCCAGCCCCGCGATCAGCCGCGGCGCCTCGATGCGCCACACGGCTTCGACCGCACGCCTGGCCCGCTCGTCGGTTTGGTTCACGCCCCCATCTCACCGCCGCGGCGACGCCCGCGCAAAACACCGCGGGGCCGCGTCCGCGGACGGATCCAGGGCCGGAGCCGGGGACGGGGTTACGCCGGCTGCGGCGCCGAGGCTACGCCGCCTCCTGCACCTCGCGGATCTCCAGGGCGATCTCCCACTGGTCGCCGTGAATGGCCAGGAACCGCTTCCCCCACTCGATCGCCTCCTCCTTCGACCGGCACTGCGTCAGCGCGTAGCCGCCGACGAATTCCTTGGCCTCGGTGAACGGCCCGTCGATCACGGTCAGCTTCCCGCCGGAAAGCTGCACCCGGGTCGACTCGTCAAGCGGCGCCAGGCCCGCGGTGTCCAGCAGCACGCCGGCCTTCGTCATCTCCTCGATCAGCTTGCCCATCTCGGTCATCAGCTCTTCGCTGGGGCCGCCCTCGGGCACGCCGGCAGGGTCGATCTTGATCAGGGACATGTAACGCATGGTGGTTCCTTCCGTTTCCGGTTCGCTCAGCATTCGGGTTCCGGGCGCCTGGCGCCCTTTCCATCTAGGCGTCGATCGGGACAGGCCGCACTTCGACATCGGCTTCAAGATTTTTTCGGCCGCCCCGGGCTCGCCCGATCCCGTATGCTGGATGCGTGGCCTCGGTAGTCGTGACGTACCGATTTACCGGCCCCTGGTCCCGTCCGGGAACCGCAGGGGTCGCGCTTCGCCACGTCTCGGCCGCCTTAGGCCGCTAGCGACTTCCACCGGGTTCGGCCCGACGGACCAGGGGTTTCCCCGACCGTTCGCCAACCCGACAGGAAGTCCCCTCATGAACCCCTTGCTTTCGCAGTCCTCGCTCTCCGCGGACCAACTCGCGCGCGATCTGACGATCCGTGACCTGTCCGACCCGGCCGAGGGTCCGCACGCCATCCAGCTCGTGCTCGACCGTGCGGTACGCGCCCTCGCCGATGCGTGGGGCTGTGGGGTTCGCTGGTGTCGCGGCGACCGCGTCGTGCCGATCACCGACAACTACGACGCCCTCGGCTACGACCCGAGCGACGTAACGCGCGACGCCCGGTACACGCGCTACGTCGACGAACATCGAATGCTGCGTAGCCACTCAAGCGCACTCGTCCCGTCGGCGTTACGCGCGCTGGCCGCCGACCCCGCCGACGACGTACTTCTCGTGTGCCCTGGCATCGTGTATCGACGCGATTCGATCGACCGGCTGCACACGGGCACGCCGCACCAGGTCGACCTGTGGCGTATCACCCGCCGCACACCGCGCCTCGGCGACGCTGACCTGCGCGAAATGGTCGAGCTGATCCTCAATGCCCTACTCCCCGGAGCCGAGCATCGTCTCGAATCGCGTGTGCATCCTTATACGCTCAACGGCCAGCAGGCGGATGTGCTCGTCGACGGCGAATGGATCGAGGTTGGCGAGGGCGGTCTCGCGCATCCCGACGTCCTCGCCCGCGCCGGGCTCGACGGTTCGTACTCGGGTCTCGCCCTCGGCCCGGGACTCGACAGGCTGCTGATGCTGGTGAAGGGCGTGCCGGACATCCGGCTGCTGCGCGCGACCGATCCGCGGATCGCCGGGCAGATGCTCGACCTTGAGCCGTACCGTGCCGTCTCCGCGATGCCGCCGATCCGCCGCGACCTTTCCGTCGCCGTGGACGAAGGCGACACCGCCGAGGACCTGGGCGACCGGATCCGCGACGCCCTCGGCTCTGACGCCGCGAAGGTCGAGTCGGTGCAGATCCTCTCGCGCACGCCGCTCGCCGCGCTGCCGGTGGCCGCCCGCGAGCGGTTGGGTGCACGCGAAGACCAGGACAACGTGCTGGTTCGCGTCGTGCTGCGGGATCTGGAGCGCACGCTGACCGACCACGATGCGAACGTGCTGCGTGACCGCGTCTACGCGGCCGTACATCGCGGCACGGTTCATCAGTGGGCCGCGAAGCCACAAGCCCCCGGCTCGCTGACACGGCGCGGCTGGTAGTCCGGGGCCATCAACCCGGGGCCGTCAACTCAACCTGACCGCTATTTGCCGCTGACCAGCAAAGATAACGATCCCATCACTCACTCCGTTCTCATGCTCGCCTCATCCCCTGGTCAAGAGGAGGCCGGAGAGTCGTCGCGACCATCGCTTCGACCCACCGAGCCTCGAGGACGCTTGATGTTCTTCACCTACCTGACCAGGGAGCTGCGCAGACGAGGGCGGCAGGCGTTCGTGATCGCGCTCGGCCTGGCCCTGGGCATCGGCCTGACGATCACGGTGACTGCCGCCTCGGCCGGCGTCAACGCGGCGCAGAAGACCGTGCTGCACTCGCTTTACGGCGTCGGCACCGACATGACCGTGACCAGCGCCGCCGCCGCGAACAACAGCCAGCGCTCGTTCAGCTTCCGCGGCCCGGACGCCGGCTCGACGACGGGCACCAAGTCGTCGACCACGACCTCGGACAACCTCACCCTCTCCCCCGGCACCACCGCGATCACCGCGGCCACGCTCGCCAAGATCAAGAACGTGTCCGGGGTGTCCACGGCGGTCGGCTCGCTGGCGCTCAACGACTTCAACATCAGCACCACGGTCACCCAGCAGGTCACCCAGCAGCCGAGCACCAACTCCGGCGGAAACGGCGAACGCGGGGGCGGCGGCTCGAACGGCGGCCCGGCGTTCGGCGGACCGGCCGCGGGCGGCGGCAACTTCAACGTCACCTCGGTCACCGGCGTGGACACCTCGAACCTGACGGTGGGCCCGACCTCCACGCTCACGCTCGCCTCCGGCCGGATGCTCACGGCCGCGGACGCCAAGTCGTACGTCGCGGTGCTCACCCAGTCGTACGCCTCCTCCAAGAGCCTCAAGCTCGGCGGCACGATCACCCTCGGCGGCAAGAGCTTCAAGATCGTCGGCCTGGTCTCCGGCTCGACGTCGAGCAACGTGTACATCCCGCTCGGCATCGCGCAGACGCTTTCCAGCCAGACCGGAGCGGTGACGACGATTTACGTCAAGGCCGGCAACTCGACGCAGATCGACGCGGTCGCCGCCGCGATCAAGAAGGCCGACTCCACCGCGACCGTGACCACCTCGGCCGACCTGGCCAAGTCGGTCACCGGCTCGATCTCCTCGGCCGCCTCCCTCGCCAACAACCTGGGCCGGTGGCTCTCGATCGCGGTGCTGATCGCGGCGTTCGCGGTCGCCGCGCTGTTCACCATGTCGGCGGTGGGCCGGCGGGTGCGCGAGTTCGGCACCCTCAAGGCGCTGGGCTGGACCTCGCGCCGGGTGGTGCGCCAGGTGATGGGCGAGGCGATCGTCACCGGCCTGATCGGCGGCGCCCTGGGCATCGGCCTCGGCTTCGCGGCGGCCTTCGCGATCGACAAGGTGGCGCCGAGCCTGACCGCGTCCACCGGCGGCATCACCAACCCGACCGGCAACGGCCTGCCGAACGGCGGACCCGGCGGCGCGGGCGGTGGCGGCGGCGGGTTCCGTCAGGCCGCGTCCCAGTCCGTCACCGTGCACCTCTCCGCACCCGTGGCCTTCAACGTGCTGCTGCTCGCGGTGGCCCTCGCCGTGCTCGGCGGCCTGATCGCCGGCGGCTTCGGCGGCTGGCGCGCCTCCTCGCTGCGCCCGGCCGACGCCCTGCGCAAGGTCGCCTGACCCCATCCGAGAAAGAGACCCCGACAATGTATGAAATCAGCGACCTGACCAAGCAGTACAAGCGCGGCAAGGAGACCATCAACGCCCTCAACGGCGTAAACGTCTTGATCCCGGACGGCGACATGCTCGCCATCCAAGGCCCCACCGGACACGGCAAGTCCACCCTGCTCCAACTGCTCGGCGGGCTCGACCGCCCCACGTCCGGCAGCCTGCTCTTCGACGGCCGGGACATGGCCAAGCTCAACGAGATGCAGCTGACCAAGCTGCGCGCGCAGAACTTCGGCTACATCTTCCAGTCCTTCAACCTCATCCCGACCCTCACCGCCCAGGAAAACGTCGAGACCGCGCTGGTCCCGCTGAAGATCTCCGCGGCCGAGCGCAAGGAGCGCGCCGCCCGCGCCCTGACCGAGGTGGGCCTGGGCGACCGGGCCGGGCACCTGCAGGGCGAGCTGTCCGGCGGGCAGCAGCAGCGCGTCGCCATCGCCCGCGCGCTGGTCAAGGAACCCAAGGTGATCATGGCCGACGAGCCCACCGGGAACCTGGACGAGTACACCCGCGACGAGATCTTCGCGCTGTTGGAGAAGCTCTGGCGGGAGCGCAACCTGACCGTGATCATGGTCACCCACGACTCGGCGATCGCGAACCGGGTCCCCCGGTTGGCCCAGATCAAGAACGGCAAGCTGACCATCAAGCGCGAGGCGCCGTCTTCCGTCACCTCCTGACCCGGCGGCGATCGCGGCCTCGGCCGGGACGGGCTCTCACAGCCTGTCCCGGCCGTTTCGCGTTCGCCCCCGTCCCCCTCGCCCACTCCCCCGTCCCCTCCCCGCCCAGGTATTTGTCCACGTCACATCCTTCTCTCACAGCTTTCTCATGAGAGATTGCGAGGGTGGGGACAACGACGCGGGCGCTGCGCCAAAGACGCAGTTCCACGGAAAGCGCCTAACCTACCCACCGGAACAAGCCCCTGGAGCAGACATGTCCACGAACGAGCCGAACAGCCGGATCCTGGTTGTGGACGACGAACCCGCGGTGCGCGAGGCACTACGCGCGGGCCTGGAGTTCGAGGGGTACGAGGTCACCGTGGCCGCTGACGGGCTCGGCGCGCTCGAGGCGATCGCCAAACAGGTCCCGGACGCGATCGTGCTGGACGTGATGATGCCGCGGATGGACGGGCTCACCGTCCTGCGCCGGCTCCGCTCATTCAATGCCGCGCTGCCTGTGCTGCTGTTGACCGCGCGTGACACCGTCGGCGACCGCGTTACCGGACTGGATGTCGGCGCGGACGACTACCTCGCCAAGCCCTTCGACCTCGACGAGCTGTACGCACGGCTGCGTGCGTTACTTCGCCGCGGCGCGCTGTTGGCCGAGGCGTCGCAGCCGGCGATCGCTGACGAGGAGGTGCTCTCGTACGCGGACCTGCGTATGGACGTGCTGACGCGAGAGGTCACGCGCGGCGAGCGCAGTATCGAGCTGACTCGCACCGAGTTCAACCTGCTGGAGATGTTCCTGCGGCATCCCCGCCAGGTGCTGGCCCGCGACCAGCTGCTCTCGTCGATCTGGGGCTTCGACTTCGGTCCGACGTCTAACTCGCTCGACGTGTACGTGATGTACCTGCGCCGAAAGACCGAGTCCGGCGGCGAATCGCGGCTGCTGCACACCGTGCGCGGTGTCGGCTACGTCCTGCGCGCCGACAGCACCGCCGCCGCCGTCAACAGTTCCGGCGCGCCGGGCGGCACCCCATGACCCACCGGCACGCGCGCGGCTTCTTGCGCGGTCTCTCGCTGCGCGGCCGCTTCGCTCTGCTCTCCGCCGTCGCGGTTTCGGTGGCCATCATCGTCGCCGCCCTGGCCTCCTATTTCCTTGTCTCCGAGCAGCTGAACAACCAGGTCAACCAGAACGTGAGCAAGATACACCCGCTCGGGGGACGCTTCTCGGCCACTGGTGTCGCCGCCTACGACCAGTGCCTCCAGCAATCTCAGTACTCGACCGGCCTACCACCGGGCGGCAATCCGGACCCCGGACCCGGTGGCCCCGCCAATCCGTTCAACCAGCAATACGTCTTGGCCAGCGGCAAGACCTGCGCGACCGGGGACCTCGCAGTGAGCGTCTCGGAGACCCAGAAGGCCATCGCGGCGGGAACACTCGAGGCGCCACAGCTGCAGGGAGTGTTCTACGACACCTACTCCCTCAAAGGCGAGCATGTACGAGTTTACACATACACCTACGGTGATGGCGTGGCCATCTCCAACATCGCCACGCTGAGCGATGTCGACTCCTCCCTCAGCAAGCTCACCCTCTGGCTCGCGGTCGCCGCGGTCAGCGGAGTCGCGCTGGCGACCATGGCAGGGCTCCTCGTCGCGCGATCCGCGGTCAAACCGGTGCGCAGGCTCACCCGCGCAGTCGAGCACGTGGCCAAGACCGAGGACCTGTCGATCAAACTGCCGGTCGAGGGAAGGGACGAGATCAACCGGCTCAGCGCGGCGTTCAACAAGATGACCAAGGCGCTGGCCACCTCGCGCGTGCGACAGCACCAGCTGATCGCCGACGCGGGCCACGAACTGCGCACGCCGCTCACCTCGCTGCGCACCAACGTCGACCTCTTACTCCGCAGCGAGCGCACCGGCCGCGAACTGCCCCCCGGACGCCGCGAGACGATGCTGGCAAGCGTCGACCAGCAGCTCCATGAGCTGTCCGGCCTGGTGACGGACCTGCTCGAGCTTTCCCGCGGCCAAGAGGGCGGCGCGCGCCGCACGATGCGCGTCGCGCTGCACGAAAGCGTCGGGCGGGCAATCGAGCGGGCGAAGCTGCGCGGCCCCGGCCTGTACTTCGACATCGAGGTCGAACCCTGGTACGTCCAAGGCGACCCGACGGCCCTGGACCGTGCTGTGGTCAACCTGCTGGACAACGCGGTCAAGTTCTCCCCGGCCGGCGGCACGGTCATGGTCCGGCTCAAGGGCGGCGAGTACGCCGTCGTCGACCAGGGCCCCGGCATCGACCCCGCCGACCTGCCCCACGTCTTCGAGCGGTTCTGGCGCTCAGACAGCGCCCGCTCGCTGCCCGGCTCCGGCCTCGGCCTCGCGATCGTCTCGCAGGTGGCTGAGGAGTCTGGCGGCAAGGTCAGCCTCCAGCCCGCGCCCGGCGGCGGCACCGTGGCCCGGCTCTGGCTCCCCGGCGATCCGGGCGCAGCATAGGCCAATCCCGACTCGGCGGATGTCGGACTCCCGCCCCCACGTCGGTACCGCCGGTTTCGCAGCCCTCGACGGAAGGTATCTCCTGAAGGGGCCGCCGACGATGGCCTGGGGAGGACAAAATGGGGGAGTCGCCAGCCACGGGATCACAAGCGGCCGACGATGTTCACACCTCGATCCCGGTGCTTGAGATCTACAAACTCGCAGTGGAGATGGTTGACCGGATCTCCGCACGCCGTGGCACGGCGAACGCGTTCTTCCTCAGCACTCAGACAGCGCTGGTCACGGTGGTTGGACTAGGTACGCCGAATCTGCGGCACATCCCGTGGTGGACGAGCGGGGTGATCGCGCTGGCCGGAATTTCGCTCTCGTTGGCCTGGTGGGTGCAGCTGCGCCGCTATCGGGCGGTCAGTCAGGCAAAGTTCGATGTGATCATCAGGATGGAGTCACTGCTTCCGCTCAGCCCCTATCGGGATGAGCAGATCGCGCTGGAATCAAGCCGGCCAAACCGGTGGGGCGCCAACGAACTCGGCGCAGTCGAGCGGCGGATCCCGTGGATCTTCGCCGTACTGCACATATTGGTGCTTATCGGCCGTGTGATTACGTAAGCCGATTATCTGTCTTTTTCCGGGTAACCCTGCGCATTGTGGCGTTCCACTCCGGCGACAGACCTCTTCGACTAAGCTGCCGCACGCGGATGACAGAATCCGCGTGACGCAGCATGCTGCGAAGGGGACTGACGTTAGAAGGAACCACCGGGCTGGAGGCACAATCGGTGGGACGGTTGGTGGAGACGCCTGACGGAAGGCGTCTGGCAGTCGACTGGTGGGGACCGGTCGACGGCTACCCCGTGTTCTTGCTGCACGGCACGCCAGGAAGCCGGCAGGGTCCACGGCCGCGGACCAGAGATCTGCACCTGCTCGGCTTGCGATTGATCGCTTATGATCGCCCTGGATACGGCGGCTCGACCCGATACCCGGACCGGCAGGTGATACACGCCGCCGCCGACGTAGACGCGATCGCGCGAGAGCTCGGTATCGGGCAATTCTCCGTGGTGGGCCGCTCCGGCGGCGGGCCTCACGCGCTGGCGTGCGCCGCGCGGCTGCCGGATAAGGTGGCCAGCGCCGCGGTGCTGGTGAGTCTGGCCCCGTTCGACGCCAAAGGCCTGAATTGGTTCGACGGCATGACCGCGTCCAATATCGAGGCGTATCAGCAGGCGAAGGCCCGCGGAGGCGACCTCAGGGGCCTGCGTGACCGGTTCTGGGACCGAGGCAAGGCCATCAGCGGCGATCCCGGCCAGATGATCGCTTCGCTCTCTCCGGAGTTGTCTGTGCCAGACCGCCGGATCGTCATGGAGATAGGCGTCAGCCGGATGTTGGTGGACAACTTCCGTGGAGCCTTCACTTCGGCCGATGACCATCATCGCGCCCGGGACGAATGGACGACTCCCGTCGACGCCGACGACGAGGAGAGTGCGGCGTACGGCTCAGAGGGCTGGTTCGACGACGTGGTCTCGTTCACTCGGCCGTGGGGCTTCGACGTGGAGGACATCGAGACCCCGGTGCTGCTCTGGCACGGGGAATTGGATCGATTCTCGCCGGTGGGCCACTTCCACTGGCTGGCGGAGCATCTGCGCAACTGTACGCCCATGATGGCTCCGGGCAGCGCTCATTTCGGGGCGGTCCAAGCGCTGCCCCGCGTGTTGCGCTGGCTCGTAGACGAGACACGCGAGGCAGCGCCAACGCGATCTTGACGGCGCTCAGCCCGGCATCGGATCCAGCTCTCTGTCGATACGCCGCCACTCGCTCAGTGCCACAGTGTTCGGGTGCGTCTCACCGCGTAGCGCGGCGAGCGTGCCCAGCAACTTTCCGCGCCTTTCTTGCGCCTCTTCCAGACGGCCAAGGTCATGCAGGGTGACGGCTAGGTTCGCGTCGCACGCGAGTAGATCGGGATGTTGCTCTCGCTCCGACGCGCTCGGAACAGCCTCGAGAAGTTCTACGAGGTTGTGTCGGGTTTCCTGGAGCAGGGCTTGCGCCGCCGCGTGTTCCCCGCAGTCCGCTAACACGTTCGCGACGTTGATCGCGCACGCTGCCGAGAACAGGTGCACTGCGCCGAGCACCGCCTTGAACCGCCGTAGCGTGTCCTCGCCGAGCTCCCTCGCCTCGCCGAACCGGCCGAGCCTGCGCAAGTAGACCATCACATTGTTCGCGCTGACCAATGTGTCCGGGTGATCGGCCGACAGGGCCGCCTCGTACTTGTCTCGGACCGACTCGGCCAGCGCGAGCGCCTCCACCGTGCGGTCACGCGCTGCCAGGTCGCTCGCCACATTCAGGGCGAAGCTGAGCCTGGGCACAGCGGTCACTTCCTCCGGCCGGCCCAGCATGGTCGTGAGCTCCGCGATCAACGCAGAAGACTCCTCCCGCGAACCCGCCTTGCGCAGGCCGATGGCAAGCGCCTTCGCCGCATCCTGAGTCAGCGGGTTCTCCACTCCCAGCACCTTGCGGCAATCAGCGTACGTCCGTCTGAGCAACTCCAGCGACGCGGTCCGATCCCCGCAGTCACGCAAGTCCCGCGCCAGGTTGATGGCGGAGAAGAACGAGAACGGGTGCGACTCGCCGAGTACCCGCAATCGCTCGGCGAGCGTTCGCTCGTCGACTTCGAGAGCTTCGAAACACCGGCCGACTGCGCGCAGCGACACCGCGTAGTTGTTGGCGGCCACCAGGGTGCGCGGATGGTCGTTGCCGAACAGCCCCACGAAGGAGTCATACGTCCGCCGGTCCAGTTCGAGCGCCTCCTGGAACCGCCCGAGCGCACGGTAGTCGCCGGCGAGTCCGCCCGCGGTCATGAGCGTGGCGATGTGGTCCTCGCCGATATCGGGATGAGCCAACTGGCGGCGGTAGACGTCTTCGTCGATCTCGAGCGCCTCGCGGGTCTCGCCGTTGAAGCGCAGCGCTACCGCCAGCTCGAAGCCCATGCTCAGATTGCGCGGGTCGTCTGGTCCGATCGACGGATTCCCATTCCACGTCGCGATCGTTTCCCGGGCGAGTGCGATCGCCTGCTTTAGTTCACCGCGGAAGCGCAGATAACGCACACGGTCGACGTAGAGCTGGCGCACTTCGCCATTGCCGGCGATCGCGTTCGACGGGAAGACGTGCGGCCAGATCTGCCCGTACCAGTCCCAGTTCGCAGGATTGTCGACGTCGCCTTGCGTCGGTCGTGCCCATGCGAGGATCGCGTGGACCTGGCGGCGCAGGGTCATCTCCTCGTCTTCTGCGATCTCCTCGCGCACGACCTGTTGGATGAGTCGGTGGACCTGCAGAGCGTTCAAATCACCGCGATAGACCTTGGCGAGCGCGTAGCGTCCCAGTTCCTGGATATATCGGCCGATCATCATCTTGTTATCACGCAGGCGGCTCTCGACCGGCAGCAGCGCCTCGATCATCGCGTCGCTGTAGACGAGATCAAGGGCGATCGGTTCCGGTCCGAAGTACGCCAGCAGCTGCAGCAGGCGCGCCGCGGCGGGCAGGTTGCGCCGGATCTCGGCGATGGCGACCCGCCAGGTGGCCACGACTGAACCCTCGTAGTTGGGTGCCCGGCCCGCCTCAAGGGTGCGGCTCAGCTCGGTACGCAACCGTTCGATATAGCTCTCCACGCTCATGCCTGTCTCGTCGAGCCAGGCCGCCGCGAGCTCGATGGCGAGAGGCAGGTCGCCGAGCGTCTCCGCCACGGCGCGCGCGTCTTCTTCCGTCAGACCGGAGACGCGCCGCATCAGATGCTCGACGCTCTCCTCACGCGAGAAGACGTCAACTTCGAGCGAGCCGAACGAACCCTCGCGCTTCCACGCGGAGTTGCGCGAGGTGATCAGGACGTGGCCGGTGCCACGCCGTGGAATCAGCGGCTTCACCGTGCTCGGGTCTTCGGCGTTGTCGAAGATCAGCAGCCAGCGCGTCGAAGGGACTCCGGCGGCGAGCGCCTCGCGCGCCGCCTCGGCGGCCGCGTTGATGTTGTCGGCGGAGCGTAGCCCTAACGCCTCGCCGAGGTGGGCGAGGTCCTCGTTCGCGATGTTCCGCTGCTCGGCGCGGATCCACCAGACCACGTCGTAGTCGTACTGGGCCCGGTGCGCGTACTCGAGCACGAGTGCGGTCTTGCCGACTCCGCCTAAACCGAACAGGGCCTGGGGCAACACCGCGGTGGCCGTGCCGGTGCCGAGCTGCCGGCGGAGCTTGACCAGCTCCTCGTCCCTGCCGGTGAAAGCGGCCAGCCGGTTCGGGACGCGCCAGACGGCCGGCTTCGAAAGCGGATACCGGACGCGCTCGCCGGCATCCGCGGCTTTGGCCAGAGCCTGCTCCACGGTCAGCTGCGAGCTGAAGGCGCGCAGTATGGCGGCCACAGCGGCCGTCTCGTCCAGGGCCGCCACGCTCACGACATGGCGCTGGCGGAATAGATCGCCCAGCTCAGCCTCGTCGACGCGGACAGGGATCAGCCGGCCGGATTGGGTCGAGCTGCGGCCGTAGTCGTAATTCCACACCGCGCGGGCTACCGAAGAAGCCTGGTAGGCGCCTGACACCACGGCAACCGTAAATGCCGCGGCCTGCATCCGATCGGCGACCTCTGCCTCAAGTGGCCTGCCCGCATTCGCCTCCGGTTCTTCGGCAGCCACCTCGTAGCCGAGCCCGCGCAGCAACCAGCCGAGCCAGGCGACCCAGTTCGCGTCCGACGGCAGACCGCTAATATAGACGTCCGACGGTTGTACAGGCCGCGACCGCCGATACGCTTCTCGGTGGCGCGCCCTGACGGCTTCACTGATCGGCTGCATGCCGGTGACTGTGCCGTTTGTGATCAGACCCGTGAGGCGTTTGCACGCCGCAAGCACGGAGCCGGGATCACCGGGGTCGTCCTCGAAGACGGCAAGCAGCTCCTCATACGCATAAAGCGCCTTGTAGGGGATGCGCGCCTCGCTCCAGTACCTATCAGGATCGCGCGGCTCGATCTCTCGCACATATCGCGCGAAACGTGCGCGTGCAACGGCCAGGCCAACATCCCGGCGCTCTATCTCGGCATCCTCGATCCGCGTAACCACCGGAAGGATCCGGATGTTCGTGCGCAGCGAGTTGCTTCGGCGCATCTCCTCGACGTGCTCGGCCAGTCCTGCGGCGCCTTCGATGTTCTGGTTACTGAGCGTGAAGCAGATCACCAGGTCGTCGGGCAGGTCCTTGGTGCAAATCGTCTCGAAGTCGCTCAGCCCGGTGCGACTGTCCAGCAGCACATAGTCGTATTCCTGCTTCAACTGCTTGCGCATCTCGTCGAGGAACTGACTGCCCGAGAGTTCGTCGTAGAACTTCTCCCAGTCCAGCGGGGTCAGGTTGGCGGAGAAGACCGGGTACTGGCGGGCAGCGGAGACGAAGTCCAGGCTGCCGCCCCCGTCGAAGTAGAAGTTCACCGGAATCGCATTGCGCGAGACGGAGGCGTACCGCGCCCACCAACTCTCCGGCTTCGCCTCCTCAGGGTTCGCCAATGCGCGCCCGGCATGGAAGCAGTACTCGTCAATCATGTTGATAACGCCGTCCCGGTCGGCAAGCCTGGCCGGGTCGAGGAGCGGGTGAAAGAAGCGGTGCAGGCCAGGCGCCTCGAGATCCCAGTCGATCATGAGCACCCGGTGTCCGTTGGATGCGAGGATCCACGCAACGTTCGCGAGCGCCATGGTGCGCCCCGTGCCTCCTTTGTACGAATAGAAGGTCACGATCCTGCCTTCGCGGCGGTCTCGCTCCTGAACCGTCACCGCTCGTCTCCGTTTCCCACG
>NZ_DASRBQ010000009.1:0-72510 GCF_035653575.1 Actinocrinis sp.
CAGAAGCAGAAACCGAGGCGCAGCGCGGCGGCCTGCCCAAGGGGTCGATCGCCGCGGTCGGCGAACGGCTCGGCCAACGCGTCGCTCAGGTGAGCGAGGCCGCAGGCGACAAGGTCGCGCACGTCGGCGAGGTCGCTGCCGCGCGCATCGCTCAGGTCGGCGGAGCGGCGGCTGAGCGGGTCGCCCATGTCGGCGAGGCCGCAGGGCAGCGGGTCATCCTCGCGGGTGAAGCCGCGGAGGGGACGGCGGTTGACGCCCAGACCCGCGCCGCGCAGGCCAAGGAGCGCATCACCCGGCAAGCCGGCGAACTGGCCAGGCGAATCCGGCATTCCACTCCGCCTCCGGTGCGCGAGAAGGGGAGCCGCGCCGTCGACGTCGTCAAGAAGCACCCACGCGAAACGGCCGTCGGTTCGGCGATCATCGGCCTGGTAGCGGTGATCCGCCGCCGTGGAAAGCGTTCTGGCAGCGGCGAGTGATCGCGCGGTACGCACAGGCCGACGGCCCCTGCGAACGCTGAACCTCAGCTCCTTTCATCAACCGCGCTCGATCCCGGTCCAGGTGAACGATCCTGGTGGCCGCGGCGTTTCGAATATGACGCGCCGGGCATCCGGAAGACCTGGTCAGCCGACGGCGATCCGAGCGATCGCGGAGCAAGGGGCGAGCGGGTGAGTGAGATCGGGCGCAACAGCAGGGGCCGCACGGCGGCCGCCGTGGACGAGTATCTTCGCGCACTCGGCCGGGCGGCGCGGGACCAGGCTGTCGCAGAGGCCGAGCAGGAGGTCTGCCGAGTCTGGAGCGAGGAGCTCGCCCGGGTCCAGCACGTGACAGAGCTCGGAGTCGCCTCCGCCCATGCGGCCGTTCAGGCGGCGCAGATCCTGGTGCGCGAGGAACAGCGCATCGGCGATCTCGAGGGCCTGGCGCGGGCGCAACAGCAGTTGGAGCGCGCCAAGGATCAGGAGCGGCGCAGCGCAGAGGCGGCGCGCGTGCTGCTCGACGTGGTGGCGGAGGAGCAGGAACTGCTCGCCGTCGCCGCCGAGGAGCGCGAGACGGTGGCGTTGGCCAACCGCATCTGGCTCTCCTCGGCCGGACGCGCCGTGTGCGCCGCGGAGGCGGACGAGGGGGTCGATTCCGGCATGCGGCTCGACGCCTCCGACTTCGACGACCACTGATATTCCGGCAACCCGCCCCGCCGCGGCCGCAAGCCGCTCGACCAGCCCCTCGACGACAAGCCTTCGACGCGACCGACACGAAGCGGCCGAGCCTTTCACCCGATCGGCTCGGCCGCTTCGTGTCGGTCGCCCTTTGTCGTCTCGCGATAGCCCGCCGCTGCCGCCTCAGCGGCGGCGCGGCTCCCGGCCCGGCGGCTGCTTGGGCGCGGGATGGGCCACCGGCTCCGGAATCGGTGCGCTGACCGAGTCCCCGGCCCGGACGGTCAGCTTGGTGCCGTGGTGGCGCAGTTCCAGGCGGACGCCGTCGGTCCGCGCATCCGAAGAAGCCTGCGACTGCCCGTCCGCTCCGTCGCCCGCCGCCGGCTCGGGCCGCGGCGAGAGTTCGGGCACCGAGTCCGCCGCCGCCTGCGGCCCGAAGGTCGGTTGCGCGGCGAGCGTGTACGTGGCCTGATCCTTGCGGACCTCTACCGTCAGCACCCTGCCGTCCAGCAGCAGCCGGAAGGTCATCCGGTCCCAGCCCGCGGGCAGGCGCGGCGCGAAGAACAGGCCGTCCTCCCGGTGACGCATCCCGCCGAATCCGGCTACCAGCGCGATCCAGCTGCCCGCGAGCGCGGCCAGGTGCAGGCCGTCCGCGGTGTTCTTCTCCAGGTTGTCGATGTCCATCAGCGCGGCCTCGCCGAGGTAGTCGTAGGCCAGCCGCAGATGTCCGACCTCGGCCGCGATCACCGCCTGGCTGCACGCGGACAGGGACGAGTCGCGCACCGTCAGCGGTTCGCAGTACTCGAAGTCCCTGGCCTTGTCCCGGTGGTCGAAGGCGTCACCGCGCAGGTGCAGCGCAAGCACCAGATCCGCCTGCTTGATCACCTGCTTGCGGTAGAGCTGGAAGTAGGGGAAGTGCAGCAGCAGCGGGTACTGGTCCGGCTTCGTGCTCTCGAAGTCCCAGAACTCGTGCTCGGTGAAGCCCTCCGCCTGCGGATGCACCCCGCGCGTCTCGTCGTAGGGCACGAACATGCCCTTGGCCGCGGCGCGCCAGTGGTCCACCTCGTCCGGGGTCACGTCGAACTGGTGCGCCCAGTCGGGATCGCGTTGCACGGCGTCCGCGGCGGCGGCGAGATTCTGCTGCGCCATCAGGTTCGTGTAGACGTTGTTGTCGGCCAGCGCGCTGTACTCGTCGGGACCGGTGACGCCCTCGATGCGGAACTGCCCCGCGCCGTCGAAGTGCCCGAGCGAGCACCACAACCGCGCCGTCTCCACCAGCAGTTCCAGCCCGGTCTCGCGCTCGAAACCCTGGTCGTGTGTGGCCAGCTGGTATCGCAGCACGGCGTCGGCGATGTCCGCGTTGATGTGGAAGGCGGCGGTGCCGGCCGGCCAGTAACCGGAGCATTCCTGCCCTGAGATGGTGCGCCACGGGAAGGCCGCGCCGCTCAGGCCGAGCTGCGTCGCCCGCTCACGCGCCACCGGCAGCGTGCTCTGCCGCCAGCGCAGCGCGTTTGCGACCGCAGAAGGGGCCGTGTACGTGAGCACTTGGAGCACGAAGGTCTCGGTATCCCAGAAGGCGTGCCCGTCATAGCCGCTGCCGGTCAGCCCCTTGGCCGGGATCGCCCGCTGCTCCGCCCGCACGCCCGCCTGGTAAAGGTGGAACAGCGCGAATCGGACCGCCTGCTGGATCTCCGGATCGCCCTCGATCTCCACGTCAGCGCAGGACCAGAACGAGTCGAGGCAGGCGCGCTGCTCCTTGAGCAGCCCCTCCCAGCCGGTTTGCCGCACCGCGCTGAGCGCCGCGTCGACCTGGTCGCGCACGGCGGGCAGCGACCGGGTGGCCGACCAGCCGTAGGCGACGAACTTGATCAGCTTCAGCGTCTGGCCCGGCTGCAGCAGCGCCCCGACCGTGTACCGGCCGAGGTCCGCCTCGCTGACCGCCCGGCTGCGGGTGCTCTCCGGCCCATCGACGATGTGGCCCATCGCCGCCCCGACACGCAGCTTGCTGCGACGCACCGTGTGCACCATGGTGATCTGCTCGTCGCCGAACTCCTCGTGCAGATCCGCCTGCAGCGGCGAGGAGAGCGCCGCGGCGGCGCGCGGATCGGCGGCGGCCGGCGGCAGTTCCTCGTTGGCGATCAGCTCCGACTGCACCACCACCCGGGCCGGGCCGTCCACCGCCTCGACCTCGAAGCAGACCGCTGCGATCGAACGCTGCGTCAGCGACACCAGCCGCGTCGAGCGGACCCGCACCGTGCGCCCGGCCGGGGACTCCCACTCGGCTTCGCGGCGCAGCACGCCCGCGCGCAGGTCGAGCGCGCGCTCGTGCGAGTGCAGCTTCCCGTACCGCACATCGAACGGCTCGTCGTCCACGAGCAGCCGGATGAGCTTGCCGTTGGTGATGTTGATCAGGGTCTCGCCCGAGTCCGGGTAGCCGTAGCCCGCCTCGGCATAGGGGAGGGGGCGCAGCTCGTACACGCCGTTGAGATACGCGCCGGGAAGCCCGTGCGGCTCGCCCTCGTCCAGATTCCCGCGCCAGCCGATATGCCCGTTCGACAAGGCGAACAGCGACTCGGAATGCGGCAGCAGGTCAAGGTCGAGCTTCGACTCGCGCAAGCACCACGGCTCGGTCTGGAAGACAGGATGCTCGATCACCGGGTCGCCGCCAGCAGCTGGTCGAGGTCGGTGACCACGACGTCGGCGCCGTGCGCGAACAGCTCCTCGCGCTGCCCGAGCCGGTCCACGCCGATCACCTTGCCGAAGTTGCCGGCCCGGCCGGCCTGCACTCCCGCCTGCGCGTCGTCGAACACCGCGGCCTGCGCGGCCTCGACCCCGAGCGCCCGCGCGGCGGCGAGGTAGCTGTCCGGGGCGGGCTTGCCGAGCAGGTTGTGCTCGCGCAGGTCGTTGCCGTCGAAGGTGGCGTCGAAGAGGTCTGCCATATTCGCGGCCTCCAACACCGCGTCGCAGTTCGCGCTCGACGTGACCACGCCGGTACGCAGACCGGCAGCGCGCACGGCCTGTACGTAACGTACCGAGCCTTCGTACCGCTCGACACCCTGCGTACGCAGCAGCTCATTGAACGCTTCGTTCTTCGCGTTGCCGACGCCCTGCACGGTCTCAGCGGTCGGCGGGTCATCCGGCTTGCCCTCAGGCAGGTCGATGCCGCGCGACATGAGGAACGAGCGCACCCCGTCAGCCCTCGGCTTACCGTCTACGTACTGCTCGTAGTCCTTCACGTCGTCGAACGGCTCGAACGGACGCGAGTCGCGCGCACTGAGCGCGCGTAGCAGCGCGTCGAAGGTCTGCTTCCAGGCCGAGGCGTGCACGGTCGCCGTCTTGGTCAGCACGCCGTCCATATCGAACAGGCAGACCCGGATCGAGTGATCGAGGCCGATTCCGGAGGCGTCCGGCTGGGCGGTCTGCGCCGACGGGTCGGCGCTCCTCGACGAACCGGCGGCATCGGATGTGGTCACGGTGGAGGCTCCTTCGTGTCCTTCGGGCCGGGCGCGGTAAAACGTCGCCGGCGGCGCTGTGGCTCACCGGCACCGCCCTTTTGTTGCAGCCTATTTCCGGACGCTCGCGGCGGCCGCCTGGCGCGGGTTCGCGTTCGCCCGCATCCGCTCACGCTCAGTCGTGCCGCCCCAGATGCCGTACAGCTCCCCGGTCTGCAGCGCGTACGCCCGGCACACGGCACGCACCGGGCAGTGCGCGCAGATCGCCTTCGCCGCGGTCTCCCGGAACCGGCGCTGGTGGTTGCTCTCGTGGTCGGGAGCGAAGAACAGCGACGGATTCGCGGTCCGGCACGCGCCGCGCTCCTGCCAGTCGTCGTCCGGCATGGGGTACGGGACCGGTGCCTTGCGAGGGCGGGCGGCGCGCGTGGCGGGGCGGGCGGTCGCCTCAGGCGGCGCCGCGACGGCCGACGCTGAAAGGCGGATGCGCTCGGGGGCTTGGACCGGGGGCATGGCGTGCTCCTTCCCAGGAGTGCGAACGAGGCGGGACCCTCGCCGAACTCTCCGTTTCGCGCGGTCGCAAACCGCCGATGTCGTGCAGTGAATGCCACGATTCGGTACCAGTCACCGGTTCACGGCGCCGGGAACCGTCGTCCGGCGCGATTCGGGGGCCGCGAAGAGGTTTGCCCGTGCGAATAGCGGTTAGCAGGAGCGGACGCTCGACTGAGTAAGGGTGAGACGTGTGCCAATAAGCGGCCGCACCGAAGCGGTAACCGACCGACCGGACCAGTCAGTCGACCGGCCAACCTACGCGTCGGCCGGCCGGCAGTATGGTGGACACCGGGGGTCCATGTCGTACGACCACGAATACAAGGGGATTGCACCAATGGACCGCTTTGGCGTCAGTGTCGGGGACTCGGGCCAGGGCCGGTACGTGGTGACCGTGCGCGGCGAGCTCGACCTGGCCACCGCGGACCGGCTGTGGGCCGAACTCGAGCCGCTGCTGGCGCCGGAGACGGTCGTGGTGCTCGACGGGACCGAGATCAGCTTCCTCGACTCCAGCGGCCTGCGGGTGCTGCTGCAGGCCGGCAACCGGGCCACCTCCGGCGGCGCCGCGTTCCGGCTCGTCGCACCCCAGCAGGCGGTGCAGCGGGTGCTCGACCTGGCCGGCACCGGCGATCACCTGCAGACCCGCGACACGGTCGACGAGGCCCTGGCAGGCTGAGTCCAGGGCCGCCGCGCCGGACCGCCGGCGCGCGAGCCCCACGCGGACCGCCATCGAGATCCGCGAACGTCCACTTTCCGCAACACACCGATTCGACTGCGGGCAATTCGGAGGGAAGCAGAGCGATGCACGAGGACAACCCGGCCGGACCCGATTCGCTGCCCGGTCCGCGAACCGTGGTGCTGTCGATCCCGGCCGACCGGGAGCAGGTGGTGCTGGTCCGGTCGGTGGCCGGGCACATCGCGGCCAGGCTCGGGCTGTCCGTGGCCGAGCTGACCGACCTGCGGCTCGCGGTGGACGAGGCCTGCGGGCTGTTCCTGCTCGTCCCGGGCTTCGGCCTGGCCGGCGAGCTGCTCGAGTGCCGCTTCGAGGAGCAGCCGGGATCGCTCTCAGTGACCGTGAGCGCCCCGGCCGAGTCGTCGATCGAGCCGGACGTCGACGACATCGGCTGGATCATGCTCAGCGCGCTGGTGGACGAGCTGACCTGGAAGTCGGAGGGCAGCGTCGCCCGGCTCACCCTGGTCAAGCACCTGTCGGTGCGAGGCAGCTGATGGGCCGGGCGGAAACGGTGAATGTCGAGGATAAGCAGCCAGGGGCCGACCCGGCGGCGCGCGGCTCCGGGCGGCCGAAAGCGCGGCCGTCCGGCTCAGGCGCGGCCAGACCGGACGTCGGCGCTGTGAGCGACGGACTCGTTAACGACGGCCCGGTGAACGGCGACGCCGTGATTGACGCCGTGCCGGACGCGATAGAGGCGACGGCCGAAGCGAACGAATCATCGGGCGACGCGGGCGCGAACACTTCGCCTCCCGGCAACGCCCCCGTCTCCCCGCACGCCGAGCGGCGCGCCGAGACGATGCGCATATTCCACCGGATGCGCAAGCTGCCGCCGGGCGATCCGGAGCGGGAGCGGCTGCGCGCCGAAGTGATTGAAGACCACATGGCCTACGCCCGTCGGATAGCCGCGCGCTACGGCGGACACGGCGAGGTCGTCGAGGACTTCGTGCAGGTCGCCTATCTCGGTCTGGTCAAGGCGGTGGACAACTTCGACCCCGACCACGGGACCGGCTTCCTCGGCTATGCCACGCCGATGATCATGGGCGAGATCAAGCGGTACTTCCGGGACGCCACCTGGGACGTGCACGTGCCGCGCCGCATGCAGGAGCTCTCCAGCGCGCTGCGCAAGGCCACCGAGGCGCTCACCCAGGAACTCGGACGCTCGCCGAGCGTCGCCGAGCTGGCCGAGAAGGTCAAGGCGACCCCGGAAGAAGTGATCGAGGCGATGGACGCGGCCTCGGCGTACACCACGGCCTCGCTGGACCGGCCGGTGCGCGTCGACGCCGCCGAGGGCGCCAGCCTGGCCGAGTTCGTCGGCGGCGAGGACCCGCGCTTCGAGGCGGTGGTCAACCGCGAGGTGCTCAAGCCGCTGCTGGCCAAGCTAGGCGAGCGGGACAAGCGGATCTTGATGATGCGCTTCTTCCGCGGCATGACGCAGTCGCAGATCGGTGAGGAGCTGCACGTCTCCCAGATGCAGGTTTCCCGCCTGCTCACCCGGATCCTCGAAGACCTGCGAGCGGGCTTCGAGTAGGCCGGGGCCCGCGCTTAAGGCCGGTTCGCGCCGATACGGACGGCGCGACCGGCCTGGCGCGCTTTCGCGCGGGCTCAGCTCGCAGCAAGGGCCGGGGGCGGCCGCGCCGCCCCCACCGGCTCCGCCGCGCGGCCGTTATGCGGACGCTGATATAACCGTTCCGGACGCGCCACCAAGCCGCCCCCGGAAACTCCGGGCGGACTGGAGCGCGCGCGCTGCCCGAGCAGACGTTCGTCCTGCATAATGCAACGGATCGGCACCCACTATCAGCCCTGGAAGGGGAGGGGAGATGGCTCAATCGGGCGACGCGCAGCGTGACGCGTCCGCCGCGAGCACGCCCCCTGACCGCGACCGCGCGGCCGAGCCGCAGCCCGGCCCGCAGGCGCAGCGCGCCGGGCTGATTCCGCCCGTCGAGGTGCTCGCCCGGGTCATCGAGGAGCAGCGGCACGCCGAGGCCGCGCTCCAAGCCAGGTTCCTCGAACACGGGCTGATCGACCAGGCGATCGGGGTGCTGGTCGCGCGGCTGGAGTGCGATCCGAAAGAAGCCTTCGACCAGCTGCTCGAGATCGAACGGCGGTCCGGGCGGGACCTGCTCGAGGTGGCCGGGGAGCTGGTCGGCCAGCAGACCCAGGCGCGCACCCGGGCGCCGATCGAGGAGGCCGTCCCGGTCTACGGCCCCGGCATCGCCAGGCTTCAGCGCAGCCGGGACGGTGACGAGCTGGCCAGGCTGTTGCTTGGCGACACCCTGGCCTGGTCCGGCGCCGTGGCGGCGGCGATCGCGCTGCTGGAGCCGGACGGCGCGTTGGAACTGATCGGCTCCGCGGGTCTGCCGCTGCGCGTGGTCAGCCAGTGGCGGCGCATCCCGCCGCAGATGAACTGCCTGCTCAACGCCTGCATCCGGGAACAGACCGCCACCTGGGCCGACACCGTCGTCACGATCGGACAGCAGGAAGGGTTTCGCGCGCCATACGTGCTCGGACCGGCCGGCGGCGGCGGATCCGCGCCGAATCCGCTGCATGTGGCTGTCCCGTTGCGCATCGGCCGTGGGCTCATCGGCGCGGTCGAGGTGGGCTGGCCGCCGAACACCGCGTTCACCACCGACGTGCGCAGTGAGATCGTCGCGCTGATCGAGTCCGCCGCGCAGGCGGTGGTGCGGGCGCGCCGGCTCGCCACCGAGCCCACGGAGCGGCGCGCGGCCCTGGAGGACGCGGTCGCGCTCGACCAGCTGCGCGAGATCGTCGACGCGACGTGGGAGCCCGTGCTGCTCGTCGCGCCCACGCCGATGGAGTCCGGGCGTGACTCCGGCAGCGGCGGAACCCGGGGAGAGCGGGGCGAGCCCGAAGAGCCGGGCAAGAGTGAGGCCGGTTCGATAGGCGGACTGCGGGTCATCGCGCTCAACCGGGCCGCCCGCGAACTGATCACCGGCGGAGTGGCGGCCCCGGACCCGGTCGGCCGCAGGCTCACCGAGTCGCTGCCGTGGATCGCCACCTCCGGCGCCTTCGACGCCTTGCGCGAGGTGCTGATCACCGGGACGCCGTTCCACGACCCCGCGCACACTTACCTCGGGCCGGGGGAGAACGGAGACCGAAGCCGTACCATCTCGATCAGTGCCACCCGGCTGGCCGAATCGCTGCTCTACATTGCGCTGCGCCCGGCCGGTGAGCAGCGCGGCGACGAGGAGGCCGTGGCGGCGCGGCTGCGCCGGATGGCCGAGACCGGTTCCTGGGAGTGGGACGCGGCGACCCGGGAGGTGCACTGGTCGCCCGAGGCGCTGATGGCCTTCGGCTCGCGCACCCCGCCCGGACCGATTCCGGAGGACCGGCCGCCCTACACCGTGCATCCCGACGACCAGCTGGAGCATGACCGGCTCATGCGCACCCTGCTGCGCGGAGGCCGGCAGGCGCAGGGTGAGTTCCGGGTGGTGCGCCCGGACGGCGCGGTCCGGCACGTGCGCATCGCCGGGGAGCCGATCCTCGGCCAGGGCGGCTCGGTCAGCTCGGTCTTCGGCACTGTGCAGGACGTCACCGAGCAGCGCCGGGCGCAGACCGCGCTGGAGATCGCGCACATCCAGCTGGCCGCGCAGCGCAGCCGGGCCGAGTCAGAGCGGCAGCTGGCCACCCTGCTGCAGCAGGTGATCATGCCGGTCGAGCCCGTGCGTGTGCCGCGTTCGGCCGGTCTGGAGATCGCCGCGCGTTACCGGCCGGCCAGTCCGGGCGCCGGCCTCGGCGGAGACTGGTACGGCATTCTGCCGCTGCCGGACAACCGGCTGTTGCTCACCGTCGGCGACATCGCGGGGCACGGATTCGCCGCCGCGACGGCCATGGCGCAGCTCTTCCACGCGCTGCACGGACTCGCGCTCACCGGCGCGGACAGCGAGCAGTTGCTCGGCTGGCTCAACGCGGTGACCTGTTCGCTGCCCAACTTCACGCTCGCGAGCGCCTGCGCCGCCCTCTACGACCCGGCCGACCGGCAGCTGTGTATCGCAAACGCCGGACATCCCAGCCCGGTGCTGGTACGCGGGGGCCGGGCGGCTACCATCCCGCGGCCCGCGGGCACGATGCTCGGCGTGGACCCGAGCAGCCAGTACGAGGAGGTGACCGTCGCGCTGGAAGAAGGAGACATCCTGCTGCTCTACACCGACGGCCTCATCGAGCGGCGGCGGCACAGTCCCGACGAGAACCTGGGGCGTCTGCTTGCCGAGGCTTCGACGGTCGATCCGGACCTCGAGGTGTACGTCGACCGGATCCTGCAACGCATCAAGTCCGACACCGACGACGACACCTGCATCATGGCCGTCCGGTTCACCTGAGTGCTAGCGCGCGGCAGCCCGGCGGCCGCGCGGTCCGCAACCGCTCAGTCGGAGATCATCGAGCGGATCAGGGCGAGCAGCACGTCCACTTCGACCGGCTTGGGCACGTGCGCGTTCGCACCGGCGGCGAGGCTGCGCTCCCGGTCCCCACTCATCGCCTTGGCGGTCACCGCGATGATCGGGAGGTCGGCGAACTGCTCGAGGCTGCGGATGTACTCGGTGGCCGCGTAGCCGTCCATGCCCGGCATCATGACGTCCATCAGGACGAGCTTGATATCCGGGTTCTGCAACAGCGTCTCGATGCCCTGCCGGCCGTTGTCGGCGTGCACGACGGAGAGGCCGTGCAGTTCCAGCGCGCTGGCCAGCGCGAAGACGTTGCGCACGTCGTCGTCGACGACCAGCACCTTCTCGCCGTTGAACCGGATCCCGGACTGCGGGGGCTCGGTGGCCAGCGTCATCTCGGCCGTCGGGTTGGGCAGCGCGGTGAGCAGGTGCAGCGTCAGGCGTTCGACGGCCTGCGCGCGCGAACCGACGATTTCGAGCCCGCGGACGCTGCCGAGCGCGGCCAGGCGCGCCGTCGTCCCGCTGCCCGCGCCGGCCTCGTAAGCCAGTACCGGGACGGTCGGGTCGAGGCGGGCCACCGTCGCGAGCAGCGTCTGCACCTCGGCGGGCGGCATGCTGAGGTTCACCACCACGCTGACAACCTCTTGGCTGGTCAGCGCCCGCTCGATCTCACGCGGGGTGACTTCCGGCATGGTGAGCAGGTCGACGCGGCCGCGCATGCTGCCCAGGCCGTCGATCGCGGTGCGCGCCGCGTGTTGCATCGCCCGCGCCGCCTGGGGCTCCACGATGAGGACGACTGCGGTCGGCTGCGGCGTCTCGACGCCAAGCGAGAGAAGGTCGGTCTGATCGTCGGACGCGGCGGCCTCGGCGAGGTCGGCCTGGCCGGACGCGTCCGCGGCGCCGTCGGCCCCCCTCTCGGCCGGACCGCCGTTGCGCGCGGCGGCGGCCTTCTTGGCGCCCGAGCCCCCTGTCGCGGTACCGCTCTGCCCGGACGAGCGGGTTCGGCCGGGAGTCTGCGCCTTCTCGCGGGCCGAAGTAGCCGACTCGATCGGCACGGTGAGCGTGAAGGTGCTGCCTTGGCCCGGCGTGCTGCTCACACGCAGTTCGCCGCCGAGCAGCCGGGTCAGCTCGCGGCTGATCGACAGGCCGAGTCCTGAGCCGCCGAAGCGTCGCCCGGTCACGCTGTCGCCGTGCTGGAACGCCTCGAAGATGGCCTCGTGCCGGTCCGGCGCGATGCCGATCCCGGTGTCGTGCACCGCGAACCGCAGCAGCGCCGGGTCCACCGCGTCGCGGGTGACCTCCAGGGTGATCGTGCCGCGCTCGGTGAACTTCACCGCGTTGGACAGCAGGTTGCGCAGGATCTGCTGGAGCCGCTGCTCGTCGGAGTCGATGCTCTCCGGCGCGTCCCGGGCTACCTGCACGATCAGTTCGAGGCCCTTCTCCGCGGCCTGCGGCCTGGCTTCCGCCTCCGCGCGGGTGACCAGGGCGTCGACGGAGATGCGGTCGGTGTGCACGGCCATCCGGCCGCTCTCGACGTTGGCCAGGTCGAACAGGTCGTTGATCAGCTGGAGCAGGTCCTGGGCCGCGCCGTGGATGGTGCGGGCGAAGTCCACCTGGCGCGGGGTCAGATTGCCTTCGGTGTTGCTGGCGAGCAGCTGGGCCAGGATCAGCAGGCTGCTGAGCGGGGTGCGCAGCTCGTGCGAGATGTTGGCCATGAACTCGGCCTTGGCCCGCGAGGCGACCGCCAGCTGCCGGGCTTGCTCGTTGAGCTCGAGCCTGGCCTGCTCGATCTGTGCGAGCTGCCTCGCCGCGGTGGTGGCTGCGGCAGCAGTGGTGGCCGCGGCGGCGGTGCCGGTGCCGGTCGCGGTCGCGACGGCGGCGGGCGTGGTCGGTCCGGCCGACGCGGGGCCGGGGGAAGCAGAGCCGGGCGAGGCAGAGCCGGGCGAGGCGGACCCTGACGCGGAGGCGGCGCCGGTCGCGGCGACCGCGGTAGCGGAGGCCGACTCGGTCAGCCGGCGCAGGGCCGCGGCGCCGGAAAGCCCGGCGATCTGGTCGGCCAGCGCTTGATTGTGCTCGGCCAGCTGGTTGAACAGCTGGCCGAGTTCGGCCAGCTCGTCGTCGCCGGTGACCGTGGCGCGCGCGCCCAGGTCACCGTCCCGTACCGCCCGCATCGCGGCGAGAAGCCGCGCCAACCGCGGGTCGGGCACCACTGCCAAGGCGGACCTCCAGGGGAACCCCGGCGTGCCGGGACAGCGATCCCAGTGTTCTGAGATAGAGCCGCGCGGGTGGTTCCCGGCCGCGACGTCCTGATCGCACTATATCCGCCGGAACGGCCCGCTCGGCCATCGAGCGAGCGGTCAGTCCATACCTTTAACGCGCGGCAACCGTATCGTTGCCGCGCGCGGTGATCGAAGGCCGGGAGATTACGCGGGGTGAACACCAGTTTCACGCAACGGCCCGATGCGCAGCGTATTGCCGTCCGAGTCGATCACCGCGAACAGGCTCGTCCCGTACGCGGCGGTGTCCGGCAGATCGAGGCAGTTCACGCCGTCGTCGCTCCATGCCACCCGCAGCGCGGCCGGATCCGGGACGCGCAGATAGCAGCCCGAGCCGTTGCGTAGCGGGTCGAGCGCCGGCTCCAGGTAGAGGTGCAGTTCGACCGGCCCGAGGGCGAGGCGCAGATAGTCGGCGGCGCGGCCGAGCACCGTGAAACCGAGGTAGCGGTAGCAGGCGAGGGCCCGATCGAGGTCACCGCTCGGCAGGATCGGCACCGCCTGGCCGCCACGCAGCGTTCCGGCACTGTCGGAATCGGCAGCGTCGCAGTCGGCGGGGCTGGAATCGGCAGGCCCGACCGCGACGGCGCGCACGGACACCGCCGCGGTCGTGGAGCCGGCGCCGCCGGACGGGGAATCGGCGGCGAGCGGCCGAGGGGTCGGCATAGCGTCAGTGAAACTCAGGAACGCCGCCGTGTGCGCCGCGTTCGCGGCATTCATACGCCGCGGCTGCGATTACTCGCACAATTCAAACGCCCGCCGCTCTTGCCGGCCGCCGCTGATCGGTCCCGCCGGTCGGCGCTGGGCCGGATCAGCGGTCAGATTAGCGGCCGGATCAGTCGGAGGCCGAGGCGCGAAGCTCGTAGATCGGGTTGTAGATCGCGCGGTTGCCGCGCAGCGTGGTGATCCGGCCGCGCAGCTTGATCGTGCGGCCGGGGCTGATGCCGGGGATGTGCCGGCGCCCGAGCCAGATCACGTTCACCGTGCCGGTGCCGTCCCACAGCTCGGCCTCCAGCGCGGGCACGCCGGCGTGCGGCCGGAAGGTGACCGTGCGCAGCGTGCCGACAAGGCACACCTGCTCGCGGTCCTGGCACCGGCCGATCGGCATCGCCTCGGAGGCCTGGATCTCCGCCTGGAGCTCGTCGGCCTGCAACTCGTCGGGATCCGCCGCCAGCCGGGAGAACAGCCGCCGCAGCTTCGAGCCCTGGCCGCGCGGCGGACGCCCGCCGCCGGCGTCGGCCTCGGGGCGCTGTGCATCGCTGCTGCGGCCGGTTGATGCGGCCGGGTCCGTATCTGTGCCGTCGAGCGCTCGCATCCTCGCGGGCTCCTTCCTGGAACTGGTCCTGGCGGCGGGGCGAATGTTCGGTTGTGCTCTGGTGGCGGCGGCGCTGGGGGCTCAGCCGCTCTTCGACGGGGTCTTGGTGGCGGGCGTCTGGTTCAGCATCTGCTGCTTCACTCTTTCCTGCCTGCTGACGGCCGAACGCAGCTGGTAGGGCACGCTGGCCACCACCACTCGGCGCTGAAAGAGCAGCCGGCCCTTCAGCCGCAGCGCTGACTGGTTGTGCAGCAGCTGCTCCCACCAGTGTCCGAGTACGTACTCGGGGATGTAAACGGTCACGATATCGTTCGGGTTCTCGGTTCGCAGGCGCTTGACGTAGTCGACGATCGGCCGGGTGATCTCTCGATACGGCGAGGCGATCACTGTCAACGGGATCGGGATGTCCCTTTGTTCCCAATCGCGGCGCAGCGCCTCGGTCTCGGCGCTGTCCAGGTCGACGGTCACCGCCTCAAGCCGGCTCGGCCGCGCGGCCCGCGCGTAGCCGATGGCCCGCAGCGTCGGCAGGTGCAGCTTGGAGACCAGCACGATCGCGTAGTTGTTGCTCGGCATGGTGACCTTGTAGTCCGGCGGCGGGGTCAGCTCTACCGACACCGAGTAGTAGTGCCGCTGAATGCCCCGCATCAGCAGCCAGATCAGCGGCATGGCCACCACCACGATCCAGGCGCCGGCCATGAACTTGGTGGCCAGCACGATCGCTAGGACGATCGCGGTGATCCCCGCGCCGACCGCGTTGATCGTGCGGGAGCGCAGCATCCGGTTGCGCGCCGCGCGGTCGTTCTCGGTGGCCAGCAGGCGGTTCCAGTGCCGGATCATGCCGGTCTGGCTGCACACGAAGGAGACGAACACGCCCACGATGTACAGCTGGATCAGCCGGGTCGGCGAGGCCTTGAACACGACGACCAGCGTGATCGCGAAGCCGGAGAGCAGCAGGATGCCGTTCGAGAAGGCGAGCCGGTCACCGCGGGTGTGCAGCTGGCGGGGCAGGTAGCCGTCGCGGGAGAGGATCGAGGCCAGCACCGGGAAGCCGTTGAACGCGGTGTTCGCGGCCAGCACCAGGATCAGCGCGGTGACGAACTGCAGGATGTAAAACAGCGGCGAAGCGCCGCCGAAGACGGAGCGGCCGACCTGGGCGATGACGGTTCGCGGCGTTTCCCCGGACGGCAGGCCGATCAGGTTCGCGGCGTCGGCGGCGTGCACATGCGCGGCCAGCGCGAGCGCGGTCACGCCGGCGAACATGCTGACCGCGATCCCGCCGAGCAGCGCCAGCGTCGTCGCGGCGTTCTTGCTCTTCGGCGGCTTGAACGAGGGCACGCCGTTGCTGATCGCCTCGACACCGGTCAGCGCGGTACAGCCGGACGCGAAGGCGCGCAGCAGGAGGAAGGCGAGCGCCAGACCGCCGTAGCTGCCCGCTGCTTTGATCTGGTAGTGGGCGCTCTCCGACTCAAGTGGGTGACCGGTGGCGATCCGCAGCACGCCCCAGATGATCATGATGCCGACCGCCGCGACGAAGCAATAGGTCGGAATCGCGAACGCGGTGCCGGATTCGCGCACCCCGCGCAGGTTGATCAGTGTGATCACCGCGATGACCAGGACCGAGATGAGCACCGCGTGCGCGTTGAGCGCGGGGATGGCCGAGGCGAGGTTCGCCACGCCGGCGGCGGTGGAGACGGCGACGGTGAGGGTGTAGTCCACCATCAGCGCGCTGGCCACGGTCAGTCCGACCTTCGGCCCGAGGTTGGTGGTGGCCACCTCGTAGTCGCCGCCGCCGGAGGGGTAAGCGTGCACGTTCTGCCGGTACGAGGCCACGACCACGAGCATCAGGAAGCCGACCGCGGCCGCGATGTACCAGGTGTAGTGGAAGAAGGCGAGGCCGCCGGCCGACAGCACCACCAGAATTTCCTCAGTCGCGTAGGCGACGGAGGAGAGGGCGTCGGAGGCGAAGACCGGCAGCGCGATCTTCTTCGGCAGCGTCGCCTCGCCGAGCATCTCGCTGCGCATCGGTTGGCCGACCAGGACGCGCTTGGTCATCCCCATGAGTGAAGGCACGCCGGGCATCGTAAGCCCGCGATCGTGTTGACCGCGAGGCGCCTCACGGCATCATCGAGTCAGGGGATTTGGTAGTACGGCGACGCGGTGACGTAGATCGGCGGCTGATTGTCGTCGGGCTGCACTGTGAAGATCTCCTGCGTGTACCCGGGCGCGTAGACGGTGATCGTGATGACCTGGCCATTTTGCATCTGCCCGCCAACGCTCGGGGACGCGCTCGGTGTGCCGTAGTTCGGCTGCGGCGGCGGCGCGATGATGGTGAATCCGGGTACCGCGCCGCCACTCGCGGTCAGGTTGAATCGGCCGACGTAGTTGTACGCCACGAAAGAAGGTGGGTCGGCGATGAGCACTCCGGGCGGCGGGGGAGGCGGGCTCGGGGACGGTGACCGGCTCGGCGATCGCGATGGGCGCGCCGAGGTCCGCACGACGATGATCGACGGGCTCTGTGACGGCGACTGGCTCGCGGACGCGCTCGGACTTTGGCTCGGGCTCGCGCTTGGGGACGCCGGGCTGGTCGATATCTCGACGAGCAGTGAGGACCCGCCGCCGGTGTCCACGACCGCGATCACCGAAGGGCTGTGCGTGGGAATGGCAGCCGCTGTATTGCCGGGGGAGAGATAGCGCATCGTCGTGTAGCCGCCTATCCCGAGCAGCAGCACGAGCAGGATCGCGGCTGCGACGAGCGTCTTGCGGCGTGCGGCGGCCAGCGGTTTGCGGCGCCGGTCCAGCGGCACCGGGAAGCCGTCGCGGTTGAACGGCTCGGCTCGTTTGGCGACGCGGGCGCAGTATTCGACCAGGTTCGCCGCTGCCGCTCCGCCGAGAGCGCCGTTCGCGAGGCCGCCGAGGTTTTCGAGACCGCCGGCTCCTGAGCCGCCGGCGGTCCCGGAGCTTGTACCGGAGTTCCCTGAGTTCGAGCCGGCGTTTCCTGCGCCCGAGCCGGAGCCCGGCAGCACGTCTCCGACCAAGTGCATGACGTTCGCGCGCAGGCCCGGCGGCAGCAGCAGGAGCGGCATCGCGCCGAGCAGCATCTCGGGCCGCAGCTCGTGCCGCTTGCGTTCGCCGCAGATCTCGCACTGCTCGATGTGCCGGTTGATCCGCTTGCGCAGCAGCGCGGTCAGTTCGCCGTCCCAGCCGTCCAGGATCGCGGCCAGTTCCGCGCATTCGGCCCGGCCGGTGCGTGCCACCAGCAGCGCGCCCAGCGACTTCTCCAGCTGCCCGCGCGCCCGCGAGAGCAGGGCGTGCGCGTGGTTGGCCGAGACTCCGAGCGCGGCCGCGAGGTCGGTGCCCTCCAGCTCGTGCCGGACGTTGAGCTCGAAGACCTCGCGCTCGCTCGGGTTGAGGCCCTGGATCGCGGCCCAGATCAGGCCGCGTACGTCTGCCTCGCGCAGTCCCGCCTCGACGTCGACGGCGTCATCGCTCACCTCTGCGGCCTGATCGAGTTCGACCATGCCCTGGCGGCCGCGCAGCCGCCGCAGGCACTCGTTGCGGGCCACCGCGTAGAGCCACGGGCGCAGCCGATCCGGATCCCGCAGCCCGTCGAGTTTCTGCGCCGCGACCACGAACGTGTCCTGCAACGCGTCGGCCGCGTCCTCGGGGTCGCGCAGCATCGAGCGGCAGTACGTGTACAGCGCCGAGGCGTATCTGTCGTAGGCGGCAGCCAGTCCTGCCGGGTCGCCCGCCACGATCGCGGCGACGAGGTCCCGATCCTGCATGCGCACACCGTAGTGAGTTCCGAGCGCTTAGTGGAACACACGGTCGAACACGACTGAGTCACATAAGCGCGTCTTGGTGTAATCGAGCACGTAGGAGCCGCCGGCCGTGGCAGGCGCGGCGACCGCCGATCAGATCCAGCCATTGCGCACCGCGTACGCCACCGCCTGCGTGCGGTTGCGCAGGTTCAGCCGGATGGTGAGCGACTGGAGCACGGCCTTGATGGTGCGCTCCGAGTAGGCGAGCTTGATCGCGACCTCGCGGGTGGACAGGCCGTCCGCGATCAGCTTGAGCACGTCGCGCTCCCGCTCGGTCAGCCCGGCGAAGGACAGGCCGCGCGGTTCGAGCGTGGTCCGATTCAGCAGGCTGACCTGGTCGAGCAGATGGCGGACCAGGTCCGGCGGCATGTCGCCCTGGCCCTGCGCCGCCGCCCGCACGACGCGCACGACGCGCTCCGGGCTGGCCTCGGCGCGCCGCAGCACCCCGCACACGCCGGAGCCGACGATTCCGGCCATCGCGCGCGGGTCGAGTTGCCCGACGACGAGGACGACCGGAGTGCCGTCGGCGCGGTGCAGCGCGGTCAGCCAGCGCGTCGCGGGCTCGTCGACGACGTCTGCGATCGCGATCACCACTGCCGCCGCCTCCCCGGCCTCCGCGATCCGCAGCTCGGGGCGCTGGCGCAGCTGCACCAGGATCCCGGCCTCGGAGATCGGGTCCAGCGAGTGCACACGCACCGCGATGCGATACGGACGGCCCGCGAACTGACGCTGCGTCGAAGTCGGGGTGCCGACCGGGTGCGCAGGGTGGAGCGGCGCGGCGGACGGCGTGGCTGACGGTGCGACAGGCGCGATGGTTGAGGTGAGGGACATGGCGACCGCCTCCTGGTATCGAGAACTTGCCCTATACCGGTGAGAGGAGCGGGCGCCCGGAACCCCAACACTTTTTCCGGGAGATTTTTTCTGCGCTCGTGTGCGCACGTTCGTGCGCAGGTCAGCGCCCTGCGGCTGGTCTCGCTGCGCCCATCGGTCTCCGCCCGCTGCGGCCTTCGCGCGGTGCCCGCGCGCAAGAGCATGAGCGGGTGGGGCCGTCCCCACCGCGGCCCCACCCGGCATGTGGCGCGGCTGTGTCCGCGCTCCCCGTCGCTCAGTCCGGCAGGCTCGCCTCCGCCGCCAGCAGCTGGTCGTACGCTGCGACGATCGCCAGTGCGCGCTTGGGCACGGTGATCTCATGGTTATACGACGAGCGCAGCAGGTACCGAGCGAGCGCCGTATGCCACTCCCAGGCGTGAGTGCGGTACTCACCCTCCCCGGACATTCCAGGGCAAAACGCGCGAAGGTTACCGGTTAGCCAATTGAGCGCGGCCAGGGCTGCCGCCGTCCCATCGCCGGTCACCTTGCGCTCGGGCAGATCCGAGGCGTCTTGGCCGGGCGGCCGCGTGACGCCCTCGGCGCGCGGCGTACCTTCGCCAGTCGGCATGTGAGTGAACTGCGTCGCCATGAAATCGGCCGGATCAGGTACCGCTGGCGCCGAGTCCTCGGGCGGATCGAGCAGCGGCTCAAGGCGGCCCAGTCGCGCCGCGACCACGCGCCAGCGCTCGAATCCGGTGAAGAACATCGACTCGGTGGCCGGATCCACGCTGTGCATCAGCAGGTCCACCGCCAGCCGCGCCGGATCGGTCGCCCAGTGTGCGTGCGCGAAGCGGCTCGCGTCGATGACCGCGGGCTCCGGATGGCGCCCCTCGTAGACCAGCACGTTGGTGCCGTGCAGGTGCCCGTGAGAGAACACGCCGTAGGTACGCCTTGCGGCCGTGCGCTGCGCGTCCGCTTCGCCGATCCGGCCTTCCGCCACGAACCCGGTAACCCGCTCGGTCAAGTCCTCGACCAGGGATTCGGCCAGCCGGCAGCCGTCCGGATGCGTGAGCACCGGCGCCAGTTGCTTGACCGCGTGCAGTACCCGGCGCTGCCGGTAGTAGGGGGTGCGCAGGAGATCGGCCGGCGAGTCGATCTCCTGCGCGGTGTCCGCGTACACGCCCCCGAGTCCGTCGGTGAACAAGGCCGCGAACACGTCTTCCACTGCGGCGTCAGATGCGCCGCGCGCCAGCCACTCCCGCAGCGTCAGGGCACTGCCCTCCAACTGCGCGGCCAGCGCATACCAGCCGTTGACCGGACCGACCGGGTACGGCGGTGCCTGCTTGGCCAGAAGCGACTGGCGCAGCATTCCCCACGCCTCCGCGGAGCGCTGTGCCTCCCGCTCCAGCGCGTCTTTATCCAGGCTGACCTTGAGCACGTGATGTGTACGCACGCCGCTGTTGTCCAACGCAGCCGTCACCGCACAAACTGCCGCGCCTGAATAGCCGGTCGCGATGTAACCCAGACTCATGTTGCGTGTGGTGCGGCCCGCTGCTTGCAGGATGCGCGCGTAGAGACGGCACAGCGTCGGTTCGCCGACCGCGTGCACGAAGGTCTGGATGTCCGGGTCGAACTCGTCGTAGGTCACCGCGATCGGCGCGACCGCCCCGGTGTCCAGCAGGTGGTTGTGGATCTCGGTGGCGATCGCGGAGGGGCTGCTCTCCCGAGCCTCGACGCTGAACTCGTACCGCCGCAGCACCCGGTGCGCTCCGCACCGGCGGGCTTCGTCGAGCAGGTCTGGACGGTGGGCCTGGCCGCTGCTGATCGCCAGGATGAACGCGCCGGGGAAGCGCTCGCGGGCGTCGCAGATGAGGTTGAGCCCAGGCTGCGCGGCCGCCGCACCGGCCCCGTCCCGCGCAGCCGCCGGCAGGTCCACGACGATCAGGTCGTAGGCCGCGCCCGGCACCGAGAAGAGTTCGCGCACCCGGCCGGCGTCCTTCGCCGCCGTCCACATCACGTGCCAGCCGAGCTGGGCGAACGGATGGCGCAGGCGCTCGGGCAAGGCGGTGAGGTTGTCCTCGTCCTCATCGATGAGCAAAGCCTGGATGGAGTCCACGGTCACGCGCCCCGCTCCAGACGGCTGTACTCGGCGGCGCCGCTGCGGGCTGCGGCACTGTGCTCGAGGTCGCCGTAATGAACCGCATCGTGATCATCACTGCCGTGATCCTCGACGCCGTTCTGCTCGCCGCCATCGCGTTCCGCGACGTGGAGTTCGATTGCCCGACGCTCGGCGGTCGAGCGTTCGAAGACGGAGTGCTCGCCGCTGTCGCTGTCGAGCGGCGCGCCGGACCAGGGTCGCAGCGCAATGACCGCCTCGTAAGTCCAGCCGTCGGTGCTCAGTGCCCGGCCGGTCAGCCAGCCGCCGAACGGCCGCAGCGCGCGGGCCAACGCCGCCAGACCGCGCCCGGGCTCCGGACCCGGCAGTGCCCCGGAGTTGCAGATGACCAGCTGCACGCCGTCCGGCGCGGGACGGCGGATGCTCACCTCGAACAGGGGCTCGTCGTCGTCAGCGTCCTCATCGGCGGCGAAACGGCACCGCGCGTTGTCCAGCACGTGCCCGACCACCTCGGCGAGCAGGTCGCGCGGGCAGAACACGGGCACGGCCAGATCGCCGGAAAGCTTCGTCGTGGCGCTCAGCCCGCGCTCCTCGACGGCGGCGTGCACGACGTCGCCGACCAGAGCCGGGACCGACCGCACCAAGTGCACCAGCTGCGCCGGCGAGTCCGTACCCGGCCGGTGCGTGGCGAACAACGCGTTGTACCACCAGCCGATCCGGTCCAGCAGATCCCGCCGCTGCGCCCGCCACCGGCCGTCCTCCGGACGCCTCGGCTCCCGAACCAGGCTGCTGAGACGCTCGGAGAGCCCGAGCAGACCCGCCGCGCTCGCGCCGGACAGCTCGACGAACCGCTCCTGATCCCGCCGCCCGAGCAGCTCGGCAGCGTAGTCCCCGGCCAGGATCTCGCGCAGCCTGGGCAGGAAGGCCAGCACTCGCTCCTCGACCAGCCGCGTGCACTCCCGCAGGTCCGCCTCGGCCGCCGCGGTCCGCTCCCGGCTCGGCTCGGCGACCTGCAGGTCCTCGACGAAGTCGCGCACCCGCAGCAGCCGCGACTCGAAGCGGTGCCGCAGCGCCGCCTCACACCACTGCGCGGACAGCCGAGCCCAGGCCTCGCGCGGGTCGTCGAGCCGGGGCCGCGGCTTGAGCTCGGTCAGCAGGATCAGCTGCCTGATGACGTGCACGTAGTCCTCGGCCAGCGGCCGGTCCAGATCCACTCGCGCGTCCTCGAGGTACTCGCGGCAGCGAATCAGGCTCTTGCGCAGCTCGCCGAGATCGACCGGCGAGTCATGCCGCGGCCGGCGCGCCAGGCGGTACGCCTCCAGGCAGACCTGATCGACGACGACCGGCTCGTCCACGCCCAGCTCGATCAGATCGGGCAGCACCGCGGCGAAGCGGTCCGGAGCGGCGGCGGCCAGCACCATCACGGCCTGCGCGCGCAGCCACGGCGGCTCGGGCGCCGGATTGTCCAGCTCGTCGAGACAGCAGCGGGCCAGCTGCTCGCGCGCGGCGCCATAGCGCAGCGGCGGCAGCTTGAGCCAGCCGCGCTCGGCGGCCAACAGCCTGGTCAGCCCGCGGCGGCCCCACACCGAGTCCGGCGAGGACTGATTGAGCGCGGCGATCCGGTCCAACACCTCCTGGCGCGCTCCGGTGTCGTGCAGCGCCCGGCGCAGCTGTCCGCGCCACCGCAGGTAATCGATCGCGTCGTCGCCAAGCAGCGGAACCCCGAACAGGTCGGCCGGGGCGCTCTCGAACAGCTCCTCGCGGCGCCGCGGCCGCAGCAGTTCGTCCAGTCGGTCCACGTGCCGGCGCAGCCGCAGCGGCGCCTCGGCCACGTCCGCGTATTTCTCGCGCGTGGCGCACACGCCGCATTCGTGGGCGCCCAGGCCGCCGATGCTCGTCGCGCTGATGAACTGGACCGCGACCGGGATGTCGGAGCCGCGGGTCGCGCGGGTGCCGGTCGGTTCCGCCGAGACGGCACTCAGCGACGCCAGCAGCCCGCTGTCATGCTCGGGCAGCAGATCCAGCAGTACCACCGCCACGATCCGCTCGGCGCCGGCTCGTACCGCATGCCGGATCAGCGCTTGCAACGTGCGGCCGGTGCGCGCCGAATAATCCACGATCAGCAGCGTGCGCGGGCGCGGCGGCTGTTCCTGGCCGGAGGAGTTCGACCAGACCGCTCCGTGGCTTAGGTGCTGGATGCCGACCGGCGCGCTGACGCTTTGCCCGCCCTCCGAAAGCCGCGTCCGGGCCGCGTGCGCGAGCAGCCCGGCTTTCGACCGTTTCTCGCCGGGATACCAGATCTGGATCGCGTCTTCGGGCCGCCCCGGATCGGCGCGATGATGCACCCGGGCGAGACCGCGCTGGATGGCGTCGACCAGGACGTCCGTGATGCGTGTGCGGGCGTCGTCGCGGCGGAACATCCGCTCCAGGTCGATCGAGGCGCTCGCGTGCATCCGCCGCGGGTACTCGATGTGCCCGATCCGCAGCGCGCCGGCCGGCGACTCCGGCTGCGGCGCGCACCAGTACAGCAGCTCCTCTTCGCTCATCGGCAGCCGCTCGGGTGCGCGCGCGGGAGCCGGGCGCAGCGAGACCGGGTCGATGTCGACGATGGCGGGAGGCGCGCCCGCGCCCGGAACAAGGGCCTGCAGGCGATGCATGCGGCCCACCCGCTCCGACTGCTCGGCCTGGCCGGCCTCGAGGTCGATTTCGGCCAGCGCGACGACCGGGATCTCCCGGTTCAGCACCTTGATCCGCCCGCGCTTGACCCGCGCGTCGACCGCGCACGCGATGACCACGGGCTCGGCGTGCTCGACGATCTCCGCCACCGCGCGCCGCACCGTGTTCTCGGTGAGGATCAGATCCGCGCACAGCACCACGCGCGCCTCGCCGGGCACGTCCCCGGCGGTCGGCCAGCCGCCGCGATCATGCTCGGAACTCGCCGGATAGGTCCGATCACCGAGGGCCAGGCATTCGCTCAACCGCGTCGCCAGACGCGGCGGGCAGGTATGCGTTGGAGCGACCATGACCGGGCCGCGGCTCGGCGGCAGCGCGGCCAGTTCCGCCTGCACCGCGCGGGCGAGGGTGAACGCGGCCACGTCGAAACCGATCGTGCCGTCGAGCAGCCGGCCGACGTCCAGCCAGCGGTTCGTCACGGCGAGCGTGGGCGTGCGGAACATGCCACGGCGCACGCCCTTGCCGTGGCGGGCGGCCTCAGCGCTCAGTTCGCGCTGGGACGCGTCTGTCAGCGTGCTAAGGATGTGCAGCGGCGAGAGCAGCAGGATCAGGCTCTCACCCTCGACCGAGACCAGGTGCTTCTGATTGCGCAGGAAGCGCTCGAACTCCTCGCCCGACCCGCCCGCGCTCAGCCAGCGCTCGCGCGCCTCACCTACCAGCGAGACGCCGCCGACGCTGGTCAACAGCTCCAGCACGGCGCGCACCGGCGCCGAGCCGCCGTGCCACAGTGGTCGGCCCTGAGCGCCGACCACCAACATGGCTCCGGCAGCGTGCCTGCCGTTCTTACCGCCCTTCTCGCCGCCGCCTTTCTCGGGGCCCGGCTTCTCGGGACCCGCTTTATCCGGACCGGCAGTACCGGTGCCGTGCGCTTCCCCTCCTGGAACGCACGACTCCAGTACCTGCCAGGTGAGGTCCGGGAACACCGCCGCCACCGCCGCGCGCTCGGCGCCCTGCGCGAGGAAGTCCAGCGCCTGGCGTACCGATTCGCGGACGTTGCCGGCGGAACCCGGCCCAGCGTCGATCTCGCCGCCGAGCGAGACCGTGACCACAACCCCCGACGTGCGCGTACCCGAGATGCCGAGGCCGCCGCGGGTGCGAGAGATCGCCGCGGCGTACGCCGACCGATCCGCATCCGTGAGCCCTTGCCGCGGATCGAGCGCGCAGCCGAGCCAGCTCAGCCGGTGCGGCCGGTGTAACGCCGGATGGCCGCTCCAGTGCCCGGTGGGCGCGGCGAACCGCGGACCGACCGGCACGGTCGCCTCGAACAGCGTCTCGGGTGCGCCGCTGCCGCCGGCCACCAGGTGCAGCACCCGGCTCGCCCCCAGCTCCGGATCCGCCGGGAAGGCGGCGAACGCCGCTTCGCCGAACGCGCTGCCCGCGAAGTCGGGCCGGGCGAACGGATCCTCAGGTCCCGGCGGGTGGCCGCGGTCGAACAGCTGCCCGCCGACCAGCACGCGCGGGGTTCCGGGACTGCGTGACGCGGCCAGCCTGGCCGCGTTGTCGATCAGCTCGGCCAGGACCGTTTCACTGATCGCGCGTGCGTCGGCGGCCGAGAGGCCGAGGTCACTGAGTCCCTGCTCAACGGCGATGTACCGCGCGGCGCCGCGTAGGCCCGCGCCCTCCACCGGCTGAAGCCACTGTAACGGCAGCAACCTGCGCCGGTGGCCCACCGGCTCGACGGCCTGCTCACTACGGCCGGCCGCCACGTCCCCGGACGGTAGCTCATCGATTTCCTCCCCTTGTCCCGCGGCCCCGGCACCCCGCACTCGCACGGCATCCACCGGCCAGTGCGGCGCCTCCCGGAAACCGGCCTGCCGCATGAAGGCCCGCGCCTGGCCACGTCTGCCGGCCCGGTGCCTCGTGCGCCGCGTGCGAGACCAGGAGTCCGAGATCGCGCCGCCCGACCGCGCTTCCCGCTCCGGCAGGTCCCGCCCGCCCTGTTCCGACTGCCCCACTTCATGCGCGGGCAGCGTCACCGTCGCGCCCACCCCGGCCGCGACGGCCGCGTCCAGCAGCAGCAGCGCCCTGGCCAGCACGCCGAACTCCACATGTTCGACCCTGCCGAAGTCCAGGTGCGGACCCCCGCGTGCGAAACCCCCGAGCCCGCCGCCCTCGCCGGCCGCCGCCCCTTCCGGGGCGTCGATCTCGGTGACCCAGGCGGCTGTACTCAGCACCGGGGGAAATCGGAACTCGGTCATCCGCCACTCTGCGTACTCGATACGGAGCCTGCTCGGCCGCGGGCGGCGCCCGTGTCCTCCACGGCCGCCTTGCGATGCCTCGCGCGGGTCCTACAGTGACATGGGTCACCTCGGAAACAGCCCCGGAGTCGGACACGGTCGGACAGCGACGGACACGGGCGGCCGAAAGGGCAGTCCCGTTCCCCCATTTGGCGGAGTCCGGTCAAAGACCGCTCGCGGACCGCGATTTCCGCTGGCGACGGTTACCCTGACGGAGCGTTACGTCAGTTCACGGACAGGGCGGCAGATGGATCGGCTGGGCGGCGGCGCCTCCTTTCCCGAGGATCTGGGGCTCCGGAACCTGGAGACCCTGGAGGACCTCGGCGATTCGCTGCGCCGATTGCGCCGCAGATATGCGCGGCGCCGTAGCGACGCCTTGTTGTCCTATCGGTATTTGGCGGAGAAAACCGGTTACGCGCACGGCGTGATCGGCGGTTATTTCTCCGGCAAGGTGCTGCCGCCGCCGGACAAACTCGACGTCATCGTCGTACTGCTGGGCGCGGACAGCTCCGAACGACTCGCCTTCGCGGCCGCGCGAGACGCGATCGAGGAGCGCCGCCGCCGTCCGTCCGAGTCCGCCCCAGGCTCGGCGGCGGGCGCCGGGGGAGCGAATGGACACGGCGGATCGCATTCGCCTGGCGCCGGCCGCTCCCCTACCCCAGCCGCCGCGGCGAGCAGTTACCTCTACGACCTGCTCACAAGGCCGGGCCGTTACCGCACGCAGTGGCGCTCGTTGCTTGTCCCAGGTAAGGGCGCGGTCGACGCGATTGCCGAGGTGATCGCCCGCTCGCTGGCCGATCGCGGAGCCGAGGACGCGGACCAGGACCTGGTGAAGCTGCGCGGCAGGGTCTCCCGCGCGCTGGCCGGCAACAGCCCGGACACGGTGCTGAGCAGCGCCACCCTCAATTGGTTCGCGGACGCCTTCGATATCGCCCCCGACGACGCGGACCGGCTGCGGTTTCTGCACGCGGGTTCGTCGAGCATCCGCTATGTGCGCGGCGATGCGCAGGAGACCGACCTGCCGATCTTCGACGCGCCACCGGCGCGTCACCGCACGGTGGACCTGCGCGAGTACCACTACCTCGGTCCGGACGGTCTGCCGGTGCAGCACCGTACCGATCAGGTCCTCGAGGCGACCGAGGACGGCCTCGACCGGTACACGTACATGGTCGACACGAACATGCTGACTCTCGATGTACAGACCGGCGGCGTCCCCGGCCTGCCGTACCAGCTACGCGCGCGAGACGGCAACGTGTACCACGCGATTGACATCCTGCTTGAGCGCCCGCTGCCGCGCGGCGCCACGGCGGTGCTCAACTACACCGCGACCTTTCGTTACGAGGAGGCTCCGCCCACCGAGATGCGGCGGGTGTTTCGCCGCAAGGTCGACAACTACCTGCTGTGGATCCACTTCCACCCGGACATGGTGCCGAGCAAGCTGTGGTGGGCGGAGTGGAACGGCGTGGTCAACAGCTCGATCACGCACCGTGAACCGATGACGCTCAATTCGTCGAACGAGGCGCACCGCTTCCTGGAGGGTGGTGTCGCGCAGGCCGTGGTCGGTTTCTACTGGGAGTGGTGACGAGCCGACTCAGCCGCAGGCCCGACGCGTGGACGGGATCGGACGCGTCGGCGTTTTCCTGTCCGGGGTCGGAATTGTCGGAGGTCTGCTCCACACTGGCGGTATGTGCAGAAGCATCAAGACCCTTCGCCCGCCGATGACCCTGGACGTCGGCGAGGAGGACGTCCGGGCCGCGGCGCTCCAGTACGTCCGCAAGGTCTCCGGGTTCCGGGCCCCCGCCGCGCACAACCGCGCCGCGTTCGACGAGGCGGTCGAGACGATCGCCGCGGCTACCGCGCAACTGCTTGACGCCTTGGAGGTGCGTGGCGCGACGAGCCGAGCCACCGCGCCGTCCTGAGTAGTCGCCGTCGCCTTGAGTCGTCGCCTTGGTCGGATCACCTTTGACAGCATGGATCCGAGCCGGTAAGAACGAGCGGCCGAATCCGATTCAAGGTTCTTCGATTGTGGGGGAACGTGGCTACTTGCCCGCATTGCGGCGAAACGGTGCCGGACGGCGCGACGGCGTGCAGTCATTGCGGGGCCGCGCTCACCCAGGGTCGGCCTGAACCGCAGGAACAGATACCGGCCCAGTCACAGCCCCAGACGGCTCAAGCTGCGCCGTCGGATCCGGAACCGGGCGCCGCTGCGGCCGCCCCGGGCGTCGACACGTCCGGCCTGAGCTACCCGCCACCGGCCGGCTACGAGACCGCTTCCGCCGCCGATCCGACCGCGGGTCCCGCTGCCAGCGCCACCTCGGACCCCGCCGCCAGCCCCACTCCGGGTCCCGGCGCCAGCCCAGCCTCGGGCGCCGCCGCGGCCGATCCGACCGCGGGCACCGGTGCCGAAGCCTTCGGATCTTCCGGACCCAGCTACACGCCCCCACCCACCTACTCGCCGCCCCCCACCTACCAAGCCCCTCCGGTCTTCGCCGCGCCGCCCGACGGCGCTCCCGCGCCCATCCCGCTCTTCCGCCCGGCACTGGTCGGCCGCGCCGACCTGCTCGCCGTGCTCCGCGACGCGATCGCGCCGCTGGTCATCGCGCTGCTCGCGACTTTCGGCGTGGTGGTCGGCCTCGCCTGGCTGGCCAGCCCGACCGGCCACGGCGGCTTCCGCGACTGGTTCACCAGCACCGTGATCCTCGTCGCCGGAGCGCTCGGCGCACCCACGGACCTGAACGTCGGCGGCACTCCGGTCAGCGACTCGAGCCTCGGCGGGTCCATCTTCGGCTCCTTCGCCCTCAACCTGAGCCTGACGATCAGCCTGACCGTCTGGACGATCACGCTTCTGCTGTTCTTCCTCTGGATGCGCCGCGGCCGGCGCAGCGAGGCCGCCGCCCCCAGCGCCTCGCCGCTGCAACTGGTCGCCCGCTCGGCGCTGCCCGCGCTCAGCGTCAGCGTGGTGCTGCTCGTGCTCGCCCTGGTCAGCAACGCCTCCGACGTGTTCAACCTGGTCGGCAGGCTCAACGGCAGCGTCGGCGGCGGGCTCACGCAGCAGCCGGGCGGCACGGATCCGTTCGGCGGCGGCGGTACCGACCCGTTCGGCGGCAGTGGCGGCGGATCGGGCACTGGAGGTTCGGGCGCCGCGCTGACCCTCGGCACGGCGAGCGATGCCACCAACGGCCTGCACTCCTCGATCGGCGTCTCGCCCGGCTGGGTGTTCCTCGGCCCGCTGCTCATCGCGTTCGCCGCGTTCCTGATCGGCCGGCTGACCACCGTCGCGCGTCGTCCGGTCGGCGACCCCGGTGGCGAGTGGATCAGGAAGCTGATCGGACCGTGGCGCGGCAGCGCGCGGATCGTCTGGACCCAGCTGCGCGCGGTCGGCCTGCTGGCCGGACTCGTGGTCCTGGTGTACGCCGAGTACGAACTGCTGACGGCCGACGGTTCGAGCGGCCGTGCGAAGGCGGCGCAGGCGATCGCCGCGGTGCTCCTGCTGCCGAACCTGATGATCGGCGGCGCGCTGAGCGGATTCTGCGTCAGCCTGTCCGACGGCGTGACCCCCGGGCTGACCGGCGCCCGCGCCGACGAGATCGGCCTGTTCGGCAACAGCCGGCCCTGGCTGATCTACCTGCTGATCCTCGCCGCCCTCATCGGTTCCGCGCTGCCGTGGTTCCTGGTACGCACCCGCCGGAGGGTGGTGAACCCAGCCGCGTTCGCCCCGGTCCAGGCCTGGCGGGCCGCGCTGCTCGGCGCGATAGCGGGCCTGGTGGTGACGCTGCTCGGCGAGCTGTCGATGTCTGGCTCATCCGGGCTCGGATCCCTCGGCATCCCGACTGAGGCCGGCCTGACGTACAGCGTGTTCGGCGCCGTCATCGCGGGCGCGCTCTGGTGCACCGCCGCATACCTCGCGCTCGCCTTCCTGGTCACCCCGCGCGGACCTCGGGAGGCCGCGCAGATCCCGCAGCCTGGCGGCTCCAGCTACGTGCACAACTGGCCGGGTGCGCAACCGCAGCCGCAGGCGGCGCCGCAAGCCACCCCGCAGTTCCAGGGCGCAACACAGGCCACACCGCAAACCCAGGGCGCGCCGCAACCCGAGGCTGCGCCGCGACCCCAGGCAGCCACCGCGCAACCAGAAGCGCAGCCGTCCGGACCGGCAGTCGCGCCGCCGACAGCATCCGCCGCGGAGGGCCCATCACCTGAGTGACCCGCTGACTCCATCGGCCGCAGAAGGCCCGTCACCCGACCGACCCACCGACCCGCGGGCGCGCCGGGCTTGTGAACGGCTGTTGCTGGAGCGATTCTCTGCTTGTGCAGGCTCACACCTGAATCGTGGCTGTCAGCGGCCACGTCCTGCCGCTTGAGGGAGCCGCCCCATGGCCGAGGTGACAGCGGGGACCGCCGGAAACCGTGACAGCACCGTCGAATCCGAACCGGCCGCAGGCAAGGGCCTGCGGCCCGGCGCTTTGGGGCTGATCTCCAGCATCGTGATCGGCACGGCCTCGGTCGCGCCCGCCTACAGCCTCGCCGCCACGCTCGGCTTCGTGGTCGCCGCGGTCGGGCTCCAGTCCCCGATCGTGATGATCCTCGCCTTCGTCCCCATGTTCCTGATCGCGTTCGGCTACCAGGGCCTCAACGAGGCCGACCCGGACTGCGGCACCACCTTCACCTGGGGCGCCCGCACCTTCGGCCCGCGCACCGGCTGGCTCGGCGGCTGGGCCATCATCGCCGCCGACATCATCGTCATGGCGAACCTGGCCCAGATCGCCGGCGGCTACGGCTTCCAGCTGGTCGGCGCGAACGGCCTGGCGGCGAGCAAGGGCTGGACCGAGGTGGCCGGCCTGATCTGGATCGTGCTGATGACCGTGATCTGCTATATCGGCATCGAGGTCTCCGTCTGGCTGCAGCGCGTCCTGCTCAGCGTCGAGCTGCTGATGCTGCTCGTGCTCTCCATCGTCGCGCTGACGAAGGTGTACGGCGGCAGCGCACCGGCCGGCGCGATCCACGTCTCCGCGTCCTGGTTCAACCCGTTCGACATCGGCTCGTTCACCGCCCTCACCTCCGGCCTGCTGCTCGCCGTCTTCATCTACTGGGGCTGGGACACCGCGGTGTCGATCAACGAGGAGACCAAGGACAGCGCACGAACGCCTGGCCGCGCCGCCGTGCTCTCCACGATCCTGCTGCTGGTGACGTACGCGCTGGTCACCGTCTCAGCTCAGGCGTTCGCCGGCGTCGGCGACAAGGGCTCGGGGCTGGCGAACCCGGACAACTCCGGCGACGTCCTGTCCGGCCTCGGCACCTCGGTCTTCGGCTCGGCCGGCCTCGGCTGGTTCCTCAGCAAGCTGCTGGTGTTCATGGTGCTGACCTCGGCCTCCGCCTCGACGCAGACCACGATCATGCCGACCGCGCGCACCGCCCTCTCGATGGCCTCGCACAAGGCCATCCCGTCGCACTTCGCCCGGGTCCACCCGCGCTTCCAGACCCCGACCTGGTCCACCGTCGGCATGGGCCTGGCCTCGATCGCGTTCTACGCCGGGCTGACCAAGATCAGCAACAACGTGCTCTCGGACTCGATCCTCTCGCTCGGCCTAGCGATCGCCTTCTACTACGGCCTGACCGGCCTGGCCTGCTTCTGGTACTACCTGCCGCTCGTACGCCGCGGCCGGCAGTACGGCAAAACCCTGTGGCTGCGCTGCGTATTGCCGCTGCTCGGCGCGTTGATCCTGTTCGCGTTCTTCGGCTACGCCTGCCATGTCTATTGGGCGGCTGACTACGGCTCGACCTACTGGACGCTGCCGTTCGCGCCGCACTGGGCGATCGGCGGGGTGTTCCTCACCGGCATCGGCGCGCTCGTACTCGGCATCCCGCTGATGCTGATCTACCGGTTCGTGCGGCCCGGCTTCTTCCGCGGCGAGACGATCCCGAAGTCGAACGCGCTGACCGAGCGGCCGGTGCAGGAGGAGCCAGAGCCGGAGGCGGTGTAGCAGGGCAGTGGTGTAGCGGCGTCGCGGCGAACGCGCTATCCGCAGGTGATTCAGGTCGCAGCGTGGTTGGGCTGAACCCAGTCGAAGGTCCGCTCCACGGCGCGCCGCCAGTTCGAGTACTCGCTCTCGCGGCGCGCCGGGTCCATCGCCGGGAGCCACTGCGCCGCCCGATGCCAGTTGCGGCGCAGGCCCTCGAGGTCCGGCCAGTAGCCGACCGCGAGACCCGCCGCGTAGGCCGCGCCGAGCGAGACCGTCTCGGCGATCATCGGCCGCACCACCGGGGCGTCCAGCACGTCCGCGAGGAACTGCATCAGCAGGTTGTCTGCGGTCATCCCGCCGTCGACCTTGAGCGTGGTCAGTTCGAGCCCTGAGTCGGCGTTCATCGCGTCCACCACCTCGCGGGTCTGCCAGCCGGTGGCCTCCAGCACCGCGCGGGCCAGGTGGCCCTTGGTGATGTACGAGGTCAGACCCACGATGATGCCGCGCGCCCCGCTGTGCCAGTGCGGCGCGTAGAGCCCGGAGAAAGCCGGGACGATGTAGCAGCCGCCGTTGTCCTCGACCGTGCGCGCCAAGGTCTCGATCTCCGGGGCACTGGAGATCAGCCCGAGGTTGTCGCGGAACCACTGCACCAGCGCGCCGGTTATCGCGATCGACCCCTCCAGCGCGTAGGCGGCGGGTTCCGCCCCGATCCGGTAGCCGACCGTGGTCAGCAGGCCGTGGGTCGAGCGCACCGGGGTGCCGCCGGTGTTGAGCAGCAGGAAGCTGCCGGTGCCGTACGTGCACTTCGCCTCGCCCCGCGCGAAGCAGGTCTGGCCGAACAGCGCCGCCTGCTGGTCGCCGAGCGCCGCCGCGATCCGCACGCCGCGCACCGCGCGCTTCGCCGTGCCGTAGACCTCCGCCGAGGAGCGGATCTCGGGCAGCATCGCGGCCGGAACGCCGAAGAAGTCCAGCAGTTCCTTGTCCCATTGCAGGGTACGAAGATCCATCAGCAGCGTCCGGCTGGCGTTGGTCACGTCGGTGACGTGCACGCCGCCGTCCACGCCGCCGGTCAGATTCCACACCACCCAGCTCTCCATCGTGCCGAACAGCACGTCGCCGCGCTCGGCCCGCTCGTAGAGGCCCGGGGTGTGATCCAGCAGCCAGCGGATGCGCGGCGCGGAGAAGTAGGTCGCCAGCGGCAGCCCGGTGCGCTCGAGCACGATGCCGGCGTCCGGGCGCTCGGCGAACTCGGCGACCAGCTCGTCGGTGCGGGTGTCCTGCCAGACCACGGCCCGGCCGATGGGCATGCCGGTGCGCCGGTCCCAGAGCACCGAAGTCTCCCGCTGGTTGGCGATGCCGATCGCGGCCACCTGGTCGGCGCCGGCCCCGACCCGGTGCAGCGACTCGCGCGCGACATGCTCGAGGTTGCGCCAGATCTCCATGGCGTCGTGCTCGACCCAGCCCGGTCGCGGGTAGAACTGCCGGTGCTCGCGCTGCGCCACCGACACCAGCCGGCCGCCCTGGTCGAACAGGATCGCGCGGGTCGAACCGGTGCCCTGGTCGATGGACATCACGTACTGCGCGACCATCGCTGAACCTTTCGATACCTGATGCCGCTGCTGGAAACCCGTGTGGGAAGCGCTAACCGGGTCGTTACCAACGACCGGCGCCGAGGTCCCTCGAGATGGCCCTCGCCGCGTTCTGCACGAAGGCCACCAGCCCCGGATCCGCCCGGTCCGCGAGCGGGCACAACCGCTCCACCGCCCCGGCGATGCTGATCGCCCCGACCACCAGGCCGCCATAGCCGCGGATCGGCGCCGCGATCGAGGCCTGGCCAGGGGTGAACTCCTCCACCTCCACTGCCCAGCCCAGCTCGCGCACCTGCCCGATCGCCCGGTTCAGCGCCTCGGCGGTCACCAGGGTGCGCCGGGTGAACCACTCCAGGTCCTCGTCCTTGACCTGCGAGGCCACGTCCGCGTCGTAGGCCAGCAGCACCTTGCCGAGCGCGGTGGCGTGCAACGGCAGCAGCGAGCCGACGTCCAGGGTCTGCAGCGAGTCGTCCGGCCGGAACACGTGGTGCACGACCAGCACCTTGCCGTCCAGCGGGGTGCCGATGCGCACCGCCTCCCCGCTGCGCGAGGCCAGCGCGTCCGCCCAGTTGATCGCGCGGGACCGCAGGTCGTTGACGTCCAGGTAGCTGGTGCCCAGGTGCAGCAGGGTCGCGCCGAGCTGGTACTTGCCGCTGGCCTTGTCCTGCTCCACGAAGCCCACGCCCTGCAGCGTGCGCAGAATGCCGTGCGTCGTGCCCTTCGCCAGGCCGAGCGAGGTGGCTATCTCGCCGACGCCGAGGCGCCCGGAGCCGCGGGCGAGCAGCCGAAGGATGGCGGCGGCGCGTTCGATCGACTGCACGGGTCCCGGCATGGCAGAGATGGTAGCTGGTCGGACGTGGTTCGACTATGTCGAATGGCAGTGCCGCGTCACAACGAGAGTCCGGCCGAAGCCCTCGGCAGGAGCGCGCCGCTCGTGTTACCGCCATGCTGCGAAACGGTACTTCACCACGCGCCAGGTGACCAGAGTTCGGCAATGTCGAACGGCGTACGTTGACTGGGCCGTTCGGCCTACCTAGTTTCACGACTATCGGCCTTCGAGCGATCCTCCACCACCGCCGGAGCGCCGATCCGGCTTCGCACCCCAGCCGCGGAGCGTTACGCGATCGCGGCTGCGGTGCCCGGCTGTGTTACAAGGTGCGCGTCTCAAGGAGGAGACATGGGAAGGTTGCGGGCCAAGGGGCTTCTGGGCGAACTGGCTGCCGAGTTCGCCGGCACGCTGATCCTCATACTCATCGGTGTCGGTGTCGTGGCGCAGGTCGTCGCCGGCGGCATCGGCAACCACGACAGCATCGCCTGGGCCTGGGGCCTCGGCGTCATCCTCGGCGTCTACGTCGCCGGACGGATCAGCGGGGCGCACCTGAACCCGGCGGTCACCGTGGCCCTCGCGGCCTTCGGCGGCTTCTCCTGGCGCAAGGTGCTCCCTTACTCACTCGCCCAGACGCTCGGAGCGTTCGTCGCCGCGCTGCTGGTGCGCTGGAACTACACCGAGGTGCTCGGCAAGCTCGACCCCGGCCACACCATCAAGACCCAGGGCGTCTTCAGCACCCTGCCGGGCAACGGCGCGCTGCCGGTGCACCTGTGGGGCGGCTTCCGGGACCAGGTCATCGGCACCGCGATCCTGCTGTTCCTGGTGCTCGCCGTCACCGACCTGCGCAACAACTCGCCGCTCGCCAACATGGCCCCGGTCGTCGTCGGCCTGATCGTGGTCGCCATCGGCATGGCCTGGGGCACCGACGCGGGCTACGCGATCAACCCGGCGCGTGACTTCGGTCCCCGGCTCGCCTCGTTCTTCACCGGCTACGGAACCGCCTTCCGCGACCAGTACGGCGATCTGTACTTCTGGGTGCCCATCGTCGCCCCGATCATCGGCGGCCTGATCGGCGCCGGCCTCTACAAGGTCCTGATCGGCCGCTTCCTGCCCGGCCCGACCGAGCCCGACGCGGTCGTCGAGGAAGCCGAGCAGCGGCTGCGGGAGAGTCAGCCCGCGTAGCAGAGGGCTGCGTAGTAGAAGTGCAGCAGCGCCAGCAATCCAACGCCATCACAACGCGGTGAGAACTTTGAGAAAGGCGGCAATCCATGGCTGACTACGTCGGCGCGGTGGACCAGGGCACCACGAGCACCCGCTTCATGGTGTTCGACCACGGCGGCAACGAGATCGCCCGGCACCAGCTGGAGCACTCGCAGATCCTGCCGCAGGCCGGCTGGGTCGAGCACAACCCCACCGAGATCTGGGAGCGCACCCGCGCGGTCATCGAGACCACGCTGAACAACGCGGGCCTGTCCTCCTCGGACCTGGCCGCGCTCGGCATCACCAACCAGCGCGAGACCGCGGTGGTGTGGAACCGGCGCACCGGCCGGCCGTACTACAACGCGATCGTGTGGCAGGACACCCGCACCGACCGGATCGCCGCCGCCCTGGACAAGGACGAGCGCGGCCAGACCATCCGGCGCAAGGCGGGACTGCCGCCGGCCACCTACTTCTCCGGCGGCAAGATCCAGTGGCTGCTGGAGAACGTGGACGGCCTGCGCGCGGCGGCCGAGTCCGGCGAGGCGGTGTTCGGCAACACCGACACCTGGCTGCTGTGGAACCTGACCGGCGGCGTCGACGGCGGCGTGCACGTCACCGACGTGACCAACGCCAGTCGCACGATGCTGATGAACCTGGAGACCCTCGACTGGGACGACGAGCTGCTCTCCTTCTTCGACATCCCGCGGGCGATGCTGCCGCAGATCCGGCCCTCCTCCGACCCGGCCGGCTACGGCGTGACCCGCCCGGACGGCCCGCTGCGCGGCGAGGTGCCGCTGACCGGAGACCTCGGCGACCAGCAGGCGGCGACCGTCGGCCAGGTCTGCTTCACCCCGGGCTCGGCGAAGAACACCTACGGCACCGGCAACTTCCTGCTGCTCAACACCGGCAACGAGCTGGTGCGCTCGAACAACGGGCTGCTGACCACGGTGGCCTACCAGTTCGGCGGTGAGAAGCCGGTATACGCCCTCGAAGGCTCGATCGCGGTGACCGGATCGGCCGTGCAGTGGCTGCGTGACCAGCTCGGCATCATCTCCGGCGCGGCGCAGAGCGAGGCGCTGGCCCGGCAGGTCGAGGACAACGGCGGGGTGTACTTCGTCCCGGCCTTCTCAGGGCTCTTCGCCCCGTACTGGCGCTCGGACGCGCGCGGCGCGATCGTCGGCCTCTCCCGCTACAACACCAACGCGCACCTGGCCCGGGCGACCCTCGAATCGATCTGCTACCAGACCCGCGACGTGGTCGAGGCGATGGAGCAGGACTCGGGCGTGCGCCTGGACGTGCTGCGCGTGGACGGCGGCGTGACCGCGAACGAGCTGGCCATGCAGATCCAGGCGGACGTGCTCGGCGTGCCGGTCTCCAAGCCGGTGGTCGCGGAGACCACGGCGCTTGGCGCGGCCTACGCGGCCGGCCTCGCGGTCGGGTTCTGGAAGAACACCGACGAGCTGGTCAGCAACTGGAACGAGGACAAGCGCTGGTCCCCGCAGTGGAACGACGAGCAGCGCGCCAAGGGATACCGCAACTGGAAGAAGGCCGTCTCCCGCACCCTCGACTGGATCGAGTTCGAGGACTGACGGCCGCGGCCGGTGCGTCCCTCCCGCGCCGCGCTCTGCGGGAGGGACGCACCGGGCTTACCGGCCACGGCTACCGGCCGTGGACAGAAGAAGCAGTGCCGAGCAGTAACCGGCAGCACTGACGGGACCAGGAACGAGAAAGCAGAGGACCACCGTGCAATCCACTCCGCTGGGCGCGCAGTACCGGCTGACCGCCCTGCAGCAACTGGCTGAGGAAGAGTATGACGTGCTGGTGGTCGGCGGCGGGATCGTCGGCGCCGGAACCGCGCTCGACGCGGTGTCCCGCGGGCTGTCCGTGGCCCTGGTCGAGGCCCGCGACTGGGCGGCCGGTACCTCCAGCCGTTCCAGCAAGCTGATCCACGGCGGCCTTCGCTACCTGGAGCAGCGGGACTTCGGGCTGGTACGCGAAGCGCTGAAGGAACGCAGCGTTCTGCTGAACCGGATCGCCCCGCATCTGGTGCGCCCGGTTCCCTTCCTGCTGCCGCTGCGCCACCGGCTGTGGGAGCGTGCTTATATCGGAGCCGGCGTGCTGCTCTACGACACGATGGGCACCGCCGGAGGCACCCGCGCCCTGCCCAGGCACCGGCATCTGACCAAGACCGCCGCGCTGCGCCGGGCACCCGGCCTGCGCAAGGACGGGCTCGTCGGCGCGATCCAGTACTACGACGCACAGGTCGACGACGCCCGGTACGTGATGATGCTGGCGCGCACCGCCGCCCAGTACGGCGCCACCGTCGCGACCCGCACGCGCGTGACCGGCTTCGTGAAGCAGGGCGAGCGGATCACCGGCGCCGTCGTGCGCGATCTGGAGAGCGGCCGGGAATTCAACGTCCGCGCGAAGCGGGTCATCAGCGCCACCGGCGTGTGGACCGATGACGTACACGAACTCGCCCAAGCCCGCGGCAACGTGTCCGTGCGCGCCGCCAAGGGCGTGCACCTGGTCGTGCCTCGCGATCGGATCAACCTCGACACCGGCCTGATCGCGCGCACCGAGAAGAGCGTGCTGTTCGTCATTCCGTGGGGTCGGCATTGGCTGATCGGCACCACTGACACCGACTGGAACCTCGACCGCAATCACCCGGCGGCCAGCAAGGCGGATATCGACTATCTGCTCGACCACGTGAACGCCGTGCTCGCCACGCCGATCGGCCGTGACGATATCGAGGGCGTATACGTGGGTCTGCGGCCCCTGCTTTCCGCCGGGGAGGGGCAGGAAACCGCGCAGCTCTCCCGAGAGCACGTGGTCGATTCCCCGGCCCCGGGTCTGGTCATCGTGACCGGCGGCAAATACACCACGTACCGGGTCATGGCCAAGGACGCGGTTGACGCCGCCGTCGCGGACTTCGAGCAATCAGTGCCCGCATCCGTGACGGACAAGGTTCAGATCCTCGGCGCCGAAGGATTCGCGGCCCTGTGGAACGAGCGCCGCCGTATCGCACAACGCGCCGGATTGCACCCATCGCGAGTAGAACACTTGCTGAACCGGTATGGATCGTGCGTGTACGAACTGCTCGAACTCATTTCGGCGGACGCGAGTCTGGCAAAGCCGATCGAGGGCGCCGACGACTATCTCCGGGTGGAGGCGGTGTACGCCGCTTCGCACGAAGGCGCGCTGCATCTCGATGATGTGCTCACTCGCAGAACCCGGATTTCCATCGAGGAGCGGGACCGGGGCGTGGCGGCCGCGCCGGAGGTGGCCGCGTTGATCGCGCCGATTCTCGGCTGGGACGCGGAAACCGAGCGCGCGGAGGTGGCACGGTACCTCGGCCGGGTGAGCGCGGAACGCGCCTCTCAGGAACGCGCCGACGACTCCGCCGCCGACGAAGCCCGCCGCGCGGCCCCCGACTTGGAGGACGCTGGTACTCCCAAGTTGGCATGATCTGTCGGATTCGAGGATCTCGAATCCACCAGTTTTTGTGAGAACTTGGCTACAGCTCTTCCCGAGCGTGCCTCACGTTTCCATAGAATGCACGAATTCACCGCTTCGGCGCCGCGGTGGCCCAGCCGATTTTGCCCACTCGGCCGCGCGGCGCCGACCGGTGAAGTGATCGTGCCACGTTCGGAGACGTGGTGAGCACTGGGTGGGAGCGGCGCGTTGTCGGAAACTGATGCACAATGGCGGTTCCTCGCGGAACGCTACGAATTGCTCGGGCAGTTGGGCGCCGGTGCGGTCGGCGCGGTGTGGCTGGTACGCGACCGGGAAGGCGGCGCCGAATACGCGATCAAGATCCTCAAGCCTGAGCTGACGGCTTTCGCGGACGGGATCACCGCGCTGCGTTCGGTGCTGGACTCGGTGCGCGGCCTCGGCCATCCGAACATCGTGGCCGTGGACGACGTGTTCGCGCACGAGAACCGGGTGGCGCTGGTGATGCGGCCGGTGCCCGGCGAGGACCTGCGGGTCCTGCTGGCCCGGCTGGGCACGCTGGCGCCCGCGCACGCGGCGCTACTGGTGGCGCAGCTGTGCGACGCGCTGGCCGCCGCGCACGCCGCCGAGGTCGCGCACGGCGGGATCAAGCCGGGCAACGTGCTGCTCGAACCGCTGCACGACGAGGCGGGTTCGCTGCGGGTGGGCCTGACCGACTTCGGAGTGGCGCAGCTGGCCGCCTCCGCCGGGGTCACGGCGCTTGAGGACGCGATCGGCGAGTCGTTCTACGCGGCCATGCCCATCGAATACCAGGCCCCTGAGATCGGCGTCGGCTGCATCAGCAGTCCCGCCGCGGACGTGTACGCGGTCGGCGTGCTGCTGTACGAGGCGCTGACCGGCCGGCCACCGTTCACCGGCAGCCCCGACGAGGTGCGGCGGTCGCACGCCGACGTTCCGCCCCCGCGCATCCCCGGCCTGCTGGACGCGATGTGGCTGTTGATCGCGGCCTGCCTGGACAAGCACCCGCAGCACCGGCCGACCGCGGACGATCTGGCCAGCCTGCTGCGCGAGATCGCGCCCGCGATCGAGGCCACCCCGCCGTGGGCGGTGCGCGACGAGGCCGTGGCTCCGCCGCTGCTGACTGCGCCCTCTGAGCGCACACAGGAGTTCGGCTCGGGTCCGTCCACGGAGCTGGTGCTCGCGTCGCAGTCCGCGCTTCCGCCGAGCACCACGCTCGTCACGGTCCCCGGAGCGAACGGCGCGGAGCCGTTCCCCGGCGCGGTTGGCTCATCCCGGGTGTTCACCACGCCGCGGCGCGCGGAATTGGCCGCCGTCGTGGTCGTCATCGTGCTCGCCTTCGCGGCGACCTGGCTGTTCTCCTCGATCGGGTCCGCCCCGCCGGTGAACGGAACCTTCGTCGCGGTTCCCACCCAACAGCCGTCGAGCACGCTCGCCGCGCTCAGCGACGGCGGTCCGTTCGGCACGGGTTCGCCCTCCGGTACCGCGTCCGCGACGGCCTCCGTCTCGGCGAGCGCGACCGTCTCGGCGAGCGCCGGTGCGTCACCGTCGGGCGCGGCCGCCTCGCCCACGTCCGGCGCGCAGCCGGGCCCGTCCCGCAGCGCTGGTCCGCCGCTGCCGAGCCCCTCGCCGAGCCAGGTCGGCGGCGGGGGAGGAGGCGGAGGTGGCGGCGGTGGTGGTGGCGGCATCACGAACGGCTGGGTCGACGTCGTCAACGTCACGAGCGGGCTGCTGCTCGACAGCGGCGGCAATGTTCCGGCCTGGTCTCGCCTGAAGCAGTGGGATTACAGCCCGAGCGGGAACGTGCAGTGGGAGTTCGTCGCCGTCAGCGGTGGCTACTACCGCATCGTGAACCGGACGAACGGCATGGTGGTCGACAGCGGAGGAAACAGCTCCGACGGCGCCACCGCGACGCAGTCGCCGTGGAGCGGCAGCGACGACCAGCTGTGGTACCTCAACAGCGTCGGCAACGGCCGCTACCAGATCATCAACCGCGCCACCGGCACCGCGCTCGACGGCGGCGGCAGCACGCAGGCGGGTTCGAGCACCATACTGTGGCACCCGAACCGCAGCACGAACAACGAGTGGACGATCAACGGAGCCTGATTCGCGACGCCGGCGCGGGTAAGCCGGAAGCAGGCACGAATAGGCAGCAAGGCAGGAAAAAGGCCGATCCGGCGGGGTCGGAGCCGGATCGGCCGCTTGCACGCCTCCCGAAGCGTCACCTCTTCGGGAGGCTGTAAGCCGTGGGGCTCAGCCCTCGGCCTTGTCCAGGACCGCCTCGATCTCCAGCGCGATGGTGACCTTGTCGCTGACCACCAGGCCGCCGGTCTCCAGGGTCGCGTGGAAGTTGACGTTGAAGTCCTTGCGGTCGATCTCGGCCTTCGCGGAGAAGCCGGCGCGGTAGCCGCCGTACGCGTCCGGGCCGAAGCCGTTGAGCTCGAGCTTGAGCGGGACCTGCTTGGTCACGCCCTTGAGGGTCAGCTCGCCGTCGACGATCCAGTCGCTGCCGTCGGCGCGCACGCCGGTGGACTGGTAGGTCATCGTCGGGTAGGTCTCGACCTCGAAGAAGTCGGCGGAGCGGATGTGCGCGTCGCGCTGCTCCTGGTTGGTGTCGATCGAGTCGAGGTAGATGGTGGCGGTCACCGAGCTCTGCTCCGGGTTCTCGCCGGTCACCAGCGTGCCCTCGAACTTGCGGAAGAAACCGCGTACCTTGCTGACCACCATGTGCCGCACGGTGAAAGACACGTCAGAGTGCACCGGGTCGATGGTCCAGGTGCCTGCCTTGTAGCCGGGGATCTGCGTGGTCACAGCTGCTCGCCTCCGAGTAAGTTCAACTTTCAACTTTCCGTCTGAGCCGACCCTACGCCAAACTTATCAAAGTTTCAACCATCTGGCCGCAAGATGACCCGGACGAGCTATCCGCGGCGCCTGCCGCGGCCCTAACCGGCGCCACTTTCCCACCGGGGCTAGAACCGGTCGGTCAGGCGGTCGGGAACAGCGCGTCGATGTACGCGTTGCGGAACTTGCCGCCCGGATCGAACTCGTCCATCAACCGCCGGAAGTCCGGCGCGCGCTCGTAGCTGTCCACGACCTTCGCGGGCTCCACGGTGAAGACCTTCCCCCAGTGCGGCCGCGCGCCGAGCGGGAGCAGCAGGTCCTCGATGGCGCCGACCACCGGGGTGACCGCCGCCGCGTCCTTGACCCAGGTGAAGTGGAACGCGACGCTGTCACGGCCATACGAGGGGCTCAGCCATAGGTCATCGCCGGCCACCGTGCGGATCTCGGAGATCTGGAGCACCGGGGCGATCCGCTCGCCGAGCGTGAGCAGCGCGCCGATCGCCTGCGGGGCGTGCTCGCGCGGCAGCAGGAACTCGGACTGCAACTCCTCGCCGGCGCTCGGGGTGAACTCGGACCTGAAGTGCGGCAGCCGCTCGTGCCAAGGCCCTGGCACGCCGCCCTGCTGCGTGCAGAACCCGGCCGGCATCTGCGGGATCGGGTGCTGCTGCGTCGTGGCCAGGCGCGCGCCGAGCCATTCCGGCGCGACGGCCCAGTTGTCGTCGTCACCGTCCTGGCCGTCGACGGCGGCCGCCCCGGCCCGCAACCGCCGCTTCAGCCAGACCGCGCCCTCGCCCTCGGCCCACTTCGTGAACACGCTGACACTGTATGCGGCCCCTGACGCGGCGGCGAAGTCCGCGGCGAGCCGGTCGAGCCCCAGGCCGAGGTAGACGTACTGCGCCACGTCGAACGCGGGCTCCAGGTCCAGAGTCATCCTGGTTACGACGCCGAGCGCGCCAAGGCTGACCACCGCGCCGGGGAAGCGCTCCGGATCGTCCCTGCGGCTCAGTTCCGCGAGATCGCCGTCCGCCGTGACGAACCGCAGTGCGCTGACCGCTGTCGCCAGCCCGCCGTTACGGTCGCCGGAGCCGTGGGTGCCGGTCGCGCAGGCCCCGGCGATCGAAATGTGCGGAAGCGAGGCCAGGTTCGGCAGCGCGAAACCGGCACGGTGCAGTTGCTCAGCCACCTCGGCGTACCGCAGCCCCGCCGAGACCGAGGCGGTCCCGGCGGCCGTGTCGATCTCGACGACGTTCGGCAGGCCGCCGACCGCGATCAGGTCGTCCGGCGTGTCCGCGATGTGGTTGAAGCAGTGCCCTGTCCCGAGCGCGCGCACCTTCCGGCTCGCCGAGACGATCTTGCGCAGCTCGGCGATCGAGTCCGGGCGGTGCACCCGGGCCGCGGCGAAGGCGATGTTCCCGGCCCAGTTCGTCAGGCTGTTGTCACCCGGCATGCGTGTCCGGCTCCTGTTCCGCGCGGCTGTCGAGGTCCGATCGCCCGAAGTCGATCGTCAGCTCAGCGTACCGGTGTAAGGGTCCCAGCCCTCCGGCAGCTCCTGCGGGATCGGCGCGCTGCTCTCCACGTCGCGGAACTCCCCGCTCTCGGCCGAGTCGGCGATCGCGGCCATCGTCTCGAGCACGTGCTGCGCCAGCTGGCCGGAGGCGCGGTGCGGCTCGCCGGAGCGCAGCGCCCTGGCCATGTCCAGCACGCCGAGGCCGCGCCCCGCGACCGGACCGGAGACCGGCAGCTCGCGCCAGTCCTCGTCCTTCGGGCCGCGCACCAGCAGCGGGCCCTCGAAGGTGTTCGGATCCGGCACGGAGAGCGTGCCCTCGGTGCCGGTGATCTCGATCATCCGGCGGCGCAGCGGTGAGTCGAAGCTGAAGGTCGAGGCCGCCGCGGCGCCGCCGGCCAGGTCGATCAGCGCCGTGACGTAGGTCGGGACCTCGACCCGGAACACCGTGCCGGCCCGGGGGCCGGAGCCGATCACCCGCTGCGCCCGCGCCTGCCGGGCCGTCGCCGCGACGCGTGTGGCCGGGCCGAGCAGCGCGGTGAGCGCGGTCAGGTAGTAGGGGCCGATGTCGTACAGCGGGCCGGCGCCGGTCTGGAACAGGAACTCGGGGTTCGGGTGCCAGGATTCGGGCCCCGAGTTCTGGATCACGGTAGTCACCGCGACCGGCTGCCCGATGACTCCGGAATGCAGCGCGCGCAGCGAGGACTGAAGCCCGGCGCCGAGGAACGTGTCCGGGGCGTTGCCGACCCGCAGCCCGGCCGCCTGCGCCTCGGCCAGCAGCTTCTCGCCGCTGGCCGGGTCGAGCGTGAGCGGCTTCTCGCCGTACACGTGCTTCCCGGCCCGCAGCGCGGCGAGCGCGACCGGCAGGTGCGCGGCCGGGGTGGTCAGGTTGACCACCAGCTCGACCTCGGGGATGGCCAGCACGGCGTCCAGGTCCCCTGAGGCCGGCACGCCGTACTGCGCGGCGACTGCGGCCGCCCGCTCGACGTCGAGGTCTCCGATGGCCAGGACCCGTACGTCCGGGAAGGAGGTCAGATTCTTGAGATATTCGCCGCTGATCACTCCGGCGCCGACGATGGCGACGCCGACGGGTCCGCCGGTCATGCCGCCCCGCCTTCCGCGCCGCGGGCCGCCAGCTCGGTCAGGTACGCGTGGCTCGCGGCCAGCGCCTCGAAGATGTCACCCGCGCAGCTGTCCAGCTCCACCACCCGCCAGGCCTCCGGTCGCGCGGCCAGGATCTGCGGAACCGGCATCACACCGGCGCCGACCGCCGTGTGCGGCTCGCCCTTGACCAAGGGACCGTCCTTCACGTGCAGCGCGACGACCCGGTCGCCGAGCCGGCCGAGCAGTTCGGGGACCTGGGCGCCGGCGATCGCCGCCCAGTAGGTGTCGATCTCGAGGACGACCTGCGGGCTCAGCTGTTCGGCGAGCACCTCGAGGGCGTGCACGCCGTCGATCTTCGGCTCGAACTCCCACCAGTGGTTGTGGTAGCCGAGGGTGAGGCCGTAGCCCTCCGCCTGCTGCGCGAGCCCGTTGAGCAGGTCGGCAGCGCGGGCGATCCCGTCGCGGGTGGTGAACTCGGCCTCCGGGATGCCGGCGGGCACGATCGCCAGCTGCGTGCCGAGCGTCGCCACCGCCTCGAAGGTCGGGCCCGGCTCGGGGTCGCGGACCAATCCGCCCGCGTGGGTGCCGGAGACGGTCAGGCCCAGCTCGTCGGCCAGTGCCTTGAAGCCCTTCGGGTCATCGGCCGGGGCGTACGGCTCGACCGCCTGGTATCCGAGCCCGGCGATGCGGCGCAGCGTGGCGTCGCGGTCCTCGGCCATGTGCTCGCGCACGCTGTAAAGCTGCACGCTGATGGGTTTCGACATGTTCCCTCCCATACTCCTGTTCCGAACTCGTCGCCTGCGTTCGTCGGCCGGCCTGGCGGTCAGCCGACGATCAGCGGCCGCAGTGTGCGATGCGCGATCTCAAGCCCCTGCTTCACTCGGGTCTCGTCGCCGCCCCAGACCGGGTCCTCGTGCTCGACCGAGAGCGTCCCGGTGAATCCGCCCTCGTACAGCGTGTCCACCACCGCCCGCCAGTCCACGTCGCCGAGGCCGGGCACCCGGTAGCGCCACCAGCCGACGTCCCACGGGTTCTCCCGGCTCAGGCTCTTGCCGAAGAAGCCGTAGCGCGCCCGCGCGCGCTGGTCGATCTGCGCGTCCTTGGCCTGCGCGTGCGGAATGCGATCTACGTAGGGGCGCAGCGCCTCGATCGGATCGATGCCGAGCCACAGCAGATGAGAGGGGTCGTAGTTGAGGTAGAAGCCGAGGGAGAACATCCACTCCCACAGCTCCGGCGCGTAGGCGAGGTTCCCGGGATAGCCGTCCGGGTGCCAGCCCTCCATGACGCAGTTCTCGATGATGATCTTGACTCCGCGCTCGCCGGCGTATTCGACCAGCGGCGGCAGCACCCGCTCGGCCAGCGCGATGTTGTCCTTCACCGACAGGCCCGGGTCGCGGCCGATGAACGTGCCGACGTACGGCACGCCGAGCAGTTGCGCGGCGTCCACGTTGCGGCGCACGTGATCGGCGATCTGCAGGCGGCGGCGCTCGTGCGGGTGCAGGTTGTTCTCGTAGTAGGCGAGCGCGGAGATCTCAAGACCGTGCTCGTCGAACAGGGCCCTGATCCGCTCGGCGTCGCCCTTGTCGAAGGACGCGACGTCGATATGGCTCGCCTCGAAGTCCCGCGAACCGGTGGACGGCCAGGTGGCGACCTCAAGCGCCTCGTAGCCGTGCTCGGCGGCCCAGGCGGCGATCTGCGCGAGCGGCAGCTGCGGCAGGCAGGCGGTGAGAAAGCCCAGCTTCATCGGGGCACCTCGATCCAGGAGCGGGACCGGGCGGAGCGCAGCACCGCCTCGGTCAGACGGACGGTTCGGGCGGCGTCGCCGAAGGTCGGGAACAAGGGCCCGGAACCCTGGCCGGCGGCCGCGTCGGCGCGGATCGCGGCGTACACGTCGGCCACGAAGCCCGCGAAGCAGTCGGCGTAACCCATCGGATGGCCCGGAGGCAGAACGCTGAGACGAGCCGCCTCGGGGGAGAGCAGAGCGGGATCGCGCAGCAGCCGCGCGTTGCCCGCGCGCGACCCGGCGAACAGCGACTCAGGGTTCTCCTGATCGAAGGCGAGGCTGGCCGCGGCCCCGTCGATCTCGAACCACAGCCGGTTCTTGCGGCCGGGGGAGACCTGGGAGACGGTCAGCGAGCCCGAGGCGCCGCGATCGGTGCGGAAGAGCACTTGGACCGCGTCCTCGGTGGTCACCTCGGTGCCGGGTGCCTCGCCGTGGCCCGCCCCTGCGTCGGACCCGGTGAAGGTCTCCCGGCCGGAGCCGTAGCGCACTGGAAGCACGGTCTGCTTCTCGGCGATCAGCTCGCTGATCCGGTGCCCGCTGACCCACTCGACCAGGTCGCACCAGTGCGAGCCGATGTCGGCGAACGCCCGCGACGCGCCGCCCTGCTGCGGATCGACCCGCCAGTTGTTGTCGCCCGGCTCGGACAGCCAGTCCTGTAGGTAGTGGCCGTGGATCAGTCGCACGTCGCCGACGAATCCGCCGTGCACGCGCGCCCGCGCTTCAGCCGCCATCGGGTGATAGCGGTAGACGAACGGCACCGCCGCGATGAGGCCGCTGCCATGAGCAAGGGCGACCAGGGCGTCCGCGTCCTCGCTCGCCGTCGCGAGCGGCTTCTCGCAGACCACGTGCTTACCCGCGCGCAGCGCTAGCTCGGCGAGCCGGAAGTGCGAGGCGTTCGGTGTGCAGATGTGCACCACGTCCGCCGCGTCCGTCTCCGCCAGCTCCTCGGCCGAGTCGAAGGACCGCTCGAGGCCGAATCGCTCGGCCGCTGCCTTCCCGCGCTCTGGCGTCGAGGCGCATACGCCCACGACGTGCGCACCGGCGCGCCGGGCGGCGTCCAGGTGCAGCCGGGCGACCATACCGGCGCCCGCGATCGCCACACGCAGCGGCGCCTCGGTCATCGCGACCTCCATTCGGTTCACCGGTACGTTAAACCCGGCTCTTTAGGTTGACAATGGCGTGATTTCCGCTAAGTTCTGTCATAAATCGACGAGGGTGACAGCGCCCCGGTGTCAGGAGCCTCATGAGCAGTCTCGGCGGCCGCCATCTCGCCGCGCTCAGCGAACTGGCCTGCCTGGTGGCCGACGGGACTGCGACGCGGCGCAGCCAGCTGGCGCAGGCCACGGGCCTTTCCAGGGCGGCGGTGGCGCAGCGCGTCGACCTGCTGGTGGCGCGCGGCCTGCTGGTCGAGACCGAGCCTGTCGCCACCGAACGCGGCCGCCCGCCGCTCGCCCTCCAGCTCGCTCCCGACGCGCTGATCTGCGCCGTCGACCTCGGCGCCACGCACTGCCGGCTCGCACTCAGCACGCTTGGCGGCCTGCCGCTGGTGGAGAGTGTGCGCGAGATCGACATCAACGAAGGCCCGCAGCACATCCTCACCGGCGTCCGTGAGCTGACCACCGAATTGCTGGCCCAAATCGACCGGCCGCAGGCGCATCTGCGTGCGTTCTGCATCGGCGTGCCGGGACCCGTCGAGCATGAGACCGGCACGGTCATCCGGCCGCCGATCATGCAGGGCTGGGACGGTTACCGGATCCCTGACTTCTTCGGCGCGCAGAGCCTCTCCGGCGAGCACTACGACCCAGGTGTCACAGTGCTCGTCGACAACGACGTGAACATGATGGCCTTCGGCGAGTACAGCCGGCGCCGCGATACCAAGCACCTGCTCTTCATCAAGGTGGGCACCGGGATCGGCTGCGGCATCATCTCCAACGGCACGCTGCATCGCGGCGCCGCCGGCGCGGCCGGGGACATAGGGCACATCCCGTTGCCAGGGCACGAAGACGTGCTGTGCCACTGCGGCAACACCGGCTGCGTCGAGGCGGTGGCGTCCGGCGCCGCGATCGCGCGAGCGCTGCGCGAAGCCGGGCTGCCGGCGACCGGGGGACGCGACGTGGTCCGGCTGGTGTCGGAGGGCAATCCGGTCGCGCGCCGCCGGGTCCGGCTGGCCGGTCAGCAGATCGGCGAGGTGCTGGCCTCCCTGGTCAGCTTCCACAACCCGGACGCGATCGTGATCGGTGGCAGCATCGCGCAACTGCACGAGGATCTGCTCGCCGACATCCGTGGCGTCGTCTATCGCAGGGCGCTGCCGCTCGCGACGCGCACTCTGGCCATCGAGACCTCGTCGCTTGGCGAGCGCGCGGGAGTGGAGGGCGCGGCGCGGATGGCCGCGAGGCATCTGCTCTCGCCCGAGGGTATCGAGAGGCTGCTGGTGCAGCCGGTTCGCTGAGTGCTGATTCGTGACGCGGCCGGCAGGTCGGCGGCGGTCAGTAGCTGCGGTAGTAGATCAGCTGCCCGCCCTCGCCTTGAGCCGCGCCCTCACCGGGAAGGAACAGGCTCACCGCCAGCGCGCGTCGGCCGTCCGGCGCGGTAAGAGCCGTGACGTGGGGATTGGCGAACGCGGTGCTGCCTCGGTCCGTACGGATGCTCGTCGGATGCGCTTCACGGGATTCGTAGTCGTAGATGTACGTTCGCCAGGACCCGAAGTCGCCCTTGATGTGCTGGGCCTCGACCAGTGCGTATGAGCGCTCGAAGAAGGTCACCGGGTCGCGCCCGCCGATGTTGCCACCGACTTGGAAACGCAGTAGCGCCTCGTCGAATCCGGGTTCTGGTGTGGCTTTCCAGCGCTTGAAGTCGGTGAGCGTGGCGCTCAGCTGGCGGTCTACGTCGCACTTCCACCAATAGTGGCCGCCGAGTGTGATGACGGAGTGGTCGATATCAGGGTTCAGCTGTACCGAGTAGATGTTGGGCGTGCCCTCGGCGCAGCGCGAGAGCGAGCGCTTGGCGTCGAACGCGCGCAGCGCCCTGCCGTCGAAAAGCGTGTCCCGGTCGGTGAAGTAGCGCAGCGCGATGTGGTTCTTCGGTTCCTGTTCCCATGCGAGCAGGTAGCCGCCGCCGGGCACGGTCGCGATCGTCGGCTGCGAGCCGCGTGGGCCGAAGTCGCGGACGTGGTGCCAGTCGACCAAGTCGGCGGAGGTCGCGAGGCCGACATGAAAGCAGCCGTCGGCCAGTGTGCTGTGATAGACCGCGAGATAGCGGCCGCCGTCCTCGATGATCTTCGCGCAGTGCATCTCGCGCCCCGCGTCGTCCGTGACCGCGTATCGGCGCGCGTCGGCCGACGTCACCTCTTCGATCAGTGAGCGCAGCAAGTCGAGCACTCATCCATCCTGCGGTATCGCAGGGTTTCGTGCCGCGCGGCTGAGGCGCGGCGGCGGCTCCTCGTCCCGGAGCCGCGTCAGTGCGCGATGAGCACTGAGCAGAACGCGTGCCGCGCCACATGCTCCGCGGTCGAGCCGAGGACGCGGTTGTGCAGCTCGGGGTGGCGGCTGTGTCCGATCACCAGCAGATCGGCGTGTGCGGCCCGGGCGGCGATGAGTATCTGGCCGGCTGGATGCCCGACGCGCAGCTCGGACGCGATCTCTACACCGTGCTGCCGCGCGTAGTCCGTGGCCGTGCGGATCCAGTCTTCGGCGTGCTGCACGGTGCGGGCGCGGGTCGAGGCGGAGCCCGTAGCGCTGCCGTTCGTGTCGTCGTCGCCGGATTGGCCCGACAGGTCGATGCGCCGCGGCCCTCCCGACGCGGCTGGGGCGAACGCGGTCACGTGCTCCGGCAACTCGTCGATCGCGATGACGGTCAGCTGCGCCTTCGGCAGCACGCCGGCCAGAGCGACGGCGCGGGACAGCGCGGCCCGGGCGCCCGCCGAGTCGTCGTACGCCACCGCGATCCGGGCGAAGCGGCTAGCACCCGCCGCCGCGCTCATGGCGCCGGTCTCAGGACGGCGCGGCTCATGGCGGCCGGGCTCACGGTGGCCGAGCTCATGGCGTCGAGGTCGGGGTCGGGGGCGGCCCGGCGTTCACGGCCCCGCCTCATGGCGGCCGGGTTCACGATGGCCGAGCTCATGGCGTCGGTGTCGGGTTCGGGGTCGGGGTCGGGGGCGGCTCGGTGTTCACGGCCCCGCCTCACAGCGCCGGGTGCGCCGGGACGTGCGTGGCCGACTCGATGTGCGCACTCGCCCGGGCCAGCAGTTGCCGGGCCAGGTCGTTGAGCGCACGGGCGGCCGCCAGCTCCTCGCCCACCTGCGTCTGGACCGGATCGTTCGGGTGCTTGCTGGCGTGACCATGCGCGCGCAGCTCGGTGCCGTCCGGGAGCTTGAGCAGCGCGGTCGCCCGAGTCTTCGGCCCGGCCTCGCGGAAGGTCACCTCGCTATGCCAGCCGACGATAGTCTGCATCGTCGCCTCACCTGCCTTCTGCGGTTCCAGTCCAGCGTGCACCCGTCCGCGCGGTAACACCAGGGTCCGGAGCACTGGTGCGTGTCTGACGGGAAAGGATGCGCTCGGCAGCCAACGCGTTAGGGCCGTAGCGTCGGAGCATGAGACTCTCCGCCGAACATGCGCGTGAACGGTTCGCCGGCAGCCCGGTCGCAGTGCTCGGAACGTCCGGCGCGAACGGCGCTTCGCACCTCGTCCCGGTTACCTACCTGGTCTCGGGCGACAAAGTGTTCATTGCCGTGGACGGCAAGCCGAAGCGTACGCAAAACCTCAAGAGGCTGCGGAACATCGCCGAGAACCCGCAAGTCTGCCTGCTGGCGCAACGCTATGACGACGACTGGACGCGGCTGTGGTGGGCCCGCGCCGACGGCACGGCGCGCATCATCGAACCCGACGATGTGCCGTTCGGCGTGCTCGGCGCATTGACTGAGCGCTATCCCTGGTACCGCACGAACCCGCCGGACGGCCCGGTCATCGAGGTCACGGTGCACACGTGGTCCGGTTGGGCGTTCGCCGAAGGACCGCCCGCGCTGATGTAGTCGCAGGGACCGTGTACCGCACGAACTGCTCGGCAGGTGCACGGCGCCCGGCGAGCGGCATCATGGTGCTGTGCCCGAAGGCGACACGATCTGGCTTGCCGCACACCGGCTGCGCGAGGCGCTGGCCGGCCAGGTGCTGGTGAAATCCGACCTGCGTGTGCCCCGGCTCGCCACGACCGACCTGCGCGGCCACCGGATCGACGAGGTGGTCGCGCGCGGCAAGCATCTGCTTTTCCGCATCGACAACGGCCTCACCCTGCACTCCCACCTGCGGATGGACGGCGCGTGGCAGATCTACCGGACCGGCGAGCGCTGGCGCGGCGGCCCCACGCACCAGATCCGCGCCGTGTTGGCCGCGCCCGACCGGACCGCGGTCGGCTACCGGCTGCCGGTGCTCGACCTGGTGCCGACCGCGCGTGAGGACACGGTGGTCGGTCACCTCGGCCCGGACCTGCTCGGACCGGACTGGGATCGCGAGGAGGCCGTGCGCAGGCTGCTCGCGGCCCCGGATCGGCCGATCGGCGAGGCGCTGCTCGACCAGCGCAACCTCGCCGGGATCGGCAACGTGTACAAGTCCGAGCTGTGTTTCCTGCGCGGCGTGACGCCCTGGACGCCGACAGCCGATGTCGCGGACCTCGGACGCATGGTCGACCTGGCGCAGCGGCTGCTCGACGCGAATAAGGCGCGCCACGGGCACATCACCACCGGTGACACCAGACGCGGTTGCACACATTGGGTGTACGGCCGCGACCATCAGCCGTGCCTACGCTGCGGTACCGCCATCCGGTTCGCGGAGCAGGGGCTGGCGGGGGAGGCGCGTGTCACCTACTGGTGCCCGGCCTGCCAGAAGGGCCCGGGACCGGACGGCGGCTGACCGTCTGGGCCTAGTGCGCGACATCGCTGACGCCGAAGATCCGCTCGATCTTCAGCCGGCACAGCATCTCGCCCGGAACGGCATTGCGCCGCCCGTACTCCTCGGCGCGCTCAGCCGGCACGTAACGCGCCGCCAGCCGCGTCGTCCAGGCCACCAAGTCCTTCGCGGCCGCATCCATCGAAACCGCGCCGCGCACGACCACGAAGTGGTACGGGTACTCATCGACGTCCACGGTCAGCGCAGCGCGCGGATTGGCCCGCAGATGGCGACCCTTCACCGTGCCCTCGTGGGTCGTGAAGACCAGTTCGTCGCCATCCAGCACGAACCAGATCGGCGCGACATGCGGCGCGCCGACGGCCGAGGCGGTCGCGAGCTTGCCGGTGCGGGTGCCGGTGGTCAGAAAGTCGAGCGCCTGCTCTCTCGTCATCTTCGCCATGGCCCAAGCCTTGCCGATCCTCGCCCTTACCGCAGCTCGTCTTTCCCGCCGTGTCCGTCCCCGTCGTCCCCGCCACCCGGGTCCGACACCACGTTGACCTCGGCGTCCGCGAGCCGGTCCATGATGCCGGCCGCGATCCGCAGCACCTGCCGCTCGGTCTCGCTCAGCTCGCCGAGCGCGGCGGCCAGCCAGGCGTCCCGCTCGGCCATGTCGTCCGCCAGCGCGCGCAGTCCGGTCGCGGTCAGTTCGAGCACCGACTGGCGGCGGTCCCGCGGGCTGCTCGTGCGCGCGATCAGCCCGGCCCGCTCCAGTTCCGCGAACACGCGGGTGAGCGATTGCGGCCGCTGATGCTCGACCGCGGCGATCCGGCCCGCCGTGGTGGGCCCGTTGCGGTACAGGTGGCTGAGCACGGCCAGCTTGTTGGTGCTCAGCGCGTCCGCCGAACGCTCGGTGCGCAGCCGCCGGGTCAGCCGGTTCGCTGCACGCCGGACCTCCGAGGCGGTGCCAAGCAGGGAGTCCGCATTCGCGCTCGCCATATTACTAAGCTATCACGTACTATCGCAGGACAGTTTGCAGCTGCTCTTCCAGCGAGGGGGCGCGCGTTGAGCGGAAAGTCGTACGCAGTCGCTCACGATCCCGAGCTGCGCGCCGCGATCGTCGCGACCGCCGCCGTCCTGCTGAGCTTCGGCTTCGGCCTGCTGCTGGAGAACGCCGCGCAGCTGAACGTGGACGCGCCGCTGATCGCTGTCGTGCTCGCGCTGACCCTGGCGCGGACACAGCGCGGCGCCGATCTGCGCGGGCGGTTGACCGGCCTGATCGTGCTGCCGCTGGTCGCGGTCGCGGCAAGCGAGATCGGCAGCCTGATGCTGCATCACCCCAACTACGGCGACACGCTCTTCGCGCTTGCCGTCAGCCTGTCGATCTGGCTGCGCAAATTCGGCTCACGCGCTGCAAAGGCAGGGACGATCCTCGCGTTGCCTTTCGTCGCCATCCTGGTCACTCCAGTGCCGATGCCGCCGGGCCACGGCGCCACCGGCTGGTCAGCGGTCATCGCCCTCATCGCCTTCGTCTGCGTCTCCGTCACCCAGCTCGCCGCGCACCGTCTCGGCTTTCTGCGTGAGCCTGCTCGCACCCAGCCGGCGTCGCAGCAGTCGGCGGCCGGCCGCGACAGCACGCGGCGCGATCAGCGCAAGCGGGTCATCCCCAGCACCCGCATGGCCGCGCAGATGGGTCTGGTGCTCGGCGCGGCCTTCGTCATCGGCCGCTTGGGGTTCACACCGCATTGGACCTGGACGGTCATCACCGCCTTCGTCGTGTGTAGCGCGAACCGCGGTCGCGGCGACGTGGCGTACAAGAGCCTGCTGCGCCTTGCCGGCGCCGCTGGGGGCACGATCGTCGCGACCGTGTTGGCCAGCCTCTTCGGCCCGCACGACAACCGTTCGATCGTGCTGATCTTCGTGGTGCTCGCGATCGCCAACTGGCTGCGCTCATTCAGCTACGCCTACTGGGCCGGCTGTGTCACCTCGGTGCTCGCGCTGCTGCAGGGGTACTTCGGCGAGGTCCGCCTCAGTCTGCTTGGCACCCGGCTGGAGGAGATTCTGGCCGGGGCGGCGATCGCGATCGCCGTGTCCTGGTTCGTGCTGCCGGTCCGGACGACGGACGTCGTGCGACGGCGCGTCGCCGATGCCCTGATCACGTTGGGGGAATTGCTTACCGCGCTGCGCGAAGATCCGTCAGCCCTCGAAGCACTCGCCGTGCGCTTCGCCGGAAATCTGGATCAGGTCCAGCAGGTCGCCACACCGCCCCGGGCGTATCGCGCGGCAGCGCGGCATGTTCGCATCATGCAGCGTGGACGATTCGTCCAGCTTGCCGACGCAATCGATGCGGTACAGCGTTGTGCCGAACCGGTGCGACTCCTCGTTCAGAACACTGCGGTACCCCGCGACGCCGGGCCAGCGCGCGAGACGAAGAGCTTGGTCGAGGAGATCCGGCGTAACGTCGCGACGGCACGAGAGGTGCTCGCGACGTACCGCGTGCCCGCGCCTCGCGCCGAACCCGCGGCGGTTTCAGCCCGCTGACTTCGGCGCCGTGGCCCGGCGGATGTCCGGCTCCAGATAGATCACCCGGGCGATCGGCACCGCCTCGCGCACCCGGCGCTCCGCCGCGTCGATCGCCCGCGCCACCTCGAGCGCGGTGTCGTCGTGGTCGACCGCGATCTTCGCCGCCACCAGCAGCTCGTCCGGGCCCAGGTGCATCGTGCGCATGTGGATCACCGAGTTGACCACTGCGCCGTCCACCAGCGCCGCGCGGATCCGCCGCACGTCGTCCGCGCTCGCGCCCTCGCCGAGCAGCAGGCTCTTGGTCTCGATCCCGAGCACCGCCGCGGCCGTGCCGAGCAGCAGGCCGATCGCGAGCGTGGCGATGCCGTCCCAGACACCGCTGTGCGTGGCCAGCGTCAGCAGCACCCCGAAGAACGCCAGGATCAGACCGATCAGCGCGCCGAAGTCCTCCAGCAGCACCACCGGAAGCTCCGGCGCCTTCGCGTGCCGCACGAACTGCGACCAGCTCTGCGAGCCGCGCTCGTGGTTCGACTCGGCGATCGCGGTCCGGAACGAGAAGCCCTCCGCGACCATGGCGAACACCAGCACGCCGATCGGCCAGGCCCAGTTCTCCAGCGGATGCGGGTGGCTTATCTTCTCAACGCCTTCATACACTGCGAACAGCCCGCCGAGGCTGAACAGCACGATCGAGACCAGGAAGCCGTAGACGTAACGTTCGCGGCCGTAGCCGAAAGGGTGCTGCTCGGTGGCCTCCCGGTTCGCCCGCTTGCCGCCGACCAGCAGCAGCACCTGGTTGCCCGAGTCGGCGATCGAGTGGATGCCTTCGGCGAGCATCGAGGAGGAGCCGCTGAACCCGAAGGCGACCAGTTTCGAGGCCGCGATCGCCAGGTTCGCGCCCAGCGCGGTCACGATCGCCCTGCTGCCGCCAGCGGTACTCATCGCCGAATGTCACCCTGCCGTCGTCCGGTGTCGTCGAGCGGGCCGCCCGGCCCGCTCGATTGCGGTCACCCTACCGGCTGCCGGCGGTGTGGATCACGGGCCGTCAGTTGCCGTTGCCGCCGCCACCGTTGCCGAGGCCGTTCGCCACGGCGTCCGAGAGGTTCTGCAACTCGCCGTTCAGCTGGTCCGCCGGGTCCTGGGCGATCTGGCCGTTGTCCAGGTCGTCGTTGATCTTCTGCTGGACCGCGGCGATCTTCTGCTGGACGGCCCGCCGCTGCCGGTTCCCGCCGCCGTTGTTCTGCGCGGCCGTGATCGCGTTCTCCAGGTCGCTGAGGGAGTTCTGCAGGTCCCGGCCCGCGTTCGGGTCGATGGTGTCCTGGCCCTGCGCGATGAAGCCGTCGATCTGACCCTTCATGGCCTCGAGATAGCCGATCGGGTCGGCGGCCGGGTCGCCCAGCCCCGCGTTGACATTCGCGGCAGGAGTCGTGGTGACGACGGGGGAGGGCGAAGCCGGGGTCGGCGATGCGGCGGGCGCGCTCGAGCCGGCCGCGCTCTGGCTCGCGGACGGCGGCGGACTCCCGGCCCGGTTGCTCGCATTCTGGCCGTCCAGGACCAGCGCGGTGATCCCGGCGGCGGCCGCGGCGACGAACAGCGCGCCGATCAGCAGTTTGAGTCCCGCGTCGGATCCACGGCGCCGACCTGAACCGCCGCCGGTACGACCGCCGCCGACCGCGCCGGCTCCTGCGCGGCTCCGGCCCGGCAGTGTGCTTGGCTGCGTCGGCACGTCGAATGACGGCATCACCATGGTGCGTTCCGGCGTAGACGGTACGTTCGTCATCGGCCGGGAAAGGAATGCGAACACGTCGGCCGCACTCGGGCGCTGCGTCGGATCCTTGGCCATGCAGCGCAGATACACATCAACGACGCCCTGCGGGATGCCCGGTACGTTCAGAGGCGGCGGCGGTGCGTATACGTGCCCTTCCGCGACTTGTGCGACGTTCGAGCTGTCATAAGGCGGACGCCCGGTCAGGCACCAGTAGAGAACACAGCCGAGCGCGTACACGTCCGACGCCGGCACCGCTCCGCGCCCGGTTAGCTGCTCTGGCGCCATGCACGCGGGGGTGCCGATGGCCATGCTGCCGGTGAGGCTCGAATCGGTTGCGGCCAGCGCGATGCCGAAGTCGAGCAGCTTCGCGCCGGCCGGGGTGAGCACCACATTGGCCGGCTTGACGTCGCGGTGCACGATCCCAGCCTCGTGTGCCGCCCGCAGCGCGTCGGCCAGGTGCGCGCACACGGTGACCGCGTCGGCGATCGGCAGCGGGCCGACTCGCAACCGCTCGGAAAGCGTGACGCCGTGCAGCAGTTCGGTCACCAGCACCGGCTGGACACTGCCGTCCGGCTGCACCTGCTCGAGATAGTCGAAGACGATGGTCACCCGGGGATGGGCCAGCCGGGCCAGTGCGAGCGCCTCGCGCCGCAGCCGCTCGCGCTCGGTCGGATCGGCGAGGGCGGAGCTGTGCAGGAGCTTGACCGCCACGGTTCGGTCCAGCGCGGTGTCTGCGGCCTCCCAGACGGTCGCGCTGCTGCCCGCGCCGAGCGGCCGGACGAGGCGGTACCGATCGGCGATAAGGGTGCCCGGCATCGAGGGTGCGGGCGTCGCGGAGTCCATCCCGGGATTATCGCCTGTCCGGCGTAACGGTCAGGTGAAACCGTGCAAGCTTTGGCGACTCGTAAGATCCCGATCAGCTGGACACACCCGGCGAGCGCGATGAACCGTCAGTTCACGAGCCCGTTGACGACGTTGTCCAGGGCCATCTGCAATATGGCGTCCTGTGCTGCTTTGTCACCCAGATCGAGCGGGCCGTCCAGCAGGAGGGTGGCCAGGCCGTGCACCATCGCCCAGGCGGGGATCTCGGCGTTGGGGCGGCGCTCCGGGCGCAGCAGACCCAACTGCACGAGCAGGTCGAGGCTCTCGCTCAGGATCTTGAACGCGCGGTAACGACGCAGATCCCTGACTCCAGGTGCCGCACCATCCGCATCCGCACCGTCCGGCTGCCCGTGATCACCGCTTTCGGCCTGAACCTCGTCGTCTGCCTCGCTCGCGGGCTGCGCAGTGTGGCAGAACGCGGTACGAAACAGGCCGGGCTCCTCAAGTGCGAAGTGCAGATACGCGAAGCCGACCGCGGTAAGGCGGCGTAGCGCCTCGAAGGCGGGATCCGCCTCCGGTTCCGCGGCGTTGACGCGGGCCTCCATGGCGTCGGCGAGTTCCTGCTGCGCCCGCAACTTGACCGCGTACAGCAGGTCGTCGTGCCCCGCGAAATGCCGATACGCCGCAGCCGGGGACACTCCGACCCGCCGCGCCGCCTCGCGCAGCACCACGGCGTCGGGGCCGCCCTCGCGAGCCAGGGCGACAGCCGCGCTGGTCAGCGCGTTGGCCAGGTCGCCGTGATGGTAACGCGCGCGGCCGAGTCCGGTGGCGGCCTCGGCTTTCGGGCCTGCCTCGGCCCCGGCGTGCGCGTTCATGCCCGCCATTATCACCTGCGCCCTTCGGGACTCCGGGATGTTGACGTCGTTCACATTGCTCGGTACCGTGGCCTTACCCGCGAAGTGAACGACGTACACATTGGGTGCCTCAAGTATGACGGCGCTGCGCGGAGCGGACAACGGGCAAGGCCACTGCCGGCAAGGCCGGACGGCAGCGCGGCGGTAGGCCGGTGGCGACATCAGCAGGTGGCGGCGAGCAAGCAGCCACAGGCAGGCAGTGACACAGGGGACGGCGATCCACCGATGGAGGGCGGACGGATGCTTCACCGGCTTGGCGATTTGATGTACCGGCGGGCAAGACTCGTGCTGCTGGTGACGGGCATTTTGTTAGCAGTGGCGGCGGTGATCGGCGTCGGTGCTTTCGGAAAGCTGCAAGGCGGCGGCTTCGACGACCCGAACTCGGCGTCGACGAAGGCCGCCCACCAGATCGACGCGCGTTTCGGCGGCCAGGACAACCTGATCCTGCTCGTGCGCGCGCAACACGGAACGGTCGATTCCCCGGACGTGCAGAGCGCCGGGCTGCGGCTGAGCAACGCGCTCGAAGCACGCACCGCGACGATCGACCGCGTCACGTCTTACTGGACCACCCCGGCGCCGGCGCTGCGTTCGAAGGACGGCACGCAGGCGATGGTGCTGCTGCACATCAAGGGCGACGACCAGCAGGTCACCGACGGCGCCAAGAGCCTGATCGCCACGTACACGGCGCCCGGCGCGGGCATCGGCAGTCCGGCGATCTCGGCCCTGGCCGGCGGCGACGCGGCGGTCAACGTGCAGGTCAACGCCCAGGTAGGCAAGAGCCTTGCGCTGGCCGAGGGAATCGCCGTGCCGCTCATCCTCATCCTGCTGATCTTCGCCTTCGGCAGCGTGGTCTCCGCGCTGCTGCCGCTGGCGATCGGCGGCATCGCGATCCTGGCGACCTTCGCCGAGCTGTTCATCCTCGGCTCGATCACCAACGTGTCCATCTACGCGATCAGCCTGACCACCCAGCTCGGCCTCGGCCTCGGCATCGACTACGCGCTGCTGATGGTCAGCCGCTTCCGCGAGCAGCTCGCCGCCGGGCAGGACGTGCGCGAGGCGGTCGTGCACACTACGGCCACGGCCGGTCGCACGGTCCTGTTCTCGGCGACCACCGTCGCCGTGGCGCTCACCGCCCTGCTCATCTTCCCGCAGTACTTCCTCAAGTCCTTCGCGTTCGCGGGTATCGGCGTCGCGCTGATCGCCGCGATCAGCACGGTCATCGTCATCCCGGCGCTGCTCGCGCTCCTCGGGCACCGGGTCAACGCGGGTCGCCTGCGCTGGGCCGCATCAGGGCGCGGAGACGCCTCGCCGCTGTGGGGCCGGATCGCCCGCGGCGTCACCCGTCGGCCGGTGCTTGCCGCGCTGCCGGTGCTGGCCGTGCTTCTGGTCGCCGCGTCCCCGTTGCTCGGTGTGACTTTCGGCACGCCGGACCAGACCGTGCTGCGGCCCGGGATGTCCAGCCGGCAGGTCTCCGAAGCCGTCAGCGCGGACTTCTCGGGCAACACCGCGACGACCGTCAACGTGATCACTTCCGGACCCGTCGCGTCCACCGCCGCGAACGCCAACTACGCGCGTCAGCTCTCGACATTGCCCGGCGTCGTCCGAGTCGACAGCAGCGCCGGAACCTTCGCGGCCGGTCAGGCCGCGCAGGGTGACCCCGGCAACGCGGCACTCGGCAACGCGGCGGCGCAGCGGTACACGGTCGTCATCGCGCCCGACCCGACTTCGTCGGCCGCGCAGCAGCTCGTCGGCGACATCAGAGCACTGCCTGGGCCGGATCATGTCGGGACGCTGGTCGGCGGGCGCACCGCGGCGCTGGTCGACGCCAAGAGCTCGATCGGGTCGCACCTGCCCTGGGCGCTGCTGATCGTGGTGATCGCCACCTTCCTGCTGTTGTTCCTGTTCACCGGCAGCGTGATCCAGCCCCTCCGGGCCCTGATCGTCAATGGTCTGAGCCTGTCGGCGGCGCTCGGCGTGATGACCTGGGTCTTCCAGGACGGCCATCTCACCTCCCTGCTGGCCGCCACGCCGCGGCCGATGGACACCTCGATGACAGTGCTCGCACTCTGCCTCGCCTTCGGCCTGTCGATGGACTACGAGGTCTTCCTTACCAGCCGTATCAAGGAGATGCACGATCAGGGCGCAGATACGACCACCGCGGTCGTGCACGGCCTGGCTCGCACCGGACGGATCGTGTCCACGGCCGCCGGACTGCTCGCGGTCACCTTCTTCGCCTTCGGGACCAGCAGCGTCAGCTTCCTGCAGATGCTCGGGCTCGGCGCCGGACTCGCCGTGCTGCTTGACGCGACCCTGATACGCGGGGTGCTCGTGCCGTCGGTCACCGCGCTCGCCGGAGAGCGCATCTGGTACGCCCCGAGCTGGCTGCGCGCGGCGCATCGCCGCATCGGACTGACCGAAGGACCAGTGACTGAACAACCGGACAGCCGCTACAGTCAACTGGCACACGCAGACAACGGTTAGTCGGTTAGTCGGTCTTCGAGGTCGGCCCGGACGCGGTCCGGCCGAGGCCGTCGGCTGGCGCGGAAGGGATCCGGGCCGATGAGCGACGAGCGCGGCTGGTATCAGGGCGGCGAGCACGGCGCCGGGGGCGACGACGGGTTGTCGGAGGCTTACCGGGAGTGGCAGCGCCAGCAGCAGCTGCAACGCCCCTGGGACCGGCAGCAGCCGTGGCAGCAGGAGGCCGGGACCGAGCCCGCCGCAGGCTCCGGTGCGGGCGCCGAGGCGGCGGCCACACCGGAGGCGTCGGCGGACTCGTGGCTGCGGCCGAGTGCCGGCGGCCAGGCGAGCGTCGACCGCAGGACCGAGTACGCGAGGCAGAGCCCTGACGCCCAGGGCTCCCACGCGTGGCGCGGACCGTCCCGGCAGAGCCCTGACGAAGCGCGGCCGGACGCGGCGCAGCACCGATCGGGGGACCCGGCGCCGCAGCGGCCGGGCCCGGGTACCCGGCGGCTGGACGCGGCGCCGCAGCAGGGCTCTGAGAGCTGGCTCGGCGGCAGTTCGCCGGAAGCCGGGGCGGCCTCCGGGCTGCCGAGCGGCGTCGGCGTGCCGCGCGAGGACGACTTCCGGCCGGTCTACCAGCGCGAGGAGACCCCCGAACCGCCGCGCCCGCAGCCGAGCCGCGTGCAGCCGGCGCTGCCGTCCACGTCCTTCCCACCGCAGCCGCCGCATCCGGGACCGGGCGCGATCTCCGCGCCGAACCCGATGCAGCCGGTGCCGCCGCACGGTCAAGCGCCGTCGCCGCAGCTGACGCCGCCGCGCCCGCCACAACCGCAGTCGGCCCCCGGACACGGCTACCTGCCGAGGCAAGCGCGTCCGCACGCCGCGTTGCCGCCGGGACCCGTGCCGTCGCCGACGCCGACCGGCACGCCGCCGCCCTCCGGACCGTCCTCGCCGACGTCGTCGTTCCAGCCGCCGACTCCGATCCCGCCGCAGGCCCAGCCGCGATTAGACGGACCGCCGCTGCCGACGAGGGCGCGGCACGGCGCAGCTCCCGACAGCGCCGAGGCGGATCGCCCACCGCAGCCCGACTTCGGTGACCTGCCCACCGGCGCCGATCTGCCCCGCATCTCCGATCCGACCAGGCGCGGCCGCGGCGACAGCGGGCAGTTCAAGACCGGCCAGTTCGACGCGGGCGCGTCCAGTACCGGCCAGTTCGCTTCCGGGCAATTCGCCTCAGCACAGTTCGACCGCACACAGTTCGAGCCGAAGCCGTTCGAGCCGAACGCCTTCGCACCGAATCCCGCGGACACCGGTCAGCGCCCTACGGGACAGCAGCCCACCGGTCAGCGCCCTACGGGACAGCAGCCCACCGGACAGCGCCCAAGCGGTCAGCGCCCAACCGGTCAGAGCCCCACCAGCCAGTTCGACCCGGACCGGTTCGATTCCGGCCAGTTCCCGACCCGCGGCGGCGGCGACTACTTCGACTCGGGCCAGCACCGCACCGCGCAATTCGGCGGCCCCGCGTTCGAAGCCCCGCCCCGCCCCGACGCCGCAGGACCTGACGGCCAGCGCCCCGACGCGTTCCGTCCCGAGACTTCGCGTTCTGAGCCACCCCGCCCGGAAGGCCTGCGCCCGGGCCAGCCACGGCCCGACGGCCCGCGACCGGGTCAGTACCCTGCCGGAGGCACCCGCCCCGGCGACTCGCGCAGTGACATCCCCGCGGCGCCCTTCGCGGCTTCACCCGGCCCCTCCTCATCCCCGCCGCCGCCTTCCGGCTCGCGTCCGTCGGGCTCCGGCGCGCAGCGACCGGGTGCACCCGGATCCGACGCGTGGCCCGGCACACGGTCGCCGTCCGGCGGCCTGCCTTCCTCCGCGACCGACGAGCCGTCCACCGGATCGATACCGCGCCAGTCGCGGCTTGAGGCCGGCCGCGCCGCCCGCGCTGAGGGCCGCACGAACCGCGACATCGACCTCGACGACGAGGAAAGCCCGCGCGGCCGCTCCGCCCACGGCCGCAGTTCGCACGGCGCCGGCAGCGGCAGAGGGGAGCACGGCGGCAACAACGGCGCCGCGGGCGGCAACCGGAAGCTGATGATCATCGGCGGCACCGTCGGCGTCGTGGTGCTCGCGCTGATCGCCTACTTCGTCACCCGGCCGTCCGGGAATTCCGGTAGCGGCGCGGTCGCGGACCCGACCTCCGCCTCTCAGGGCCCGATGAACCAGACCACGACCACTCCGGACGCGGGCGCCATGGCCTCCGCCAGCGCGACGAACGGCGCGATGACCAACGGGTCGGGCTCGCCGTCCGCCTCGGCCTCCGCGCCCGGGACGACCGGGGCGGCCGCCGTCGACGTCGCGCGCGTCCACGTCGCCGTGTTCAACGCCAGCGGCATCAGCCAGCGCGCCTCGATGATCAAGGCCGCGCTGGTGAAGGACGGCTTCGCGCTCGCCACGGTCGGCGGCAACATGACGAAGACCACCGCCACGAAGATCTTCTACCCGTCGACCCGCGCCGACTCGGCCGCGGCCGTGGCCAAGGCCCTCGCCGTGCCGACCGCGAACCTCACCCAGTCGAACACCTACACCGAGGTCACCGTCGTCATCGGCACCGACTGGGCGACCGGAGACACGTACCCGGCGGGCTGACCGCCCGGATCGCCACGAAACCAATCAGGTCTCTGTCTCCCGTTGAACGGGAGACAGAGACCTGATTGGTTCTTGCCGAGCCGAGCAGGACGCGCTACTGCGCCAGGCCCCGCTCCTGCGCGATCAAGTCGCGGTACCAGTGCGCGGAGCTCTTCAGGATCCGCTTCTGCGTCGGGTAGTCGACGTACACGATGCCGAAGCGCTTGCCGTACCCGTAAGCCCACTCGAAGTTGTCGTGCAGCGACCACTGGAAGTATCCGCGCAGGTCGACCCCGTCCTCGATGGCGCGCGCCGCCGCGTCGATGTGGTCGGACACGTACGCGATCCGCTCCGGGTCGTGCACCTCGCCGGTCGGGCCGACGTAGTCGTCGTTCGCCATGCCGTTCTCGGTGATGAGCATCGGGATGCCGTCGTAGTCCCGGTGCACCCGCAGCAGCAGCTCGTGCAGCCCGTCCGCGTCGATCGGCCAGTCCATCACCGTGCGCGGCAGGTCCACCGGCGGGAAGGTGAGGTCGCCGCAGCCGGGGTGGTCGGTCACCTCTTCGACGTGGCCGCTGCCGTCGGGGGCCGCCACGGTCAGCGGCGTGTAGTAGTTGATGCCTAGGGCGTCGAGCCGGGCGTTGATCTGCGCCGGGTCGCCGTCGCGGATGAACGACCAGTCGGTGATGCCCGCGGTGTCCGCCAGCACGTCCGCCGGGTACTCGCCGCGCAGCATCGGGTCGAGGAACAGCCGGTTCGCGACTCCGTCGATGCGGCGCTTGGCCTCCTGGTCCTCGGGGCTGTCACTGGCCGCCCGGACCGCGCACAGGTTCAGCGTCACCGACAACTGCGCCGCCGCGCCGACGGTCGCGCGCACCGCCTGGACGCCGAGGCCGTGCGCGAGGTTGAGGTGATGCACCGCGGCCAGCGACGCGGCCTGGTCGATCCGGCCGGGGGCGTGCTTCCCGCTGCTGTAACCCAGATAGGCCGAGCACCACGGCTCGTTCAGCGTGGTCCAGAACTCGACCCGGTCGCCGAGCCGGCGCGCGACGTGCTCGGCGTACTCGGCGAAGCGCAGCGCGGTCTCCCGGTTGGTCCAGCCGCCCTGGTCCTCGAGCGCCTGCGGCAGATCCCAGTGGTAGAGCGTCAGGAACGGCGTGATGCCGAAGGAGAGCAGCTCGTCGACGAGCCGCTCGTAGAAGTCCAGGCCGCGCGCGTTGACCGGGCCGCTGCCGGTGGGCTGCACCCGCGGCCAGGCAGTGGAGAAGCGGTAGGCGGTCAGGCCGAGGTCGGCCATGATCCGCACGTCCTCGCGGTAGCGGTGGTAGTGGTCGATGGCCACGTCGCCGGTGTCGCCGTTGCGCACCTTGCCCGGCGTGCGCGAGAAGGTGTCCCAGATCGACGGGCCGCGACCGTCCTCGTTCCAGGCGCCCTCGATCTGGTAGGAGGACGAGGCCGCCCCCCAGTGGAAGCCGGCCGGGAAACGGCGCGGCGGAGCGGCGGTCGCCGCGGCCCCCTGCGTCCCAACTCCGACTCGGGCGGCTCCCGCGGTGACTGTCATGGGGAATCCCCTCTTCCGGTGGCCCGACCGCAGCCGGGTACACCCCGCGCCGCACCCGACAGCCCCGCGTCGTCGCGCTCACCGAAAGCGCGCTGTCGTGGGCCGACCACTGACCGTATTATTCGCCGACCGAGCCCGGTGACGCGAGCGCGGCCGTGTACGGAGCGCCGACCTTGAGAGCGCTCTCACGGGATCAGGATCCCGGTACGGACCACCGCTGTCAAACGTGCCTCGCGAACGGGCGTGCGACCAGCGGTTCGAGATGAAACTCGCACCATCCCGCAACGCGCTCGCCGGGCGATCATCGCGAGCGCCGCGCCGCATGGGGTCGCGCGGCGGTGGCGACAGCTTACGCTCCGTCAGATTTCAGCGGGCGGTGGTGAGGACATTCGTCGAGCCAGTGGGGCTGGCCGAGAGGGTTGAGTGGCGGGCTGCTGCTTACGCTCCGTCAGATTGCGGTGTGCGCTCGTGGTGGGCGAAGCCGACTGCGGGCCGCACATGTCGAGTTAGGTGGTGCAACTTACGCCCCGTCAGGTCTCGGGGCGCTGGTGGTGAGGGCGTTCGTCGAGCCAGTGGCGGCGGCCGAGCGAGATGAGTCGCAGCTGCATGCGTGCCGCTTCCACGATGGCCTGCTCGTTCTGCCGTGTCCCGGTGCCGGCGTGCGTTTCAATGCCGGCCGCACTTACCCCGCCCCCCACTTCGGTCGGCTCCACGCCGAGGCGCGGCTCGCCGGTCGTCGCCTCCAGGATCGCGGTCGCGGTCAGCATCGTGTGGTTGACGTAGAGCTCTGCCAAGATACGGATCTCGTTCGCCGACCAGCCCGTCGAATCCGGCTGCGCGGACAGGTCCTCGACCAGGTCGCGCACGAAGCCGTCCAGTTCGGCGGCGATGGCGGCGCGCACAGCCGCGACTCCGCCGTGGCGCTCGCGGGCGAGGAAGCGGAAGTGCGCGGGCTGCTCGTGCACGTGCTCGGCGATCACGTCCACGGACCGGCCGATCACGTCGTCCACGTCACCGCCCTGCGCGCGGATCTCCCGCACCATGGCGCGCAAGCTGCCGAAGGACTCCTCGACCAGCGCGACGCCGAGCGCCGCGATGTCGGGAAAGTGCCGATAGAACGCGGCCGGAGCGATGCCCGCAGCACGGGTGACCTCGCGCAAGCCGAGGCTGCTGAGGCTCTGCTGCTCCAGCAGTTGAAGCGCGGAGTCGAGCAGTGCCTGGCGGGTCCGCTGCTTTCGCACCTGCCGGACGCCGGCGGCGACCTCGGTTCCGCTGGCGTGCGCCGTTCCAGCCTCGGCCGTGGCCCCGGTCTCCAGCTCGGCTTCGTCCTCGGCCCCGGCCTCGACGTCAAACGCGGCGCCAAGCGTCCCGAGCCTGATGTCGGCGGGCGCCGGACCTGCCTTTTCGCGGTGCGGATGGCTCATGTGGCCCAACTCACTCGGTAAACGACTGTTCTCCCACTCGTGGCAGGGTATCCTGGATTTCAGTGAACAACTGTTACGGATTTAGGCGACGACGCCTAGCTGTCGCTGCCACTGCTACCGGTCGCGACCCAACCGCGGCCCGGAAGGCGGAACCATGATTCTCCTGATGGCGGGACTCACCGTGTTCGCCCTGATCATGGGCGCCCTGTCCCTCGTCTCTGGGCCCGTCGCGCTCGCGCTGACGGCGCTCATCGGCGGCTGGCTGCTCCTGTTCGCGGCCCGCACCGCCCTGTCCAACACCAGCCTCTTCCGCAAGGGGGTGCGTCGTGGCTGACCTCATCTCGAACCACGCCGGTTCGTCGAACCGCGCTGTCTCGTCAAACCGCGCTGTCTCGTCGAACCACACAGCCTCGTTGAACCGCACTGTCGCCTCGAACGGCCAGACCCGCGACACGGCCCGCGACAACAGCGGCAAGTCCGTCGTCGCGTTCATCAGCGGGCTCGTCGGGCTGCTGGTCGGCAACCTCGTGCTCGGCCCGCTCGCGATCGGCCTCGGCATCGCCGCGCTGCGCGGCGCCAACCCGCGCCGCGGCCGCGCCGTGCTGGCGATCGTGCTCGGCGTCGCAGACCTTGCCGTCTTCGCGTTCCTCACCCTGCACTCGGAAGCCGGGCACGGCGTGCTGTGGAAGTTCGGGTCCTGAGCTCGACTTTTCCGACGGGTGCGGCGCCGATCCGTGAAAGATTCACGGTCATGCTGGCCGTACTCCGCCCGCAGAGCGCTTCCCGTTGAGTCCCCGCGGCGCCCTTCGTACCTTCTCCCTGGCTGGTCAGACACGAGGTCCGGCCGGCCGTCGAGAAGGGAGGGCGCGCCGCCGTGTCCACGACCGAACGGGTTGCCCACATCACGGCGCGCCGCTGGAACGCGGTACGCGCGCCGCTCGCCGTGTTGCTCGTCGCCAGTGGCTTGACCATCGCCGTGTCGCAGTCGCAATCGGCCTACGCCGCCGGAACCGTGACGATCAACGGGGCGACGACATATCAGAGCATTACCGGATTCGGTGCCTCCGAGGCCTTCGGCGAAGCGTCGACGGTCATGAGCGCCTCCGCAGCGGTCCAGCAGCAGGTGCTCAGCCTGCTCTACAGCCCGACCTCCGGAGCCGGACTGACCATGCTGCGCAACGAGATCAGCGCCGACTCGGGCAGCACCATCGAGCCGACCTCGCCGGGCAGCCCCACCGCCGCCCCGTCGTACGTGTCGCTGGCCTCGATCAACCAGGACCAGGGCCAGCTGTGGTTCGCCCAGCAGATCAAGAGCCTCTACGGCGTCAACAACGTCTTCGCCGACGCCTGGAGCGCCCCCGCGTTCATGAAGACCAACAACTCCACCAGCAACGGCGGAGCGGTGTGCGGCCTGACCGGTGCCACGTGCGGTAGCGGCAACTGGGTGCAGGCGTACTCCAACTACCTGGTCCAGTACGCCCAGGACTATGCGGCCGCGGGCGTCCCGCTCACCTACATCGGTCCCGAGAACGAGGCCAACCTCTCGACGAGCTACGACAGCATGCAGCTGAGCCCGTCGCAGACCGCGCAGCTGCTCGACACGCTCGGCCCCGCCGTGGCGAATTCCGGCCTGTCCACGCAGGTGGAGTGCTGCGCGACGGAGGGTTGGGACTACGCGAGCCAGTACGCGTCCGCGATCGCGAGTGACTCGACCGCCAACTCGTATACCAAGGTGCTGACCAGCCACGGCTACACCGCGGCGCCGACCTCGCCGCTGTCCGGCTGGAGCAAGCCGACCTGGCAGACCGAGTGGTCCACGTTCGACGGCTTCAACTCGGCCTGGGACGACGGCAGCGACGCCTCCGGCTTCACCTGGGCGCAGCACATCCACCAGGGCCTGACCGGCGCGAACCTGAGCGCCTTCCTGTACTGGTGGGGCAGCACCACCCCGTCCGAGAACGGCGACAACGAGGGCCTGCTGGAGATCAACGGCTCCTCGGTCATCCCGACCGGCCGGCTCTGGGCCTTCGCCAACTACAGCCGCTACATCCACCCCGGCGCGACCCGCATCGCCGCCACCACCGCGGACAGCGGCCTGAACCTCAGCGCGTACAAGAACACCGACGGCACCGTCGCAGTGGTCGTACTCAACACCGCGAACAGCGCCGACACGGTCAGCTACGCGCTGCAGAACGCCGGCATCACCAGCGGAACCGTGACGCCGGTGCTGACCAACGGCTCGAACAACGCGGCCGCGCAGACCGCGATCCCGCTCTCCGGCGGATCGTTCAGCGCCAGCATTCCGGCGCGTTCGCTGGTGACGTACGTGATCTCGGGCAGCGGCAGCTCCGGCAGCCCCTCGGCGAGCCCGAGCACGAGCCCGTCGTCCTCGCCGTCCTCGTCCCCGTCCGCCTCTCCCTCCTCCTCCCCGTCGTCTTCGCCCTCCGCCTCGCCGAGCGCGAGCACCGGCGGCGCGACGTGCAACGTCTCGTACGTGAAGTCCAGCGAGTGGCCCGGCGGCTTCGTCGCGAACCTGACCATCAAGAACACCGGCACATCAACCATCAATGGCTGGACACTCAAGTTCGCCTATCCCGGCGACCAGAAGGTGACCAATGCCTGGAGCACGACGGTGACGCAGAGCGGAACAGCGGTCACCGCCACGAACGTCTCCTACGACGGGACGATCAGTCCAGGCGGAACCGTCTCGGTCGGCTGGCAGGGCACCTGGACAAGCAGCGACGCGACGCCGACGGCCTTCACGCTCAACGGAGCCGCCTGTTCGACGTCGTAACGCAACCACCGCTCGCCTAACCCATTGACCGAATAATCCCGTACTCATGCCGAACGCCACGCGCTACCGTGGCCGGATGACCAAGACCGACGCCGCTCCCCGCGTGGCGTTCGGCATGAGAGCCCTGAGAGAACACCCGCTGCTGCGTGGCCGGATCGCGGTCGCGCTGCTGTTTCTCCTTTACGGCGTCATCCTCGGCTCCTGGACCGCACGGATCCCGGCCGTCAAGCAGCGGCTCGGCGTCAGCGACGGCCAGCTCAGCCTGGCGCTGCTCGCCTTCGCCGCCGGGGCGATCGTCGGCATGCAGGCGGTGGGCCGGCTCGTGGACCGATACGGCAGCAGGCGCGTCATGCTTCCGGCCGCGCTCGTGGACGGCGCGCTGCTGCTCGGCCCGGCGTTCGCGCCGGACCTGCCGCTGCTCGTGCTGGCGCTGTTCGGCTTTGGCGCGGTGCACGGCACGCTCAACGTCGCGATGAACGCGAACGCGGTCGAGGTGCAACGCGCCTGGGGAAGGCCGATCATCTCCTCGTTTCACGCGGTGTACAGCATCGGCGGCTTCATAGGCTCCGCGCTAGGCGGCGTGTACGCGCGCGCCGGGCTTGGCCCGGCGGTGAGCTTCGCGACCGTCACGGGGCTGGTCGTGCTTGGAGTCGGCTGGTCATCGCGATGGGCTCTATCGCAACAGGCGATGACAGCCCTGAACGGAGCCGGTCCCGCTGAGCCGCAGTCACCGCAGCCTGCTGACTCGACGCCACCTTCCACCCGCACCACCTCGTCTCCGGCGCCTTCTTCGTCTCCGTCTCCGCTCACCCGCCTGCGGACTTTCCTCGCTCCGTCCGGCGCGATCCTCTTCCTGGGCGCGCTAGCGTTCTGCTGCCTGGTCGGAGAGGGCGCGGCGGCGGACTGGAGCGCGGTCTATCTGCGCGACAATCTGCACACCAGCGCCGGATTCGCCGCCACCGCCTACGCCGCGTTCGCGATCGCGATGACCGCGGGCCGGCTGGTGGGGGACCGGCTCACCGCGGCACTCGGGCCCGTCCGCCTAGTGCGCGGCTGCGGTGTCCTCGCCTCGGTCGGCCTCGCCGCCGGACTGCTCGTCAACGCGCCGATTGCCGGAGTCATCGGCTTCGCGTGCCTGGGCGCGGGCCTGTCCTGCATCGTTCCGCAGGTGTTCTCCACGGCGGGTAGCCGCGATCCGGCCCGCGCGGGCGAGGCGATCGCGCGCGTTGCCAGCCTCGGCTTCATCGGTTTCGTCGTCGGGCCGATCGTCATCGGCGGCGTCGCGGAACTCGTCGGGCTGCCGGCGGCGCTCGCGATCCCGGTCGTGCTGGTGATGGCGGTCGCGCTGGCGGCCCCGGCGCTGCGCCCGGCCGCTCCGGGCACCGTTACCCTGGACCGATGATCAGAACCGCCACTTCGGACGACGTACCGGCAATCCTCACCATGATCCGCGAGCTCGCCGAATACGAGCGTGCTCCCCACGAGGTGACAGCAACCGAGGAGCATCTGCGTACCGCGCTGTTCGGTGAGAATCCCGCCGTGTACGCGCTCATCGCCGAGAACGACGACACCGGTGAAGCGGTCGGCTTCGCGATGTGGTTCCTGAACTTCTCCACCTGGCTCGGCCGACACGGCGTCTACTTGGAAGACCTGTACGTCAAGCCGCACGCCCGCGGTGAAGGGCACGGCCGTGCGCTGCTCACCCGGCTCGCGCAGATCGCGGTCGAGCGCGGCTGCGGCCGGGTCGAGTGGGCGGTGCTGGACTGGAACGAGCCGTCGATCGGCTTCTACAAGTCGCTCGGCGCGGTGCCGATGGACGAGTGGACGATCTTCCGCCTCACCGGCGACTCCCTCGCCCGCCTGGCCGCGTCCTAGGCCCGGTTTGGAACCTCTCGCCTGGGCCACTCTCCAAACCGGGCCCAGGCCTGGCGGCGCGGTCCGTTTCAGCGGCCGGTCCCGGCGGCCGCCCAGGCTATGCGAGCACCTTGCTCTCCCCTGCTGACCAGCCGCTTTCTTCCTCCGCGAGCGATCTGTCAGTGCCTCGCGGCACCATGGGGACATGCTCTTCGCCGAGGTCGTCCAAGTCTCCGCCGCCGTCGCGGCGACTCGGTCGCGCCTGGCCAAGGTCGACGCGCTGGCCGGCATCCTGCGCGCCGCCGCCTCGAGCGAGCAGGCTCCGGCCGCGGTTCGCGTCGTCGTGGCGTTCCTCGTCGGCGTGCCGCTGCAGGGGCGCTTCGGGACCGGATGGCGCACTTTGGTCCAGCTGGACGCGGCACCTGCCGCCGAGCCCACGCTGACCGTCGGCGAGGTGGACACCGCCCTGGAAAGCCTCGCGGGCACCTCGGGAACCGGCTCGCGCGGGCGTCGCGGCGAGCTGCTCGGCGCACTGCTGCGGGCCGCCACCGCAGAGGAGCAGAACTTCCTGCTGCGGCTGCTTACCGGTGAGCTGCGGCAGGGCGCGCTCGAAGGCGTCATGCTCGACGCGGTCGCCAAGGCTGCGGACGTGCCCGGTGAACAGGTCCGCCGGGCCTTCATGCTCTCCGGCTCGCTGCCCGACACCGCCGCGGCCGCGCTGCACGGCGGCCCGGACGCGCTCGCCGCCTTCGCCCTGCAGATCGGCCGGCCGATACGCCCGATGCTCGCTTCTCCGGCCGAGTCGCTGCCGGACGCGCTCACCGAACTCGGCGAGGTGAGCGTCGAGTACAAGCTGGACGGCGCGCGAATACAGGTGCACCGCCGCGGCCAGCAGGTCAACATCTTCACCAGAACGCTGCGAGAGATCACCACAAGCGTGCCAGAGCTCGTCGAACTGGTCCGCGCGCTGCCCTGCGAGACGCTGGTGCTCGACGGCGAAACCCTGGCGCTGACCGACGAGGGCCGGCCGCGGCCGTTCCAGGAGACGATGAGCCGCTTCGGCGCCACCTCCGAGCGCGATCTGCTGCTGCATCCGTACTTCTTCGACTGCCTGCATCTCGACGGCGTGGACCTGCTCGACGCGCCGCTGACCGAACGCCAGGCCGCCCTGCAGCGCGTCGCCGGGCCATACGTCATCCCCGGCGCGTACCGGCCGAGCCAGGACGAGGCGCAGGATCTGCTCGCGGCGGCGCTCGCAGCGGGACACGAAGGCGTCATGGTCAAGGCGCTCGACGCGCCCTACGCGGCCGGCCGCCGCGGTCGCTCCTGGCAGAAGGTCAAGCCGGTGCACACCCTCGACCTGGTCGTCCTCGCCGCGGAATGGGGCCACGGCCGCCGCACCGGGTACCTGTCCAACCTGCACCTCGGCGCGCGCGACCCGGACGGCGGTCCGCCGATCATGGTCGGCAAGACCTTCAAGGGCCTCACCGACGAGCTGCTGGCCTGGCAGACCGAGCAGTTCCCCAAGATCGAGCAGCGGCGCACCGACTGGACCGTGTACCTGCGGCCTGAACTGGTCGTCGAGATCGAGCTCGACGGGGTGCAGGTCAGCCCGCGCTATCCCGGCGGGGTCGCGCTGCGCTTCGCCCGCGTGCTGCGCTACCGCCCGGACAAGGACGCCGCGGACGCCGACACGATCACCTCTGTGCGCGCCCTGCTCCCGGCGCGCGAGCCGGGCGATTCGGCGCCGGATTCCGGCTCAGCGGCTGGTGAGGCGGCGGATGCCGAAGAGGCTTGAGGGCCGGGCTCAGCGGGCTGAACCACCATACGCCGGAGACCAGAGAAAACCCTGGTACCGATTTTGCCTGAGCTAAACGATGCAGGCCTTCCCCCCACCGGGCGAAGCTGACACACTAGCTCATGATCAGACACCCCACCCCGTCTGATCCATCACCCGGCGTGTGGATTCGTTCCCGCCGGAAGGGTCCCCGGCATCGCATCCCCCCCGTGATGCCGGGGACCGCCCCGTTTCCGGG
>NZ_DASRBQ010000010.1:0-33774 GCF_035653575.1 Actinocrinis sp.
CGGACTACATCGATCTGTACTACGCACACGCAGACGACCCGAACACACCGATCGAGGAGACTCTCGGTGCGTTCGACGCGCTCGTGCGCGAGGGCAAGGTGCGGTACATCGCCGCATCGAACTTCACGGCGCCGCGGCTGACCGAGTCGCTTGCGATTTCCGAGCGCGAGGGGCTGGCTCGATACTCGGCGCTGCAGAACCATTACAACCTGCTGGAGCGCGCCGAGTACGAGCGGGACCTGGTGCCGGTGCTGGAGCGGGAAGGCGTGCCCGGCGTGCCGTTCTACGGTCTGGCGCGCGGCTTCCTCGCCGGTAAGTACCGGCCCGGCGTGGAAGTCGACTCGGTCCGTGCAGGCGGTGTCGCGCCGTACCGCAACGAGCGCGGGTACCGGGTGCTGGATGCGCTGGATCAGGTAGCGGCGGCGCACGGTACGACGGTGGCGGCGGTTTCGCTGGCGTGGCTTGCCGCGCAGCCGACGGTCGCTGCGCCGATCGCGTCGGCGCGCACGCCGCAGCAGCTGCTCGAACTGCTGCCGTTCACCGAGTTGGAGCTGTCGGAAGAGGAGCTGTCCGCGCTGACTGCCGCGTCGGCCTAAGGGGTCGCCGCGCTGCCTACGCCTCCTCGGGCGCGACCAGCCGCTGGACCATCTCCATCAGAGCACAGACTTGCTTGTTCATCGCGTCGTGCTGCTCGGCGAGCGCGGCGAAGTTGACGGTGAGGGTTTGCAGCAGCTCGTGCGACGCGACGTCGGCCTCGTAGTCGTGTTGCGCGAGCTCGCTGGAGATCTGGTCGCTGCGCTTGGCGGCGATCAGTAGGATGGCGCCCTGGAGCGCGGCGACGCAGGAGAGCACGAGGTTGAGCAGGATGAAGGGGTACGGATCGAACGTGTGGTGGTGCTCGTGCGCGATCAGGCCGTTGACGATCATCCACAGCGCCAGGAACGCGCAGGCGGTGAACACGAAGGCCCACGAGCCCATGCCGTTGCGCATCTTGTCGGCAGCACGTTCGCCGAGGGTGAGCTGGTCGCCGGTGCGTACATCCGGGTTCCACTTCCAGCCGCGCTTGATGACGCGGGCCGCGCCCTTAGCCGAGGCGGATATACGCACGCGCGCCTGGCCGCCGATGGAGCTCATGCCCCCTTGGGAATTCATGCCCGAAGTCTGACACGTCCGGTGTCCGTGTCGGGGCACCGGACGTGCAGACCCGGTAAGCGGATCCGTTGCCTGAACGGCTACTCCCGCTCGAAGCCGGTGCCGACGCCGGCGGACGGGGCGCGGCCGTCACGCAGCGCGTCGCGGATCTGGGCGAGCAGTTCGAGTTCGGTCTCGGCGGGCGGGGGCACGTCCGGGACGCCCTGGCGGCGCTTGCGCATCTTCTCGAAGTGGTTGAGCGGGGCGACGATCAGGAAGTAGACGCCGAGGGCGATCAGCAGGAAGGAGATCACGGCGGTGATGAACTTGCCGTAGAAGATCTGCGAGTGGTTCACCGTGAACAGCAGCTTGGTGTAGTCCTGCTTGCCGAAGATCGCGGTGATCAGCGGCATGATGACGTCCGAGGCCAGCGAGGTGATCACCGCGCCGAAGGCCGCACCCATGACCACCGCGACCGCCAGCTGGACGACGCTTCCGCGCATGATGAACTCTTTGAAGCCTTTGATCATGGTGGGTTTCCCTTCGGCACGGACGCGGACGCGCCCTCGTAGCTGTACAACAACCAGAGAAACGAGCCGTCGCGCAAGGGGTCACCGAGCCCGGTGCTGAACCCGCCCGGCCCGCGTTGTACCGTCGTTCGGTGCGCTCGTACCGCTTTGTCTTCACGCCGAAGTGGCTGGCTTTCCACGCGCTGACCTGGTTTGTGCTGATCCCGGCCTTCATCGGGCTCGGCCAGTGGCAGCGTGACCTGTGGAAGGACCACGCCGCCTCGCAGGGTGTGGTGCTCGGCGCGCTGGCCGCCGCGCCGGTGCCGCTGGACTCGGTCGACCCGACCGGGCACACGGTCACGCAGGGCCAGCAATGGAAGATGGTCTCGGCGACCGGCCATTACGACACGGCGCACCAGTTCATGGTCCGCAACCGTTCGCAGAACGAGCAGCCTGGCTGGTTCGTGGTGACCCCGCTGGTGCTGGCCGACGGCACGGCGGTGCTGGTCAACCAGGGTTGGGTGCCCGAAGCGAACACGGGGATGGCGACGACGGCGCCCGCGTTCCCGCCGGTGCCGTCCGGGACGGTCACGGTGTCCGGTTCGCTCCAGCCGGATGAGACGACGGCGAACACGCGGATCAAGGACGACACGGCGCAGCTTCCGGCGGGCGAGATCGCGCTGATCACGCGCGGCGACCTCACCTCGCGGGTGCCGCGTCCGCTGCGTGACGGCTCGATCAGGCTGACGTCGAGCACTCCGGCGAACACGGCCGCCGGCGCCGCCCAGCCGGTGCCGAACCCGACCTACGACAACACGATGTACATCGCCTACATGGTGCAGTGGTGGGTCTTCGCCGTGGTGATGCCGGTGACCTGGTTCCTGTTGATCCGGCGGGAGGCCGGCGACCGGCTGATCGCGGCACAGGAGGCCGCGGCCGCCGCGGCCGAGCCGGGAGCGCCGGGAGCACCGGAGTCAGTTGACGCCGGGGTGCCCGCCGCCGATGCGCAGCCGGTCAAGGAGCGCGGCGAACCGGTCGCTGGGGAAGAGCTGGAGGGTCTCCCCCACACTGTCGGAGGGTAGCCGGGTCAGCGTCCCGCCCTGCCACCAGTACAGCTGGTCGGAGATCGGCCCGGGACAGGTCTCGAACTGCTTGGCGGCAAAGCGCAGCAGCGTTCCGGCGGCGGCGACCACGGCCGCCGATTCGATGGGGTGCACGGCGATCAGGTGCCGGTGCGGCAGAACGACCAGCGCGCCGTTGGCCTCGATGTAGCCGGGCATGCCGGCCAGGTGCTCGGCGAGCCAGAGCACGTGCGTCGCGGTGTAGTGGCTCGGGCTGAAGAGGGCGACGAGCTCGGTGCCGTCGATCGAGAAGCGCTCGGCCTCCATCCTGGTGTCGCGGCGCACGTTGGCCCGCGCGGCGTCGAACACGACGTGCTCGGCCACGCCCCAGCCGAGGGCCTCGCCCACCGGCACCAGTTCACCGCCGATCGGATCGCCGTTTTGAGCGATTCCGTTCCCGTTGAGTGGCGTTTCGGTGATCACCGCTTCCAGCAGGCCGTCGGCGACGACGCGTTGCAGGGCGCCGGAGAGGGCGGTGTCGGCGGAGTCCGCGGGCAGGATCCGGGCCCGCAACGGTTCCCGGACGCGGCTCCAGAGCGAGTCCTCCGCGGCCTCCTGCCGGCCGGCGCCGCCAGGCCCGCCGGACCCGCCATTTCGCAGGTTGCTGACATAGAGCTCGATCAGCTCGGGCCAGTCGGCCTTCGGGCTTTCGCGCATCCGCTCACGCAGCGGGGCGAGGTCGACCGCGGTACCCGGCCACGGCCGGTCGGTCCCGCCGACCTCGAGCCGGTCGCGCGCCACCACCCGCCAACGCAGGCCCCGGCCGCGCAGTTCCACCTCCAGCAGGCCGAGCAGCGCTGTGGCCACCTCGTCGCCGAGCGGCCACAGCGAATCCGGAAGCGACTCCGGATCGGCCTCTGAGCCTTCGTCAGATGCGGGCACGGGACGCAGTGTAACCGTCACTGTGCGCGCTCCCGGCCGTGGTTCGTGTCACACGGCAACAGTTGGCCACGCGGCACGCGCGCGGAACCCGTTACCCGCGGCCGGATTGCCCGTTGTACTGGTTGTGTCAGAGTCGTCTGCTGTTCCCAGCTTCCCGTCCGTGCGCACGTCCGCGCCCCAACCCGCGGCGCAGCTGCGCCCACGGGCTCCGCGCGGCCCGGCGGGCCTGGGGCCGCTGAGTCCGAGCGGGATCGGCGCGCCGATGCTGGGCTCCGGCCTGCCGGGTGTGCCGCGGCCGCGCCGCTCCGGGCTGCCGCGCACCGACCCGGTCATCACCGACGCGGTGTGGGAGCGGATCGAGCCGCTGATCCCGCAGCGGGCCCGCCGCCGCCGCTACCCCGGGCGCAAGCCGCTGGACGACCGCGCCGTGCTGACCGGGATCCTGGTGGTGCTGGCGCGCGGCATCGGATTCGAGCGGCTGCCGAAGGAACTCGGCTTCGGTTCCGGGATGACCTGCTGGCGGCGGCTGCGCGACTGGCAGCAGGCGGGGGCGTGGAACGCGATCGCCGCGGAGCTGGCGCGCGGGCTGCCGGAAGGCGACCGGATCGACTTCGACCGGGTCGCGGCGAGCGGCGCCGACGCCGAGTCCGCGCCTGCGGTGACCCGGCGCCCGGTCACGGCGAAGGCCAAGCACCCCTCCCCCGTCGCCGCCGAGTTCGGCATGACGCTGCTGCGCTGAGCCGGCGGCCGGTTCAAGCGATCGGCTGCGTCGCGGATTCCTGATGGGCGAACTGGGTGCGGTAGAGATCCGCGTACAAGCCGTCGGCGGCGAGCAGCTGGGCGTGCGTGCCGCGCTCGACGATGCTGCCGTCGTCGACCACGAGGATCTGGTCGGCGTCGCGGACGGTGGAGAGCCGGTGCGCGATGACGAGGGAGGTGCGGCCGCGCAGGGCGCTGCCGAGGGCGTGCTGGACCGCGGCCTCGGACTCGGAGTCCAGGTGCGCGGTCGCCTCGTCGAGCACCACCACATCCGGGGCCTTGAGCAGCAGCCGGGCGATCGCGATGCGCTGCTTCTCGCCGCCAGAGAGCCGGTAGCCACGGTCACCGACGACCGTGTCCAGTCCGTCGGGCAGCGAGGCGACCAGATCCCAGATCTGCGCGTCCTTGAGCGCCTGCACCAGATCCGGCTCGGTCGCGTCCGGCCGGGCGTAGAGCAGGTTGTTGCGGATCGTGTCGTGGTACATGTGCGCGTCCTGAGTCACCACGCCGATGCGCTCACGCAGCGAGCTCAGCTGCACGTCGCGCACGTCGAGCCCGCCGAGGCGCACGCTGCCGCCGGTCACGTCGTAGAGCCTCGCGGCGAGCGCGGTGATCGTCGTCTTGCCCGCCCCGGACGGCCCGACCAGCGCGGTCATCGTGCCGGGCTCGGCGCGGAAGCTCAGGTCGCGCAGGACCTGCGCGGAGGGCGCCTGGTCGAGTACGGCCACTGATTCGAGCGAGGCGAGGGAGACCTCCGCCGCGGTCGGGTAGCGGAAGGAGACGTGTTCGAACTCGATGACCGGTGTTCCCGGCGGGACCGGCACGGCCTCGGGTCGCTCGGTCACCATCGGCGGCAGGTCGAGCAGTTCGAAGACCCGGTCAAAGGAGACCAGCGCGGTCATCACGTCCACGCGCACGTTCGCCAGCGCGGTCAGCGGGCCGTAGAGGCGGCCGAGCAGCCCGACGAGCGCGAGCATGGTGCCGAGGGACAGGTGCCCGCCCACGGCCATGCGCCCGCCGATCAGGTACACCATTGCGGTGGCGAGCGCGGCGACCAGCGTCAGCGAGGTCATGAAACCGCTGCTGGAGACGGCGACGCGCACGCCGATGCCGCGCACCCGGTCGACCTTGGCCGCGTAGAGCGCGTCGTCTTCTTCCGGGCGGCCGAACAGCTTAGCCAGCAGCGCGCCGGAGACGTTGAAGCGCTCGGTCATCATTGTCGACATGTCCGCGTTCAGCTGCATCTGCTCGCGGGTCATCTGCTGGAGCCTGCGGCCCATCCACTTGGCCGGCAGCACGAAGATCGGCAGCAGGATCAGCGCGAGCAGGGTGATCTGCCAGGACAGCACGAACATCGTGATCCCGGTCAGCAGCAGCGAGACCAGGTTGGACACGACGCTGGAGAGCGTGGAGGTGAATGCGCGCTGCGCGCCGAGCACGTCGCTGTTGAGCCGCGAGACCAGCGCGCCGGTCTGGGTGCGGGTGAAGAAGGCGATCGGCATGCGCTGCACGTGCGCGAAGACCTTGGTGCGCAGCAAGGCGATCAGGCCCTCGCCGATGCGCGCGGACAGGTAGCGGGAGACCAGGCCGACCGCCGCGTCGAGCAGTGCGATGCCGGCTACGACGAGGGCGAGGAGGGTGACCAGGCCGCCGTTGTGCTTGAGGATGCCGTTGTCCACGATGCGCTGGGAGAGCAGCGGCGGCAGCACGCCGAGGACGGCGTCGATGACGGTGAGGATCAGGAAGCCGGTGATGACGCGCGCGAAGGGCCTGGCCAGGGCGCCGATGCGGCGCAGCGTGCCGGGTTTGAGCTTCTGGATCGCCGACCCGTCCCGCATGTACGAGCCCATGGTCTGCCAGCCCACGATCCCTGAGCCCGTGCCCATCCCACGCATAGTCGCCGCCCGTCTCCCGCCGAACCGCTTCCGGCTCGTCTTCGCGCGCCATTGAACGTATTACGGATCGGCCGAATTCCGCTGTAGGAGGCTAGGCGGCGCCTAGACAGCCGCGTGCCTCGGCGCCTTTCGGCTACGCGGCGCCGCTGCCGATGCGCGCCGCAAGCACCCGGTCCAACGCGACCGCGGTGCCGCGGGCTACCGCGCCGACCAGCACGCCGGCCTCGCCGAGAGCGCTTACCTCGACGCGCGGAGGGTATGGGATGCGCTTGGCCAGCTCGGCGCGTACCGGCTCCAGCAGCAGGTCGTCGTTCAAGCCGATGCCGCCGGCCAGCACCGCCAGCTCGACGTCGGCGACCGCGCAGATCGGCGCGAGGTACACGGCGATGCGCCGGGCCTCCTCGGCCACCAGCAGCCCGGCCAGCCGGTCGCCGGAGCGGGCGGCCTCGAAGATCTGTTCCGGAGTCACCGGCGGGCGCAAGGCGGTCGGCACGTCGCGGAACTCGGCCCAGTCGGCGGCCAGCCGCACCAGGGCCGGGCCGCACGGGTCGAAGGGGTTGGCGTCGACGCCGCCTTCGAACGCGAAGTCGATCTCGCCGGCCGCGCCGTTGCGCCCGCGGTGCAGCCGGCCGCCGAGCACCAGGGCCGCGCCGGTGCCGGTGCCGACGGAGAGCACCGCGAAGTCGTCGACCTTTGCCCCTACGCCGCGCCACTGCTCCCCCAGCGCGGCCAGGTGGATGTCGTTCTCCAGCAGCACCTCGACGCCGCGGTCCGGGCCGGCCGGCGCGGTGGACCCGAAGGCCTCGGCCAGCGCCTCGGCGAGCGCGAAGCCGTCCAGGCCCGGAATCGTCGATCCCTGATAGACCCGGCCGGTGGACTGCTCCACCACGCCGGGCGCGGCGACCACCGCGACCTGCTCGGCCTGCTCGGGCACGGCGGCGCGCTGCAGCAGCCTGCGGCGCATCTGCGCGGCCTGCGCGACGACCTCGGTGACGGCGGCGGACCCGATGTCCACCTGCTCGCGGGCCCGCTCCTCGCCGTCGAGGGCGGCGACCACGCCGCGCAGATAGCGGCCGCCGATGTCAAGGCCGACCACGAAACCGGCCTCGGGCACCGGCTCGAAGAACAGCGCGCCGTAGGTCGGGCCGTCACCGCCTGGCGCGGTCTCGCGCACCAGGCCGCTGTCGAGCAGCGCGGCCAGCGCGGCGGAGACGGTCGGCTTGGAGATGCCGACCCGCCGGGAGATCTCGGCGCGGGAGATCGGGTGCTCCGCGCGGATCGTCTCGAACACGGTCCGCTCGTTGAGCGCCTTGAGCATGGGCGCGGTCGCTGCTTGGGAGCGGGACGGTTCGCCGGTCATGGCGACGAATATTACGGGACTGAGACGAGTGTGTGTCGAATCTTCCGGGGGTCGAACAGTCAGCGGCGCGCGAGCGCTCGGATGCGGCGCACCTGCGCGGCCCGCTCGGCGGCGCGCTGCGCGTCATAGTCGCGCTCGGTCGCACCGCGAATCAACGCCTTGGTCTCGATCAGCGCGTCGCGGTCGGCGGCGAGCAGCTCGTGCACCAGGATCTGGGCCTGCATAGTCAGATCGGCGGCCGGGACGACCCGGTTGGCCAGGCCGATGCGCTCGGCCTCCGGCGCGTCGATCCAGCGCCCGGTTGCGCAGATCTCCAGTGCGCGGCCGTAGCCCACCAGTTCGGTCAGCGGCTTGGTGCCGCCGAGGTCCGGGACCAAGCCGAGGCTGATCTCACGCATCGCGAAGCGCGCGTCGTCCGCGACGACACGCAGGTCGCAGGCGAGGGCGAGCTGGAAGCCGGCCCCGATGGCGTGGCCCTGCACCGCCGCGACGCTGATCAGGTCTGGCCGGCGCCACCAGGTGTACGCCTCCTGAAACGCCTCAATGGTCATCTCCGCGTCGGCGGGGTCGCTGGCGGCCAGGTCTATCAGCGTCTTGGTCTTGCTCCTGGCGCCGTCCGGGGACTCCTCGCCGACCAGCACCGAGCGGTCGAGGCCCGCGCTGAACGACGGGCCTTCGGCGCGCAGCAGCACGGCGCGCACCGAACCGGGCAGCGCGCGGCCCATCTCGGCCAGCTGCCACCACATCGTCGGCGTCATGGCGTTGCGCTTGGCCGGGCGGTTGAGCACGATCGTGGCCACCTCGCCCTCGACCGTCAGGCTCACTCCGGCCTTGGCCGCGGCGGCCTGGCGTTCGGCGGGCCAGAAGTCGTATTCGGGCATCGGCGGCGCGGACTCGGTGGCCGGTGCCGCGGGCGAAGAGGCGCCGGCGCGAAGGTCGTCGATCCCGGGTTCCATCGTCCTGCCGCCCCTCCGGTGGTGAAGGTGTGAAGATACGACGGACCCTATCGGAGTGCGCCCGGCCCGCACCACGCGCCCAGTCCCGAGACGGCAACAAGCCCCGGCCGCCGATGCCGGTGCGGCATCGGCGGCCGGGGCTGCATCGCCGAGTCGGCTCGGCGCCGCTAAGCGGTCTTCGCCTTGCCGCGGGTCGCGCCGCCGCGCCCGCGCAGGGTCACCCCGGACTCGCTGAGCATCCGGTGCACGAATCCGTACGAACGGCCCGTCTCCTGAGCCAGGGCGCGGATCGATTCGCCCGACTCGTACTTGCTCTTCAGATCGGTCGCGAGCTGCTCTCGCGCGGCGCCGGTAACTCGGCTGCCCTTCTTGAGAGTCTCGGCCACACGTGCCTCCTATGAGGGGTGCGGGGGCCGTGCCCCGCAATATTCACTGCGATGGGTTAGGTCGGCGGAGCGTCGCGCTTCCGCCGGGAACCGCAGGTGGGCAGGCCCACCGTGTGCTGCGGTAGTGCGCTCTGATGACCCATGATCACCCCTCGCGCCCGAGTTGACCACCGATTCGGTGAACAAAGTCGCCGGTTATTCCCGGCCCCGGTGCAGGATTCGCCCGCTATTCAGGGGATTTATGCGCATTCGCCCCTGCTCCCGTTATCGGACTGTTACGGTCCGCTTCCGACGCCCTGTCGGATCAGTTCACGCGAGCGCGACCAGATCCCGGTAGCTCTCGTTCCACAGGTCCTCCACCCCGTCGGGCAGCAGGATGAGCCGTTCAGGGGCCAGCGCGTCGACGGCGCCCTCGTCGTGGGTGACGAGCACGACGGCGCCCTCGTAGGAGTTCAGCGCGTTCAGGATCTCCGCGCGGCTGGCCGGGTCGAGGTTGTTGGTCGGCTCGTCCAGCAGCAGCACGTTGGCGCTGGAGACCACCAGCGTGGCCAGCGCGAGCCGGGTTTTCTCGCCGCCGGAGAGCACGCCGACCGGCTTGTCCACGTCGTCGCCGGAGAACAGGAAGGAGCCGAGCACCTTGCGCACCTCGACCAGGTCGAGGTCCGGGGCGGCCGAGCGCATGTTCTCCAGGACCGTGCGCTCCGGGTCGAGGGTCTCGTGCTCCTGGGCGTAGTAGCCGAGCTTGAGGCCGTGGCCGGGCTCGATCTTGCCGGTGTCCGGCTCCTCGACCCCGGCCAGCAGCCGCAGCAGCGTGGTCTTGCCCGCGCCGTTGAGCCCGAGCACGACCACCTTTGCGCCGCGGTCCACGGCCAGGTCCACGTCGGTGAAGATCTCCAGCGAGCCGTAGGACTTGGACAGGCCCGAGGCCATCAGCGGGGTCTTGCCGCAGGCGGCCGGCTGCGGGAAGCGCAGCTTGGCGACCTTGTCCGACTGGCGCACCGCCTCGAGCCCGGCGAGCATCCGCTCCGCGCGGCGGGCCATGTTCTGCGCGGCCACCGTCTTGGTGGCCTTGGCGCGCATCTTGTCGGCCTGGGAGAGCAGCGCCCCGGCCTTCTTCTCCGCGTTGGCCCGCTCGCGCTTGCGCCGCCGCTCGTCGGCCTCGCGCTGCGCCAGGTAGTTCTTCCAGTCCATGTTGTAGACGTCGATGGTGGTGCGGTTGGCGTCCAGGTGGAAGACCTTGTTGACGCAGTACTCGACGAGTTTGACGTCGTGCGAGATGACGATGAAGCCGCCCTTGTAGCTCTTGAGGTACTCGCGCAGCCACACGATCGAGTCCGCGTCGAGGTGGTTGGTCGGCTCGTCGAGCAGCAGCACCTCGTTGTCGCCGAACAGGATCCGGGCCAGTTCCACCCGGCGCCGCTGCCCGCCGGAGAGGGTGCCCAGCGGCTGGCTGAGCACGCGGTCGGGCAGCCCGAGGCTGGCGGAGATGGTGGCGGCCTCGGATTCGGCGGCGTATCCGCCGTTGGCGAGGAACTGCGCTTCAGCGTTGGCGTAGCGGCGCATGGCCCGCTCGTGCTCTTCCGCGTCGGCCGAGCCCATCTTCGCCTCGGCGGCGCGCATCCGGCGAACCGCCTCGTCAAGGCCGCGGGCGGACAGGATCCGGTCGCGGGCGAGCACGTCGAGGTCCCCGGTGCGCGGGTCCTGCGGCAGGTAGCCGACCGGGCCCGAGCGGGTGATCGTCCCGGCGGCGGGCAGCGTCTCCCCGGCCAGGGTCTTGGTCAGCGTGGTCTTGCCGGCACCGTTGCGCCCGACCAGGCCGATGCGGTCGCCGGGGCCGACGCGGAAGGACACCGGCTCGAGCAGGACGCGCGAGCCCGCGCGCAGTTCGACCTGGGAAGCGGAGATCACCGGGCCATATTACGCGAGGCGCGCCGAGCGCCCCTGACGAGCCGTCGACGTTGATGTAGCATCCTTACTTAACGCTGCAATTGCGCGCCGGTCGCGCGGCGGAAACCTCGTCCCGCCGTGTGGCGCCGAATGCAAGGGGGTACGAGCCGTGACCTCGTCTTTCCCCGCTTCGGCGCTGCCACGGCTGCGCTCCCCCTTCGCCCCGAGCCTGCACGCGCAGACGGTCGTGGCCGAGTCGGCGACGCTGGGGTGGGCGGACCGGTTCGGCCTGGCCAGGGATCCGGCGGTGCGCCGAAGGCTGGCGGCCACCCGCAGCGCGCGCTTGGCCGGACGGGTGGGGCCGCACGCGACGCTGCCCGGCCTGCTGCTGAACACCGACTGGCAGACCTGGCTGTTCCTGTTCGACGACGCGTACTGCGACGAGTGCGATGTCGGCCGGCGGCCCGCGGACACGATCGAGACCGCGGCTCAGGTGCTGCGGGTGATCGAGCGCGGGGAGGTGCCCGAGCGCAGCCCGAATCCGTTCCTGGCCGCTCTGGCGGACCTGCGCGCCCGGCTGCTGCGGATGGCGACCCCGGAGCAGTTCGACCGGTTCACGGCGCAGACGGTCGGCTATCTGCTCGCGCTGACCTGGGAGGCGGCGCACCGGGAGCGGCGCACGCTGGCTGACCTGCCGGAATACGCGGTGATGCGGCGGCACAGCGGCGCGGTGTTCCCCTGCCTGGCGCTGATCGACGTCATCAACGGCTTCGAACTGCCCGGCGAGATATGGAGCTCGCCCGAGTTGCGCGCGGTCAACGACGCGGCGGCGGACATCATCTGCTGGGGCAACGACATCCTTTCCTACCCGCGCGAGGTGCGCCGCTCGACGCAGGTGCTCAGCCTGCCCGCGGTGCTCAGCCGGACCCGGCAGCTGCCGATCGAGGCGGCGTTGCACGAGGCCGCGGCGCTGCACGACCGCCGGATCCGCGACTACCAGCGGCTCGAGGCGCCGCTGCTGGATGACGGGGACCCGCGGATCGCGCGCTATCTCGGCGATATCAGGGCTTGGATCTCGGGGCATCTTGCCTGGTCAGCCGAGACCCGGCGGTACGAGTTCGGCATCGCGGCTTAAGTCAGCGGTTCGAGCACGAGCGGGACGACGCCGGGGTGCAGCGTCGTGCGGGCTACCGGCTTGACCACGGACCCCGGCGCCGGCTTGACCGTGTAGTGCGAGGCGATGGTCGAGACGGTGGTCAGGATCAGGCTCCAGGCGAAGCCCTCTCCCACGCAGGCGTGCGGCCCGAGGCCGAAGGGGAGGTAATGGCCGCGTATCGCTTCCGGGTCGGGATCGAGCCAGCGGTCGGGGTCGAAGCGGTCCGGCTCCGGGTACGCGGCCGGGTCGTGGTGCAGGCCGTAGAAGTTGAGCAGCACCTGTGTTCCCGCGGGCACCGGGACGCCGGCGATCTGCACGTCCTGGATGGGGCGGCGGCCGAGGATCCAGCTGGGCGGGTAATAGCGCAGGACCTCCGACACGACGCGGCGGGTCAGCGGCAGGGTGCTGAGATCCGCGGCCGTGGGGGTTCGGCCGGCGAGCACCGCGGCGGTCTCCCGCTGGACGGCGCGTTGCAGATCGAGGTCGCGGGAAAGGACGTGCAGCGTCCAGGCGAGGGTGCCGGCCGACGTCTCGGTTCCGGCCAGCAGCACGGTCATGATCTCGTCGTGGGCCTGCGCGTCGGTCATGCCGCCTCCCTCCTCGTCGTCGACGGCGGCGAGCAGGGTGCTGAGAAGGCTCGGCCCGTCGGAGGCGGTCCGGTGTGCCGCGCTCACCTGCCGGGAGCGGTGATCGGCGATCATGCGGTCCGCCATCGCGTGCAGTCCGGCGCAGGCCCGGTCGAAGCGCAGGTTGCCGGGAGTCGGCGCCTTGTTCAGCACGGCCAGCGGAAGCAGCGCGCGGCGACCGACCCCGCCGAGCAGGATCGGCAGCGAGGCGAGCACCTCATCTACCGCTGCCGACCCGGAGCCGTCCCCGCCCGGCTCGTCGTCTGCGGCCTCGAACATGGCGCGCGTGATCGCGGTCATCGCGAGCCGACGCATTTCCCGGCCCGCGTCGATGCGCGGCGCCTGGCGCCAGTCCGCCACGATCTGCGCCGCGCAGCGCGCCATCACGGCGACGTACCCTTCGACGTGTTCGTGGTCGAACGCGGGGCGCATCAGGCGTCGCTGCCGGCGGTGCTTCGCGCCGCCCGAGGTGCCGACGCCGTCCCCGATCAGCCCCCTGAGCTGATCGAACTGGAAGCCCTTGTCGTAGCGGGCGGCGTCGGAGATGAGGACCTGCCGCAGCGGCTCCGGGCCGTTGACCAGGCAGGCGGGTTTCGGACCGAGGCGTAGCGCGACGACGTCCCCGAGCGGATACACCCTTTCGAGAAATCCGAGCGGATCGCGCAGAAGCGCGCCGGCATGTCCGAGCAGTGGCAAAGTTCCGGGTATCGTCGCTGCTGAGCGAGTTGGCCGCAGAAGAGGGTCGGTCGATCTCGACAAGATTACCCCCAGTCGCGTTATCCTGACACTCGGTCACATTAGCGAGGGCGCGAGGGCGCAGTAAGGGCGCATACAGGCGATACAAACCGGCCATCCTGTGCGATTCTTAAGAAACACCACCCCGTACTGCTACCACGCGACTACCGTATGCATGATGGTGAGCGGTACGCGTGTGCCTGAAGTGAGAAGTCAGGCTACGAAATCACCCGGGAGCGGGCGCGAGCACGATCGGCGGGAGGAACCGATGACGCCGCCTCAGCACCAGAGCGCCACGTCGGACGCGGGCGGCTTCGACGAGACGAACCAGCCGCAGCGGGAATCGGCGGCCGCGCACGACGCCGCCGGCGCCGCTTCGCAACGCCCTGAAGCGCCCTCCGCCGCCGAGCCGACGCCGCGCGCCGCCGCCGACTATCAGGGGGCGAACCGGGCGCTGGCGCCCTGGGAGGACCCGGGTTCCGCGTCCAGCGGGTTCAGCGCCTCCGCCGGCTTCTTCAACTGGCATCTGTCCACCGGCGAGGTGATCTGCGACGAGCAGACCTTCCGCCTGCACGGCCTGTCCCCCGATGCCGAGCCGCAGTTCGAGAGCTTCCTCGCGCAGGTTCCGCCGGAGGACGTCGAGGAGCTGCTGCGCACGCTCAATCCGCTGCTTTCCTCGGTCGGCGACTACATCTTCGAATACCGGGTGCGCTGGCCGGACGGCGTCATCCACACACTGGAGACCCGCGGGCGCGTGGTGCCGGGTCCGGACGGCGGCCCGCTGCGGCTGATGGGCGTGATCGCGGACATCACCGAGCGCCGCGCCGCCGAGGAGGCGGCGCGTTCCGAGGCCCGGGCCGCCACGCGGATCCAGACGGTCACCGCGGGGCTGGCCGCCGCCTCCACCCTGGACGAGGTGCGCGCGGCGGTGGAGGGTGCGCTGCCCGCGCTCGGAGCCGACTCGCTGATCATCGCGGACGTGGGAACCAGGGTCGAGGTGCTGCTCTCCTGCGGCGCCGGCGCCGGGCGGCACGAGACGCTGCGGGTGTCCGACAACGGTCCGCTGCGCACCTCGGTGACCTACGAATCAGCCCTCTTCTTCGGCAGCTCGGCAGAGCTGTGCGAGCGGTTCCCCCAGGTCGAATCGGCGATCAAGGACTGCGGCCACGAGGCGTGGGCGTTCCTGCCGCTGTCGGGCATTCCGCGGATGCGCGGCGTATGCCTGCTCGGCTATGCGAGCGAGGCAGTGTTCGACGACGCGGAACGCAGCGTGCTGGTATTGGCGGCCAGCGCCATCGGCCAGGCCGTCTACCGGGCGATTCTGCACGACACGGAGCACTCCTTCGCCCTCGCGTTGCAGGAGGGCATGCTTCCGCACACGCTGAAGTTCGGCCCGGGCGTGCGCGGCGCGTGGCGCTACGAAGCCGCGACGACAGGCATCCAGGTCGGCGGCGACTGGTACGACTCCGTGCCACTGGACGACGGCTCGACCGTGCTGATCATCGGGGACGTCGAAGGCCACAACGTGCACGCCGCCGGCATGATGTACCGGCTGCGCACGACCGTGCGCACGTACGCCGCGGAAAAGCACCCGGTCGACGAGATCCTGCGGCGCGCGCACGACTTCGTGGTCGAGATCAACGAAGAGGTCGAATACCCGATCTTCGCGACCTGCCTGGTGGCCCGGGTGGATCCGGAGACGCGCACGATCACCGCGAGCCGGGCCGGCCACATACCGCCGATCGTGGTCCCGCCGGGGCTCGCCGCGTACGTCCCGAACACCGACGTGGGCGTACCGCTCGGTGTCCCCGCGGTCGGGCCCTACCCGGTGTGGCAGATGCCGTACAAGCCGGGCACCAGGCTGGTGCTGTGCACCGACGGATTGCTGGAGAGCATAGACAACGACCTCGACGAGGGACTTAAGCGCACGATCGCGTGCCTGAAGGACACCGGTGATGTAGAGCTCGAAATCCTCGTCGATCTGCTGCTGGGCGCGAACCGCCCCCGCGGCCTCTGGAAGGACGACGTGGCCGTCCTGCTCGCTGAGCTGTACTGAACGATCGGCCGACCGCCCCGCTCAGCACCCGCACGCCGCGCGGTCGGCCGGCGCCGTGAGCGGATCGGTCGCGGGTTCACGAAGGCCCCAGCGCGTCTCGTACCCGAAGCCCTCACGGACCCAGTATTCGAACCCGCCGATCATTTCCTTCACCGGGATGCCGAGCCGGGCCAGTTCCAGGGCCGCCCGCGTCGCGCCGTTGCAGCCGGGTCCCCAGCAGTACGTCACGCACTGGGCGCCAGCCGGAATCAGCTCGCTGATCGACCCGTCGGCGGCGCGCGGCGCGATCTCCCGCGTCGGCAGATGGACCGCGCCCGGGATGTGGCCCTGGTCCCAGGCCTCGCGGGAGCGCGAGTCGACGAGCACGAACGCCCGGCCGAGCAGTCCGCTCGCAAGATCGGCGTGCACATCCGAGACGTCAGTCTCGAACGCGAGCCGCGCCGCGAAGTGCGCGATCGCCGCGTCGTTCACCGCTGCCGGAACGGAAAGCACGGCGCTCGTAAGCTCGGTGCTCGCGATTTCGGTGCTGGTCATCGTCACACCCACCCATCCCTCAACTCGTTGTCGTCTCCATCCTTCCGGCCGCCGCGGCTTCAGCCCAGTGGCGCGATCGCCAACTACCGCTAAGATCGCGCCATGCCGTTGCCGACCGAGCTCGAAGCGCCGCGACTGAGGCAAAAAGCGCGGGCCGACCGCCACACGGTGGCCGTTTACGCGTTCGACGGCATGTCGCCGTTCGAACTCGGCTGCGTGGTGGAGGTCTTCGGCCTGCCCCGGCCCGAGTTGGACGTACCGTGGTACGAGCTGAAGGTGTGCGCCGAATCGGCGGCGCCGCTGCGCGCGGTCGGCGGGTTCACGCTCGCGACCGAGTGCGGCATGGACGAGTTCGTCGCCGCCGACACGGTCATCGTCCCGGCCGTCGCGGATGTGCGCGGCGAGGTCTCCGCCGGGCTCGTCAGAGCTCTGCGTTCGGCGCATGAGCGCGGCGCACGCGTCGTTTCGATCTGCTCCGGCGTGTTCGCCCTGGCAGCGGCGGGGCTGCTCGACGGGCGCGAGGCGACCACGCACTGGCAATATGCGAGCCTGCTCGCCGAGCGCTTCCCGCAGGTGCGGGTCAACCCCGACGTGCTGTACGTGGACAACGGCAGAGTCCTGACGAGCGCGGGCAGCGCGGCCGGCCTCGATCTCTGCCTGCACCTGGTGCGCCTGGACCACGGTTCGACGATCGCGAACTCGGTCGCGCGCCGGCTCGTGCTCCCGCCGCACCGCGAGGGCGGTCAGGCGCAGTTCATCGAGGCCGCGGTCCGGCCGGTCGGCGAGGACGACGCAGTGGCCCGATCCCTTGAATGGGCGCTCGCGCATCTCGCCGAGCCGATCGCGATCGCGGACCTGGCAGGCGTCGCGCGCATGTCGACGCGCAGCTATCTCAGGCACTTCGCCCGCGCGACCGGCACCACTCCCCTGCGCTGGCTCGTCTCTCAGCGCATCGCCGCCGCGCGCCCGCTGCTGGAGGGCACTGACGCCCCGGTCGAGCAGGTCGGTGCGGCCGTGGGTTTCGCCGATGCCGCGACGTTCCGGCACCACTTCACGCGCAGCGTCGGCACCTCACCCTCGGCGTACCGCCGCACGTTCCGACAGGTGGCCGAGTCGCGCGTTACGGCCCCACCGGCGGCTAGTTCGCGGCACGCCCCGGCGTGCGAAGATCGGACCCATGGCTGAGCGCGACTGGGACGAGATCGCCGAAGGAGTGTTCCGCAAGCGGTTCGAGCCCTGCGATGTGACGGTGACCGCGGTGCTCGGCTCCGACGGCGTCGCGGTCGTCGACACCCGGTGCTCGCTGGCGGAGGCGCGTGAGATCAAGGCGCAGCTGGGGCGGCTGACCAGCGCGCCGGTGCGATGGGTGGTCAACACGCACGCGCACTTCGACCACTGCTGGGGCAACGCCGAGTTCGTCGCGCCCCGGTTGACGCCCTCGGCGCGGATCTGGGGCCACGCCTCGGTTCCGGCGCGGCTCGACCCGCAGGACCCCGAGGTCCGGGAATGGGTCGCGAGGCTCGCGGCGGAGGGGCCGCAGTGGGCGGAACGGATGGCGGAGCTGGAACTTCGCGCGCCTGCCGAGCTGGTGCACGACCAGGCCTCGATCGATCTCGGCGACCGGTCACTGGAGCTGCGGTTTTTGGGGAGAGGGCACACCGACGGCGACTTGTGGATCCTGGTCGACGCCGGTTCGACGCGGGTCGTGCTCGCCGGGGACCTGGTGGAGCAGTCCGGTCCGCCTGCCTTCGGGCCGGACAGTTTCCCGCTGGAGTGGGCGGACACCCTCGATCGGGCGATGGCCTTGATCGGCCTGGGCACGCTCGTGGTTCCGGGGCATGGCGCCGTCGTGGACGCGGCTTTCGTGCGGGAGCAGCGCGACGCAATCGCCTCGGTGGCGCAAGAGATCCGGCGGTTGCACGCGGCCGGGGTTCCGGTGGAGTCGGCCGCGCAGGAGGGCGCGTGGGCGATCGAGGCGAAAGCGCTCGGATCCGCTATCGAGCGTGGATACTTCGCGCTGGCATAGGCTGCCCGCGTGGAGACCTCCAGTGAGAACGTCATAGCGCAGATCTGGCGCTATCCGGTCAAGTCGCTGCGTGGCGAGCTGATTGCGGCGGCCGCGGTGGACACGCGAGGCCTGCGCGGGGACCGGCTGTGGGCGGTGCGCGACTCGGCTACCGGAAAGCTGGGCTCCGGCAAGAACTCCACCCGGTTCCGGCGCTTCCCGGGCCCGACCCTGCTCAGCCTCTCCTCGCGGTACCCGGTCGAACCCGCGGCCTCGCCCGAGGACGTCGAGGCGCCGCTGGTCGTGGACGCCGACGGCTGCGAGTACCCGGTCTCCGACGGCTCGGCGGACCGGTTCTTCCAGCAGCAGACCGGGATCGCGACCTTGTCGGTGGCGCGGGAGGCCGAGGTCTACCACTTCGACGAGACCCCGGTCAGTCTCATCGGCACCGCGACGCTGCGCTGGGTCGAGGAGCAGATGCCGGGCATCGCGACGGACGCGCGGCGGTTCCGGCCTAACCTGGTGGTGCGCACGCGCGAGCCGTTCGAGGAGGAGGGCTGGGTCGGGCGCACGGTGCACATCGGCTCCGGTGACGACGCGGTCGAGCTCGCGTTCACACACGTACTCGAGCGGTGTGTGATGACGACCATGGAGCAGGCCGATCTGCCGCCCGCGCTCGGCATGCTCAAGATGCTCGGGCAGCGCGAGGACCAGCCGCTGCGGCTCGCTGTGGCCGGGGCGGCGACCCGGACAGGCACGGTGCGCGCGGGCGACCCGGTCGTCGTCTGCTGACAGCGAACGCATTGCGGACGCGATCGGGAGCAAAGCGCGGCGGTTCGGGCGTTAGCCGTCACAGCTGACTGTTTCGCCCGGAGGTCCACAGATGGCCCGCAATCCCTTTGCCCGCGAGGGCAGCGACCAAGACGGCGGCGCCGAAGCGCTCGACGCCTATTCGAGGACGGTGGTGACCGTCGCCGACACGCTGCGCCCCTCGGTGCTCAGCGTCGTCGTGAGATCGGGACGCGGCGAGGGCTCGGGCTCGGCGGTGGCGTTCACGCGGGACGGTTTCCTGGTGACCAGCGCGCATGTGGTCGAGGGCGTCAACGGCGGCGCGGTATTCACCTTCGACGGGCAGGAGCAGGTCTTCGAGGTGGTCGGCCGGGACCGGCTCTCCGATCTGGCAGTGCTCAGCACCGGGCTGCGTCCCGCCGCGGCAGCCGAACTCGGGGACGCGGACCGGCTGCGGGTCGGGCAGCTGGTGGTCGCGGTCGGCAATCCGCTCGGGCTGGCCGGTTCGGTGACCGCCGGGATCGTCAGCGCGCTGGGCCGCTCGATTCCCGCGACGACGCCGGTCGGCATGCGCGTGATCGACGATGTGATTCAGACGGACGCGGCGCTGAACCCCGGCAACTCCGGCGGCGCGCTCGCCGACGCGTCCGCGCGGGTGGTCGGGATCAACACGGCCGTGGCCGGCATCGGGCTCGGGCTGGCGGTGCCGATGAACGCCACGACGCAGCACATACTCAGCGAGCTGATGACGAACGGCCGGGTGCGCCGCGCCTGGCTGGGCCTGGGCAGCGCGACGATCTCGCTGCCGCCGGTGCTGGCCGAGCGGCTCGGCCAGGAGACCGGGCTGCGCGTAGTCGAGGTGGTGCCCGGTTCGCCTGCCGCCCGGGCCGGGATCCGCATCGGTGACGTGGTCATCTCGGCAAACGGCGCGAAGGTGCATACGGCGCAGGATCTGCAGAAGCTCATGCTCAGCCTGCGCGCGGGCAGCCGGCTCGGCGTGACCCTGATCCGCAACGGCGCGCTGGTCGACGTGGTGGCTTCGCTCAGCGAGCTGACCGGGGTCTGAGCCACCCGGGCCGCGCGCTCATTCGCCTTCCGCCGCGTACCGCCAGAACTCGCGCATGACCGCGGGCGGGGTCGGCCCCGTCATCGAAGCCTGAGTCAGCAGGATGGTGACGGCGCCGGTGGCGGGGATGATGTGCGCGGCCGTGCCGGATCCGCCGACCCAGCCGTAGCGGCCGGGCACGTTCCACGGGTCCCGGTCCGCCACGTCCACCGAGCCGCCGAAGCCCCAGCCCTGACCCTCCAGGAACAGCTCGCTCGCTGCGCGCTGCTGCGCCGTGAGGTGGTCCGTGGTCATCAGCCGAATGGACTCGGCCGACAACAGCTGCCGGCCGTTCGCGGCGCCCCCGTTGAGCAACATGCGTCCGAAGGCGTACCAGTCGTCCACGGTCGAGACCATGCCGCCCGCGCCGGATGGAAACACCGGGACCGTGTTCCACTTCCCGTCAGGCCGGTCGGCGAGGGACAGCTCGCCGGTCGCGGGGTCCGTGCGGTAGAGCGAAGTGAAACGGTCGCGCTTGGCGGCCGGGACGGCGAAACCGGTGTCCGCCATGCCGAGCGGCTCGAACAGCCGCTCGGTCAGGAACTCGGGCAGCGGCGTGCCGGACACCCGGGCGATCAGCACGGATTGCAGCTCCGAGCCGAGGTTGTACTGCCAGCCCTCGCCGGGCTGGCTCAGCAGCGGGATGCGGGCCAGCTGGGCGAGGTACTGCTCCGGCGGGGGGTAGTCCTGCGGGATCATGCCGTCGCGCACCATCGCAAAGTTCGCCTGGTTCACCGGGGACTGCCAGTCCGCGGTGAAGCCCCAGCCGGAGCGGAAGGTGAGCAGGTCGAAGACGGTGATCGGGCGGTCCGCCGGGACCGTGTCGTCCAGCGGGCCGTCCGGGGTGCGCGCGACCCTGGGCTCGGCGAGTTCAGGCAGCCAGCGGTCGATGGGGTCGTCGAGCGCGATCAGGCCGTCGTCGACCAGCAGCATGACGCCGGCCGCGGTGATCGGCTTGGAGACCGAGGCGAGCCGGAAGATCGTCTCCCGCGTCATCGGGGCGCTGCGCTCGAGGTCGACGAACCCGGCGGCCTCCACCTCGACCGTGCCGCCCCGGGCCACCAGCGCGACGGCGCCCGGCAGCGTTCCGCGCTCGACCTTCGTCTCGAGCAGTTCCCGCAGTTTCGTCATGTCGCCCGACTCCCGCTTCTCGCTCATCCCGTCGGCACGAGCCTAGCCGCGCCCCCCGACGATGGCGCGGAGTTCACCGTCCGCGACCAGGACCGCGGGGCCGGTCATCTCCACGCGGCCGTCTTCGCGCTCGACGATGCTCAACCGGCCTCCGGGTACGTCAACCGTGTACACCGTGCCCGGTGCCGCTCCGTCGCGGCGGGCAGCCGCGATCATCGCCGCGCACGCGCCGGTGCCGCACGAGCGGGTTTCGCCGACGCCGCGCTCGTATACGCGCATTGCGATGTGCTGAGGGCCGACCGGAGCGACGAATTCAACGTTCACGCCGTTCGGGTAAGCCGCGGCCGGCTGCCAAGTCGGCGCGTGGAATAGCTCGCCCGCCTCCGACACATCGCCGACGAAGACCACCGCGTGCGGATTGCCCATGTCTACGTGCACGGACTCGGCCTGCCGGCCGTCCCAGGTGATCCGCGCGGTCTCCTGCGGCCACGTGGGAACGCCCATGTCGACGGTGATGTCGCCGCCGCCGGACGGCACGTGCACGGTCTTGATCCCGCCACGCGTCGCCACGCCGAAGCTCCCGGACTCGGCTAGGCCCTGATCGACCAGGTACCGCGCGAAGACCCGCACGCCGTTGCCGCACATCTCGGCGATCGATCCGTCGCCGTTGCGATAGTCCATGAACCAGGCTGCCGCCGCGGCATCGTCCTCGTAGCCGGGCATCTTCGCGGTCGCCACGACCCGCAGCACGCCGTCCGCGCCGAGCCCCGCGCGCCGATCGCACAGTGCCGCCACCCAGGCGGGCTCCAGAGTCAGCGCGCCGTCCGGGTCGGGCAGGATCACGAAGTCGTTCTCCGTACCGTGCCCTTTGGTGTAGCGGATCACATCCTCATCCTAGCCAACCGGATCTGCCCGGCCTCCTCGGCTTTGTTGCGCCGTTTAGTTTGCAGTGCAAAGCTGATGGTGTCGGAGAGCGACGGCTCGGGGAGGAAGACGATGAGCGAGACACAGGAACAGGACGGGCCACGCGAACTTCTCAGCGCGGCCGCCGCGGCGGCACGTGCCGCGCGCCGCACTCGCCAAGGCGCGTGGTTCCCGTTGCTCCTGCTCGGCCTGATCATCGTCGGCGCGATCCCGTTCTACCGCCTCAACCTGCCGACCATGGCCCCAGGCAGCAGCGGCGTGCTCGTGGGCCGCCGCGAGGAGCCGATCATCAGCGGCGAGATCACCGACCCGCGGGCCGACTGGTACTGGCTGATCGCCCTGATAGCCGGATACGGCGCGATCGCACTGTTCTACCGCTGGCGCGCCCGGCGCACCGGCGTCGCCGGGCGCATCTGGCCTTACACCGTGGCCGGGCTGTTGCTGTTCGCGCTCCTGCTGACGACCGGTTCGGAGGTTCCGGCTCCGGTCAATCTGCAGCGGGTGCTGCCCGGGGAGCTGGCCGGTCGCGGCCTGCTGCCGTTGATCACGATCGGTCTCGGCCTCTTCGTGCTCGCGTGGACCGAACGCAGCCTCCTGCTGGCCGCGCTCGCCACCGTCTACCTGGCGCTGGCCGTGGTCGCGAACCTCTACGACACCGAGAACCTGTTCTACCGCCTCGGCTGGATCAGCCCGTGGGACTACGAGAACGCTCCCCTGCCCAACCTGCTGCTGCCCGCGGTTCCACTCCTGCTCGGCGGAGCCGTGTTCGCACTGCGGACGTGGCGCGCGCGATGACACATCCGGCAACCGCGCTGCGCGAACTGGTCCACCAGCGCGCCCGCCTCGGCGTTCTCGCCGTCGTGCACGAAGCCGACCGCGCCGACTTCGGCTTCCTGCAGAGCACGCTGGACCTGACCGCCGGCAACCTCTCACGCCATCTGCAGGCGCTCGAAGAGGCCGGGCTGGTGACCCTCGAACGCGGCTACCACGGTAAACGGCCGCGCACCTGGGTCCGCATCACCAAGGCCGGCCGCAGCGCGCTGCAGGAGGAGATCACGCAGCTCAAAGCCCTGATTGCCCGGGTCGAGACGCGGCCAGAGGATCCCGAGAGCGCGGACTGAGCGGCTGCGCGGGCCCGAGCAGCCGGAAGACGGCATCGGACAGTTCCTCGGCCAGGCGCTCGTCGACCGGGGCGTGTCCGGACAGGGTGCGGTACCACATCGTGCCCCACACCAGGTCCACCGCCAGGTCCAGGCTCACCTCACTGCCAAGCTGCCCCGCACGCTGCCCGGCGGCCAGGATCTCGCGCACGATCGCCCGCCGCGGCGCGAGCAGGCCCTTCTGTAGCACCTCGGCGAACTCCGGGTCGTGCTGCGCCTCGGCCATCATGCCGCTGATCGCCGAGCCGACCGAGGGGGCGAGGCGGAACGAGGCGCGCAGCAGCGCCCGCAGGTCGTGCTCGGCGTCGCCGGTCGGCTCGGGCCGCGCTGCCCGCTCGGCCAGCTCGTGGATCGCCTCAAGCACCAGCGCGGCCTTGGTGGTCCACCAGCGATAGATGGTCTGCCGGCCGACGCCGGCCTCCTGCGCGACGGCCTTGATCGTCAGCGCCTGATATCCGTCGCGCATGGTCAGCCGCAGGGTGGCGTCGAGGATCGCGCGGCGGGAGTCCTCGCTGCGCGGCCTGCCGAGATTGCCGGTCACCCGGACAACTTTACAGGACACGATGCCTCGTAATAACCTCGAGGAAATACGAGACACAGAGCCTCGCAATTCCCAGCGAAGAGGACGACGCCATGCCGAAGCAGCACATCGTCATCATCGGCGGCACGGCCGGAATCGGTCTGGCCACCGCACGTCTCCTGGCCGCCGAGGGCCACGCCGTGACCGTGGTCGGCCGCGACGCGGACCGGCTCAAGCAGGCGCTCGGCGAACTCGCCGGGCACGCCGCGGACCCCGACGCCGTCCAGGGCCGCACCGCCGACCTGACCGAGCGCGCCGAACTGGACGCGCTGTTCGACGCGCTCGGGCCGGTCGACCACCTCGTGGTCACGGCGCCCGGCACCGGCAATGTCGGCCCGCTGCCCGAACTGGACCTCACCGCGCTGGCCACCGCGTTCGAGACCAAGTTCACCGCCGCCGCGCGAGCCATCCAGGCGGCGCTGCCTAAGCTGTCGAAGCAGAGCTCGATCACGCTGGTCTCGGCCGCGTCGGCGCAGTGCGCGATGCCGGGCACGGCCGGGCTGGCCGCGGTCAACGGCGCGGTCGAGACGCTGGTGCCGACCCTGGCGCTGGAGCTGGCGCCGATCCGGGTGAACGCGGTGTCGCCGGGCGTGGTGGACACCGGCTGGTGGGACCGGGTGGTCCCGGCCGAGCAGCGCGGCGCCGCCTTCTCCGGGCTCGTCGGCTCGATCCCGGTCGGCCGGGTGGCTCAGCCGGAGGAGATCGCCGACGTGATCGCGCTGCTGGTGCGCAACGCCTACATGACCGGGACGGTCATCCCGGTGGACGGCGGCGCGCGCCTCAAGCCGCAGCCCGCGTAGGGGCACGGAAAAGACTCGGCCGCCGCCTGACTTCCCGTCAGGCGGCGGCCGTTCGTCCAGCTGGCGGCACAGTTCAGGTCACGCAGAACTCGTTGCCCTCAGGGTCCTGCATCACGACCCAGCGGCCCTGCGGGCCCTCGTCCATCTCCCGCACCTTGGTCGCGCCAAGCTTCTCCAGTTCCGCTGCGCGGGCCTTGGCCTTCTCCCAGCGCTCGTCGGGCGGCGTGGACCGGTCACCGCCGGCGCGGATGTCCAGATGCAGCCGGTTCTTGCCGCTCTTGGGCTCCGGCACCTTGGCGAACAGCAGCCGCGGGCGCGGGCTGCGCGGCCCGTCGCGGTTGAAGTCCGGGGGCACCGCGGCGGCCATCGAGTTCCAGTCGGACTCCGGGACCTGCCAGGCGGTCAGCGCCGCCTCCCAGGAGTCGAAGCCGGCCGGAGGCGGTTCCTCGATGTAGCCGAGCGCCTGGATCCAGAATTCGGCGAGGCGCCCGGGATCCGCGCAGTCGATCACTATCTGGAAGTCGTAGACCATGACACGACGCTACCCGGCGGCTCTGACAGCCGCCGGGTAGCGTCGATCTTCCTGCGCGTCAGTTCAGACGTTGAACCCCAGTGCCCGCAGTTGCTCGCGGCCGTCGTCGGTGATCTTGTCCGGGCCCCACGGCGGCATCCAGACCCAGTTGACCCGGAAGTCGGCCACCAGGCCGTCAAGGGCGGTGCGGATCTGGTCCTCGATCACGTCCTGCAGCGGGCAGGCGGCCGAGGTCAGCGTCATGTCGATGATGGCGACGTTCGAGTCGTCCACGGTCAGCCCGTAGACCAGGCCGAGGTCCACGACGTTGATCCCGAGTTCTGGGTCGACCACGTCCTTGAGGTTCTCCGTGACGTCGTCGAGCGCGGCCAGGTCAGCCATGGTTCTCTCCTCCTGCGGTGGCCAGCGCCTGCGCGGTGGCGTCCTTGAGCGCCATCCACGACAGCAGCGCGCACTTCACGCGGGCGGGGAACTTCGAGACCCCGGCGAACGCGACCGCGTCCTCCAGCACCTCTTCGTCCCCCTCCGATTCGCCCTTGGACTGCATCAGGCCCAGGAACGCCTCGTGGACGGCCAGCGCCTCGCCGACCTTCTTGCCGATCACCAGATCGCTGAGCACCGAGGCGGAGGCCTGCGAGATCGAGCAGCCCTGCGACGCGTATGACACGTCCTCGATGACCGCGTTCTCGCCGAGTCCGGGGTCGGACAGGTGCACGCGCAGGGTTACCTCGTCGCCGCACGTCGGGTTGACGTGGTGTACCTCGGCCTCGTACTCGTCCCGCAGCCCCTTGTGGTGCGGGTTGCGGTAGTGGTCCAGGATGATCTCCTGGTACATCGACTCAAGCTGCATCTGTCATCACGCTCCGAAGAAACGCTTGACGTACTCCAGACCTTCCACGAGCGCGTCGACATCCGCCTTCGTGTTGTAGACGGAGAATGACGCCCGTGTGGTCGCCGGGACGCCGTACCGCACGCACACCGGCCGAGCGCAGTGCTGCCCGACGCGCACCGCGATGCCCTGCTCGTCGAGGACCTGCCCGACGTCGTGCGGGTGGATCGCGCCGAGCGCGGGCGATTCGAGCGTGAAGGAGATCGCGGCGCCGCGGTCCTCGGCCGTGTCCGGTCCGATGATCGTCAGGCCCTCGACCTGCTTGAGCCGGTCGATCGCGTACGCGACGAGTTCGTGTTCGTACGCGGCGACGTTTTCCATGCCGAGCGCGGTCAAGTAGTCGACGGCCGCACCCAACCCGACCGCCTCGGCGATCGGCGGCGTGCCGGCCTCGTACTTGTGCGGGATCGGCGCGTAGGTCGTCGTCTCCATCGAGACGGTCTCGACCATCTCGCCGCCGCCGAGGAACGGGGGCAGCTCCTCCAGCAGCTCCGCGCGGCCCCACAGCACGCCGACGCCAGTCGGGCCGAGCATCTTGTGCCCGGTGAAGGCGACGAAGTCGGCGCCCAGTGCGCGCACGTCCAGCGGCAGGTGCGGGGCGGACTGCGAGGCGTCCACCACGACCACCGCGCCGACCTCGTGGGCGCGGCGCACGATCGCGTCGATCGGGTTGAGCGTGCCGAGGATGTTGGAGACGTGCACCACGGCGACGACCTTGGTGCGCTCGTTGACGATCTCGTCGAGGTTCGACAGGTCGAGCCGGCCGCCGTCGGTCAGGCCCAGCCAGGCCAGCTCGGCGCCGGTGCGCGCGGCGGTCATCTGCCAGGGCACGATGTTGGAGTGGTGCTCCATCTGCGTGATCACCACACGGTCGCCGCGGCTGATGCCGTAGGTGTCGCCGGCCCAGCCGAGCACGTTGGCGACCAGGTTCAGCGCCTCGGAGGAGTTCTTGGTGAAGATCACCTCGCGGCGGTCCGCGTTGATGAACCGGGCGACCTTGTCCCGCGCGCCCTCATAGAGCGCGGTGGCTTCCTCGGCGAGCGTGTGGACGCCGCGGTGCACGTTGGCGTGGTGGTGCTCGTAGTACTCGGAGATCGCGTCGATGACCTGGCGCGGCTTCTGCGAGGAGGCCGCCGAGTCGAGGTACACCAGCGGCTTGCCGTCCCGGACGCGCCGCTCCAGGATCGGGAAGTCCTTGCGGACCAGCTCTACATCGAAGGTCATGCGGCCTCCTTGACGCCGGTGTACTTCTCGTAGCCCTCGGCCTCGAGCTGCTCGGCCAGTTCCGCGCCGCCGGATTCGACGATCCGGCCGCCGGCGAACACGTGCACGAAGTCCGGCTTGATGTACCGCAGGATCCGCGTGTAGTGGGTGATCAGCAGGGTGCCGACCTCGCCGGTCTCACGCACCCGGTTGATGCCCTCCGACACGATTCGCAGCGCGTCGACGTCGAGCCCTGAGTCGGTCTCGTCGAGCAGCGCGATCTTCGGGCGCAGCAGTTCGAGCTGCAGGATCTCGTGCCGCTTCTTCTCGCCGCCGGAGAAGCCCTCGTTGACCGAGCGCTCGGAGAAGGCCGGGTCGACCTGGAGGCGCTCCATCGCGGAGTTGACCTCCTTGACCCAGGTGCGCAGCTTCGGCGCCTCGCCGCGGATCGCGGTGGCCGCAGTGCGCAGGAAGTTGGACACCGACACGCCCGGCACCTCGACGGGGTACTGCATCGCGAGGAAGATCCCGGCGCGGGCGCGCTCGTCCACGGTCATGGACAGCACGTCCTCGCCGTCGAGCAGCACCTGACCGGAGGTGATCTGGTACTTGGGGTGCCCGGCGATCGAGTAAGCGAGGGTGGACTTGCCGGAGCCGTTCGGGCCCATGACCGCGTGGGTCTCGCCCTGTTTCACCGTCAGGTCGACACCCCGCAGGATTTCCTTCGGGCCGCCTTCGGCGTCGACGGAGACGTGCAGGTCGCGGATTTCCAGAGTGGCCATCGGTTATCAAAGCTCCACATTGACGGCGACGTACACGTCATCGCCTTCGATCTTGACGGGATAGACGGGGACCGGCTCAACGGCGGGCAGGCAGGTCGGCTTGCCGGTGGCCAGCGAGAAGGTCGAGCCGTGCAGCCAGCACTCGATCTCGCCGTCCACGACCTCGCCCTCGGACAGGGCGACGTTCGCGTGCGAGCAGACGTCGTGTATGGCGTGGACCTTGCCCTCGGAGGTGCGCACGACGGCGACCGGGGTGCCGTCGACGTCCACGGCCTCGGGCTTGTCCTCCTCGAAGTCGGACAGCGCGCCGACCGGGTGCCAGACCGGCTCGCGGTGGCTCATGCCGCTGCCTCCGCCGCGGCGCCGACCGTGCGGGCGAGCTCGGCCTCGACCTTCTCCATCAGCCGCTCCTCGACGTCCGGGATGCCGATCTGCGCGATCACGTCGGCGAAGAAGCCGCGCACCACAAGGCGGCGCGCCTCGTCCTCGGGGATGCCGCGGGCCTGGAGGTAGAACAGCTGCTCGTCGTCGAAGCGGCCGGTGGCCGAGGCGTGCCCGGCGCCGACGATCTCGCCGGTCTCGATCTCCAGGTTCGGCACCGAGTCGGCGCGGGCGCCGTCGGTGAGCACCAGGTTGCGGTTCAGCTCGTAGGTGTCGGTGCCCTCGGCGGCCGCGCGGATCAGCACGTCGCCGATCCACACGGTGTGTGCGTCAGCGCCCTGCAACGCGCCCTTGTAGGTCACGTGCGAGCGGCAGTTGGGCACCGAGTGGTCGACGAAGAGGCGGTGCTCCAAGTGCTGGCCGTCGTCGGCGAAGTACAAGCCGAGCAACTCGGCGTCCCCGCCCTGGGCGGTGTACTGCACCCGCGGCACGATCCGGACCAGATCGCCGCCGAAGGTCACGTTGACGGACTTGAAGGTCGCGTCCCGGCCGAGCAGCGCGTTCTGCTGGGCCAGGTGCACCGCGTCGCGGTCCCAGTCCTGCACCGACACGAAGGTGACCTTGGCACCGTCACCGATGAGCAGGTCCACGTTGGCGGACCGCGTCCCGGTGCCGGTGTGGTCGAGCACGATGACGGCCTCGGCGAACGGCTTTACGTCGAAGACCAGATGCGAGAAGGCCGTGCCACCCTCGGCGTGGATGTTGACCCGCAGCGGCTCGGCGAGCTTGGTCTCCTTGGCGACCGTGACCACGGTGACCTTGTCGGCCTTGCGGTGCGCGTACGCGGCCGCGAGGTCCATCGGTGCTCCGGCCTTGGTCGCGCGCGGGTCGTCCGAGCCGACCTGCTCGCTGCTCGAGCCCTCGGGCAGTTCCCAGTCCACCTTGGCGCTGCCGTCGGCGGTCGCGTCGGCCTCATGCAGACCGCGCAGCCGCGCCAGCGGCGTGAACCGCCAGTCCTCCTCCCGGCCGGTGAGGGCCGGGAAGGCGGCCGGGTCGAAGGAGGTGAACCGCTCGCCGCGCGAGGCCAGCACCTCGGAGTGGGTCTTGCCGGTGCCGGGGCCGGCCAGCGGCACGCCCGCGCCGGGTGCGGCCACCGTGACCGCCGCCGCGGTGGTCGCGCCGCGATTGACCGCGCCACCGCTATTCGTCTCAGCCATCCGTCGTCTTTCGTCCTCGCCTCGAAGCCCTGCCACACCCAGCCCAGCGCCGTTATCCGCCCCGGCTCAGCCGACCGCACCTTCCATCTGCATCTCGATCAGCCGGTTGAGTTCGAGCGCGTACTCCATCGGCAGCTCGCGCGCGATCGGCTCGACGAAGCCGCGCACGATCATCGCCATCGCCTCGTCCTCGGTCAGGCCGCGGCTCATCAGGTAGAACAGCTGGTCCTCGGAGACCTTCGAGACCGTGGCCTCGTGGCCCATCTGCACGTCGTCCTCGCGCACGTCCACGTAGGGGTACGTGTCGGACCGGCTGATGGTGTCGACCAGCAGCGCGTCGCACTTGACGTTGGACTTCGAGTGGTGCGCGCCGTCCTGGATCTGGACCAGGCCGCGGTACGAGGTGCGGCCGCCGCCGCGCGCCACCGACTTGGAGATGATCGTCGAGGAGGTGTGCGGCGCGGCGTGCACCATCTTCGAGCCCGCGTCCTGGTGCTGGCCCTCGCCGGCGAACGCGATCGAGAGGGTCTCACCCTTGGCGTGCTCGCCGAGCAGCCAGACCGCCGGGTACTTCATGGTGACCTTGGAGCCGAGGTTGCCGTCGATCCACTCCATGGTCGCGCCCTCGTGCGCCGCGGCGCGCTTGGTGACCAGGTTGTAGACGTTGTTCGACCAGTTCTGGATGGTTGTGTAGCGCACCCGCGCGTTCTTCTTCACCACGATCTCGACGACCGCCGAGTGCAGCGAGTCCGAGGAGTAGATCGGCGCGGTGCAGCCCTCGACGTAGTGCACGTAGGAGCCCTCGTCCGCAATGATCAGGGTCCGCTCGAACTGGCCCATGTTCTCGGTGTTGATCCGGAAGTAGGCCTGCAGCGGGATGTCCACGTGCACGCCCGGCGGCACGTAGATGAAGGAGCCGCCGGACCACACCGCCGTGTTCAGCGAGGCGAACTTGTTGTCGCCGACCGGGATCACGGTGCCGAAGTACTCGCGGAACAGCTCCGGCTGCTCCTTGAGCGCGGTGTCGGTGTCCAGGAACAGCACGCCCTGCCGCTCCAGGTCCTCGCGGATCTGGTGGTAGACGACCTCCGACTCGTACTGCGCCGCGACGCCCGCGATCAGCCGGTTCTTCTCCGCCTCCGGGATGCCGAGCTTGTCGTAGGTGTTCTTGATGTCGGCGGGCAGGTCGTCCCAGGACGCGGCCTGCCGCTCGGTGGAGCGCACGAAGTACTTGATGTTGTCGAAGTCGATGCCGGACAGGTCCGCGCCCCAGTTCGGCATGGGCTTGCGCTCGAACAGGCGCAGGCCCTTGAGCCGCAGGTTGAGCATCCACTCCGGCTCGTTCTTGAGCGCGGAGATCTCCCGGACGACGGCCTCGTTCAGGCCGCGCTTGGCCGTCGCTCCGGCAACGTCCGGGTCGGCCCAGCCGAACTCATACCTGCCCAGGCCCTCGAGCTCGGGATGCGTAGTCGTCATGCTGAGGCTCCTTCGGACTGTTCGGAAGGTGTTACTTGCGTGGGTGAAGACTGGTTCTTTGCGGGCAGGCTCGGGATGAACGTGGTGCACACCCCGTCGCCGTGCGCGATCGTCGCGAGCCGCTGCACGTGCGTGCCCAGCAGTTCGGCGAAGACCTGGGTCTCGGCCTCGCACAGTTGAGGGAATTCCTCGGCCACGTGCTGGACCGGGCAGTGGTGCTGGCAGACCTGCGCGCCTTCGATCACCGGCTTGCCCGGAACCGGCACCGAGGCGGTGGTCCGGGTCGACGCCGCGTAACCGTCCGCGGTCAGCGCCTCCGCCAGCAGCTTCGGCCGCTCAGCCGGCTTGGCCCCGGCCAGCAGCTCCCGGTAACGCTCGGCCAGCCCGCTGAACCGTCGCCGCGCGAACGCGTCCACCGCGCTCTCGCCGCCGTTCTCCGCGATGAACCGCAGCGCGTCGATCGCCATCTCGTCATAGGTGTGGTGGAAAACGGAACGCCCGGTGCCGGTCAGCGCGAACACCTTCGCCGGCCGCCCGCGCCCGCGCTGCCCGTAAACCCGCTGCTCGCGGGCCTCGACCAGCCCTTCGGCCAGCAGCGCGTCCAAGTGCCGGCGCACCCCGGCAGGGGTCAGGCCCAGCCGGGCCGCCAAATCGGCCGCAGTGCTCGGGCCGTTGGCCAGGATGAGTCGGGCGACCCGGTTACGGGTGCCGAACCGGTCCTCCACTCCGGAGTCGGGGGCGAGCGCGGGCAGGTCGGGACAGGCGGACGGCTCCGCCTGCGACCGCTCTTCACTCACTCCCACGATTTCCACAACACCATTGTGGTCTTATTACTTCCGCCGCCACAACTAAGGTCCGCCTAACTTTTAGCGATCTTCTACCGCCCGTCGTAACAACCGGCACCCGCGTGAATCGACGCCGGGAAACGGACCGTAGACTCGCTGCATGCACGCAGCGCAACCGTCAAGCGCTCAGCCCTGCGCCGTCGAGATCACCGGTCTGGTCAAGCGATACGGCGAAAAGACCGCAGTCCAGGGCCTGGATCTGCGCGTCGAGCGCGGCTGCCTGACCGCGGTCCTCGGGCCCAACGGTGCGGGCAAGACCTCCACGATCGAGTGCTGCGAGGGCTACCGCAGGCCGGACGGCGGCACGGTGCGCGTGCTGGGCCTCGACCCGATCGCCGACGCTGCCGAACTGCGTCCGCGCATCGGCGTGATGCTCCAGTCCGGCGGTATCTACCAGGCAATTCGCGCGATGGAGATGCTGCGGCACGTCGCCTCCCTCTACGCGAACCCGTTGAACGTCGACGCGCTGGCCGAACGCCTCGGCCTCGATTCCTGCGGCAAGACCCCCTTCCGTCGCCTGTCCGGCGGTCAGCAGCAGCGCCTGTCTCTCGCGCTGGCCGTCGTCGGCCGCCCTGAGCTGGTGTTTCTCGACGAGCCGACCGCCGGGCTCGACGTTCAGGCCCGGCACGCCACCTGGGAGCTGATCGAGCAGCTGCGCAACGACGGCGTGACTGTGGTGTTGACCACACACTTGCTCGACGAGGCCGAGCGGCTCGCCGACAAGGTCGCGATCGTCGACGCCGGCCGGGTCATCGCCTACGACACCCCGCAGCGACTCGCCAGCTCCATCGCCACGCAGGACTCGATCCGCTTCGAAGCCCCTTCGGGCCTGGACCTGACGGACCTTCTGATCGCCGTCGCCCCCGACTGCAAGGCCACCGAACCGACTCCCGGCAGCTACCGTGTCGAGGGCGAAGTGACGCCGGGCACGCTCGCCGCGACGACCGCGTGGTGCGCGAGCCTCGGCATCATGCCGCGCAACCTGGCGATCGAGCAGCGCAGCCTGGAAGACGTGTTCCTCGACCTGACCGGAAGGGGGCTGCGGTGACCGCGCCCGCCGAGCCCATGTCCGCACCCAACGCGCCCACTCCCGCCACCTCCGCCGGTGCCGCAGCGCTCACCGCCGTCGTCACCGGCCTGCGTCAGACCGGCGCGTTCCGTCCGGACCCCCGCCCGGCCGCCCCGGCGCGGATGATCCTCGCGCAGGCCCGGCTGGAAACCAGGATGCTGCTGCGCAACGCCGAGCAGGTGTTGCTCGCCATTGTCATTCCGGCGCTGATGCTGATCGCGTTCTCCGCGGAACCCCTCGGAATCGTCACCGGCACCAGCCGCATCGACTACTTCGCACCCGGCGTCCTCGGCGCCGCCGTCCTCTCCACCGCGTTCGCGAGCCAGGCGATCGCCACCGGTTTCGAGCGCCGCTACGGCGTGCTCAAGCGGCTCGGCGCGACGCCGCTGCCACGCTGGGGACTGATGGTCGGAAAGTCGCTCTCCATCCTCGCCGTCGAATGCGTCCAAGTCGTCCTGCTGGTCACCATCGCGCTGGTGATGGGCTGGCATCCGCACGGCGACCCGTTCGCTGTCCTCCTGCTGATCGCGCTCGGCACCGCGACTTTCAGCGGTCTGGCCCTCCTGCTGGCCGGCTCGCTGCGTGCCGAGGCCACACTCGCCGTCGCCAACTTCGTCTTCCTCGTACTGCTGGCGATCGGCGGTGTCGTCGTGCCGCTGGACAAGTTCGGGCACGGCGCGCAGTCCGCGCTGCAGTTCCTGCCGATCGGCGCGCTGACCAACGGCCTGCGGGACGTGTTGCAGCACGGCTCGGCGCTGCCCTGGGGTCCTGTCGGGATCCTGGCCGCGTGGACTGTGGTCGCGATCGCCGCCGCCGCCAAGACCTTCAAGTGGGAGTAGCCGCCGATGACTGACACGACGGCGCCCAACGCCACCGACGCGACGACAGCCGTC
>NZ_DASRBQ010000011.1:0-15675 GCF_035653575.1 Actinocrinis sp.
CACCCGCATGTGGTCCCGCGCCGCCTGGCAGTACCGTGCTTCCCTCCTCCTCACCGGCACCGCCCAAACCCTCAGCACCTGCCTCGACCTGGCCGCCCTCCTGGTCATCTACTCGCAGGTCAAAACGCTCGCCGGCTTCACCCTGCCGCAGACCCTGTACCTCTACGGCACCACCCGCCTCGCGTTCGCCCTCTCCGACGTGATCGCCAGCGGCATCGAGACCCTCAGCGACTCAATCCGGCTCGGCACCTTCGACATCATGCTCATCCGCCCGGTCGGCACCCTCGCCCAAGTCCTGGCCGACCAGTTCACCCCGAAGCGCTTCGGCAAGCTGATCCCCGCCACCGCCACCCTCGCCTGGGCAATCGAAACGCTGCCCGTCACGTGGACGCCCCTCAAAGCAGCGGTCTGCGTCGGCACGGTTCTGTGCGGCACGGTCATCTACTGCGCGCTCTGGGTCCTGACCGGCTCAATCAGCTTCGTGGCCACCGACGCCCGCGAGACGGCGAACATCATCACCTACGGCGGCGAACTGGTCACCGAGTACCCCTTCGCCATCTACGAGCGCCCCCTAGCCCTGACGATGACCTTCGCAATCCCGCTCGCGTTCATCACCTGGCAGCCCTCGCTCTACGTCCTCGGCCACCGCGACCCGCTCGGCCTGCCAACCTTCCTGCAGTTCTCCCCGCCCGCCGTCGCCCTCGCCCTCAGCGCCCTTGCCGCGCTCGTCTGGCGCTCCGCCGTGCGCCGCTATCGCTCCACCGGCAGCTAATCAACCAAGGAAGCTGATCCATAAAGGCCGCGAGAAGTTGCTTTGCCTCACGAACGGTGCGCTGTGCATTCGCAACCGGTCACCTGCAATTGCTGATGCAAACTCGTGAGTCTGGCATCGGTGTAAGCCACAGGATATACATTTACCCGACTAAAGAGCAGTTCAAAGCCCTTATCAAGAGGCATACTAATTAGATATCAACAGGTATAGCTGTCGCCGTCAGCCAGGAACGCCACTCTGGCGATAGCCGTTGAGGTATCTATGAACCCTTGCGCGGTCTCCCGTTTTCGATGCATACTGCTGCATCATCCGCGCTGATACTTCGTAACTGCCCGCTTGCCGCAAAGCGCCAATGCATGTGCATCAGCATTTGCGTCCTAGGCCATCAAGCGCGTTCATTGATCTTGCCCGAAACGCGATCCGAAGCAAGCCCCTTGCTGCCCGTACCGCAGTGCAACGCTTATCCGCACTGCCTCACGTGAGGAGAGACGCCCGAGTGGAACACGAAACGGACCCGGATAGACAGTCGGATGTTTCAGTGGTCCGAAGGCTCGGATCGACCCCGCAGGAGCGTGGCAGCACCAACGAGATGAACTGCCCTGACGTGTTCGAGCTCTCCGACGGCAGCTTCGGCTGCATCGGCACAGACCTGACGGAGACCCTGCGCGGCCCGCTCCCCCCTGGAGCCAGCATCGGCTCCCGTGAGCGGTTGGTGTCGATACCGCGCCAGACGATGCGCGACGCGCTTCCCGACATCATCCGCGTGTTCGCACCTCAGGGACCACACGGTCACAATTTTCGTGCGCACCGCCTGTACTTCTGATCACTCGGTCAGCCGCGGTCCGCTCGCTGATGGATCGCCGTCGTACTCTCGGCAGATCTCGTCGACCACTTGGGCGGAAGACCACTCCCGCGTCCCCGGCACCAGATCGCTGCCGCGGGCCTCGGCGCCGGCAGCCCAGTATTCCCTCATCAGCGGACTGCGAAAGAGCCGTCGCAACGCCGGCCGCATCCTGTCCTCTTCGTATTCGCTGAACTCCATCGCCAGACGTTGGTGCTGGTAGATGAGATTCGCGTACCAGAACTGTCGACGGACCGCATGCGGATAGCTTGCGCCATCGGGTTCCGGCCACACGGCGCCGAGGTGCTCATCCTCGATCGCCATGCGCAACAGCTCGACGTGCAGCCGGCGCAGGTCGGCTTCAGCGCTGCGGTGCAACTCGGCCTGCGTCTGGCTCATCTCTTGCCGTTGCAGCGCGAGTTCCTGCCGCTGAAGCTGGAGTTCCTTGAACTGCATGACGAAAGTGATCACGAGCGCCGCGAGGCCGAAGGCGGCGAACACAGCGGCGACACTCTCGAACGCCTGGCCGATGTTGCTCCACCGCTGCCACGCGCGATCCGGCAGCGCATACGCCATCAGGGCATTGAGGGCAATACCAAAGACCAGAATGAGCGCGGTGGCTCCTAGAAAGATCGCCCACCCATAACGCAAAACGAAAGGTCGACCCGACCGTGGGTTTCGATTCGCACGTCGTTTTCCGGAAAAACCCGCCCTATCCACTGTGATCGATCGGTCCGATTCACCATCCAACGCCGGCCCCCGACAAATCGCCCGCAAGGCCACGCCCGCGATCGCGCGGGCGGGTTCTGGTCAACCGGATCGTTCCCGGCTCTGACCGCGCCGAACCGAGGCGACTGTCGTGTTGAGGCGAAAGCGCGCGCGGCGATCGATACGTGTTCTACCGAATTTGTAGCCGGAGTGCTTGACTTTCTTAGCCGGGCACGTTTTCGTCCGCCGCTTCAGCCATGAGCTCGCCGGTGTAGAGAGCCTTGACGGCCGTCTCCAGGTCCAAGTCTCCGCGCAGGCGCTCCAGGGTTCCGTCGTAGGTGACGCGGCCGTGGTCGATCGCGACGATGCGGGAGCAGAGGCGCTCGATGTCGCCGACGTCGTGCGTGGTGAGCAGGATCGTCGTGCCCGTGTTCGCGTTGAGGTCGTGCAGGAAGTCGCGCACGACGTGCTTGGAGACGATGTCGAGGCCGATGGTCGGCTCGTCGAGGTACACGATCGCCGGGTCGTGCAGCAGCGCCGCGGTGATGTCGCCGCGCATCCGCTGGCCGAGGCTGAGCTGGCGGACCGGCTGGTCGAGTAGCGGGGCGAGGTCGAGGGCCCCGACGTAGTAGTCGAGGTTCTCGCGGAATCGCTGCGGGGGGATCCGGTACAGGCGCTGGATCAGGGTGAAGGAGTCGCGCAGTGGGAGGTCCCACCAGAGCGTCGTGCGCTGGCCGAACACCACGCCGATGCGCCGGGCGAGGCTGACGCGGTTGCGCTGCGGTTCGAGGCCGGCGACGCGGAGGGTGCCCGAGGTGGGCATCAGGATGCCGGTCAGCATCTTGATGGTGGTGGACTTGCCTGCGCCGTTGGGGCCGATGTAGCCGACCAGTTCGCCGGCTGCGACCTGCAGATCGATGTGGTCGACGGCGGTGAAGTCGGTGCGGCGGCGGCGCAGTCGGCCGGCACGGTGATAGCGGGTGAAGGTCTTCGTGAGCTGCTCGGCGACGATGACAGGCTCGGTCAACGGCACGCTGCTTCCACTCGCGGTGACGGGGGAACGAACCATCGTTGCGGGCGGGCTGACGCGCCGCAAGCGAATAACGGCTACGGGTGGCGTCGGGCGAAGAGGATCGCGCCGGGCGGGCCTTCCGCGGGCGTGAGCACCAGGTGGGCCTCGACCGCGAAGCCTGCGTCACGCAGTCTGTCGGCCACTTGTTCGGGCTGTCGGCGGTAGACCCAGACGTTCATGGCGTGACCGCCGTACCCCTTGGTTTTCAGCGTTGCCGTGTCGCCGATGTGGAAGCCGAGAAGGAGTGGGGCGCGGGGACGCAGCACCCGGTGGAAGTGCTCGAATACGCCCTTGAGCTCGCGGTCGGGGATGTGGATCAGCGACCAGAACGTGAGGAGACCAGCGAGTGAGGCGTCGGCGAGCCTCAGGTCTGTCATCGAGCCCACTTCGAAACGCAGCGTCGGATGCTCGCGCCGGGCGACGTCGATCATCGCGGGCGAGAGGTCGATGCCGAAAACGTCCAGACCAAGCCCGCTTAGGTGTGCGGTGACGTGTCCCGGCCCACAGCCCACGTCCGCCACTGGACCGGCGCCGCTTTCGCTCGCCAATTCGGCGAACAGGGCGAGGGCGGAGCGGAGGTAGGGTGCCGATTCCAGCGCTTCGCGCGTCTGGCCGGCATAGCTGACGGCGACTGTGTCGTATGAGGTGCGCGTGTCTGCAAGCCAGTTGTCGGTGGTCACTGGCGACACGGTAACGCTCGGGTCTGACACGGTCAGACGCCTGAGTTTCCGCCTTATTCGGGGACGATTGCGTACCTGAGGTAGATGCCCAGCTGGCGCTGCACCTCTCCTTCCAGGCGCATGCCGAGCCGTTGCGCGACGCGGATCGACGGTTCGTTGCGCGGGCGGATCAGCGCGACGACCGGCACACCGGGCGCCATCTTGGCGGCGAGGGCGAGGGACGCGCGGCCGAGCTCGGTCGCGTAGCCCTTCCCCCAGGCTGAGGGGCGGAAGCGGTAGTACAGGTTGAGGAAGTCCTCGTCTTCGGCGACCGGGCGCACGCCGCCGAAGCCGAGCACCTGGCCGTCCTGCGGGCTGCGCACGACCCAGTAGCCGAAGCCTTCTGAGCGCCAGTGCTGCCGCCAAACCTCCAGGACGGGGGCGGCCGCGTCCGGATCGACCATCGCGCCGGCCGGGTTGTGCACGTTGGTGGCCGGGTCACCGTGAATCGCGAAGTAGGCGTCCGCCACGTCGGGGTCGGTGGTCGGCACGCACAGCAGCAACCGCTCCGTGCGCTGCCACTCCGGATGCCCGGTCGAGTCGACGCCGCGGGTAACGCCGCGCGGAAGGCTGGCTCCTAGCCCGGCCGGCAGCTCGCCGAGCAGGTCGGTGTCTTTGGGACGGCCCAGTTCGCGGCTCATCAGAATCACGTCATGACGGGCCGCGCCGACCGCGACGACGTTGCGCAGCGCACCGGTGCGATGGAAGCCATGGCGTTCGTAGAGGGCGATCGCCGCGTGGTTGTTACCGCGCACTTCAAGCATGAGCACCTCGACGCTGGCGGCCCGCGCATCCGCGGCAATCGCCTCGATGAGTGCGGTACCGATACCGGCTCCACGGGCTTCCGGCGCGACCACGACGCGGTCCAGTTCGGCGAGCACGCGGCGGGTCGGGTACGGACTGCGCGTCCACTGCGCCGTGCCGATGATCGTTCCCTCGTCGGTTTGCGCGACGGCCAGCCCGGCGTCGCCACGCTCCGCGTCGATCATCAGCTTTTCGAGGTGGTTCTCGTACTCCGGTCGCGTGATCTCCGTGCTGAGGCCGAGCGCTTCACCGCGGGCCGCGGCGGCGACGACCAGTTCTGCCACGGCGGCGAGGGCAGTGCGGTCGGATTTCCGTACGAAGGTCACTCGGACGGTTGGCTGTTCTCGCACCAAGCGATCATATGGCCGAGATCACTCGGGCGGTCGAAAAAGCGTCTGTCGGATCAGGAATAGCTTCGGACGGGTGCCGGTTGTGCCGGGCATGAAGGTTGAGGTTTACAGCGATATCGCCTGCCCGTGGTGCTACATCGGCAAGCATCGCTTCGAGCGCGCTCTCGCGGCGTTCCCCGGCGCCGAGTCCGTCGAGGTGGTGTATCGGCCGTACCAGTTGGACCCGGGCGCGCCGGCGGTCGCTTCATCGCACCGCGAGTACCTCGACCAGCGGTACGGCCCGGATTCGGCGCAGATGGACGCCCACGTCGCCAAGCTCGGCCGTGGCGAGGGAATCGCGTTCGACTTCGACAAGGCGCTGCACGTCAACACGCTTGACGGACACCGGCTGCTGCGTTTCGCGCTGCGCGATTACGGACCGGCGGTACAGGCGGCGCTGAAGGAAAAGCTGCTCGCCGCACGGTTCGCGGAGGGCGGCAACGTGGGCGACCATGAGCAGCTCGTCGAGGCGGCCGCGGCCGTCGGCATGGATCGCGCGGGGGTCGCGGCTTTCCTCGCCTCCGACCAGGACCGCAAGGAAGTGCTGGACGAGATCGCCGAGGCGCAGGCCATGGGCGTCTCATCGGTGCCCACGTTCGTCTTCGACGGGCGCTGGGCCGTCTCCGGTGCGCAGGACAGCGACACCTTCCTGCGCGTGCTGGAGCAGGTCGCGGCGCAGGAGCAGCAGCAGCAGGAGCAAGGTCAGGACGAGGTCTGAGGTTTCACGGCTCGTTACTGAGTGCTTGTCAGAACAGCGGAAAATCCGCGAAAAGTAGCAATTAACTAGGGAGAGGTACAGCCATGTCCAAAATCGTGGTCTTCGGCGCTAGCGGAATGATCGGGCAGCGCGTGGTGCGGGAGGCGCTCAGCCGCGGTCACGAAGTGACGGCCGCGGTGCGCAACCCGGACAAGGTGACCGAGCAGCACCCCAACCTCACCGTGCAGGCCGCGGACGTGACCGACCCTGCCGCGGTCGAGAAGCTCGTCGCCGGCGCCGACGCCGTGATCAGCACGACCTCTCCCCGCACCCCGGGCATCGAGCCGAAGGACCAGGTCGCGGCGAACATCAACAGCCTCGTCTCGGTGCTGCGGTCGCTCGGCGAGAGCGCGCCGTACCTCGTGGTCGTCGGCGGCGCGGGCAGCCTGCTGATCGGCTCCGGCGAGCGCCTCGTGGACCAGCCCTACTTCCCGGACATCTACAAGCCCGAGGCCCTGGCGCACGCCGAGGGTCTGGAGAAGCTGCGCGGCGTATCCGACGTGGCCTGGACCTACGTCAGCCCGGCCGGCGTCATCCAGCCCGGCGAGCGCACGGGCACCTTCCGCCTCGGCGACGACTACCTGGTCACGGACGCCGAGGGCAACAGCAACATCTCGGCCGAGGACTACGCGATCGTGCTGATCGACGAAGTGGAGAAGCGCGAGCACGTCGGCCGCCGGTTCACCGCCGCCTACTAGTCGCACTGGACTTCGTCGCACTGGGCGCAGTCGTCACGGCAAGTGCCCCGTCGCGGTCCTCTCGGACTACGGCGGGGCACTCGGGCGTTCGGAGGGGACGGGCCTATTTCTTGTTGCGCGGCCGCTTCTCGCGCACGCGCACCGAGATCTCGATCGGCGAGCCGACGAAGCCGAACTCCTCGCGCAGCCGCCGCTCGATGAACCGGCGGTATCCGGCGTCGAGGAAACCGGACGCGAACAGCACGAAGCGCGGCGGCCGCGTCCCGACCTGGGTGCCGAACAGGATGCGCGGCTGCTTTCCGCCGCGGACCGGGTGCGGGTGCTCGGCGACCAGCGAGCCGAGGAACGAGTTGAGCTTCGCCGTGGGGATGCGCGTGGCCCAGCCTTCGAGCGCGGCCTCGAGCGCGGGCACCAGCTTCTCCATGTGCCGGCCGGTGCGCGCCGAGATGTTCACCCGCGGCGCCCACGTCACCTGCACCAGGTCCTTCTCGATCTCCCGCTCCAGGTAGAAGCGGCGCTCGTCGTCGAGCAGGTCCCACTTGTTGTAGGCCAGCACCAGGGCGCGGCCGGCCTCGGCGACCTTGGAGATGATCCGGGAATCCTGCTCAGTGAGCGCGTCGCTGGCGTCGATCAGCACGACCGCGACCTCCGCCTTCTCGATCGCGGCGGCGGTGCGCAGCGAGGCGTAGAAGTCCGCTCCATAGGTCTGGTGCACCCGGCGGCGAATGCCCGCCGTGTCCACGAAACGCCAGGTCTTGCCGCCCAACTCGACCAGTTCGTCCACCGGGTCGCGGGTGGTGCCCGCCACCGAGTCGACGACCACCCGGTCCTCTCCGGCCAGCTTGTTGAGCAGCGAGGACTTGCCGACGTTGGGCTTGCCGACCAGCGCGACCCGGCGCGGCCCGCCGAGGCCGCCGACGCCGAAGCCCTCGCGCGGCGGCTCGGGCAGCGCCTCGAGCGCGGCGTCGAGCAGGTCGCCGGAGCCGCGGCCGTGCATGGCGGAGACCGGGTGCGGTTCGCCGAGGCCGAGCGACCACAGCGCGTACGCCTCGGCCTCCTGCTGCTGGTTGTCCACCTTGTTCGCGGCCAGGATCACCGGCTTCTTCGTGCGCCGCAGCACCTTGACGAAGGCCTCGTCGGTGTTGGTCATGCCGACCGTGGCGTCCACGACGAGGATGACCGCGTCGGCCAGCTCGACCGCGATCTCCGCCTGCTCAGCGACTCGGGCGTCCATCCCCTCGACGTCGACCTCCCAGCCCCCGGTGTCCACCACGGTGAACCGGCGCCCGGCCCAGTTCGCCTCGTAGTACACCCGGTCACGGGTGACGCCCGGCACGTCCTGCACGACCGCTTCGCGCCGGCCGAGGATCCGGTTGACCAGGGTCGACTTGCCGACGTTCGGGCGGCCGACGATCGCCAGCACCGGCAGCGGAGCCGAGGCGCCGGCCTCCTCGTCCTCGTCGCCGAGTTCGGCGGGCAGCGGTTCGGCGTTGCCGAATTCGTCGACGAACTCGCTCGGGTCGAACGGCGCGTCGAGGTCGTCGTCGAACGCGTCGTGGTCCACAGTCATCGCCAGTTCGTCCTTACCGCTTACCTAGATCAATACGTCATTACCGCGTCGCGGCGGTGCCGCGCTGCTCAGCGGCTCAGGCGCGCCCGGTCTCCCGGCGTGCCTGCTCGATGTGCGCACGCAATGCGTCACGCAGCTGCTCGCTTGCAGCCGCGACGGCTTTACGTCCGGTTCCGCGCCCGAGGTCGATCGGTGGGCCGTACACCACGTCGAGACGCGCGCGCAGGCTGGGCAGCGAGCCGATCGTCGTGCCGCGTGCGCCCGCACCGAGGCAGGCCACCGGCACCACGGGCGCCCCCGAACGCAGCGCGAAGTACGCAAGACCATTGTGCATGGTCGCGAAGTCCTCCGCCGAACGCGTGCCTTCAGGGAACACTCCGAGTACGCCGCCTTGTTCCAGCACGCCGAGCGCGGCCTGGATCGCGGCCCGGTCGGCGCCGTGCCGGTCCACGCTGATCTGGCCGAGCCAGCGCAGGGCCGGGCCGATCACGCCGCGGAACATCTCGCGCTTGACCATGAAGTGCACCGGTCGCGGCGCGAGCCCGACGATCAACGGGCCGTCCAGGAAGCCGCTGTGGTTGCCGGCCAGGATGACCGGGCCGGAGGCGGGCACGTGCTCGGCTCCGTGCAGCCTGATCTTCCAGAACGGCCGCAGCACGAAGGGTCCGATCCGGCGGGCGCGTCGGGCCGCGTGCGCGGGCGGTGCGACGCGGACGGCCGTCGTGGAAGGCGCCGGGCCGGCCGCGGGCGCGTTCGTCGGCGTGGTCATCCGCGCGCTGCCTCGACGAGCTCGACGACGCGCTCGATCACCTGAGCGAGGGTCAGGTGCGTCGCGTCGACGACGATCGCGCCGGGGGCGGCCTCGTGCGGGCGAGTGGTCTTGGCGTCCTCGGCGTCGCGCCTGGCCAGGTCGGCGAGGGTGGTCACGGCGCCGCCGCTGGCGACCGCGCCGAGTTCGGCGCTGCGCCGCGCGGCCCTGGCCTCGGGAGACGCGGTCAGGAAGATCTTGCTCTCGGCGTTCGGATACACCACGTCCGCTATGTCGCGGCCCTCGGCGACGACGCCGCCGGACTCGGCGAGCGCGGCGGCGATGATCTGCCGCTGCAATCCGATAAGCCGATCACGCACGGGCTGCACCCCGGCGACCGCGGAGACGGCAGCGGTGACCTCGGCGGTGCGGATCTGCTTTCCGACGTCCTCGCCGTCGACGCTGATCGACGGCTCGTCGGGGTCCGTACCGGAGACGATGAGCGGCTTAACGCACGCTGCGGCGACCGCCTGCGGGTCGGTTACGTCGACGCCGTTGTGCAGCATCCACCACGTCATCGCCCGGTACTGGGCACCGGTGTCGAGGTAGCGGAGGCCGAGTCTGCGTGCCACGCCCTTGGACACGCTGGACTTCCCCGAGCCGGACGGCCCGTCGACCGCGACCACGATCGCCTTGTCAGTCACCTAGGCACCACGCATTTCTCCTCGGACCCGACCCCGGATGGAGATAAAGGGTATCGGTGCTGACGGGGCGTCAGGTCGCGGCGGTCAAAGCGGCGGTCAACTCTGGACGGTCCAGCCGCGCTCGGTCAGCCGCGCGGTCAGCGGTTCGGCGGACTCGGGCGCGACCTGGAGCGTGACCAGGCCGACCGGCTGGCCGGGCGAGTGCTCGATCCGCACGTCCTCGATGTTGACTCCGGCCGCTCCCACCGCGGCGAACAGCCGGGCCAGTTCGCCGGGCGCGTCGCTGATGACGACGGGAACCGTGGCGTAGACCGCGCGCGGTGAGCCGTGCTTGCCGGGGATGCGGGACTGTCCGGCGTTGCCGCGCCGCAGCAGCGCGACGAGCGTTTCACGCGCCGCGGCCTGCTTGTCGGCGTCCTGCGCGGTCAGTCCGCGTAGCGCGTCGACCGCCGCGTTCAGGTCGGCGGCGTACTCCTCCAGCACGTCGGCGACCGCGGTCGCGTTCGCGGAGAGGATTTCCTGCCACAACTGTGGGTCTCCGGCGGCGATCCTGGTCACGTCGCGGACCCCGGGCCCGGCGATCCGCGCGGCGTCCTCCGAGGCGTGCTCAAGGCGCGCGGCCATGATCGCCGAGACGACGTGCGGGGTGTGCGAGATCAACGCGACCGCGTGGTCGTGGTCGGCGGCGTCCATCACGACCGGCACCGCGCCGCACAGCGAGATCAGTTCCAGCGCCCGGTTGAGTGTGTCGCGGCCGGTCTCGGCGGTCGGGGTGAGCACCCAGGGGCGACCGTCGAACAGGTCGGCTCGCGCGCCGAGCGGCCCGGCCGTCTCGCGCCCCGAGAGCGGATGCCCGCCGATGTAGGTCTTCTGGTCCACTCCGTGCGCGGCGGCCGCGTTCTGCGGGCCGGCCTTCACCGAGGCGACGTCCGTGTATGCGGAGGCGAGCCCGCGTCGCTGTACATCCGCGAGCACGGTGGCAACGTGAGCTGGCGGTACCGCAACCACCGCGAGGTCCACGGGCGCCGGTGGCTCCGATACGTCTCCGGCGCCGAGCGAAGCCGCAGTGCGTAAGGCGGACTCGTCGCGGTCCGATAGATATACGGTCACGCCGCGGCGCGTTAGGGCGAGCGCTACCGACGTACCGATCAAACCGGTCCCGATGACCGCAGCTGTACGCATGCTCGCTACTGTGCGATATCCCGGCGCAGCGCGGTAGCCCCGCCGAGGTAGACATGCTGGATCTCCTGCTTCGAACGCAGCGTCTCCACGTGCGCCAGGATCCGTACGACCCGCGGCAGCGCGCCCGGGACGTCGATCTCCGCGGCACACAGCAGCGGCGTGTCCACCAAACCCAGCTCCCGGGCGGCCAGCGCGGGGAACTCACTGGTCAGGTCGGGGGTGGAGGTGAAGATCATGGAGATGACGTCCTCGGCGGTGAAGCCGTTGGCCTCGAATAACGCGCTCACCAGCTCGGTGGTCGCTTTGAGAACGAGCTGCCGCTCATCCGCATCCACCTGTACGGCCCCACGTACCGCGCGTACAGCCATCGCGGCCACCTCCCGTCCCGTCGATCGTCCTGGTCAGCCTAGCGACGACCCGACCGGCGCCGCCAACCGCGAACAGTTCTGTCCAATTGGCGGACAGCCGAGGTCCTGCCACACCCGCAAGGCTGGATTTGCCCGCGACGTAACCGGAAGCGCAACATTCGCCTGTTAAGCTGGTAGCCCGTGGATGACCGGCCGACCCCCACCCAGCCACTCGCTCGCAACGACCACGGGAGCCCCACGTTGGCAGTGTCCAGCCGTTCCGCAGCCCAGAGGAAACCTTCCGGACGCCCGACCAAGCACCTCTTCGTCACGGGGGGCGTCGCCTCCTCGCTCGGCAAGGGGTTGACCGCGTCCAGCCTCGGCGCGCTGCTCAAGGCACGCGGGCTACGGGTCACCATGCAGAAGCTGGATCCGTATCTCAACGTGGATCCGGGCACCATGAACCCCTTCCAGCACGGCGAGGTCTTCGTCACCGACGACGGCGCCGAGACCGACCTGGACATCGGCCACTACGAGCGGTTCCTCGACACCGACCTGCACGGCTTCGCGAACGTGACCACCGGGCAGGTGTACTCCTCGGTGATCGCCAAGGAGCGGCGCGGCGAGTACCTCGGCGACACGGTGCAGGTCATCCCGCACATCACCAACGAGATCAAGGCCCGCATCCTGGCCATGGACGCGGTCGAGGTGGACGGCGCCCCGGTCGACATCGTGATCACCGAGATCGGCGGCACCGTCGGCGACATCGAGTCGCTGCCGTTCCTGGAGGCGGCCCGGCAGGTGCGGCATGAGATCGGCCGCGGCAACTGCTTCTTCCTGCACATCTCCCTGGTGCCTTACATCGGCCCGTCCGGCGAGCTGAAGACCAAGCCGACCCAGCACTCGGTGGCCGCGCTGCGCTCCATCGGCATCCAGCCGGACGCGATCGTCTGCCGCGCGGACCGGCCGATCCCGGAATCGATCAAGCGCAAGATCTCGCTGATGTGCGACGTGGACGAGGAGGCGGTGGCCACCGCGGCCGACGCGCCGTCGATCTACGACATCCCGAAGGTGCTGCACGCCGAGGGCCTCGACGCGTACGTGGTGCGCCGCCTCGACCTGCCGTTCCGGGACGTGGACTGGCACGCCTGGGACGACCTGCTGCGCCGGGTGCACAAGCCCAAGCACGAGGTGACCGTCGCGCTGGTCGGCAAGTACATCGACCTGCCGGACGCCTATCTGTCGGTGACCGAGGCGCTGCGCGCGGGCGGGTTCGCGAACGACGCGCGGGTCAAGATCAAGTGGGTGGCGTCGGACACCTGCGAGACCGACGCGGGCGCGGCCAAGCAGCTCAAGGACGTCGACGCGGTGTGCATCCCCGGCGGCTTCGGGGTGCGCGGCATCGAGGGCAAGATCAACGCGGTGAAGTACGCGCGCGAGCACAAGCTGCCGACCTTGGGCCTGTGCCTGGGTCTGCAGTGCATGGTGATCGAGGCCGCCCGGCACCTGTCCGGCCTGGACGGCGCGGGCTCCAGCGAGTTCGACGAGAACACCGAGCACCCGGTCATCTCGACCATGAAGGACCAGGTCGACATCCTCGCCGGCGGCGGCGACCTCGGCGGCACGATGCGCCTCGGCCTGTACCCCGCGGAGCTGGCCGAGGGCTCGATCGTGCGCGAGCTGTACGGCGAGGCGAAGATCGAGGAGCGGCACCGGCACCGCTACGAGGTCAACAACGACTACCGGGAGAAGATCGCGGCCGGGGGCCTGGTCTTCTCGGGTACTTCTCCGGACGGCCGGCTGGTCGAGTTCATCGAGTTGCCGCGCGAGATGCACCCGTATTTCGTGGCCACGCAGGCACACCCGGAGCTGCGTTCCCGGCCGACTCGGCCGCACCCGCTGTTCGTCGGCCTGGTCGCCGCGGCGGTCGCGCGGCGCAACAGTAGCGGCGGCAGTGGCAGCGGTAACGGCGGCGGCAAGCAGCGCGGCTAACGCGCCGAGCGGCCGCGCACGTGACGCCGCGTAAGATCTCCAGCATGCCTTTCACATTGGCGGACAGCCCCGAGGAATGGCCGGTTGAGCTCACCGAGGACCTGGCGTCCGGTGGGATCACCACGTACCGCCGGGATCGGGTACGGATGCCGTCGGGCAAGGCACAGAACCGCGAATACACGCTGCACCCTGGCGCGGTAGCGATTCTGGCGCTGGACGACGCGGACCGCGTGCTCGTCATTACGCAGTATCGGCATCCGGTACGGCACCGGCTGGTCGAACTGCCGGCCGGGCTGCACGACAAGCGCGGCGACGGCGAGGCTCCGCTGGAGGCCGCGCAGCGGGAGCTGTGGGAGGAGACGGATCTGCGAGCGGCGGACTGGCGCGTGCTCGCGGATTTCTACAACACGGCGGGCTCCTCGAACGAGGCGAGCCGGGTGTACCTGGCGCGCGGCGTCGAGACCGTGGACGGCGACTCGCACGACCGCGAGGACGAGGAGGCCGACATGCAGCAGGAGTGGGTTCCGTTCGAGGACCTGCTCCAGGCGGTGCTGGCCGGCCAGGTCGGCACGGCGGCCACCGTCGTCGGCGTGCTGGCCTTGGCGGCGGCGCGCGGCCGGCCGGAAGGACTGGAGTCGCTGCGCCCCGCCGACGCGCCCTGGTCCGCGCGCCCGTTCTAACCTGCCCGGCCCTTAATCTGTGCGAAACACTTCCGCCCTCGGCCTTGGATTCCAAGGCCGAGGGCGGTCTTTTCCATAGAGCAAGAGCTTGCGAGGCGACACTCCGTCCGGGCTTGCGGCAAACCCGACGCAGCGTGTAAGGCCGCTTTGACCACGTCACAGGGCATCCGCGGATTAGGATTTCCACAACCAGCAACCGGCTCGTCCCGGTTCGGCACGGTTTCTCCGACATAGTCGTTTCATAGTCGTTTTCGCTCAAAGGACGATACGCCGTGAAGGTCGGTATTCCCCGCGAAGTCAAGAACCACGAGTACCGGGTCGCGATCACCCCGGCGGGTGTCCACGAGCTGACCCGCGCAGGACATGAGGTGTTCGTCGAGGCCCAGGCCGGAGTCGGCTCCTCGATCCCGGACGCGGACTTCGCCGCCGCCGGGGCCGAGATCCTGCCGAGCGCCGACGAGGTGTGGGCGACCGGCGAGCTGATCCTCAAGGTCAAGGAGCCGGTGGCCAGCGAGTACCACCGCATCCGGCGCGACCAGACCCTGTTCACCTACCTGCACCTGGCCGCCTCGCGCGAGTGCACCGACGCGCTGCTGAAGGCGGGCGTCACCGCGATCGCGTACGAGACGGTGCAGCTGCCGAACGGCTCGCTTCCGCTGCTCGCCCCGATGTCCGAGGTCGCCGGGCGGCTGGCCCCGCAGGTCGGCGCGTACAACCTGATGCGCTTCTCGGGCGGGCGCGGGGTGCTGCCTGGCGGCGTGCCCGGTGTGGCCCCGGCAAAGGCGGTCGTGATCGGCGCGGGCGTCTCCGGCTGGCACGCGACGACGATCGCCGCCGGGATGGGCTTCGAGGTGACGCTGCTCGACCGCGACATCGCGAAGCTGCGCGAGGCGGAGAAGGTCTTCGGCAACCAGATCAAGACCCTGGCTTCCAACGCGTTCACGCTCGAGCGCGCGGTGCTCGAGGCCGACCTGGTGATCGGCGCGGTGCTGATTCCCGGGGCCAAGGCGCCCAAGCTGGTGAGCAACGAGCTGGTCTCCCGGATGAAGCCGGGCTCGGTGCTGGTGGACATCGCGATCGACCAGGGCGGCTGCTTCGAGGACTCGCGGCCGACCACGCACGCCGAGCCGACGTTCCGGGTGCACGAGTCAGTGTTCTACTGTGTCGCGAACATGCCCGGCGCGGTGGCGAACACCTCGACCTACGCGCTGACCAACGTGACCCTGCCGTACGCGCTCGAGCTGGCGAACAAGGGCTGGCGCGAGGCCTGCCGCGCCGACCACGCGCTCGCGCTCGGCCTGAACACGCACGCCGGCGAGGTCACCTACGCCCCCGTCGCCGAGGCACACGGCCTGCCGTCGCTCAAGCTCGACGAGGTCTTGGCCTGAGCACGCGAGAGACGGTCGGAAGAATCGCGCCGATCTAGATCTTTTGAGCTAAACGAGACCGGCCCGCGCTCGGATTCGCGAGCCCGGGCCGGTCTTTTGCTCAGGTTATGTGAGAACTCTTATCCGCCCGGGATAAACGGATACGTGGTGCCCCGACGGATACCTCTCACGATTACTGCTGCGGCGGCTGCTGCCCCCACGTCGGGGGCTGGTCGCCCGGCTGCGCATATCCGGAAGCGGGCGGGACGTAACCGCCGGCCGGCGGGGTGTACCCGCCTTCCTGCGCCGGCTGGCCCTTGAACGC
>NZ_DASRBQ010000012.1:0-7575 GCF_035653575.1 Actinocrinis sp.
GCGGGCCAGGTTCGCCCGCAACACCGCATCCCGCGTCGAGGCCCGCGCCGCCACCGGAAACGACGGCATACCGACAAAGGTCGGGCTCGTGCTGGTGATGGTCGTGGCAGGCGAAGTATCCGTCACGCCCATACCTTCACATACTCAACGCCCGACCGCCAGAGTCATCCGATGTATTGCCGTCAGCCGGTCAGTCCGGTGACGCGCAACGTGATGTTCAGCCGTCCCGCGGTCAGCCCCGTCGCCGTGTCGCCCGTGCTCGGGTAGACCTTGGGCACCCCGTGATACGCGAACCGGGACGGACCGCCGAAGACGAAGAGATCACCTGACTCGAGCCGGACATCGGTGTACGGCTTTCCACGGTTCTCGTCGTTGCCTAGGCGGAAGACGCAACTGTCGCCGACGCTCATCGACACGACCGGCGCGGCGGAGCGCTCGTCCTTGTCCTGGTGCATGCCCATCTTGGCGTCGCCGTCGTAGAAATTGATCAGCGCGGTGTCCGGCGTGTACTCGGCGGCGCCGTCCAGATAAGCTGCGACAGTGTCCTGATACGCATCGACGAGAGCCCGGCGACCCCACTCGACCAGCCAGTCAGGTAACGGCGCGACACGCTTGCCGTTCACATCATCGGCGGTGCGCGTGTACCGATAGGGCTGCCAATGCCAGCCGAGGCACACCGTCTGCACCGACATCACTCCGCCGCGCGGCAGCCTGGTGTGCCGGATCGGGACCGGCCCGGTGGCCCAGCCCCGGCACGCAGTCACCAGCTCTCGCTGCTGCTCAAGGCTCAGCCAGCCGGGCAGGTGCACGGCGCCCGGCGCGATCTCGGCACGCGGCCGGGGGATCAGGGCACTCATGCGATTGGGCTGGTCCACAGGTAGTGCATCGCGTACGAGCGCCACGGCTGCCAGGCGTGCGCGTCGGCGTCCACGGCCCCGTTGCGCCGCATTGCCGCCTTGATTGCCACATCCCCGACGAGCAGCACGTCCGGATCGCCGAGCCCCCGCATCCGGATGTACCGCGCCGTCCACGGTCCGATCCCGCGCAGCGCGAGCAACTCCCGCTCGGCCTCGTCGCGGTCCACGCCCGGGTCGAGCCGCAGCGCGCCGCCGGCCAGCGCCGCGCCGAGTGTGCGCAGGCTGATTCGTCGCGCCTCGGGCATGCCGAGCGCGTCGAGCGGATTCTCGGCGAGGTCGGCAGGCAGCGGGAAGAGGTGGGTCAGACCGCCGCTCGGCTTGGGGAGCGGCTGGCCATACGCGGCCACCAGCGCCTCGCCGAGCTTTCGGCCAGCCGTCACGGTGACTTGCTGGCCGAGGATCGCGCGCACCGCCAACTCCTGCGCGTCCGCTGCGCCCGGAGCGCGCAATCCGGGCCGCGCCCGGACGAGCGGACCGAGCACCGGGTCCGCGCCTAGTCGCTCGCTTACCGCGTAAGGATCGGCGTCGAGATCGAACAGCCGCCGCAACCGCTGGATCCCGGCGGTCAGGTCCCGCAGCGCGCCGAGGTGCAGCCGGCATTCGAGCCAACCGCCCTCGCCGGTCCGCTCGTCGACCTCTGCGATGGCCGCGCCCGCCGGCAGACGCAGCGTTCGGCGGTAAGTGCGCTCGCCACGCTCGCCGAGCATTTCCTCGACACCCGTGATTGCTCGCCGACCGAGGAAGTCGAACAGCTCAGCCGCCGCGTAGGGACCGCGGAAGGCCAGTCGCAGCGGGATTCCGCCGTTCGCGCCCAACTGGTCCGCCGCAACCTCAACGCTCGAAATCACGGGTACCGCCTGCGCGGCGTCCGGATCGATCTCGGCGGCGCCGGGCCGCGGCTCGGATCCGGCCCGCGCCGCCGACGAGAATTCGCTCGCGCTCAGCCACGGCGCGCTTCCGCCGAAGGCCGACGCCGCCGTCCGCGAGCCCCGCGAACCATTTCGCCGCTGAGCGGCGACCTCCCGCTTCGGCCGCGCCTCGCGCAGCTGCGTCGGGGTAAGCGCGTAGATGGCCCGGATGGTGTCGTTGAACTGCCGGATGCTGTCGAAACCGGCCGCGAACGCGACCTCGGAAACCGGCAACTGCGTGGTCTGCAACAGCACGCGCGCAGTGTGCGCACGCTGGGCCCGAGCAAGCGCCACCGGCCCCGCGCCCACTTCGGCGTTGAGCTGCCGCTGCACCTGCCGCGCGCTGTACCCGAGCCGCGACGCAAGTCCGTTTACGCCTTCGCGATCCACAACGCCGTCCGCGATAAGGCGCATGGCGCGGCCTACCGCGTCGGCCCGCACGTTCCACTCCGGGGAACCCGGTACCGCATCGGGACGGCAACGCCGGCAGGCGCGGAATCCCGAACCTTGGGCCGCCGCAGCGGTCGGAAAGAACCGCACGTTCTCTCTTTTTGGCGTCATCGCGGGACAGCTCGGCCGACAGTAAATACCCGTGGTCAGCACAGCTGTGAAGAACTCGCCGTCGAACCGCGCGTCCCGGCCTCGTACCGCCTCGTACCTGGCATCTTCGTTCATCACAGACACCATCCTCGGTCACCTGACCGCACCGTGCTAGCGGAAATCGGACACGACCATCCGGCCGCCGCTTGTCGACCCGTTCCCTGATCAACCGCCATTGGCCCGTTTGGGCCACCAGACGCGGGTTACCAGGGAAACACAGCTTTACTGGATGGAGGTGGCTGTGATGGGAACGCACACCGTGCACCGAACGGGCGTCCCCGCAAGGAGCCGGGCCGGAGTGGACTTCGGGCGGCTGCTGCTGACGCTGGCCGGATGCGCAGCGGTGATCGTTGCCGCGTTCCTTGACTGGACCCGGTCCATCACCGGGACCGACCTGAGCAACCACGCCCTGGTCAAGACCGAGTTCTTCGCGCAGGGCGACATCGTCAAGAGCGTCGGCGGCATCTCGATCCTGCTCGGCCTGGTCGCGCTCGTCGGCCTCGTCGACCGCACCGGCTGGCTCACCCGCCTGGCCGGAGCGCTCGGGATCGTACTGTTCGTCCTGCTCGCGATCGAGGTCTACCGCTCGGCGCAGCACAGCATGCAGGCCGGCGCCTGGCTGGCGCTCGGCGGCTCGGTCGTGCTCATCATCGCCGGGTTCCTCGGCCAGGAGATCGTCGAGGCGCCGACCGTGGTGGAGCAGGTGAACGCTCCGGAACGCGACCCGTTCGAGGCCCGCAACCGCGAGTGGTGAGAGCCGAAAGCCCGCCAAGCCGCGGCGCGCGACGGCGCGTGTCGCGGCTTGCGCGTTTCCTGACACCTCCGAACGAAGACAAATCCCTGACACCCTGACACCCTGAGAATCAGGAGGCGGCCATGCCGCGCGGATCAAGCCCGAAACGGGAACGCCAGTACGAGCACATCAAGAGCAGCTCCCGCAAGCGGGGCGAAAGCCCGAAGCGGGCCGAGGAGATCGCCGCGCGGACGGTGAACAAGGAGCGGGCGCGCAGCGGCGAGGCCAAGTCCTCCAGCCGCAGTTCGACCCGCGGACCGTCCCCGTCCAGCCGCGGCGGCCAGCGTTCCGGCGGCTCTCGCGGCCCCGGCAGCAGCAGCTCCAGCGGTTCCCGCAGCTCAAGCGGCTCCGGTCAGACCTACCGCGAGCTCTACGCCGAGGCCCAGCGCCGCGACATCAAGGGCCGCTCCACGATGGACAAGGCTCAGCTGGAACGTGCGCTGTCCTCTTCCCGCGGCCGCAAGTCGTAGCCGCGAGCCGTCACAGCGAATGCCACAAGCTGACGAACATGCCGGTCTGAGCAGCGCCGCGGCACCGACCCGAATCGCTTCGGAAACGTGTGCATGCTTCGCGCTTCTCGGGGTACAGCGGCGCTGCTTTCGACCCAAAGCCGGATTCCGGACCCATCACTGCTCGGCGAGACCGGCCGGTTCGCAGATTCATGGAGGTGCCAGGTGACACTTACGGAGGCGACCGCCCCGCCACTTCGGCCCGCGCGCCTTACCGTCGCGCGCCCCGCCGCGCAGGAAACGCGGCAGCGCGACGCCCGCCCCCGCCGGCTGCGCCGCCCGCTGACCGCCCGCGAGATCGAGGTGCTGGCACTGATCGCGGACGGCAAGACGAACGAGGAGGTGGCCGCGCAACTGGGCATAGCCCGGCACACGGTGAAGAGCCACATGGCGCACATCCTGGACGCCCTGGGCGCCATGAACTCCGCTCACGCGGTGGCCATCGCGCACTGCCGCGGCGACTTCGGCCCGCGCCGCAAGATCGCCTGGAACCCGGACGTCTCCTACCGCGAGGTCCAGGTCCTGGAGGGCGTCGCGGTGGGCATGACCGACGTCCAAGTCGGCCGCAAGCTGTGGGTATCGCAGCACACGATTAAGTCGCATCTGCGGCGCATTTACGTCAAGCTCGGCGTCAGCTCGCGCGCGCAGGCCGTGGACACGGCCTTCCGCAGCGGACTGCTGGTCGCCAGGAACCCCGCGAAGCGTTAAGCGCCCTCTTCCCCCGGCGCGACGCTCATTCAGCAGGACACGGATTCACCCGCTGCGAAGCACTCGTCCTTGCGAGCCGGTTCGACGCAGAGCCGGCCGAGTGCCATCGCCACTGGCGACGAGTAGCACGGCACCGGCGACGAGTGCCAGGCCACCGGCAAGGTTCACCAAGCAGCTGCGGCCCGCCTTCGACGGCGCATGTCTCGGCGACGCCAGGGTAGCCGTCGAGGCATGACAGAAGCGATCTTCACGGACGTGATCACGGGCGGTGAGCCGGATGTACGCCTTCCGGGGCCCGAGCCGACCGACCCGCTCACGCCGACCCCCGATCCGCCCGACCCGATGCACCCTGACCCGGCGAGGCCCGAGCCGATCCAGCCTGACCCGGTGCCCGCGCCGCCGCCAGGCCCGCCCGGACCCGATCCCGTGCCACCTAGGCCGGGAGGCCCCGATCCGGCGCCTCCGCTTCCCGAGCCCGACCCGGTGCCGCCACGGCCGCCGGGACCGGATCCCGAGCCGCCGCTGCCGGGACCGACTCCCGGTCCGGCGACCGCGCAGGACGCCCCGCGCAGGCCGGCTGACGACGCCGGATCACAGTCGGAGCCTGAGCCCGAGCCCGGCGGCGCGGCGGACGCCGCGCCCTGGGCGGACGGCTGGAAACGGCCGTGACCGCGCGCGGTTCGGCCACCCTCGTCAGCATCGACGAGCATCGGGTGCGCCTCTCCAACCAGGAAAAGATCCTGTTTCCCGAGGCGGGGTTCACCAAAGGCGACATGGTCGACTACTACCGGCGGATGGCGTCTGTCCTGCTGCCGCACCTGGCCGGTCGCCCGGTGACGCTCAACCGCTTCCCGGACGGCACCGGCGAGTCCGGGTTCTTCAACAAGAACGCTCCGCCGAACACGCCCTCATGGCTGCGCACGGTCACGCTCGCCGCGCCGCACAGCACAAAGGGGCGCGACAAGGTGCGCTACCTCATGATCGAGAGCACGGCGGCGCTGGCCTGGGCCGCGAACCTCGCCGGGATCGAACTGCACGTGCCGCCGTGGCGCGTCGGCCCGCGCGGCGGCATCCGGGGCGTGGACCGGCTCATCTTCGACCTCGATCCGGGCGCTCCGGCCGGGCTGGCCGAGTGCGTTCAAGTGGCGTTGCTGCTGCGAGAAGCGCTGGAGGCGGACGGCATCACGGCGTACCCGGGCGTGTCCGGTGGCAAGGGCATGCACCTGTACGCGCCGATCCGCGAGACCGCACCTGAGCAAGCTTCGGGCTACGCCCACCGCATCGCCTCCGCCCTGGAGAAACAGCACCCTGATCTCGCGGTGACGCAGATGGCGAGGGCCCAGCGGCCGGGCAAGGTGTTCATCGACTGGAGTCAGAACAGCGGCCCGAAGACGACCGTCGCGCCCTACTCGCTGCGCGCAAAGCCGAGGCCCACGGTCGCGGTGCCGCTGCGCTGGCAGGAGGTCGAGAAGGCCGATCCGGGTTCCCTGGTCTTCGAGGCCGCCGACGTGCTCGCCCGGGTCGAACGCGAAGGCGATGTGGCGGCGGCGATCCTGCGCGGTGGCCCCGCGCTGCCAGACGACTGACCGCCGCGCCGAGGCCGGCGAGATATTCCCGGTAACTTGGATTGACCCCGTTTAGCCCCGCGGTTCGCGGTTAACCGATGTGCAGGGCCTGCCGGGTGCCCTCCCCCCTCCCCCGGCGGGCCCCATACTTTTGCCCTCTCCCAGTCGGCAAAGCAGCAAAGACCGAGGGTGCCGCCCGATTCGGGCGGCACCCTCGGTCTTTCGTTCGCTCTCGACCCGCTCAGCGCGATCCGGTCACCGGCGCCTGAGCCGCCGGCGGACGCGCACCGGGCGTCCGGTCAGCGCCGAGACAGGAGCCAGCGAGGAGGGCGCCTCGTAGTCGCCGACCTGCCGGACGACCTGATCGTGGACGGCGCGGTCGTGCGCCGCGTAGCGCTCCATCGGGTCGAGCGGACGGATCACCTCGACCCCGGCGCCTTCCACCAGCGGAATGTCCTGCGTGTCGTCCGGAGCCGCCGGCCGCGCGCTCGTCGTGGCCACCGGATTGCCCACGCCCGTGCTGCTGCCGGTCCCGTCGCCGCCCGATGGGTCGTCGGAGGGCTGACTGTAGGGGACAGGCACCTCAAGCAGCGGCGGCGCCTGGAGTACGGCAGGCGGCGGTGCGGTGGTGATCGGGTTGCCGAACACGTCCAAGATCGGCTCGCCGATCGGCTCCACGACCGCGGCGACGTCCGCCGCCTCGTGGCCCAGCAGCGGGCTGTCGCCGAGGGCGAAGCGGATGACCAGGTCTGCGACGCCGGCCACCATCATGATCAGTCCCGCCGCGTGCAGGTCGAGCCACCTGGGGCTGGACTGGATCGCGAAGGCGAACACGCCGCCGAGCGTGATCACGATCAGTGCTCCGACGAAGCTGGTGCGTCTCATCGGTCGGTATCTCCCTCCCGGCCGCGATCGTCATCCCGGGGTGCCGGGCCGCATCGGACTGGCCGTCAGATTCGACGCCGAGTACCCGCGTGCCGCCAGGCCATGAGCCCCGAACACGCATGACTTGCGCGGGCGCGGTTATTGGACTAGGGCAGGTTGAAGGGGGTCTGGCTCGCCCTGCGAAGGACGAGGGCCGAGATGAGGGAGGAACAGCCGACATGAGTGAGGAACTGTCGCGTCCGCCTGAGCAAATGGCGGCTGAGCACGCAGCGGCGGCACCCGGGGACCACACGGAACACAGCGAGCCCGGCGCGCCCGTCGAACTCGGCGAAAACAGCGAAAACAGCGAAAACAGCGAAAACAGCGAAAACGGCGAGCTCGGTACCTCCGGCGGTGAGGCCGAAGTAGTTCCCGCCGCGGAGCCGGTTGCTGAAGCGGAGCCGGTGGCTGAGGCGGAACCGAAGCCGGTTGCCGAGGCGGAAGCCGCGGCCGAGACCAGGGCAGAAGCGAATCCGGAACCCGAAGCCGGGTCGGAAGCGGAAACCGAGGCAGAAGCAGAAACCGAGGCGCAGCGCGGCGGCCTGCCCAAGGGGTCGATCGCCGCGGTCGGCGAACGGCTCGGCCAACGCGTCGCTCAGGTGAGCGAGGCCGCAGGCGACAAGGTCGCGCACGTCGGCGAGGTCGCTGCCG
>NZ_DASRBQ010000013.1:0-19262 GCF_035653575.1 Actinocrinis sp.
GGCCCGACAAGGAACTGCGCGAGCACGGCTACTTCCTCATCGAGGTGTCGGCACGCGGCTCGGACCCCTCCACGCCGATAGACGAGCGGGTACGCACGCCCGACCTGACCGGCCTGGTGCTCGAGGCGGTGACCGCCACCGACGGCCCGGCCCGGCTGACCACCTGCCCGCAGACGATCACCGCGCGCGCCGTGGACGATCTGATCAACGTGTTATGCGATCCCGGGCGGCGGATGCCCGCCGTGGTGGCGGTGCCCGCCGACGGCGACGACCTGGAGCAGTGGCGGGACCGCTTCACCGAGGCGACCAGGTACCTGCACGGCATTGCCTCGCTTTACCTGCTCGACGACGAGGCCGGCCACAAGCTCAACAACGAGTTCGAATACCACTGGACCACGGCCGCGCTGCGCACCTTCCACCCGCTGGTGGACCCGGCCTCGCGCGAGGACGGCGAGCGGCACCCGGTGCTCAAGGGCGACCGGCTCGACTACGAGATGGACGCCGTCCAGGCGATCCTGACCCACCGCATCCGGCAGGCCACCGCCGCGGCCCCGCTGCCCGAACCGCTGGCCGACGTGGGCGACGCGCTGTTCCGGGCGAACGAGCAGCAACGCGCGGATGAGGCGCGCCAGCGTCGGCTCAGCAGGGATCTGCAACCCTGCGCCATGAACGGGTCCGGCACGGCGGGCGCGCAGGTGGTCGGGGAGGGCGACGCCGCCGGCGTGGTCACCGCCGCGGAGCCGGAGCCGAGCCCATTCGACTTGCTCATCGACTCCTTCGGCGACTTCCCCAACCTGCTGGTCACCGCGGAGGAAGGCCCGATGCGGGCGCTCGGCCAGCACAAGGACGCGGCCACCTTCGCCGCCAAGGCCCGTGAGGCATTGGCCGCCCTCGACGCCTACGTCGCCCTGCGCCGCGCGGGTGGCTGGGACGGCGGCGGGTTCCGGATGTACTGCGAGGACTCGCGGCACGGCGGCCGCATCTACCCGGCCACCCAGGTCGCGGCGCAGGAGTCTGACACGGTCAGGCAGGATCCGCGGATGGCCGAGCAGCGCCGGTTCCGGGTGCCGCGCTCCGTATCAGAGTCCGGATACACCGAGTTCTGGGCGCACATAAAGATCGGCAGTTCGGGCCAGGTGGCCCCACGGCTGCACTATCTCGACGACACCAACGGCTCGACGGGCTGCGTCATCGTGGGCTACCTCGGCCACCACCTGAAGAACACCCGATCCAGCTGACCCGGCCGGTCAGCCCACTTCGCGCGGGCAACCTTTCCAGGGTGCTGCTCTTCTCGTAGCATGACGCTTACTCGGCCGGTCGGGGGCCAGTTGCACGAGGGGTGGTCGCGGTGGGCGTGGTGTTGCCGAACGAACTGGTGTGGGTGCTCGGCGCGATCGGGGTGACCTGGCCGAACATCGACGAGGACGAACTGCGCCACGCCGGGGACGAGTTCCGCAAACTCTCGGCCGACCTGTCCGCGCACAAGTCCGGGGCGATGGCCGAGATCGAGCAAATGCTGGGCGTGAACTCCTCCGAGTCGCTCAAGGTGTTCCAGGCGCTGTGGGAAAAGGTGGTCAAGGGCCACCTGTCCGACCTGGAGGAGGGTTTGGGCATCCTGGCCGGGGCGATGGACACCTGCGCGGTCATCGTGGAGGGCATGAAGGTCGCCGCGATCGCGGAGCTCGTCGCGTTCGCCGCGGAGACCGCCGCCGACGTCGCCGCCTCGGTGGCCACCTTCGGAATCGCGGCCGCCGGGGAGGTCGCACTGGAGATCGCCACGCAGAAGATCGTCAACGGGATCATCCAACAGGCTATCGACCAGGTCGAGTACCAGATCAAACAAGCGCTGCTCGCCCCGGTGATCGACACGCTGACCTCGGCCGGGCTGAACCTGGCCGAGCAGCTGCTGGGCAACGCCCTCGGCGTGAACCAGGGCGTGGACCTCAGCGGGGTGCTCGACGCGGCGCACAGCGGCCTGAATCAGGGCGTGTCCACAATGGGCTCGCAGCTCGGCTCCATGGCCACGGACCCGCTCGGACCCAGTGGGCTCGGCATCACCGGCCCGGGTCAGCTGACCAAGCAGGACACCAGTAGCGGGGACCGCGTAACCGGCCGGGAGGGCTGAGCGGTGTCAGGCCAAGACCCGATCATGTACGACTACCAGACCCTGCAGGTTGCCTTCCAGACCGTCAAGCAGTTCGGCGAGCAAGTCAACAAGCTCGGCACGGCACTGACGAAGGTGCACGATTCGCTCGCCGAACACTGCTCGGGCGACGAATCCGGCGTCGGTGCGGTCATCGCCGAGGCCGCCAAGGACGTGACAGGCGCGGCCGGCAAGGTGTTCACCGAGGGCGGACGCGTACTTTCCGAGATGGGCGTGCGCGGCAAGGCCAACGGCGATCGCATGCAGCACACCGACGAGACCATCGCAGGCGCCTTCAACGACATCCACGACAACGCCTATGGCGACCGCCCCGGCGCAGGCGGCGGCGGGGAACTGAACGGGTCGCGCACCTCCTCGGAGCCCACAGGCGGCGACAACGAACCCACGCTGCACGACGGCCCCGGGCAGGATGACCCGCTGGATGTGCGCGTCGGCTGTCAGGACCCGGTGGACCCGACGACCGGTGAGATGTTCCTGCGCCAGGTGGACCTGGAACTGCCCGGCACGCTGGCGTGGACGTTCCAGCGCGTCCACCTGTCCGCCTATCGCTCGGGCCGGCTGTTCGGCCGCCGCTGGGCCTCTACTCTCGACCAGCGGGTCGAGATCGACGATGACGGTATCCACTACGCCGCGGACGACGGGGTCGTGCTGCACTACCCCGTCCCCACACAGCCCGGCCAGCAGGTCATGCCGACGCGGGGGCCGCGCTGGCCGCTGACCTGGAACCGCCGCGAGAACCGGATCGAGATCAGCAGGCCCGCGGACGGGCTCACCCTGGACTTCCCTCCCGGACCGGTACCCGAACGGTTCAGGCCGCTGTCGGCTGTCGTCGACCGCAACGGCAACCGGGTCACCATGGTCTGCGACGCGGACGGGGTGCCTACGGACGTCTACCACACTGGCGGATACCGCGTGCGCGTCGAGAGGATCGACACACGCGGTGGCCCTCGTATCAGTGCGCTGGCGCTGGCGGACCCCGGTGGCGGCGCCGACGTACCGCTGCGCGAGTTCCGGTACGACCCCACCGGGCAGCTGGTCGAAGTGGTCAACTCGACCGGCCTGCCCTTCGTATTCGAATATGACCACGAAGACCGGATCACCGCCTGGATCAACCGCACCGGATATCGGCACACGTACACCTATGACGAGCACGGCAGAGTAGTGCGCGTCGGAGGCCAGGACGGCGCGCTGGCCGCGGACTTCGCGTATGCGGACGACGAACGTGCGACGACGCTCACCGACTCCCTGGGCAACTCCACCGTCTACCGGTTCGACGAACACGGCCGTGTCACCTCGATAACCGATCCGCTCGGCGCGATCACGCGCACCCAGTACGACCGCTACGGGCGCCTGCTGTCCTCGACGGACGCATTGGGCGCGCAGACCCGGATCACCCTGGACGAGCACGGCAACGCCACCCGCGTCGAAGAGCCCGACGGAAGCGTCACGGAGACGCAGTACGACGACGCACACCTGCCGGTCCTGTCCCGCGCGCCGGACGGTACCGAATGGCGATGCGAATACGACGAACGCGGCAACCTGATCGCGGCGACGGCTCCCGACGCGGCGACGACTCGCTATACGTACACCGAGCGCGGCGCACTGGCCCAGGTGATCGATGCGCTGGGCAACGTCTCGGTGTTCGCGTCCGACGCGGCCGGGCTGCCGCTCTCTTTCACAGACCCGCTCGGGAACACCTGGACCATCGTGCGGGACGCGCGCGGGCGCGTCGTATCGATCACCGACCCGGTCGGCGCGCAAACCCGTCTGACCTGGGACGGCGAGGGCAATCAGGTCGGCGCCGAGTACGCCGGCGGCGAGCGCGAGTCGTGGGAGTACGACGCCGACGGGAACATGGTCCGGCACACCGACCCGGGCGGCGCGGTGACCACCTTCGAATATGGGCCCTTCCACACTGTGGCCGCGCGCACCGACCCGGACGGCGCGCGCTATGTCTTCACCCACGACGCGCAGCTGCAGCTGACAAGGGTGACCAACCCGCAGGGTGCGCACTGGAGCTATGAGTACGACCCGGCCGGAAATCTCATCGGCGAGACCGATTTCAACGGCCGCCGCCTCGTGTACCACTTCGACGCGGCCGGAAGGGTGGTGCGCCGGGTCAACAGCGCGGGCGAGAGCGTCGAGCTGGTGCGCGACGCCGCGGGGCGGGTCGTCGAGCAGCGCCTCGGCGGCGAGCTGACCGCAGCCTTCGCCTACAACGCGAACGGGGAGCTGGTCCGCGCGGCGACCCCAGACTGCGTGCTCGAACTCGCGCGTGACGCCCACGGCCGTGTCGTGTCCGAGACGGTCGACGGCCGGGCGCTGGTCAACACCTACGACGTGCTCGGTCGGCGCACCACGCGCACCACGCCGAGCGGACGCTCCTCGGTATGGTCGTACGACGCGGCCGGCCGGCCGGTCAGCTGCGGCGTCGGGGACCGGCGGATCGACTTCGGGCACGACGCGGGCGGTCGCGAGACGCACCGCTGGTTCGGCCCGGACACGGCGCTGACGCGGGAGTGGGACTCGTCCGGCCGGGTGACCGCGCAGCGGCTGCTCAGCGTGCAGGGACCGCAGGAAGCGCGGACGGCGAACGTCGTGCTCGAGCGCCTGTGGACCTACCGCGCCGAGGGCACGCCGGACTCGGTCACCGATTCGGGCGACGGAACTCGCCGATACACTCTCGACCCGGTCGGCCGGGTGACGGCCGTGACCGCCGCGACATGGCGTGAGACCTATGCGTACGACGTGGCCGGGAACCTCGTGTACTCCGCCGACACGCGCGATCCGGAAGCGGCCACGGCCGGCGAACGCGAACTGGCCGGCACCCTGCTGCGCCGCGCCGGCCGCACGTACTACGAGTACGACGCGCAGGGACGCCTGACGAGGAAGACCGTGCGCACCCTGTCCGGCGGAAGCAAGGTCTGGACGTACGCATACAACGTCAACGACCAGATGACTGAAGCGGTGACAGCCACTGGCGAGCGCTGGCGCTACCGCTACGACGGGCTCGGCCGTCGCGTCGCCAAGCAGCGTCTCGACCAGGATGGAGCTGTCGCGGAGGAGATCCGGTTCTGCTGGGACGGCACGGTGCTGGCCGAACAGGAGCACATGCGCGCCGGCGCACCCGAGGTCGACGTGATCTCCTGGGACTACGAGCTGGGCTCGTGGACCCCGCTGACCCAGGACCGCCGCAGCTACCTGGTCCACGCCCCGCAGGAGCTCATAGACCGCCGGTTCCACGCTGTCGTCGCCGATCTCGTCGGCGCGCCCACCGAGCTGGTCACGGAACCGGGCGCGGTCGCCTGGCGGCGTTCGGCCACCCTCTGGGGCGAGCTGCTGCCGGGCACGCCGGATCCGGACGCGCCGGACTGCCCGCTGCGCTTCCCGGGCCAGTACCACGATCCGGAGACCGGCCTCGACTACAACTTCCGGCGCTACTACGACCCGCGTTCCGGGCACTACGCGACCGCCGACCCGCTGGGACTCGACCCGTCGCCGAACAACTACGGATACGTCGACAACCCGCTGCGGGCGGCGGACCCGCTGGGCTTGAGCGTCGTAGGCACCAAGGCGAGGCAGTACGCGGCGCAAGTCCTCGCCAGGAGCCTGGCGGCCAACGTCGATCCCCCCACGATGGCGAGCGTGGTGATCGATCAGCGGACCGGGATCACCTACCGCGGGGTCAGCGGCCAGGTTCCCGACCGGATCCACTCACTGCTCAAAAGCCGCATGGACGGCCCCACCCTGGAGAAATGGAGGCAGGGCAACTGCGCGGAGTTCAACGCCGTCAACGATGCGCTGCTCAACGGGGCGAAGATCGAGGACCTGCAATACTCGACGTTCAGGGTGCGCTCCGGCACGTACGAGCCCTCGTGCCGGAACTGCAAGCTCGCCCTGCGAGGCGCCAAGGAGGTGTGCAGTTGACGGACGGCGGCCTGGGACGGCACGCGCGCGCGTGCCTCGCGCGCGCGGGGTGGACTGCACAACGGCGCACTGACATCGGCCCGCACTTGCGGCAGTTGGAGGCCGACGGTTACGCGGTGTCCGAGACGGTGCGGGAATTCCTCGCGCGCTTCGGCGGGTTGCGCCTGACCTATCCTCACTTCCGCGTGCCGCAGGAGAACGACTCCTGTCATTTCGACGCGGCTGAAGCGGCGCGCGGCATCTTCCCGGCGACGGTCGCCAAATGGGCCGAGGGCGTCGGCGAGCCGCTTTGTCCTATCGGCGAGGCCTTCTCGGGCCACATGACGCTGGTGATGACACCGTCGGGCGCTGTCTACGCGGGGTTCGAGGACACTCTCGTGCACGTGGGGGACACTCCCGTGGATGCGATCAACAGCCTGTGCGAGGGACGCGAGGACGAGCGGCGCATCCCGCTGCCCGGCTTCTTCGACGACCGCCGCAACACCGACACGGCGGCGGGCGGCGACGCCAGCGCGCTCGACGCGTTGCTGGCACAGGCGTCCGGCCCCACCGGACCCGAACTCGCCGGTTCCCCCGACCCATTGCTCCCGCCGGACCTGGCCGCGCTATTGAGCGTGCGCAACGGCTTCACCGCGTTCCACGGCGGCCTGAGGGTCTACCGGCTCGGCGGTCCGGGCGAGGGTCCTGAGCTGTGGGCGTGGAACGATCCCGGCGTGTGGAAGGAGGCGTACGGCGGTCGCGCGGACAACCTGCTCTGCTTCGGCCGCAGTCTCCTCGGCGAGCAGTACGCATTCGACCTGGTCAACGGCGGGATCGTGATGTTCGATCCGGACAGCGGCGACCGGGAGGGTGGTCTGGGGCGCACCCTCGAGGAGTGGGCCGCGTGGCTGTTCGAGTACCCGTTCCTGCACTCGAAGGCCGTGGACAACTGGGCGCGGGCCTACCAGGACGCCCACGGCCCGCTCGGCCCCAGCCAATGCCTGACGCCGATCACAGCGTTCGAGGACGGCGGCGCGTACGAGGTGGACAACCTCACCGCCGCCGACATGGCCGAGGCGCTGCGCCGACAGGGCGCCGCCGCGCTGCACCGTGGCCACCACCTGTAGAACACCGGATCCAGCTGACCCGGCCGGTTCGGGCCGGGTCTTGAATCCGCCGCTGGAGCTACCAGACCACCTGTACCTCGTCGCCGATGTGCAGGAAGTTGAAGACCCACGCGGCATTGCCCGCACTCAGATGCACGCAGCCGTGTGAGCGCACGTACACCGAGCCCTCGTGGAACGCCTCGCCGCCGTCGAAGAACACTGAGTACGGCATCGGGGCGTTGTTGTAGATCGTCGAGTACCACATCAGGTTCTTGCGGTACACGTGGAACGTGCCGACCTCGGTTCCGTAGCCGGAGCGGCCGGTCGCGACGCGCACCGGACCGCGCACGACCTTCCCGTCGCGGACGAACCAGGCCAGCTGCCTGGACAGGTCGATGCAGGCCACGGCGCCCGCGGAACACGGAACGCCGGGGGCCTTGGCGGCCGTCTGAGGCGGCGCGGCGCTGCGAGTCGACGGCACGGTGGCCGGTATCACCGGCTTGGCCGTGCTCGGCGTTGTCTGAGGCGCCGCGCTGGTCGCGGGCGCCGACGAGGGCGAAGGCGCCGCGGCCACGGGTGAAGGGGAGTTCGCCGACGTGGTCGTCAGCGGTTTGGCCGCAGCGGCCGGGGACGCGTTGGCCTGGGCCGCGCAACCGGCGGTGACGCTCGCGAGGGCGAGCGCCGCGCCGGCCAGCACGCGCGTTCTTAGAACCTGGGATATTCGTCGCACCTGGCACCACCCACTTCTCTCGGACCGTCCGCCCCCACGGCTATGGCAATGCTCTTCGCTGTGGCAACTTCAAGACGACTCGGGAACTGCGCAGGTTGCGGCCGTTATCGCGCTGTGTCGAAATAGCGCCGAAAAGAGACGCGGCTAGACGCAGGTGTTCTGATTCCACAGCACGATGCCGGGGCGTGCGTGCTCGAATCCGAGCGCGCAGATCGCCGCCGTGCCGAGGATGAAATAGGCGCCGGCCGCCGCCGGAAGGCCGAGCCAGCGCGCGGCCAGTATCCGCAGCACGTGCCCGTGCGCGACCAAAGCCACGTCACCGTCGAGCGCGTCCGGCGAGCCAGGCAGCACCAGGGGCTTGACTCGCTCGATCACCCGGTCGCAGCGCTCGCCGACCTGATCCGCGCTCTCACCCGGGGGACCGTCCGGGCCGCCGGAGATCACCCCGTCGGACCAGAGGTACCAGCCGGGCCGCACGCGCTGGATGTTCTTCGTGGTGCGGCCCTCGTATCCGCCGTAGTCCCACTCCCACAGGTCCGGGTCGACGCCCTGCACCGGCAGCCCGGCCAGTTCCGCCGTGCGCTGCGCCCGCACCGCCGGACTGGACCACGCGGCGACGATGTTCCGCCCTGACAAGGCCTTCCCGGCCATCCGCGCCCGCGCCTCGCCCTCCGCGGTCAGCGGCACGTCCGTGCGCCCGGTATGCCGTCCGCTCTTGGACCATTCGGTCTCGCCGTGCCGCAGCAGGATGATCTCTCCCATACTGCAACGCTAGCGCTCCCTGGCAGGATGGGCCGCATGGAACAGACGAACGGGAGCGGACCGCTCGCCGAAGCCCACACCATCGACGAGCGGGTGTGGGCCGCGTTCACCGAGGCGACCGGCTTCATGCCGCAGGACGAGGCGCGGGCGCTATACGCAGCCGCGCTGGACGGCGCGCGGGTCGGGCCGCTCGTGGAGGTCGGCACCTATCTCGGGAAATCCGCCATCCTGCTGGCCGCGGCGGCCCGGGCGCACGGCCGCAAGCTGCTCACCGTGGACCACCACCGCGGTTCCGAGGAACACCAGCCGGGCTGGGAGTATCACGATCCCGGCCTGGTCGACCCCGAAGTCGGGCTGCTCGACACGCTGCCGGGCGCGCGCCGGACGCTGGCTCGCGCCGGGGTCGAACGCGACGTGATCCTCATCGTCGGGCGCTCGCCCGAGGTGGCCGCGCTGTGGAGCACCCCGCTCGGCTTCGTGTTCATCGACGGCGGGCACACGGATGAAGCCGCGCAGGCGGATTACGCCGGTTGGGCGCCCCTGGTGGCTCCGAGCGGCTTACTGGCCATCCACGACGTCTTTCCCGATCCGGCGGACGGAGGACAGGCACCGTACCGGATCTATGTGCGCGCGCTGGAGACCGGATGGTTCGCGGAGGACCCGGATTTGAGCGGTACCGGCTCGCTCAGGGTGCTGCGCCGACTGTGACGCGCACCTGTGCCGCGCCTTGTTCGGCATGTCCTAGCGCTTGATGATGACGCCGCCGATGGCCGCGGTGCGCTCGGCCAGCTCCGGGCCGGGGCCGGTGCCGTCCGGGTGCCAGTTGGTGATCGGCACCAGGCCGGGATCGATGAACTCGTAGCCCTGCACCAGCTCGTGCACGTGCTGCGCGGTGCGCGGGGTCAGCTCGATCTGGTCCTGCGCCAGCGTCTTGTCCAGGGCGTTGTTGACTTCCTCCGACTCGACCTCGACCACGTGGAAGAGGGCTGCCATGCTGCCCGGGACGACCCGCTGCATCAGGTAGTCGAGCGCGCGCCTGGCCCGCCGGTCCGAGGCGATGTAGTCGAGCATCCCGAACAGCAGCAGGCCGACCGGCTGGTCGAAGTCGAGCTTCCCGATCAGGCCGGGGCGGGAGAGGATGTCCTGCGGCTCGCGGAAGTTGCCGCCGATCACGGTGACCGGCGGTCCCGGCCGGCCGACCAGCAGGGCCCTGGCGTGGGCCAGCGAGATAGGGTCGTCGGCCACGTATACGAAGGTGCGGGTGTCCGGGGCGCTCTCGCCGGCCGCCTGATCGTTGCTGTTGGCGATGGTGATCGCGGCGCCCATCTGGAGGAACTGGCGGATGCCGTGCTCGGCCAGCTTGCGCACGGCGCGGCGGGTGAACGCCTCGGCGGCGCGCGCGGTGATGACGGTGTCCGGACGAGCCTTGATCAGCGCCTCGGCGGCGTCCCTGTCGGCCTTGAAGTGGTCCTTGCCGCCGATCAGGTAGTTGAACATCCGGTTGGGGTGCGGGACCGAGGTGTCGATCTGCGGCGGTTCCCAATTGGAGGCGAGCTCCTGGTCCCAGGGCGTGTGCCCGTCCACCATCCTGCCGCCTCCCCGATCCGTCCGCCGCCGCTTCAGATCTCCGCGCCGCCGACCCTTGTCGGCTCTTCCTGAGAAGGGTACGCCGCGCGGCTGTATCACGGTACCTTTTGGACCATTCCGATGGCCCGCCACAGTGCCGGCGGTCGCCCGAGATCGTCTGAGCACTGATTTCACCGTCGTCGACCCCGCCGCGCCTGACGGCTGGTCAGCCGCGGCGGGGCCCGACGGCAGGGCGGCCCGGGGTGGGGGACCGAGGCCGGCCCGCGTCGTTTCATCGCAGTTCGCGCATTACCGGGACTGCGTTTCCACTGCTTTCGCTGCCTTCCGGCTTTCGGCGTCGCTCCCGCTTCGCGGCGGACACGACCGCCGAACGCCGACCGGAGGCCAACCCGCCGAATGCGGGCAAGCGCTCCGATCAGGCCAGGTCGTCGAACTCGCCGTCCTTGGCGCCGGCCAGCAGGGCACTGATTTCAGCGCGGGTGTACACCAGCGCCGGCCCGTCGGGGAACCTCGAGTTGCGCACCGCGACTGAGCCGTCCGCGAGCTCGGCGAACTCGACGCAGTTGCCCTGCGAGTTGCTGTGGCTGCTCTTGCGCCAGGCGGCGCCGATCAGGTCGGTCGCCGGAATTCCGTTGTAGGGGGTGGGAATGGTCATCTTCGCTCCCGGATTCAGGTTCCGCTTCGGTGGGTGGACCCGTCAGGGCTGATGGTTCCGGCCGCGGCGGGATGTGGGGGATGTAGGAACGTCCGCCGGGGGACTTGAGCCGTCGCGCGCCGGTCCCGGACACGCCGTAGGTGCGGGAGCGGCTGATGGCTCACACGGTACGTCCCATGCAGAAGATACTGCGGATGCGAGTGCTGATGCACGTGCATCAGCAAAAAATCTGGAAATCTTCAGAGTTCCGCCCCTGGCGAATCCTGGCGCACGCCAAAAAGGCCCTTCCCGCGCGGGGGAACGGCCCGAAGTCGATCTTCTGACGGTGTTTCAGCGATCTTGCCGCGCCGGCTGTTGCGGCCGCATTTGCAGATGCCAACTCGATCGGCCGGGCTCCCTACATCGCGCTGGGGAGCTCGAGAGGGCGCCGCGGCGCGGGGCGCCTGGATGCGAGAGTGCCGCCGGCAAGCCCGATTGCGCGGCGGCTCAGTTCACTCGAAACGAGGCCGGTACGCCTCGTGCATGCTGTCTTGCGTGAAGGTTCGTGCCCTGCAAGTGCTCGGACGCGGTGGCGTCACTGCACGTCGAAGCGTGCCCAGACGACCTTTCCGGTCGCCTCGTGGGACCAGCCCCAGGCGGCGGACAGCGCGTCCACCAGCAGCAGGCCGCGGCCGGACTCGGCGGTGTCCCCGGCCTGCTCCGGGGTCGGAGGCAGCGGGCTTCCGTCCGCGACGCGGCAGGTCACGGCCTTGCCGTCGTACTCGAGGTCGAGCCTGATCCCGGCGCCGGCGGCCGCCCGCCGGTCACCGCGAGCGTGCAGCAGCGCGTTCGTGATCAGCTCGGAGATCACCAGGTCCACGTCGTCGGCCAGGGCGGTGAGCCGCCACTCGGCCAGCGCCGCGGTGGCGAACCTGCGGGCCGTGCCCGCCGACTGTGGCGACGCGGGAAGGTCGAGGCCGGCACTGCGTACCGGTTCCCCCGGCCGATCCTCGTCGGCGCGCGTGGACTCAGACTGCATGGAGGTTGCGATGGACATATGGGCGTCCGTGGGGTCGAGGCGGATGAGGCGACGACTGTGCTGGTGGTGCCTGCCGTACTCGGCTTGCTCGCTGGTAGTACACGGTGTGGCGGTACTCCGTTCGCGCTCCGGTGGGTGCGGCACACGCTCGGTGTGAATCAGCATTCGCCCATTCTTGGGATTTAGCAAGAGCCGATGCAACTGCAAACGTAACGAATGCCGATGCAAGTGCATCGTAGCGCCGAGTGACGTCTTGTCACGCCCTGTTGCTCGAAGAGAACTTCAATTCTCCGGGGGACGGTGGCAGACTGGCTCCACGCCGGATGCCGCGACGCCGCGTCCGCGCCGCCGGGCACTACGCCTCGCCCGGCCGTGAGAACAGCGGGAACCGGTAGAACAGACGCCGCGCGGCAGCGCCCGTACGGCCCCGGACGGGGAGAGGGAGCGGATGGACGGAGTCGGCGACAGCTCGACGGTGCGCCGCATACTCCTCGGGTCCCTGCTACGGCGGCTGCGTGAGTCCAAGAACATCTCGATGCGCGAGGCCGGCTACCACATCCGGGCCACCGAGTCGAAGATCAGCCGCCTGGAGACCGGGAAGGTCTCGTTCAAGGAGCGGGACGTCGAGGACCTGCTGACCTTCTACGGCGTGCTGGACGGCAAGGAGCGCGACCAGGTGCTTGACCTCGTACGCGAGGCGAACGCGCAGGGCTGGTGGCACAGCTTCAGCGAGGTGCTGCCGTCCTGGTTCGAGGCCTTCATCGGCCTGGAGTCGGCGGCCTCGGTCGTGCGCACCTACGAGGTGCAGTTCGTGCCCGGCCTGTTGCAGTGCCCGCAGTACGTCGACGCGGTGCTCTCCTCGAACCGGGCGCAGAGCGCGACCGACCTCCAGCGCCGGATCGAGCTGCGCCAGCGGCGGCAGGCCGCGCTCGAGCGGGACGACGCGCCGATCCTGTGGGTGGTGCTCGACGAGGCGGCGCTGCGCCGCCCGATCGGCGGACCCGAGGTGATGAAGGCTCAGATCGCCTACCTGATCGAGCAGGCGGAGCGGCCGAACATCACGATCCAGCTGCTGCCTTACTCGGTGGGCGCGCACGCGGCCGAGGGCGGCGCCTTCACGCTGCTGCGGTTCGCCGAGGCGGACCTGCCGGACGTGGTCTACCTCGAGCACCTGACCGGAGCGCAGTACATCGAGCGGCCGGAGGACGTGGAGCAGTACGCGCGGGCGATGGACCGGATCTCCGTGGACGCGCTGCATCCCGAGGCGACGCTGGAAGCCCTGAAGGCGTTGCTCAACCCCTGACTCGGCCGGTTCGCGGCCGGATCCTCAAGCGGGCGCCGGTCGACCCTGTGCGGCCGTCTGAGGACCGTCTGGCAGCCTCGCGTTCCCCGGTGGTATCAGCGCGCTGAAACGCAGGACTCGGCGACGCACTCGACCGGCAGCGGCATCGGCAGGGACTCGCCGCCGAAGACCGCGCGCGTCGCCGGCTCGCCGCCGAGCGCGGCCAGGGCGAGCAGCATCGAGCCGGCCGTCCACGAGGTCTTCTCCCGCGGCCAGATCGCCAGGTCGGCGAACACGTAGCCGGTCCAGTACATCCCGTCTTCCTCGTCGCGCAGCTGTGTGCTGATATCGGCGAGCAACCGGCGCGCCTGCCGCTCCCGGCCGATCGCCCACAGCGCGATCGCCAGCTCGCAGCTCTCGCCTCCGGTCACCCACGGATGGTCGTCCACACAGCGGACGCCCAACGACGGGACGACGAACCTGTCCCAGTCCTCGTCGATACGCCGCCGGGCCGCCTCGTCGCGCAGCACCGTGCCGAGGACCGGGTAGTACCAGTCCATCGAGTAACGGTCCTTTGGCGTGAACCGCTCGGGGTGCGAAGTGAGCGCGTGGCCGAGCCGGGAGAGGGCCAGCTCCCACCCAGGCTGGTTCTCGCCGAGCGCGGTCGCGGTGGCGACGGCGCATCGCAGCGCCTGGTACATCGAGCTGGATCCACTCAGCAGCGCCTCGTCGCTGTCGGGGTTCCATCGGATCGCACCGTCGGCGCGCTGATGCCGCAGCACGAATTCGATGGCCGCGACGACGGTCGGCCACAGCTCGGCCAGGAAGCGGCGATCCGCGGTGGCGAGGTAGTGGTGGTAAACGCCGACCGCGGGATACGCACTGAAGTTCGTCTCGCGTGTCTTGTCGGTGACCGCGAGCACTGATACGCCATTAGGCGTGTCGGCGTAGTTCGCGAACCAGGAACCGTCAGCGTTCTGCGTCCGGGCCAGCCACAGATACGCGCGGCGCGCCGCCTCGTGTTCGCCCGCGGCGTCCAGGGCCATCGCGGACTCGACGTGGTCCCACGGGTCGAGCTTGTCCCCGGCGAACCACGGAATGGCGCCGTCCGGCCGCTGCAGAGCCCTGATGCCGCCGACGGTCCTGGCTATGCCGGGCGCGTCGAGCAGGCCGGCCGCGACCAGGTGCGCGGCCGTCATGCGCTCTTGACGGCGTAGACGACCAGGCTCTTGCCGAGCACCGGATTGAGCATCGCCTCGCCGATGCGGGTCAGCTTCGGCGCCTTCATGATGTCCCATACCAGCAGCTTGTGATACAGCCGGACCGGCGCGACCTTCTCGTTGTCCACGCCGAGCGCGCACTTGAGCCACCAATACGGCGAGTGCAGCGCGTGCGCGTGGTGCATGGCGTATGGGCGCAGGCGCTCGGACTTGAGCCTGCGCAGCACTTGGCTGCGCTGGTAGATCCGGACGTGGCCGCCCTCGACCTCGTGGTAGGCGTCGGACAGCGCCCAGCAGACCTTCTCGGGGAACCAGCGCGGAACGGTGACCGCAATCCGGCCGCCGGGCTTCAGGACCCTGCGCAACTCGGCGAAGGCGCGCGCGTCGTCGTGTAAGTGTTCGAGGACTTCCGCCGCGACGACCACGTCGAACGAATCGTCTGGGAACGGGAGCCGGTACGCGTCCCCGCGCACCGCCACCGCCCGCGCGTCCGCCGGAACCTCGCCCTCCGCGCGCATCGCCGCGAACATGGCGTTGACCGACTCGATCTCAGCGAGCGAATAGTCGAGCGCGACGACGTCCGCCCCCTTGCGCAGCAGGGCGAACGCGTGCCGGCCGCCGCCGCAGCCCAGGTCCAGCACCCGGTCGCCCGGTCCGACCGGGAACCGGTCGAAATCGACGGTCAGCATGCGGGGGAGCCTTCCTGTGCGAACCTTTCGAGTTCGGCGTCTGCGAACCCGTGTTCCGAGAGGCGGCCGTCGCCGAGCACGTGATCCGGGCTCAGCGATACGTCGCGGCCGCCGCCGCGCCGCGCGTCAATGTGTACCTGATAGCGCTCGGCCGTGGCCACGGCTGCCGCACGCCAGGTGAACCGGGACGCGGCGCGCTCGCGTGCGGCCGCGCCGAGCCGGGCGCGCAGCTGCGCGTCGCCGAGCACCCGGGTCAATGCCGCGGCCAGCGCCGGCGCGTCGCCCGGTGGCACGGCGAGCGTGGTCTCGCCGTCGGCCCCGGCGACCTCCGGGATCGCGCCGCCGGTCGTGGAAACCAGCGGCAGCCCAACGGCCATGGCCTCGACGGCGGGTAGCGAAAAGCCCTCGTAGATCGAGGGCACACAGGCGGCTTCGGCGGAGCGCAGCAGATCGATCAGCTCGTCCTCGCTGATCCCGGAGACGAACCGGATATGGGGCTCCAGGCCGTAGCGTTCGATCGCCCGGCTGACCGCGCCGCCCTGCTTGGCGGCGCCGACCACGACGAGTTGCGCGTGATCGTGCTCGGCGCGCACCTTCGCGAACGCTTCTACGAGCACTGCCAGCCCCTTGAGCGGCGAGTCCGCGCTGGCCGTAGTCACGATTCGGCCGGGGACCTTCGCCACGGCGGGAGAGGGGGAGAAGCGCTCGACGTCCGTGCCGATCGGGATCGTGGTGATGCGCTCAGGCCGTACCCCGAGGTATTCGGTGATCTGCGCCGCCGAGGACGAGGACACCGTGATGATCTCGGGCAGCCGGCGGGCGACCCGGGCCTGCATGCGCGTGAAGCCGTACCAGCGGCGCAGCGAGACGCGGCGGAAACCGCGCGCCTCGGCCAGCTCCAGCCCCCGGTCGACCTGGACGGGGTGGTGCACGGTGGCGAGGGTCGGGAAGCCGAGCCGGGGCAGCCGCAGCAGACCGGTGCCGAGGCACTGGTTGTCGTGCACCACGTCGAACTCGCCGCGGCGCGCGGCCAGCAGGCGTGCGGCCCGTAGCGAGAAGGTGCGCGGTTCGGGGAACCCGGCGGTCCACATGGTGCCGACTTCCAGCAGGTCGATCAGGTCCCGGTACTCGCCGGGCCGCGGCGTGCGGAAGGGGTCCGGCTCGCGGTAGAGGTCGAGGCTGGGCACCGGCGTGAAGCCGACGCCCTCATCGAGGATCGGGTACGGCTGGCCGGCGAGGACCTCCACCCGGTGGCCGAGTGCGGCCAACTCACGGGAGAGGTTGCGTACGTAAACCCCTTGGCCGCCGGAGAACGGATTGCCGCGGTAACACAGCAGCGCGATGCGCAGCGAACCCCGCGCTGCCTGCGCGTTCGCCACGCTCCGGGCGCCGGACTGCCCGACCTGATCCACGTCCGACTCCCTGGGTGCCGCCGCGAAAAGTGAATGCTACTACGGGCGGATTATGCTACCAGGCAGTAACAACCTGGGGGCGTGTCGCCGGGATGGCAGGTCACCGCTCCTCGGGACCGCCGAGCACCGGCTTGACGTCGATGACCGGCGTACCGTCGAGCGCTTCCAGATCGTGCACCCGAAGGCTCAGGCCGGCCACCTCCGCGATACGCACCCGATGCAGCCCGATCGGGTTCGGGCGGTCCGGCGAGCGGGTGCTGAACACCCCGGTCTCCGGTCGGTCGGTCTCCCCGCGCGGATGTACCGCGAGCACGTCCCGCCGCGCCTGGTCCAGCCAGGTGAGCACCAGGACATCCGTGTTCGCCCGCAGCTCTTGCGCCGCGCGGGCGAACTCCGGTGCGAAGTCGAGCCACGCTTCCGGCGCGCCCTCGTCACCCTGCCTTGGCGCGTCCTCGCGGCGCTTGAGTGGAGACCGGACCCGGCCGACGGGTCGGACGGAGAACTGCGCTGCCGCGTCGGGGGAAGCCGCATCCATGGCCGTCACGGTACGCAATCGCCCCCGGCCGCGCTTCTCGGTTCCTGCGCTTCTCGGTTCTGCGCTTCTCCGATCCTGCGCTTCTTCGCTCCTCACCAGTGCGCCCGCCCGCTGCCGACCGCAGTGCGCACTGTTCGGCGGGCGGGATCGGGACGTGGCCTCAGCCGACCGGCGCTGCGACGCCCTCCTGTATCCGTCGCAGCAAGTCACGTAGCGTGCGGCGCTCGTCCTCACTGAGCGCGGCCAGCGGCTCGGCGGCGAAGTCCAGGTTCGCCCAGACTTTCCCGCTCACCTCTGCGCCGACCGCGGTCGCGGCGACCAGCTTGACCCGGCGATCGGTCGGGCTGGGCTGCCGAGTCACGAGGCCCCGCGCCGCCAGCCGGTCCACCAGGCCGGTGATGTTGGACGGTTCGCACTTGAGCACCGTCGCGATCTGATTCATCGGCACCGGGTGGTCAGCGACCACGCCCAGCAGTTTCGCCTGCACGCCGGTGAGGTCGTGAGCCGCGGCCGCGGCCTCGTATTCGTCGTGGAACCGGGTCGACATGTCGGCGATCAGGTCCACGACCTCACGGGTTATCGGGTCACGCCGCATGAATCCATGGTACCCGGAAGGTTAAGCAGATGAAATATTCCAAACCCCGGGGTCCGGTCAGTACAGTCCTTCAGGCCAGGCAGCTTTGAGCCAGCGTCGAGACGGCGTCGAGGCAGCGCTGGTCGCGGCCATCTACGTCGAAGCGCGTCGGTTAAGGAAAGGCAGGCGGTCGATATGCGGGCGGCGCTGGTGCGGAAGGGCGGCCAGGAGCGCACCGAGGTGCGGGCCGACGTGACGACGCGTCCGCTCGGGCCGGGCGACGTGAAGGTACGGATCAAGGCGAGCGGGGTGTGCCACTCCGACCTGTCCGCGATGGCCGGCGTGCTGCCGAACAAGAAGCCGTTCGTGCTCGGACACGAGGGCGCCGGCGAGGTCGTCGAGGTCGGCGAACAGGTGCCAGGGTTGAACACCGGCGATCACGTCATCGTGTGCTGGGTGCCGCCGTGTGGCAGGTGCGCCGACTGTCTGAGCGGCGAAGGAAATCTGTGCACTGAGTTGTTCGCCAAGACCGCGCTGACGGCCAACTTCGTCGCCGACGGCGCTCCGTTGTACGGCATGTGCGGCACGGGCACGTGGGCGGAGGAGGTGGTGCTGCCCTGGCAGTGTGCCGTTCCCGTCGCGAAGGACGTGCCCTTCGACGTCGCGGCACTGATCGGCTGCGGCGTGACGACCGGCGTCGGCGCCGCGCTGAACACCGCGCGGGTCGAGCCCGGATCCACGGTCGCGGTCATCGGCTGCGGGGGAGTGGGCATCGCGGCGATCCAGGGCGCGCGCATCGCCGGAGCCGCGGACATCGTCGCGATCGACCCGAGCGAGCCCAAGCGCGAACTGGTCGCGCGCTTCGGAGCCACCCGGGCAGTCGCCCCGGAAGACGCGAGAGCGGCGCGAGAGGAACTGACCGGCCAGCGCGGCTTCGACTACGTATTCGAGTGCGTAGGCCGCGGCGGACTGGTCCGTCAGGCCTATGACTTAACCCGCCGCGGCGGCGCCGTAGTCGTCGTCGGCGCGGGAGCGCGGGACGATCAGGTGTCGTTCTCGATGGCAGAACTCTTCTACGACAGCAAGCGCATCCTCCCCACCTGGTACGGCGGCGCGGACGTGCGCGTCGAGTACGGACGCCTGGTCCGCCTCTGGCGCGCCGGACGGCTCGACCTGGAATCGATGATCACAGCGCGGCTGCCGGTCGAGCGAGTCGACGAAGCCCTGGACCAGATGCGCGCTGGAGAGGGCATCCGCTCGATCATCGAGTTCTGACGGGCCATTCCCTCCGGCGCTGTCCAATCCGTTTCGGGTGTACGCGCGTTCCGCCTCCTCGCTGCGCTTGTCGGCTCTACGCGCTGAAGAGCGCCCACCGCCTCCCCCGCTCTGCTCCCTCGCTAGTGCTCGGTCGCGACGCGGCCTTGGTTCGGTGCTGCGCGCGCACACCCGAAACCGGGCGGCTAGAAGAAAACCGCACCGCCAGGCGAACCGCTCGCCACGGTCGCCGCCGGCAACCAAGTCAGCCCTCGTCCGCAGCGGCGCGCAGCTTGGCGAACTCCGCGGCCAGCGTCGCGGCGGTCCAGTGCGCGTTGAGGCCGCTCGGGTTGGGGAGCACCCACAGC
>NZ_DASRBQ010000014.1:0-3475 GCF_035653575.1 Actinocrinis sp.
GCGCGGACGCCGCGTCGGCGCTGCTCGCGGCGGCGGACACCGTGCCACCTGCGAGTAAGGCGGAAACGGACAGGGCAACCACCAGGAATCGACGCACGAGTACTCCTAATCCTCTGCTTCTGCTTACTGAAAGAGAACGGCAGGGCAATGACCGCCCGGCCGGGTTTCACTGTCCACCCCCGGATACGCGGCGCATATCCCTAGACCTAGGGGGGAGCCGATTGCGATACTCCTGCGGTGTCCCCTGCGCCCGCGCCGCTGCTCGTCGCCCACGCGGCGCGGCAGGCTGCCGCACGCGCCGACAGCCTGGCCGACCTCGGCGGCGAGCTGGCCCGCCAGCTGCACCGGCTCGTGCCGCACGACGGATACATGCTTTCCGGCAAGGATCCGGTCACCGGCGCCGGCTGCTTCCTGGTCGAGCACCAGGGCTACAGCTGCGCCCACTTCCGCCGCATCAAGGCGGCCGGGCTGCTCGATCAGCAGCCTTACTCGCCCCGGCGACCCGCCGACCGGCCCCCGAGCCGCCCGACTGTCGCGATGCTGGACACCACGGCCACCGCGCCGCCGGGCCTCGTGCCGCTGCTCGACAGCATGGCCGACGACGGCTGGGGCTGCGAGATGCGGCTCGACCTGGTCGATCGCGCCACGCACTGGGGCACGCTGATCCTGCTGCGCGAGCGTCGCCGGCCGCCGTTCACCCCGGCCGACCTGGACAACGCTCGGCAGGTCGCGGCGCCGCTGGCCGCCACGCTGCGCGGTTACGTCGGCCGCGCCAGGCCGCATCCCATACGCACCGCGATGCCACCCGGCGTGCTCGTCATCTACGAGAACGACGCCCTGGCCTCCGCGACCGCGACCGGGCGCGCATGGCTGCGGATGTGCTTTCCCAACCTGATCCTCGACACGGACGAGGATGTCTCGCTGACGCTGTGGAACTTCGCGGCCGCCGCCCGCCGCCACAGCGAGCCCGTGCTCAGCCGCATCCCGACCGGCCACGGCTTCGCCGCGCTGCAGGCCCAACGGCTCACCGGCGCCCGACGCGGCGAGGTGGCCGTCACCATCCAGGCGGCCGGTACCGGCCAACTGCTGCCCGCGGTCGCTGCGTGGTACGGCCTCACGCCCCGGGAACGCACCGTGATCGACCAGGTCCTGGACGGCCGCTCCAGCAAACAGATCTCCCACACCCTCGACCTGTCGCAGCACACGACCAACGACCATCTCAAGGCCATCTATCGCAAGATCCGGGTCAACGGCCGCGACGAGTTGGTCGCTACTCTCTCCAGATAATCGGCCCGAACCTTCGAACCTCGAGCGGCGTGTCACCGAACCCGGCGAACGTTTCACGGTCACCGCACTAACCGCTCGAAGCGTCACGCAGAGATGCCGACTGTTCGGTGCAGGAAGTCGCGGAGCAGCCGGCGGACTTCGGATACTGCGACGCTCGCGTCGATCCGGCCGACGAGCGCGTTCCGATCGGTGGCGGTCATCAGCCCGTCGGCTTGCAGTTGCGCCGCCATCGGCGCGAAATCGGTGAAGACCCAGTGGTTCGCGTCGGTGATCTGGCAGCGCGTCGCTCGGTGGCCGGAGCGGGCGAGCAAGACCGTCCAGGACAGGTCGAGCGCGTGCTTGTCGGCGAATTCGCTGCTACCGACCATCAGCGTCGGCCGGGACGCGCCGTGCGCAGCGACCGGGAGCAGCGCGCCGGGTTCACCGGGGCTTGCGGGTACCCAGTCCAGGTAGCCCTCCAGGTTCACCGCCGCAGCGAACCGGTTGTCTTCGTAAGCGGTTTCTGCTGCTGTCGTGCCGCCCGCCGAGTGGCCGTAGATCGCGAGCCGGTCCAGGTCGATCACCCGGTTTATTCCGCGCGGCAGACTCCTGCCGAGCGCGTCGGGGTTCCCTCCCGCCATCAGTGTCACGAGGGTGTCGGCCACGAACTTGCAGTCGGCGATGCGCGTTTCGATCATCGTCCGATAGGTCGCGGCGTCGGTTCGCGGATCGCCGCGGAAGACCGTGATCCGGTTTTGGCCGCGGTATTTCGTGGACGTAGGGAATTGGACATCGCAGGCGTCGCCTGGGTGGTCGACGATCGCCACGACGTAGCCGTGGCTGGCGAGATCCTCGGCGGTATATGTGCCGAGTGTGCGCGGGTCGCCGCCGCCCGGACTGTAGATCACCACCGGGCGGCGTTCCGGCAGGGCGGGAGCGGCCGTGTACGCGTGGGTCATCGTGGCGGCCCAGTCCACGCCCGCAGAAGGCAGCTGTGGGTGGCCGAGTGGCGCGATCTCGCCGAACAGGACGGCTGCGCCCGCCAGCATCTGCGCGGCGCGCGCGAAACCCCGCACGGTCTGCGCCGGGTAGAAGAGCGTGACCATCAGCTCGCGGACGGGAATGGCCGGGTCCCACGGATCCGGGCGCGAGCGGTCGACGAGATAGAGCTCGACAGCACCGACCCGATGCGGACCGGTGGGTGCGGGGAGACGCAGTACGGCGGAGGCGGTATCGGCACGGGCGGGCCCTGTTCCGATGCCGGGGACGGTCATGCCCGCGCCGGAAAGTAACGCCAGCTTGGCCAGCGTCCGACGATCGATGCCTGAGATCTTCGTGGTCATGCCGACGATCGTCATTCCGCCGCCCGATGCGGGCGATCATTTAGGATCGAGTCGAAACGATGGCGTCGCAGTCGGGGGACGGAGGCCGACGTGTTCCGTATTCATCTCACGCCTGCCGATTTCGCACGTGTCCGCGTCGCCGCGCGCCCGGCGCCGTTGCAGGAACTCAATGCAGCGCTGATGATGCTCTTCAACCCGCAGTTCGCTCCGCTGCTGTTCGGCCGGTGGCGTAACCGGGCCATGTGGGCGATGCCCGCGGCCGCGCTGCCACTGCGTGACCTCGTACCGGGCCGCCACGCGCCCGCATTCCTTGATGGTGCCGAGGCGAGCATGGCCGAATGCTTCGAGGCCATGCGCGCGAGCGAGAGCACCTGGGTCGCTGCAGAACTCGAACTCGCCTACGCCACCGCGCCCGCAGCCGTCAAGGCGCCCGCCTGGATCAGGGATTTGCATCGCGGCGCGCGCGACGCCTGGCAACCGGTCATGCGCGCCCGGCAGGCAGCGTTCGACGCGCTGCTTGCCCCGGTCTGGCCGGTCGTGCAGCACCTACACCGCATCGAGTTCGCTCGATACGCAGCGATCGTCAGCGAACACGGCATCGGGCATGCGCTGGCGCGCGTAGTACCGGGCTCCCGGCTCAGCGAAGGCGTGTGGGAATTCGCCACCGCGGATCCAGCCGCCACGCGCGAGGTGTACCCGGCCGGGCGCGGAGTCCTGCTCCTGCCCACGTTCCACTGGATCGGCGAACCGCTCGTAGCCGACATCCCGGACCGGCCCGTGATCGTGACTTACCCGGCCGGGCCCGGACTCCCGCCCTCGGCCGCCTCCGCGGCCCCGACGGAAGACGCACTCGCTGAAGTCCTCGG
>NZ_DASRBQ010000015.1:0-41955 GCF_035653575.1 Actinocrinis sp.
GGCGTGACCATCATCGTGCCCGGTGGCCTGTGGGCCTGGTTCTGGACGTCGTTCGCGTCTCTGCTCCTGCTCGACCTAGCCGTTGTGAGCCTGGTTGTTGTTTCCGTGGCCGCGGCGACTCGGCTGGCCGCGCGTCGCGCCCGACTGGAAGATCAGCAAGGTTCGACGAGGCCTCAGCCCTGGCGTGTCAACCCGATGGCGACGATGGTGGCCGAAGGGGTGCTCGCGGACTTATACGCCCGAGGCGACATCACCGAAGATACTTACCGCGAACGGCTCTCTGTGCTGCGTTCCACCGATCAGCCACCGCCCAACAACCCGTGAGTACCGTCAACGTTGGCCGATCTCTTCTGTGCCAGGGCGGTTCCCTGGCCTCGGCTGCTGTCGGCTGGTGTCGTCCGTTGCCGGGGTTCGCTGACTTTCCGCTGACTACGGAGGATGATGGAGGCGCGCTCTGGTGGATGCCGGATGGGAGGCTGCGGCAATGGGTTCGCCCGGCGTGGAGCTTGTACCGATCTTCATTGCGCTGCTGCTGGCTGCAAGCAGTCTTTGGGTCTATCAGGACGACTCTCGACGCGTGCGGCAGGGCAGGGGTGTCTACTTCTCGGTCGGCTCGCTGGAGCTGAGCACGCCTGGTGTGTGGGCCGCGTGTTGCCTGGTGCTGTGGGTGCTAGCCATGCCGTTGTACCTCACGTGCCGGAAGGCCGGTTGAGCCTCCCTGCGCCGCTGAGCCGCGCCGACGGGCGTCGCGGCACCCGGCGAGCGGTTACTGCCGTCCGCCGAACTGCCAGTTGTGGACCTCGATGTCGGCGTACCGATCCGCCGTCAGGACGGCGCGAGCGGCGTCCTTGTCCGCTGCCCGCAGGAGCGCGGCCGTGCCGAGCCAGGTCGCGCCGTCGTCGGCGAGCAGCGGGCCGTAGGCGATCAGCTCGGCGCGGTCCTCGGGCGCCGCCAGGTCGGCGGGCTCGCCCGCGCCGAGGCCGATCACCAGGTAGCGGTTGCCGCCGGTGCGGCCGCCGGGGAAGTCCCACATCGTGCGGCCCAGCGTGTTGCGCCAGCGGCGGATCAGCACGTCGCGGTACACGCCGGCCTGGTAGTTCGGCTCGTCGAAGGCGAACGCACGGGCGGCGGCCGGGTCCGGCAGGTCGAGGATGTGCACGCTGCCGGTCGCGGCCTCGCGGTCGTCGGTGAAAGTCGGGCCGCGCGCGATCATCTGCTCGGCGAACCGGTCCATGTAGGACCAGTGCTCTTCCACCAGCTCGTCGCGCAGGGCGCCGGAGCCGGGGCGGTCCCGGTGGTAGCAGAAGAACTCCATGCGTACGGTCTTTCGCGCTCGGGTCGGCGGACAGGCTCTGCCGGCTCAGATGTCGTAGGTGATCGTCACCGGAGCGTGGTCGGACCAGCGGGCGGCGTGCTCGACGGCGCGCTCGATCTTCGCGCTGACCGCGAGCTTGGCCAGTCCCGGCGTCGCGATCTGGTAGTCGATGCGCCAGCCGGCGTCGTTGTCAAAGGCGCGGCCGCGGTACGACCACCACGAGTACGGGCCGGGGCCCTCCGGGTGCAGCTGGCGCACCACGTCGACGTAGCCGGCCTCGTCGAAGACCCGGCTCATCCAGGCGCGCTCGTGCGGCAGGAAGCCGGAGGCGTTCTGGTTCGTCTTCCAGTTCTTGATGTCGATCTCGCGGTGCGCGATGTTCCAGTCGCCGCAGACGACCAGCTCGCGGTTGTGCGCCTCGGCCCGGGACCTGGCCGCCTTCAGGTACTCGAGGAACTCGGCCATGAAGCGCTCCTTCTCGACCTGCCGCTCGGTCTCCACCTCGCCGGAGGGCAGGTACAGGCTGGCCACGGTCACGTTCGGCAGGTCCACCTCGGCGTAGCGGCCGGAGGTGTCGAACTCCGAGGACGCGAAGCCGATGCGGGTGGCGACCGGCTCGAGCCGGCTGTAGATCGCCACGCCGGAGCGGCCCTTGGCGGCCGACGGCGCGAACAGCGGGTGCCAGCCCTGGGCCTCGCGCAGTGCGACCGGGATCTCGTGCGGCTCGGCCCGCACCTCCTGGAGGCAGACCACGTCCGCCGTGGTCTGGCCGAGCCAGCTGTCGAAGCCCTTGCGTGATGCGGCGCGGATGCCATTTACGTTGGCGGTCGAGATGGTGAGCATTGAGGCATTCTCCGGGACGGGCGGACTCGGCTGCGCCCATTCTTGCGCGCGGCACCGACACTGCGGCGCGGGACTCGCGATTCGCTGGCCGATCAGTCGCAGATCCTGGATTCCACGAGGTGCTCGACGATGTCGTCCGGCTGGCTCTCGGCGGTGACTGGCACACGGTACGGACGCTCGTCGTCGGTCGGCGGCTCCAAGTCGGCGAACTGGCTGTCGAGCAGCGAGGCCGGAAAGAAGTGGCCGCGACGCGAGGACAGCCGGGCACGGATCGTCTGCTTATCAGCGTCGAGGTACACGAGCCGGACGTTCGGGCGGCCTTCGCGCAGCACGTCCCGGTACGAGCGCTTAAGCGCGGAACAGCTGACGACAGCCGGCCGACCGGCAGCCGTCGATGCGTCGATCCATGCCGCGATGTTGGCCAGCCACCGGCGCCGGTCGTCATCGTTCAGCGGATGCCCGGCGACCATCTTCGCCAGGTTCGCGTCCGGGTGGAAATCGTCGGCTTCCGCGTACTGCCAGCCAAGACGCTGTGCGAGCAGCGAGCCGATGGTGCTCTTGCCGCTTCCGGAGACCCCTGCGATCAGCACGATGCACGGGTTCGCCGCGGCGGGGGAGGGGGCGCCGGAGGGCTGCGTCGTCACGCGGCTGATCTTAAGGCGTGGTGCTGCGCGCTGAGCGACATGGTCCGGCCACGGGCACGAGGTGCTGCCCCGTGGCCGGACTCATGACGGTGTAAGGAACCCTGGTTGCACTCTGGGAATCGTCGGCGGTTAGTGGCAGGCGACTCCGTTGACGGTGAACGATGTCGGGTTGGCGTTGCTGCTCGTGTACGTACCGGTGAAGCCGATCGTCACCGATGCGTTCGCGGCGAGCGTCGCGTTATACGGCTCGTTCGTTGCAGTAACCGCCTCGCCGGTCTGCGTGTACGTCGCGGTCCACATCTGGTTGATCTTCTGGTCGCCGGGGAACGTCCAGGCGAGCGTCCAGCCGTTGAGCGGCGAGGTGCCGGTGTTCGTCAGTGCCACTTGACCCTGGAAGCCCCCGGACCAGCTGTTGGTCAGCGAGTACACCGCGTGGCAGGAGACCGAGGACGACGAGGGCGAACTGGACGCGGAAGCGCTCGGGGAGGCCGATCGCGAACCCGAGGCCGACGCGCTCGGGCTGCCGCTGCCGGTGCCCCCGCCGGAGAGCGGGAACTGGATCCCGGCCAGCAGCGACTGCTTGGCCGCGCTGACCGGCGTCGGGTCGTAGCTGCCGTCCAGCAGGGCGAACGAGTCCTCGCCGTTGAGCGCCCAGTAGGTCCAGCTCAGCTTGTTCGCGCCGATGTACGAGACCAGCGACGAGAACCACTGGCCCTGCGAACCCGGGGTCGAGTCGGACACGTCGGTGGCCCCGTTCCCGGTGCCGAACTCGCCGACCCACAGCGGCGCGATGTTCTGCTGCGGGATGTAGCCCCAGTACTGGTTCCACACCGCGTCCAGGCTCGCCGAGGTCGTGGAGGAGTTGAACCAGGCCTGCTGGAACAGGGTCGGCCCGTAGTCGTGCGCCGAGTAGACCACGTGGCCGGGGGAGTTGAGCACGACCGGGTACTTGGCCACGCCCTCCAGGTTGCCGCCCCACCAGGTGGTGTCGAAGCCGCCGCTGGCGCTGCTGTTCGGGTAGTTGCTGATGCCCTCGCAGAAGATCAGCGCGTTCGGGTTCACCGCGAGGATCGCGTTGCCCGCGTTCTGGTAGGCGAGCCGGATGTCGGTGTTCGGGTCGCCGGTGCCCCACGTCGCAGCGTTCGCATACGCGACGCCGGTGGGCGTGTGCGGCTCGTTGCGCAGGTCGAAGCCGATGACCGTGGAGTTGCCCGCGTACCGCTTGGCCAGCGTCACCCAGTCGTTGATCCAGGCGGAGTTCGGATACGCGCTGGTGTACCACAGGCCGTTGGACTCGGCGGTCTCGCCGGCCTCGGAGCGGTGGTTGTCGATGATGACCTTCAGCCCGTCCTGCCCCGCGTAGTTGACGATCTTGTCCAGGATCTGCAGGTCGTTGAGGCCCACCAGGTCGGTGTTGATCGGGCCGCTGTTGTACTGGCTGAAGTTCTGCGGGATGACCGGCGTCTCGACCGCCTGGTTGGAGATCGGGATGCGGATCGTGTTGTATCCCAGCCGCTTGATGTCGTCGATCACGGCGTGGTAGTCCTGCGCCCACAGGCCGTGCGCGATCTCGTCCGGGGTCTCGAAGCCGTACCAGTTCACGCCCGCGATCTTGACCACGTTGCCGTTCGAGTCGAGGATCTGGCTGCCCGAGGTGTGCCAGTACCCCGCTCCCACCGTTCCCGCCGCGCCGGCCGGGCGGGCCAGCGGGCCGAAGGCGAGCAGCAGCGCCGAGAGCGCGGCCAGCACCGCGCCCACGGCCACCGCGGACAGCGCGGCCGGACGCCGCCGCAGTGCGCCCGTCATCGCGACGGGCCTCATCGTTGTGTGCATCGAACCGCTCCTAGGTGCCTCTTCCTGACCCGACGGCCAGCGCACTGACGCTACGAACCAGCCGCGGTTACTCCAAGGGAACGGAAAGGTGCGTATACGGTCTCTGACGTCTTTGTGCGTTGTGAGCAGGGCGTTCGACGAAGTTCGATGCGGTGTCCTCGTGTAAGTTTCACAGGACATTGACGCTCTTGGCGAGGCGGCGCGACCATTCCGAGAACTGTGCTCAAATGTGGCGGAGGGAGTCGCGCGTGAGTTCGGAATGGAGGCGATCGCGCCGGTTACGGCGGGTCGCGGGGGGAGCCGCGCTGGTGCTCGCCGGCGCGCTGGCGCCCGGGGCGAGCGCGCTCGCCGCGACGGGGACCGGCGCCGGCGCGGCGGTGAACGTCACGGTGAACGCGACCGAGGGGCTGGGCACCATCCCGGCGACCGGCTACGGGCTCAACAGCGCGGTCTGGGACAGCCAGATGAACGTCCCGGCCGTGCAGAACCTGCTCGGCCAGGCGGGTGTCGGCATGCTGCGATACCCGGGTGGCTCATACGGCGACATCTACCACTGGCAGGACAACACTGCGCCCGGCGGCTATGTCGCACCCGGCACGGACTTCGACTCCTTCATGGGCACGGTGAAGAAGATCGGCGCGCAGCCGATCCTGATCGCCAACTACGGCTCGGGCACGCCGGCCGAGGCGGCCGGCTGGGTCCAGTACGCCAACGTGACCAAGGGCTACGGCGACAAGTACTGGGAGATCGGCAACGAGCTCTACGGCAACGGCTACTACGGCGCCGACTGGGAGACCGACAACCACTCGAGTAAGAGCCCGACGACGTACGCGAACAACGTGCTGCAATACGTCTCGGCGATGAAGGCGGTCGACCCGACCATCAAGATCGGCGCGGTGCTGACCATGCCGGGCAACTGGCCGGACGGCGCGGTGGCCAGCGGCGACAGCTACGACTGGAACCGCACCGTGCTCCAGATCGCCGGATCAGCCATCGACTTCGTGATCGTGCACTGGTACCCGAGCGGCAAGGACGCCGCGACGGCGCTGTCCGAGCCGCAGCAGCTGCCCGGCGAACTGGATCAGCTGCGCAGCGAGATCAACAAGTACGCCGGCGCCAACGGCCCGAACCTCGGCATCGCGCTGACCGAGATGAACTCGAGCGTCGACACCACGACCCAGCCCGACGCGCTGTTCGGCGCGGACGCCTACATGACAGCCCTCGAAGACGGCGTGTTCACGGTCGACTGGTGGGACACCCACAACGGCCCCGGCACGATCAGCACCGCGCCGGACGGCGCGACCGACTTCAACGACTGGGGCGTGCTCTCCAGCGGCACCTGCGTGGGAACGACCTGCGAACCGGCGATCAACACCCCGTTCCCGCCGTACTTCGCGATCAGCATGCTGAGCAAGCTCGGCCGGCCCGGCGACCAGATGGTCAAGGCCGGGACGGACCAGCCGCTGGTCAGCGCGCACGCGGTGCGGCAGGCGAACGGCGATCTGGCGGTGCAGCTGGTCAACAAGGACGTGAACAACTCCTACCCGATCAACCTGCACTACACCGGTTACTCCCCGAGCAGCGCGACTCCGACCGTCTACACCTACGGCGACGAGGCCGGCTCGATCACCAGCGCGGCCCAGGGCACGAGCAGCAGCCAGACGATCGCCCCGTACTCCATCGAGACGATCGTGCTCACGCCCTCGGGCAGCGGAGTCAGTGCCCTGACGGCGCCGGGCTCGCCGAGCGCGTCCAACATCACCGGCTCGCAGGCCACGATCAGCTGGACGCCGTCCGGCGGCGGCCAGGTGTACCGGTACGAGGTGATCCAGCAGGTCGGCACGGTCACCAACGTGCTGGCCGAGTCGACCTCGACCTCCGCGACGCTCTACAACCTGGTGCCCGGCACCGGCTACACGATCAACGTGCTGGCGACCGACCAGAAGGGCTACCTCTCGCGGCCCTCCGACCCGGTGACGTTCACCACGAGCACTCCGGCGAACAGCACCTGCGCCGTCGACTACGAGGTCAGCCAGTCCTGGGGCAGCGGCTTCGTGGCCAACCTGTCGATCACGAACACCGGCCCGGCGGCGATCAACGGCTGGACCCTGACGTTCACCTTCCCCGCCTCCACCGAGTCGTTCAACAGCGGCTGGAACGCGAACTGGACGAACATCGGTCAGTTCATGCACGCCACGAACGTCGACTGGAACGCGAACCTGGCGCCCAACGGCGGCAACTCGGTGAGCATCGGCTTCGTCGGCAACGAGTCCGGGGCGTACCCGTCGCCCGCGGCGATCAGCCTCAACGGCACGGTATGCACGACCACGTACTCGTCATGAGGTAAGTCTGACCACGACGAATCACGGCTGACTAGATAACCGTTCCACTGCGGGGCGCACTCCGATAGGGTGCGCCCCACAGGCGTTATTGGGGGGCTGGGGGCGAGCGATGTCGACGGACGACGCTTGGGCGATCAGGCAGCCAGTCGCGGGCGAGTACATCACCACAGGCGCGCCACGGGGTCAGCGTGAAAACAATCGAGTGGCGTGGTTAACCGCGGCAGTGCTGTTCATCGCCGCCGGCTTGGCGGAGCTCGCGGCCCTCTTGGCGCGCACGCAGCTCGGTCCTACGACTCAGCCCCTTTATGAATCGGCCGGTACCATCGTCGGGCAGGGCATAAAGGCGGCGGTTCTCGTCGGCTGCGGCGCGCTGCTGCGCAATCGGAAAACCCGCGACGCGGCGTGCGGGCTGGCGCTGGGCCTCGTGCTCATCGTGGACACCAATTACTTCTGGAAGCTGCGCCCGTCCCGGTTGTCCAGGGAATACGACGCACTCGGCATCTGGCTGTCGCTCGCCGTCCTCGTCTTGCAGACCGCGGGCGCGCTCGTCGTGCTCGTCTTGGTGGTCCGGCAGCGGGCGCATCGCCGCGGGCGCCAGCGCAGGGTGGACCGCGTCGTGGCGGTGCTGCTCGGGTTCATCGGCGCCGTCCTGTGGGTCGCCAGCAACGTGCTGGCCTCGTACCGCCTTGGCGTGGGCACGATATTCGGCGGCGTGCAGCATTCGGAGACTTGCTGTTCGTGGGCGCAGAACGATGGCTGGAACCACCTCGCCGTCGTTCTCGGCGGTATCGCGATGATCGCCCTCGCACTCGTCGCCGCGACCGTTCGGGCGAAGGCGCGGGCGGCGGGTTTCCTTTTCGGCATGGCGCTGGTGGCCTTCGCCGACGTGGCCGTGAGCGTCGTGAGCAGCCTCGCCCCCGAGCCGACCTTCCTCGGATTCCACCATCGGCAGCTCGTCGGCCCGTCCGTGATCGTCACCTTCACCCCGACGGCCGGATTCTGGGTCGAACTGTTCGCCATGCTGCTGCTCGGCGCGGCCGGCGCCTTCCGGTTGCTGCTCGGGCCGCGCATGGACCGCTACCGCGTCTCCGAGCTGACCGGTTCGGCGCCCCTCAGCCGACGTCCCGGGATGCCGGGCACATAAAATGCCTGGCATGTCGCACGAGCTGCCGCCGCCGATCCTGATCAGCCCGGAGGGCTCGTTCGCGTGGGACGTGTTCCACCGCCGGCATCCCGTCCTGATCGAGAACCTGATCGCGGCACTGCCCTACGGCCCCGACCAGATCCGCGCGCTTCGGGCCCTGCTCGACGAGCCGCGCACCGGCCCGATAAGGCCGCTGCCCGACAGCGCGCCGGACGCCGAACGGTGGCGCGGGGAATGGGACCGCGGCCACTACGGCAAACCGTGGGCGGACGCGCCGTTCCTGTGGGCCGAGAGTTACTTCTTCAGGCGCATCCTCGACGCGACCGGATACTTCGGGCCGCCCGGTTCGGCCTGGTCCGGGGTCGATCCGTACGAGCCGATGAAGGACGCCGAACTGTCCGATCCGCAGCTCGAAGCGGCCTTCTCCTGGTACGCCGCGCTCGACGGGCTGCCGCCGGCCCGCCGGTTCGCCGCGCTGACCGAGGCGGCCGTGCTCGGCAACCGCGCCGACCTGGTCTTCCAGGTGACCGAGGTCGTCGAGGGCTACACCGCCGTCAATCCGCCGCTCGCCGACGACACCGAACTGCTCCGGGAACGCCTGCTCGGCGCCGGCGCGGAGCCCGGATCTGAGGGCACGTCGAAGACTGTCGCGATCATCTGCGACAACGGCGGCCGGGAACTGATCGCGGACCTGCTACTCGCCGACGAACTGCTCGCCCTCGACCCGCGCACCGAAACACCCCTGGCCGCGATGGTCGAACTGCACGTCAAACCAGCGCCGTACTACATCTCCGACGCCACGGCGGCCGACGTCGGCAAGGGCCTGCGGCGCCTGCGCGGCATGTCCGGGCCACTCGGCGCCGCCGGGGCCAGGCTGTTCGAGCACGCCGCCGCCGATCGACTGCGGATCGCGACGCACCCGTTCTGGTGCTCGCCGCTCTCCTTCCACGAGCTGCCCGAAGACCTGCGTGCCCGGCTGGAGGGCCGATTCCTGCTGGTCAAGGGCGATCTGAACTACCGTCGCCTGGTCGGGGACAGCTGGTGGGACGCGACGACGCCGTTCGCCGACGCGGTGCGGTACCTCGGCCTGCCGGTCGCGGCGTTGCGCGCGGCGAAGTCGGACGTCGTCGTCGGGGTCTCGCGCGAGCAGGTCGAGCGGCTCGACGCGGCCGAACCGGACTGGCGCCTCAACGGACGCCACAGCCTGATCCAGACCGCGTGACCGAACTCACCAGGCGACGCCGCAAAACAACTTGATCTACGCGGTTACAGTGAAATCGAAGGCAGGCCGAAGGCATCAGCGGGATCGAACGGGAGGGCCGCCGTGTCGAACGTGTTCGACGGGATCGACGAGAGCATCCGCGAGTTCATCGAGGCGCAGCCGATGTTCTTCGTGGGCACCGCGCCCAGCGGGCCGGACGGCCTGGTCAACATCTCGCCCAAGGGATACCGCGACTGCTTCGCGGTCCTCGACGAGCACACCGTGGCGTACCTCGACCTGTTCGGCTCCGGCGCCGAGACGATCGCGCACCTGCGCCAGAACGGCCGGATCGTGGTCATGTTCTGCTCGTTCACCCGCAACTCGCGCATCCTGCGCCTGCACGGCCACGGCAGGGTGCTGCGAGCCGACGATCCCGAGTTCGCTGCGCTCGCCCCGCGCTTCAACCTCGCGCACCCGGGCCTGCGCTCGATCATCCTCATCGACGTCGAGCGGGTATCAGACTCCTGTGGATTCGCGGTTCCCTACATGGACCTCGTCGACGAGCGGCCGGTGCTCGACAAGCTCCACGCCAAGCGCACCCCGGACGAGTGGGCGCAGCGCGTCAACGGCGCGAACGCGAAGAGCCTGGACGGCCTGCCCGCGCTCGAACCGGACCACCCGCTGCCGACCTCCGTGCCCAGGGGCTGAACGCGCCGATCCGAGCGCGGCCGGCCACAGCTGATGACGCTGTTCGCGGCCGATCACGCCGCCCGCGGCTGATCGCGATGCGGCGGCGCCGCGCTTCGGCTCAGGCGATCGCGCCCTGACCGCCAGGCCGGGGCCGGCGCGAGGAGTGCACCCGCCCCGCGTGCTCCACCAGCGCGATCAGCACCTCCTTGGCCGAGGCGCGCTCGCGGGCGTCGCACAGCAGCACCGGCGTGTTCGACTCCAGATCCAGCGCCTCGCCGATCTCCTGCGGAGTGAACGGCCGCGCCTCGTCGAAGCAGTTCACCGCGACGAGGAACGGGATGGCGCGGCGCTCGAAGAAGTCGACCGCCGGAAAGCAGTCGGTGAGCCGCCGGGTGTCGGCCAGCACCACCGCGCCCAGCGCGCCTTGCGCCAATTCATCCCACAGGAACCAGAAGCGGTCCTGTCCCGGCGTGCCGAACAGATACAGCGCCAGGTCGTCGCGCACCGTGATCCGGCCGAAGTCCATCGCGACCGTCGTCGTGGTCTTGCGCTCGACGCCGTGCGTGAAGTCCACGCCTCGGCCGGCCTCGGTCATCGATTCCTCGGTGCGCAGCGGGCGGATCTCGCTGACCGAGCCGACCAGCGTGGTCTTGCCCACGCCGAAGCCGCCGGCGATCAGGATCTTGAGAGCGAGGAAGGGTTCTTCGTTCTCCGGTTCGGCCCGGCGTTCCGCGCGTTCCCGGGCCGCCGCGCGATACGCGGCCGATCCGACACTGGCGCTTGAGACGGGGGCTGCCTCGTCGGCGCGCGTGCCGGCGCCTGAGACCCGGAAACCGCGATCAGAGCGCGCGGAGCCCATTGATCACCTCCTGCAGGATGTGTTCGTCGAACAGCGCGGCCGGCGGCTTCGGCTGCCGGACCCTGACATGCCCGATTTCGAGCAGGTCGCCGAGCAGTACCCGCGCGACGCCCAGCGGCAGGTCGCAGCCAGCCGCGACCTCGGCCACGGACTGCGGCGCGCGGCAGCACAACTCCAGCACTCGCACCTGCTCCGGGCTGAGCGTTGGATCGTCGTAGGGTCCGCTCTCCGCGATCACCAGCGCCAGCAGGTTGAACACGCGGGCGTCGGAGCGGGCGCGGCCCCTGGTCAGCGCGTAGAGCCGGACCAGCGGGCCGGCCTCGTCGTCATACCAGAACGCCGGCTCAGCCGCGCGGGCGCTGCCGGGATCCGGTTCGGGCGCGTACTCGCGCTGGTACCCGGGTTCGTACAGGGAATCGCGACCCGATTCGTGCGCGGGTTCGTACCCGTACTCGTAGCCGTTGTCGTACCCGTAGGCGCGATCGTGCGGGATCCCGTTCTCGTATCCGTACCCGTATTCGGCTCCAGTCGCGCCGCCCATGGCGCGATCGGCGTCGTCGCTCGGCCTGCTGCCGGCCGCGCCGCCCGCCGCCGGTGGCCGCGCGCCGGTCACGACGCGGCCGCGCCCGCGCCGCTGCCGGCCCGCGGCGCGGCGAACAGGTGCTCGCCGACCCGGCGCACCAGCCGGGCCATCTCGTAAGCCACCAGGCCGATGTCGCACTCAGGCCCGCTGAACACGGCCAGGCAGGTGCCGCCGCCGGCCGCCACGACGAACAGGTAGCCGCCGTCGAGCTCGACCATGGTCTGCCGCACCGACCCGGCCTTGAAGTGCCGCCCGGCCCCCTTGGCCAGGCTGTGGAATCCGGACGCGACGGCCGCCATGTGCTCGCCGTCCTCGCGGGTGAGCCCCGCCGACGAGGCCACCGCGAGGCCGTCGGTGGAAAGCAACACCGCGTGCCGGACCGCCGGGACGGCGGCCACCGTCTCGTCGAGCAGCCAGCCGAGTTCGCCGCCGGCGTTGGTACTGGGGGGCATCGGGCCTCCTGGCCTTCAGCGGGCTTTGTCAGCCCCGGTGATCGATCGTTCCGTGGTATGGGTTGCGGGGGTGTGCGTCTCAGCCCTCTGCCGGCGGCGCGGCGGTCCCGGATCCGGTGCCGGAGCGGCCACGCGACCAGCCCTGCTGGTACGCGGCCATGGTCGCGCGGGCCTGCTCGGGCGTGCGCTGGGCCAGGTCCGCGTCCGAGTCGAGCGCGGCGCCGGCCTGCTCCGGGTCCGTCCGCAGTCCCGGCGCGAGGCTGGCCTGCTTCACCCGGCGCGGCAGCCCGCCGGGCGTCTCAGGACCCGCCGACGCGCGCAGCAGCGCGGGTTCGGTCGTGACGGCGACGGTCTCGGCGTTCGGGTCGCCCGGCGCGGCCGGAGGCGCATCAGGACTCTCCAGGTCCGGTCGACTCGGCACGCGGCGTGGCAGCACGTCGTGCGGCGGCGTCGCCTCGTGGGGCGCCTGCGGGGAGGCGGACGCCGGCGTGGCGACCGGAACCGGCCCGGCGTGCGGCGCTTTCGTTCCCGCCGGTCCGGAGCGCGCCACCGGCGCCGCCGTGTGCGGTGATTCCGCCGCGGAGGACGCTGCGCCACCGGCCGCGGCCGGGCCGGAGCCGACCAGCGCACCGGTACGTCGCGCCGCCGATGACGTCGTGCGACCTGCCGCCGCGTCCCGGCCGTCATCAGAGGCCTGACGCGCGCCGATCGCGGCGGGACGCGATCCGGCCGGCAGCTCCGGGTCGACCAGCAGCGCCTTCGGCAGCAGCACCACGGCCGTCGTGCCGCCATACGCCGACTGCCTCAGCGCGACCTTGATTCCGTGCCGGCGCGCCAGCCGGCTGACCACGAACAGCCCGAGCCGGTCGCTGTCGAGCAGGTCGTCCGGATTGTCGCGCTCGATCCGCAGGTTTGCCTCGGCCAGCGCCTCCGCGCCCATGCCGAGCCCGCGGTCCTCGACCTCCAGCGCGTACCCCGCCGCCACTTGCGAGCCCTGCACTTGCACGCGTGTATGCGGCGGCGAGAACGAGGTGGCGTTCTCGACCAGCTCTGCGACCAGGTGCGTCAGGTCCGCGACCGCCGCCCCGGCGACGCGCGCGTCAGGCATCTGACGCACATCGACCCGCGCGAAGTCCTCTACCTCGGCGACCGCGGCGCGCACCACGTCCATCAGCGACACCGGCCTGCGCCAGCCGCGTCCTGGCGCCGCGCCGGAAAGGATGATCAGCCCCTCGGCGTGCCGGCGCATCCTGGTGGCCAGGTGGTCGAGGCGGAACAGGTCCTCGAGGTCGGCCGGGTCCTCGATCCGCCGCTCCATCAGGTCCAGCAGCGCGAGCTGCCGGTGCAGCAGCACCTGGCTGCGCCGGGCGAGGTTGAGGAAGATCCCCGCGACGCCGTTGACCGCCTCGGCGCGGTCCAGCGTGGCCCGCAGCGCGGCGCGGTGTACCGTCGCCAGCGCCATGGCGACCTGCCCGACCTCGTCACCGCCGTCCTCCGCGCCCGCGGCGGCCGCGCCGCCGAGCGAGGAACGGCTCAGGGTGCTTACTCCGAGCGTCCCCTGCCCGACCTCGGCCTCGAGATCGATCTCCTGCCCGGATCGCAGCTTCGCGATCGCGCCGGGCAGCCGCCGCCGGGCCAGGTCCAGCGCCGAGTCGCGCAGCCCGACCAGTTCGACGACCAGCCCCCTGCCGATCCACACCGACACCAGCAGCGAGACCGTCACCGCGAACAGGCCGAGCAGCACCCCGGCGCCGGCCTTCGTCGCCAGCGCCCGGCCGTACGGACTGACCTGTGCGATCGCGGCCACGCCCGCGCCGGACACCACATCGCCGAGCCGATCCAGCTCCCCGGGGGCCAGCGTCGACCACGCGGTCTCCGCCTGCGTGATGGCGCCTCTGTTCGTGCCCAGATCTCCGGCGTCCAGGAGCGTTTGCTGCGCGCCTTGCAGCCGCTGATAGGAGTCCGAGGACGTCACCCGCTGGTATGCCGCCACGTCGACGTCACGCAGCTGTGCGAGCGCGCCCTGTTCCAGCTCGTGCTGACTGTAGTAGGCCCCTGCGAACTGGCGATAGGCGTCCGCGCTGAGCGGCGCGCCGCTCGACTGTGCCTGGGCCTGCGCGACGATCGCGGCCTGCCGCGCCAGCATCTCCCGCGAGCGCGCCAACTCGGTGACCGCCCAGGCATCCGAGGCGATCTGCCCGTTCTGGCCGACCTTGGTCAGTGTCGCGCTCAGGCCGTTGCCCAGCTCCAGCGCGTCGCTGATCGCCTTGGTGTACCCCGCGTTCGCGGTCGTCCACGTCACCTGCCTGCGAGACACCTCCCCGCGCAGCCCCGGCAGACCGGACAGGTCGGTCAGCAGGGCCGCCATCGGGCCGCTGACCTGCGCGCCCAGCCCGGTGGTCGCCGCCGCGGCCGTTCCCGCGCCGTCGCGCAGCGCGTTGGCGGCCGCATCAGTGCCCGCGTAGTCCGCGGTCAGCCCCGAGCCCGACTGGCCGCCGAGGAACCGCGCGGCGTCGATCCGCTCGCGTTGCAGAGTGCTGATCAAGTCGTCGTTGGGCACGCTGACCGCCGCGTCGAGCTGCTTGAGCTGGGTCAGCGCGTACACCGTCTGCGCGGTCTGCACGGCCGCCAGGCCCCACAGCGTCATCAGCGAGACGATCGGCACCACCAGCAGGCAGACCACCTTGGCCCGGATGGTGCGGGGCCTGGGGATCCGCGCGATCGCGTCCGAGTCCCGGATCGTGGGGAACAGCGCGCCGCCGCTCCCGCGGCCGAGGGCGGCCGCCGCTCCGGCGCCGCGTGCCGTTCCCGGTGTGACCGTGCTGAACATCGAGATCGCGCGCTGTCCGCGCCACGCGGCACGCTCCGCTCTGGCCAACGACCGCTGCGAAAGCGTCGAGCGCGGCGCCTGCTGCTCGGGTTGCTGATGTTGGCGCGGCGGCCGGGGTACCGGAATGGATATCCGGCCCGACATGCCGCTCGGTCTCGCGTGCGAACCGCGGCGGCCGCGCGGCGCGGGCGGGCGGCTCTCATGCATGGGAACCCTGCCTCTCCGCCGTCGGGCGCAGTCTGCCGGGCGGCGGAACGTCGTCATCGTCCGGCTCGTCCGCGTCGCGCGCTTGGCGGCCGGTGGGGGAGAGGGCGACGAAGGCGGAGGTGAGGAAGAGCGTTGATCCGAGGCACACGATCATCGGCAGGATGAACGCCATCGCGGTCGCTCCGCCGCTCGGTACGCGCCCTGATGCCACCGTCTGCGCCGCCACGGATACCTCGGCGGCGCGCATCCCGGTGTAGTGCATCGCCGTCACCGCGACGCCCATGATCATGGACGCGCCGATCGCGGCGACCGGCCCGCGGATGGTCAGTCCCGCCCACAGCGCCGCGGTCGCCGCCGCCACCGCGATCAGCACCGAGAGCGCGACGGTTCCGAGGTTGTAGTTCAGGCTGGCGTTCAAGCGCATCGCGGCCATGCCGGTGTAGTGCATCGCCACGACGCCGAACCCGGTGACCGTGCCGCCCAGACTCAGCGACACGGTCCGCGAGCGCCCGTAGCCGACGATCAGCATCCCGGCCCAGGTGAACAGGATCGGGATCACCAGGCTGAGCAGGGTGAGGGAGACCGCGTAGCGGATCTCGGTGCCCGTCACCGCGAATCCGAGCATCGCGATGAAGTGCATCGTCCAGATCCCGGCGCCGATCGACACCGCCGCGGTCAGCAGCCAGTTGCGCTTCGAACGCCCGCTCGCATCCAGCGCGCGCACCGTGCAGCGCAGCCCGAGCGCCGAGCCCACACAGGCCATCGCATAGGACAGCACGGGTGTGGCCCACCCGAATCCGGTCTCCGTCGTCGCGCCCATCGGCCCCATCACTGCCGGCTCCCTGTGCATCTGCAATCGCGAGTGACTGGTCAACCGACCATTGCACGAGAATGTTCGCGCTGCGGGGTTTTACGCTGACTCACCGCAATCACGCAGCTGACAAGCGGCGGACTTTTAGCGGACGCACGCCACCCCTGCGCCGCCGGACGCGGCGCAGGGGTGGCGTGTGAGGCAGGGGACCTCAGAGCCCTCAGTTACATGTGGTGCCGTTCACGCTGAACGAGGTCGGTGATGAGTCGTTGGACGTCCACGTTCCCTGGAATCCGAACGACGCGTTACCGCCGGGACTGATCGAACCGTTATACGAGGCGTTGGTCGCGGTGACCGTCTCCCCGCTCTGCGTCAGCGAGCCGACGTTCCACGAGCTGGTGACCTTCTGGTCGCCGGGGAAAGTGAACTTCACCGTCCAGCTGCTGATCGCGCTGTTGCCGGTGTTGTTGATCGTCACTCCCGCGGTGAATCCGCCGGGCCACTCGCTGTTCTTCGTGTACGCCACGTGGCAGCTGGAACCGCCGCCGGAGCTCGCGCTCGCCGAGGGCGAAGCAGAGGACGAACTCGACGGCGACGGGCTCGCCGACGCGCTCGGGCTCGCGCCCGCACTTGATGAACTCTGACTCGGCGACGCGCTGGCGCTCGCGCTCGGGCTGCTGGTCACGCCGCCGGCCTGGTCGCCGTACATGATGCCGCGCCCGTTCGTGCCGACGTACACGCGTCCCGCGATGCGCGGGTCGCCGGTGATCGCGGCGCCGATGTTGCCCCACTGGTGCTTGTCGTCGTTGATCCGGGTCCAGGTCGCGCCGGTGTCGTCGGAGCGGAAGATGCCTTGCACGCCGTTGACGGTCGCGATCGCGTAGATCGCCGGGTAGGTGCCCGAGATCGACTTGCCGAAGCCGAGGTTGATCGCCGCCGACACGCTGGACAGCTTCGTGAAGCTGGCCCCCTGGTTGGTCGAGTGCCAGATCCCTGACACGCCGGAGGAGTCGCCGCCGGTCAGCCAGACGTCGCCGGCCGTACCTGCGACCGCCTTGATGTAGAGCGTCCCGGTGGCCGGCAGGCCGGTGGCCGCGGAAGCGGTGAAGCTGGCGCCGCCGTTGGTGCTGACGTAGAACGTCCCGGCCGAGTAACCGTAGTAAACCTTCGGATTCACCCGGTCGGAGGCGATCACCGCGCCGGCCGGAATGCCCGTGGACGCCGTCCAGGAGCTGCCGTAGGTGGTCGTGTAGTAGACGCCGGTACCCTTCGGGCTCCACAGCGCCGAACTCGCGTCCGCCGCGATTGCCCCCTGGCCGCCGCCAGTGACTCCAGGCGGCTCCGCCGACGCCTGGAACCAGCTGCTGCCGCCGTTGGTGCTGAACGCGAACCGGTAGACGTTCGCGTTGCTGCTCTGCGTCTTGTCGACGTCACCGGTTCGGATGATTGTGGCCGGCTGCAGCTCGGCGTAGTCGACGCTGTCGCCGCTGGAGAGGTTGGGCGAGGTGAACATCGAGGACGGCACCGAGGTCAGCGAGGTGTGCACGAAGCCGTCCAGGTCGCCGAGCGCCGAGATCAGCGGCGCCGAACCGGTCGGCGGGCTGATCAGACCATTGACTGCGGTCTCCTCGAGCCCGCTGACGAAGGGCTTGATGGTGAAGCTGGTGCCCGAGTCCCAGTTGGTCAAGTTCGTGGTGCCGAACAGGGTCGCACCGGTGCCGTAGAACATCCGGTTGGAGTTGAACGGGTCGATCGCCAGGCCCTCGGTCATCCAGCCCAGCTTCGGCGACTCGACCGGCTCCTGCGTGGTCGTGCCGAAAGTCAGCCACGGCGTCGCGGAGGTGTCCAGAGTGTAGGCGTCGGCGCGGTTCGGGTAGCTGGTGTAGCTCCAGGCCTGCTTCCACGTCGTGCCGCCGTCGGTGCTACGCCAGATGAACGTGTCCGGCCACCACGAGCTGTACCCGGTCACCATGATCGTGCCCGGATGCTGCGCGTCGATCGACAGGCCGCTGTAACCGAACCAGTCGTTACTGGTATCCGAGGACTTCACCGGGCTGATCTGCGTCCACGTGCCGGTCGCCAGCGCGTACTTCCACACGTCACCCGACGAGCCATCATACGGCCCGCCCTTGTTGCTGGTGGCGATGTAGAGGATGCCGTTGGTCGCGTCCACGACGCCCTTGTGCGCCATGAACCCGGTCGGCTGCCCGGCCACGCGGGACCAGGTCGCGCCGCCGTCAGTGCTCTCATACACGGTGTTCTGCAGGTCGGCGACCCCGACGAAGATGGTCTTGGTCGGGCTGCCCGAGGTGCCGGTCGCCTTGTCGAACGCCACCCAGGTGACGCCCTGGTTGTCGCTGAGGTACCCGGTCGTGTCGGTGGAGTCCTGCACGTAGTTGCCCACGTTCGGGAAATTCGCAACCTGCGACCAAGTCACCCCGGAGTCAGTGGACTTCCACAGCCCCTTGCCGCTGGGCGCGCCGAAGTACAGCACGTTGTCGTCGTTCGGGTCCACGGCGAGGCGCTCGCCCATGCCGCGGCCGGGCATGTTGCCGCCGAGCTTGAAGGGCAGCGCGGTCGCGGTCCAGGTGTTGCCCTGGTCCGCGGAGCGCAGGATGGAGCCGTTGTTCGGGTCCCAGGAGTTGGTGTACATCCCGACCGCGGCCCAGACCTTGTTGGTGTTGATCGGGTCGGCGGCCACGGACACCGCGCCCATGTCGCCCCAGTTGGACTGGCCGACCCAGTCCATCAGCGGGGTCCACGAGCTCGAACTCTGATTCCACCGGTACACGCCGCCGATGTCGGTGCGGGCGTAGATGATGTTCGCGGCGCCGGTGTTGAACACGATGTCCGGGATGAAGCCGCCGCCGCCGATCGCCACGCTGTTCCAGTTGTACGCGGTGGTGGCCGGGGTGGCCGCCAGCGCCGGCGCGGCCGCGGCCTGCACCAGGATCGGGCTGATCGCCGCGGCGGCCGCCGTGGCCGCGGCGAGCGCGGCTTGGACGAACCTTCTTCGCATGAGTGTTGAAGCCTCCGCCTTCTCGGTTCGAGCGCGCTCGGGCGGAGGGCCGTGCGGGAGGAGAGTCACCTCCGGTCTGCGGGCTGGTCCGTCGAAGCGCTTCGATTGCTGTAGCGCCCGGGAGCGTAGAATCGAAGCAGGCCGGAGGCAATATCGTCGAAGCGCTTGCCCAGCTCGGCCCCGCCCCATGCCGCAGGCCCGGCCCCGGCCCGCCGTCCCGCCACGGCGGCGGTGAGCTGAAACTTTCGCTTCGGGCCTCGCCCCACGCCGCCGCCGTCAGCCGCCGTATAACAACGAAGCGCCCTGCGACCCGGCGTCAGAACCGGTTCGCAGGGCGCTAGAGCGATCTACCCGCGTGTCAGTGCGCGGACACGCCCGCTAGATCACCCGCGGGCGTGCTGGAGCAGCCGCTCCACCGCCTTGAGCTCGAAGGGGACGTCCGAGCCGACGATGAGGTGCGTCGCCCCGGCGTCGAGGTACTCCTGGAAGTTGTCCACCTCGTCCGGATCGATCATCACGGTGCGGTCGATCTGCGCGGGGTCGCGGCCCAGCTTCTCGCACCACTCGTTGAGCACCGAGTTCTTGTGCGCGAAGTTGGCCGCCGGCCCGAAGGAGTTCCACAGGTCGGCCCGCTCGGCCACGATCCGCAGCGTGACCTTCTCGCCCGACCCGCCGATCATCAGCGGGATGTTCTCGCCGGACGGGTTGAGCTTCGCCAGGCGCGCCTCGATCCGCGGCAGCGTCTCACGCAGCGCCCGCAGCCGCTCCGGCGCGGTACCGAACTCGTACCCGTACTCCTTGTAGTCGCGCTCGAACCAGCCGGAGCCGAGGCCGAGGATGAGCCGTCCGCCGCTGATCTGGTCCACGGTGCGGGCCATGTCGGCGAGCAGGTCGGGGTTGCGGTAGCTGTTGCAGGTCACCAGCGCGCCGAACTGCGCGTGCGAGGTGTCCGCGGCGATCGCGGCGAGCATGGTCCAGCACTCGTAGTGCGCGCCGGCCGGGTCGCCGTAGAGGGGATAGAAGTGGTCCCAGGTCCAGATCGTGTCGACGCCGAGCGCGTCGGCTTCCTTCCACGCCGCGCGCAGCTGCGCCATCTCGCAGTGCTGCGGCCGCAGCTGCACGCCTACTTTGAACCGTGCCATGAATGAACGCCTCCAGGGCGGTTGCTCGATGATCTGATCCTCATCCCACCACGCTTCGGCGCGTCCCCGCCACCCGGCCGTCCCGGCCGGCTCAGTCCTCGGTGGCGGTCCCGCACCGCCTTAGTCCCAGACCGGCTCGGGCACCTCGGCCACCTTCCCGTCGCCGCTCAGGTGCAGGAACCGGTCGAAGGAGCGGGTGAACCAGCGGTCGTGCGTGACCGCGACCACCGTTCCTTCGAACCCTGACAGTCCGGCCTCCAGGGCCTCCGCGCTGGCCAGGTCCAGGTTGTCGGTGGGCTCGTCGAGCAGCAGCAGCGTGGCCCCGGACAGCTCAAGCAGGAGGATCAGGAACCGGGCCTGCTGGCCGCCGGAGAGGGTGTCGAACCGCTGGTCGCCCTGCGCCGCCAACTCGTAGCGGTTCAGCGCGCTCATCGCGGCGTCGCGCGGCAGGCTCGGCCGGCGCGCGTCGCCTTGCCAGAGGATCTCGGCGAGCGTGAGCCCGGTCAGCTCCGGCCGGTCGTGCGTCTGCGAGAAGTGCCCCGGCACCACGCGGGCCCCGAGCCGCGCCGTCCCGTGGTGCGCCACCGCCGCCAGTCCGGCGCCCTGGTTCGCGGCGTCCGCCTCGGGACGGTCGCCCGCCGCGTCGAGCCGAAGCATCGCAGGGTCCGGATCCGTCCCGCCGCGCCCGAGCAGCCGCAGCAGATGCGACTTGCCGGTGCCGTTCGCGCCGAGCACCGCGACCCGGTCGCCGTACCAGACCTCGAAGTCGAACGCGCTGGTCAGCCCGTCCAGCTCCAGCTGTTCGCAGATGACGGCGCGCTTGCCGGTGCGCCCGCCGTCCAGCCGCATCCGGATGTTTTGCTCGCGCGGCGGAATCGGCGGCGGCCCCGCCTGCTCGAACTTCGCCAGCCTGGTGCGTGCCGCCTGCAGCCGGGTGGCCATGTCAGAGTTATGCGACGCCTTGCTCTGGTACATCCGCACCAGGTCCTTGAGCTTGGCGTGCTCCTCATCCCAGCGCCGCCGCTGCTCGTCCAGCTGCTCGTGCCGCGCCGCCCGCGCCTCGTGCCAGGAGGCGAACGACCCGGCGTGCGTCCAAGCCGAGCCGCCCTCGACCGCGACCACCCGGTCAGCGGTGTTCGCCAGCAGCTCGCGGTCGTGCGAGACGTACAGCACAGTCTTCGGCGACTCGAGCAGACGGCGCTCCAGCCAGCGCTTGCCCGGCACGTCGAGGAAGTTGTCCGGCTCGTCGAGCAGCAGCACCTCGTCCGTCCCGCGCAGCAGCATCTCCAGCGCGAAGCGTTTCTGCTGCCCGCCGGAGAGGGTGCGCACCGGCCGGTGTCGGGCCTCGTCCCAGGGCAGGCCGAGTACCGCGACCGAGACGGTGTCGAACACGACCTCCAGCTCGTAGCCGCCGGCGTCGCCCCACGCAGTCAAGGCGTTGGCATATCGCATCTGCTCGCGCTCGCCGGCGGCGGAGCCGAGAGAGCCCAACGCGTCCTCGGCGCGGGCCAGGCGCTCGCCGACCTCCCGCAGCGGCGGCGGCGCGAGCGAGAGGGCAAGCTGCGCGAGTGTGGTCTCGTCGCCGATCATGCCGATGAACTGGCGCATCACGCCGAGCCCGCCGACCCGCGCGATGGTCCCCGACCGGACCGGCAGGTCCCCGCAGATCAGCCGCAGCAGGGTGGTCTTCCCGGCGCCGTTGGGCCCGACGAGCGCTACCTTCGCGCCCTCGCCGACCCGGAACGAGACGTCCGCGAACAGCACCCGGCCGTCCGGAAGCACGTGTCGCAGCCCGGCGACGTCCACATAGCCCATGAACGCGGATTCTCACCCGCGGCGTGGAGCGGTGTCATCCGCTTTTCCGCCGCGTGTCGCCCGGGCGAGCCGTGCGCCGTCAGGCCCGGGATCCGCTCCCCGCGGTGTGCTCGGCGAGGATGCGCTCGACCGCGTCCGGGTCGTCGGGGGTGATCGTGGGGCGCACGGTGTGGCCGACGTCGAGCACGAGAGCGACGTCCTTCCGCGGGCGCCGCACGTCGAGGTTCCACCAGTGCACGAAGTCGCCCGAACCCCAGATCCTCCACTTGCGCACCTTGTTCGCGCCGGTCAGGGGAAGCCGCTCAACGCCTCTGATCGAGCTGTAGCGGATCCGCTTGCTGCCCCACGGGTAGTAGCGGCGAATGGTCACCGCCTTGTCGTCGCAGCGAATCCGGCCGTCCTCGTATGCGGGCGTCCTGGCCTGGCTCATCGTCTGCACCTCCTGGTGTCAGTGCTCTCAGAGTTGTCTGCTTTCACGGGGTCATTTCACGGGGTCTGCGGCGTGAGGATGAACAGCCCGGCGACCTTTTCCTCCGCGTCGAACGCGACGCGCGCCTTCATGGCGCCGGCCTCGTAACGCAGCGGGATGTCGACAACCGTGTGATCGCCGATCCGCCGCACGAACGGCTCGCCCTCGCCGAAGCCTTCGAACGCGCCGACCATGCCCGCGACGGTGGCCAGCGCGTCGCCGCGCACCTTGTCGGTGAAGGCGGCCAGAACCTGCGCGTCGAATGACGCTCTGGCTTCGTCCATGCGGCCTTCCAGGACGTCCGTGACGATCTTGACCGCGCGCTCCGCGGCATCGGTCATGCGCACTGTCTTGTCCATGGGCTCTCCCGTGCGGGGATCGATGGGCTTGCCGAACCGCTGGAACGCGGCTTGGCGGGTGACTCCGAGCAGGTCGCCGATCTCCTGCCAGGTGTGGCCGGCGTCCCGGGACTGCTGCACGCAGAGCTTGAGCACCTGCTCCGCCAGTTCATAGGCGCGCCGGGCGTCTCGAACCAGGTCGAGGTAGGGCGGCGGCGACAACGGACTGCTGACCGCCTGCGCCAGCGCCGAGGACTGCTCGGCCAGCAAGGCGCTCGACGAGATCAGGCTCGCGGAAGAACCGTCCACGTGTAAAGAATAGCTTTACAGCTTCGGCGCGTAAAGGCATCCTTTACAACGCAACTCGAAGCGCCGGCGACCAGCCCCGAGAGAACAACTAGCCGAGCGATCGAGTCGCGACGTGCTCGAGCCGCTCAGTGAACACCATGCGCGCGTCCGGGTTCAGCGTCGTCAGGGCGACCATCGCCGTGATGATCACATCGCAGAGCTCGTGCTCGACGTCGCTCCACTTGTGCGTCGTGCCCTTGCGCGGGTTCGCGCCAAGCGCGCCGATCACCGCCTGCGTGGTCTCGCCGACCTCTTCGGACAGCTTCAGCACGCGCAGTAGCCGGATCACCTCCGGCGCCAGGTCGTTGTCGCGGTGATGACCGTCAAGCCAGTCCACGAGCCGGGCCGTTGTCTCCCACGCGCGATCATCCACGGTCGCCATTAAATCGCGGGCCGAGACCTCGTGGCCGGAGGCCCGTAAGCCGGCATGGTGCGGATCAGCCCTCGGACGGACCGGGTTCGACGCAGAACTCGTTGCCCTCCGGGTCCGCCATGTTGGTGATGTGCTCGTCGCGGCGTAGCACGGTGGCACCGAGCCGTTCGAGCCGGCGGACCTCGTCCTCCATGGCGCCCGGGGCGCGCAGGTCGAAGTGCACCCGGTTCTTCGCGCTCTTGGGCTCGGGCACCCGGCTGAACCAGATGTTCGGGCCGCCCCAGCCGGCCGCCTCCACGAACGCCTTCTCGGCCGTCGAGTCCTCGTCGACGTCGGTTCCGAGGGCCGCGGCCCAGAACGTCGCCAGCTTCAGCGCGTCCTGGGCGTCGAACGAGACGTTCTTGATGACACTCGCCATGTCCGCATGGTACGTGCCGCGCACGCGGGGCTGCGGGTCAGCGCACGAGCCAGGCCGCCGTGTCGTTCGGCAGCATCCCCGACTCCAGCGCACCGCTGCACAGAGCGATCGTGCCACCCACCGGAAGGTCGACCGCGCCTCCCGAGAGGTTCACCACGCAGATGAAGGAGCGATCGCCCGTGACACCGCGGGCGAAGGCGAGCACGCCGTCCGGCGCGGGCAGCCAGGTGAGTGGCCCGTCGCCGAGCTGCGCAGACTTGCGGCGCAGGGCCAAGGCCGCGCGGTACAGCTCCAGCATCGAGTCCGGATCGCCGGTCTGCGTCTCCACCGACAGGTCCTTCCACGCCTTCGGCTGTGGAAGCCAGGGCTCAACCTTCATCGCATCGCTCACCGCGGTGCTGAAGCCGAACGGCGGTTCCTGGCCCGACCATGGCAGCGGCACGCGACATCCGTCCCGGCCGAGGTTCGCGCCCGCGGTGCGGAAGAACATCGGGTCCTGACGTACCGAGTCCGGCAGGTCTTCGACCTCTTCGAGGCCCAGCTCCTCGCCTTGGTAGATGTACGCCGAACCCGGCAGCGCGAGCGAGAGCAGGATCGCCGCCCGCGCCCGCCTCGTGCCGACGGTGAGGTCGGTGGGCGCGCCGAGCTGCCGGAACTCCAGGTTGAACGAGGTGTCCGCGCGACCGTACCGGGTCACGTGCCGCGGCACGTCGTGGTTGGACAGCACCCAGGTCGCGGGGGCGCCGACCGGGGCGTGGATCGTGAGCGTCTCGTCGATGACCCGCTGCAGCTCGCCGGCCTGCCAGGGCGAGCCGAGGAACGCGAAGTTGAACGCGGTGTGCAGCTCGTCAGGGCGCAGATAGTTCGCGAACCGCTGCGCGTCCGGAAGCCAGACCTCCCCGATCAGTGCCCGCTTGTCAGGGTACGAATCAGCGATCGCGCGCCACGACCGGTAGATGTCGTGCACGTCGTCGCGATCGGTGTAAGGATGCGGATAGGGCGGGTCCTCCGGGTCGAAGTCCGTCAGCGCCCGGTCCTTGGTCAGCAGCGCGGCCGAGTCGATGCGCACCCCGTCGGCGCCGCGGTCCAGCCAGAACCGCAGCACGTCCTCGAACTCCTGGCGCACCCGCGGATGCTCCCAGTTCAGGTCCGGCTGCTCGGCCGCGAACAGGTGCAGGTACCAGTCACCCGGCGTACCGTCGGGGTCGCTCGTGCGGGTCCAGGCCGGCCCGCCGAAGATCGACTGCCAGTCGTTCGGCGGAAGGTCGCCGCCGGGGCCGCGGCCGGGCCGGAACCAGAACAGCTCCCGCTCGGGTGAGTCAGGGCCCTTCGCCAGCGCCTGCTGGAACCACACGTGCCGGTCCGAGCAGTGGTTCGGCACCACGTCCACGATGATCCGGATGCCGAGCGCGTGCGCCTCCCGGATCAGCTCCTCGGCCTCGGCCAGCGTGCCGAACACCGGGTCGATCGCCCGGTAGTCGGCCACGTCGTAGCCCGCGTCGGCCTGCGGCGAGGCATACCACGGGCTGAACCAGAGCGCGTCGACGCCCAGCCGCGCGAGATACGGCAGTCTGGCCCGGACCCCCGCCAGATCGCCGACGCCGTCGCCGTTTCCGTCGGCGAAGCTGCGCGGGTAGATCTGGTAGATCACGGCCGACCGCCACCATTCGGCCGCCTCGTGGGAACGCACGTCAGGCACGGATCGCTACCCGCTCTCTTGTCGCGTTGAGGTGTGGGGATGCCCGGTGATCGACGCTGATCGCCCGTGAATCAGAACTCTTCGTCTGCTTCTGCTGCTCCGGCTGATGCCGCCGCGCCGGTCAGCCCTTCATCGCGCCGCTGGTCAGGCCGGACATGATGTTGCGCTGGAACAGCAGGAAGAAGCCGATGGTCGGCAGCGAGGCCATGGCCAGGCCCGCGATCAGCACGTTCTCCTGCATGTTCGCCGCGGCGCTGTTGACGCCCACGTTCAGCGTCATCCTGCCCGGGTCGGTGAGCGTGAGCAGCGGCCAGAGGAAGTCCTTCCACACGGCGATCACCGTGAAGATCGAGACCACCCCGAGGATCGGCCGGGACATCGGCAGCACGATCGAGCGCAGGGTCCGGAGGGAGCTGGCGCCGTCGATCGCCGCGGCCGCGAGGATGTCCTCGGGTATCGAGTCGAAGAACCGCTTGAGCAGGAAGATGTTGAAGGCGTTGGCCACCGACGGCAGCCAGATCACCCACGGGGTGTTCACCAGGTTCCAGTGCACCAGCGGCAGGTCCAGCACCGTGAGGTACTGCGGGATGATCAGGATCGCGGCCGGGATCATCATGGTGGCCAGCATCATCCCGAGGATCAGGTTGCCGAGCACCGGCCGCAGCTTCGAGAGCGAATACGCCGCCGCGACGCAGAAGGTCAGCTGCAGCGCCAGCGCGCCGCCCGCGTAAATCAGAGTATTGAGCAGCAGTCGGCCCATGTGCAGCTCGTCCCACGCGGTGCGGTAGGGCGCGAGCTGCGGATGCGTGGGCACGAAGCTCGGCGGGTTTCGCACCAGCTCCGAGGTCGGCTTGAACCCGCCGGTGATCATCCAGTACAGCGGGAAAAGGAAGACCAGGGTGAACAGCAGCACGACGGCGCACAGCGAGACCCAGTACACCCGGCGCCCGCTCCTGCGGCTCAGCTGCGCCCGCGAGATCAGGGTTCTGGATTGGGTGGCGAAGGCAGCAGCCATGTCAGGCCTCGTTCCCGCGTCGCTCGAGCCAGACGTACAGCACGGAGAAGACGCCCAGGACGATGAACATGATCACGCCGAGGGCCTCGGCGGTGTTGAAGTTGCTGAACTGGAAGGCGTAGTTGTACGCGAGGTACACGATCGTGACCGTCGAGCTCTCCGGCCCGCCCCCGGTGGTCACGAAGGACTCGGTGAACATCTGCATCGTCGCGACGATCTGCAGCATCAGCAGCAGCGAGAGGATCGTGCGGGTCTGCGGGATGGTCACGTGCCACACCCGCTTGAGCAGCCCGGCCCCGTCGATCTCGGCCGCCTCGTACAGCTCGCCCGGGATGCCCTGCAGCGCCGCCAGGTAGATGAGCACCGCGCTGCCCATGTTCGTCCACGTGGAGATGATCACCAGGGACGGCATCGCGCTCGGTGCCGCGCCCCACCACTGCGAGGTCGGCAGGTGCACCGCGTGCAGCAGCTGGTTGAGCAGTCCCGCGTTGGTCGGGTCCATGAAGTAGTTGCGAAAGAGCAGGATCCCGGCCACCGGCGGCAGCATCACCGGCAGGTATACCAGGATGCGCAGATACGCCTGCGCGTGCCGGAACTCGTTGATCACCACGGCGACGACGAACGGCAGCGCGAAGCCGAACAGCAGCGCGAGACCGGTGAACTGGAGGGTGTTGCGCCAGGCCTGCCAGAAGAACGGGTCCGCGGTGATCTGCCGGTAGTTGCGCAGCCCGGAGAAGGTGGTGTTGCCGAGGTGCAGCCGCTGGAAGGACTCGATGACCTCGCGGATCATCGGATACCAGGTGAACAGCGCGAAGCAGAGCACTGAGCCGATCAGGAACCCGTGCGCCCGCGCGTTCCGGTTGATTTCGCGCAGGAACCTGGCCTGCTGGCGCCGGGCCGGCGCCGTGGTCTTCGTCCTGCCCGGCGAGATGACGATCGCCACCCGCTACTCCCGTCTGGCTGATGCCGTGTGTCCGTGTGTCCGTGCCCTGCGGTCGGTCGGCCTCGGCGCGCGGGTCCGGCAGTGCGGACCGGACCCGCGCGCCGCGCCTGGTTTCGGTGCGGCGCCGCCGCCGGTCCTACTGGTTGGCCAGGATCTGGTTGACCTTGCTCTCGGCGTCGCCGAGCAGCAGCTGGATGTTCGCGTTCCGGTTGGTCATCACCGCGGACATCGCGTTGTCCAGCACCGCGTAGATCTGCTGCGCGGCGATCGGCGGCTCGCCGACGCCCGGAACCGGGTTGTTCAGGTACGGGGCGTAGTTGGCCACCGGCATGTTCGCGTTGGCCGCCTTCAGCGCCGCGGCGTCCGCCTGGGCCATCGCGGTGTTCGGCGCCCACAGCTGCGGCTCGGGCAGGCCGACGGCGATGAACTTGTTGGTGCCCGGGTCCCCGGAGAGGGCGACGTTGCGCGCGTAGTTGAACTGGCCCTGGCCCGGGGTCATGTACTCGTAGTTGATCCAGGCGATCGCGGCCTTGATCTGGTTCGGGGTGTCGGACTTCTTGAAGTAGAACAGGTCGCCGCCGTCCTGGGTGGCCGGCGCCGGGCCGTTCTCGCCGGGCATCGGGCCAAGGCCCCACTGCTGCGGGGTGGCGCCCAGCGAGTTGGTCAGGTGCGAGATGACGTCCGGCGCGCCGATGATCATGCCGACCTTGCCGGAGGCCAGCGGCGGGAAGGCGTCGGCCCACTGGGTCACCGGGGTCGCGCCGATGCCGCCGGACTGCCAGCGCATGTTGTACAGGTTCTGCAGCACCTGCCGCCCCTGCGCGTTGTTGAACGCGGCCTTCGTGCCGTCGGGGGTGGTCAGGCTGCCGCCGAGGCTGTCGATCTCGTCGCCGAAGTGCCAGCCGCCGGTGTTGCCGCCGCTGTAGTCCTCGTAACCGGTGATCCCGCCGCCGAGCGCGGAGATCTTCGCCGCGTCGGCGGCCAGGTCGGCCCAGGTTGTCGGGGGCTTGTCCGGGTCGAGCCCGGCCCGCTTGAACAGGTCGCGGTTGTAGACCAGGCCGGTGGTGTAGTAGATCCGCGGCAGCGCGTAGATCTTGCCGCCGTTGCTGATCTCCTTGGTCACCGTGGGCAGCAGGTCCTTGATGCCGGGCACGGTCTGCGGGTTGACGTACGCGGTGATGTCCGCCGCGTCGCCTGAGTTGAGCACCTGGTTCTGGTCGGTGAAGTAGGCGTAGAAGGCGTTCGTCTCGGTGTGGCCCTTCAGCATCGCGGTGAACGACGCGGGGTCCTCGCACTTGGTCTTCGGCAGCGGGTTGATCGTGACGTGCGGGTACTTGACCTTGAACGTGGCCAGGTCGTCGTTGTACTGGGCCTGAAGGCCGGGCTGGTCGGAGGCCGGCGCGCAGTCGATGCTGACCGTGACGGTGGCGTTCGGATCCAGCGGCTTGCCGTCCAAGGTGCCGTCGGTGCTGTTGCCGCCGCCTGAGCCGCCGCTGCTCGAAGAGCAGGCGGCCGCGCCGAATGCCACGGCCGCGGCGAACGCGAACGCCGCGACCTTCTTTCGCTTGTGCCTTGCGGACATCTGTGTCCTCCCTGAGCGGAACCTGGGCACCGAGCCCTGCCCTCGGTCGAGTGAGGTCACTGTAGCGATGGCGACAACTGCCTGCAAGATATTGATGGAACTACGCAAAGACACGACTTGATTAAGATTCTGAGCGGAAGCTCGGCAGGGCTAAGCGGTGCAACCGAAACGTCGCGACAAAGGAATGGCTAGGGTCGTCATCGCCTTGCGATGCGCGACCGCAGGCGACACGGCACGGTCGCGCACTGTCAAAAAATTGCACGATCAGATCGCATTATTGCTGCGCAGTGCTACGCTCAGTACATTGAGCGCAGCCGCCCGCCTTCTCGAAGCAGCAAGGAGTGCCGAACGTGAGCGACCCGTCTTCAATAGGGACTGTGGCCCAGGACGGCGCTGCACACCTGGCCGGCATCGCGCAGTGGTGGCGCGACGCCGCGATCTATCAGGTCTACCTGCGCAGCTTCGCGGACGGCGACGGCGACGGAATCGGCGACCTGCGCGGCGTGCGCGACCGCCTGGACTACCTCGCCGACCTCGGCATCGACGCGATCTGGCTGACCCCCTGGTACCCCTCGCCGATGGCCGACGCAGGGTACGACATCGCCGACTACCGCGACATCGATCCCGTGTTCGGCTCCCTCGCCGACGCGGACGCGCTGATCGCCGAGGCTCACCAGCGCGGCATCCGCATCATCATCGACGTGGTGCCCAACCACTGCTCGGACCAGCACCCCTGGTTCCAGGCCGCACTGGCCGCCGCGCCGCGCTCGCCCGAACGCTCCCGCTTCTGGTTCCGCCCCGGCCGCGGACCGGGCGGCGACCTGCCGCCGAACAACTGGGTCTCGCACTTCGGCGGCCCCGCCTGGACCCGGGTCACCGAGCCGGACGGCCGCCCCGGCCAGTGGTACCTGCACCTGTTCGCCCCGCAGCAGCCCGACTTCAACTGGGACAACACCGAGGTGCGCGAGGAGCTCCTCAGCGTGCTGCGGTTCTGGCTGGACCGCGGCGTGGACGGCGTTCGCATCGACTCGGCCGCGATCCTGGTCAAAGACCCGTTCCTGGCAGACGTCGAGCAGGAACTGCCACCGCAGAACGTCCACGCACCGGCACAGCAGACCCCGGACACCCAGCCGCTGCACCCGTACATCGACCGCGACGGCATCCACGAGATCTACCGCGAGTGGCGGCGCATCGCCGATTCGTACCCCGGCGGCAGAGCCCTGATCGGCGAGATCTGGCTGCCCGAACCGCGCCGCTTCGCGCTCTACCTGCGGCCCAACGAGATGCACAGCGCGTTCAACTTCGAGTTCCTGCGCTGCGCCTGGGACGCCGTGGCCCTTCGCCGCACCATCGACGACACCCTCGCCGCGCACGCCCCGGTCGGCGCCCCGGCCAGCTGGGTGCTCTCCAACCACGACGTCACCCGGCACGTCACCCGATACGGCCGCGCCGACACCACCTTCGACTTCGCCGAGCGTCACCACGGCGACCCGCTCGACCTCGAGCTGGGCACCCGCCGCGCCCGCGCCGCCGCCCTGCTCACGCTCGCGCTGCCGGGAAGCGTCTACGTGTACCAGGGCGAAGAGCTGGGCCTGTGGGAGGTCGAGGATCTGCCCGACGCGGTACGTCAGGACCCGATGTTCCATCGCACCCGCGGCGCCGACCCCGGCCGTGACGGCTGCCGCGTGCCGCTGCCCTGGTCCGGCACGAGTGCCCCGTTCGGCTTCAGCCCGGCCGGCGCGGCGGCGCAGCCCTGGCTTCCGCAACCCGCGACCTGGAGCGACTGCACGGTCGAGGCGCAGTCCGAGGACCCGACCTCGATGCTGGAGCTGTACCGCGCCGCGCTACGGCTGCGCCGGGACCAGCCCGCGCTGCGCAGCGAACGCGAGCCGCTACGCTGGATCGCCGCCGAACCGGGTGTGCTGGCGTTCCGCCGCGGCGACGAGTTCGCCTGCGTGATCAACCTGTCCGACGCTCCCGTCGAGCTGCCCGAGCATGACAGCGTGCTGCTGAGCAGCGACCCGCTTCAGGGTGACCTGCTGGCCCCCGACGCCGCCGTCTGGCTACGGTTGCGCGGACGCTGACACCGCTGCTTAACGGCGCGGCGACGGCGACCCGGGCAGCGCAGCAGTGCTTGGGGCAGTACTAGCCGACCCAGGCTCAGCCGGGATAGCGTCGGCCGGTGACTGATGCCGACGCCCGCGCCGCCGATCCCGCCGTGTCTGATCCGGCTGTGTCTGATCCCGCCGTGTCCGAGCCTCCGGGCGCCGTATCGCGCCGCCCCGAGCGCCGCGCCCAAGTCATCCGGCTGCGCCCGGAGCACCGGGAGGAGTACCTGCGGCTGCATCGCGACGTCTGGCCCGAGGTACTGGCCACGATCCGCGCGTGCAACATCCGCAACTACTCGATCTACCTCCACGGCGACCTGCTCATCAGCTATTACGAATACATCGGCGAGGACCACGCGGCCGACATGGCGCGCATGGCCGCCGACCCCGCGACGCAACGCTGGTGGCAGCTGACCGACCCGTGCCAGGAACAGGTCCCGGGCGCGCAGCCGGGGGAGTGGTGGACCGCCCTGCCCGAGGTCTTCCACACGGACTGAACCCGGTCGGCCAGCGCGCCGCCGGTGTGAACCGCCGCAGCGCCCACCGCGTGCTGCCTGCCGTGCTACCTCTCGTGCTCCAGAGGCGTCTGTACTTCATGACGTCGTCAAGTTTGGAGCCACCGTGGGTGATCGGGAATCCACTGGTCTCTTGCAATACCAGGAGTTCGCGACGGCGAGGGCTGGTCAGCTCTTTCGCATCGCGTACCTCATGTGCGGGGACTGGCACGAGGCGCAGGACCTGGTGCAGACCTGTCTGGCCAAGCTCTACTCCTCGTGGCACCGCATCCAGAAGAGCGAGTCCGTGGACGCGTACGCCCGCAAGGCGTTGCTGCACACGTACCTCTCGCACCGACGGCTGCGGCGCAGCGGAGAGATCCCGATCGCCGAGTTCGCCGAGGGTCGCGCCCCCGGTGACAACCCGGAGCTGCGGCTGGTCCTGATGGAGGCGCTGAGCACCCTGCCGCCGCGCAACCGCGCGGTGATGGTCCTGCGGTACCTCGACGACCTGAGCGTCGAGGACGTCGCGGGTCTGCTCGGCACGACCCCGGCCGCGATCAAGAGCATCTGCAACCGATCGCTCAAGCAGCTGCGCGCTCTGCTCGGCGACGACCGGGAGTTGTTATTTCAGGACTGACGACGCCGCAGCACCCGCCGCACCGCACGACCGAACAGCCTCCGAGCACACCCCACGCAAATCCCGACCTCGGACCATCCATCCACCCAAGGGAACGCGATGAACGCCGCCGAAGACCGGCTCTCCGAACTCATGGACGCCGCGACCTGCGCGCTGGACCCACCGATCGATGACATCCTCGCCGCGGGCGAGCGCCTCGGCCGCGCCCGCAAACGCCGCCGCCATATCGCCGTCGCAGCAGGCACCGCGGTCGTGGTGCTGCTCGCCGGCGCGGGTGTCGCGGTCGGCATGGGCGATCCGGATTTCGGAGGTGACTACGACGCGGCCGGCCATGTGAACGGCCCGTCGCACCCTGCCATGCCGATTCCGGACCCGCTGGCGCCGAGCGGTACCACCTCACCGGTTCCGAGCCCGACCAGCACGGGCCCGTTCGGCTTCGACAAGCTGAAGCCCGGGCCCGGCGAGACCCCGATCAACGCCACGGCCGCGGTGAACATCCTGCGCAAGCTCGTCGCCGCGAACTGGAAGTTCGGCGACTACAAGCCCGCGTCCCGCGGTTCGCTGCTGCGGGTCGACGTCGATGACGGCAGAGGCATCTCCCAGATCTTCGTGGGCATCGCCCCGGTCGGGAGCTCGAGTATGGACCCGGTGGATTGCTCGCTGCAGGGTCTCGGGCTGCCGCGGGCCACGCCGTCCAGCGGCGCCAAGCTCGGCCTGACCGGGTTGAGGCCGATCTCCGAGTGCTACGTCGAGAGCAACACCGTCACCGGCGACACGGCCATGTTGGAGGTCATCGCGCCTTCGGCGTCCAACGTCGTCACCTACCGGGTCATCGTGAACCGGCGGGATGGGGTCGCGGTCGAGATCACCGCGCAGAACGGTGATCCGGGAAGCGCCGCCACCGAGGTGACCCGCGCATTGCCCCCGCTGAACGTGGAGCAATGGGGATTCATCGCCTCCAGTCCGATGTGGCAGCCCTATGTACCGGTCTCTTTTGCCGAGTAGGCGAACCGGTGACGGTGCTCGGCCACACACGGGCGTGCCCGCGTTCGAAAAAAGCGCAGCATACAAGCGCGCATTGCGTCATGATGCAGACGGGCGCGCCTGCCCCACGCAGGCGCGCCCATGCGTCGAGTTTCCTTGCCATCCGTCGCGCTCCGCAAACCCGGCGTAGCGTTTTGATCACGCGAACCGACCCAAGGCGCCCGGCCGAGGACGTGAAAGCCCAGGTCAGCGCTCGCGGAAGCCGCCCAGAAAACGCCGGAAGACGCCACCCTCGCGCGGCAGCGGCGCGGCCGGGGGCGGCGCGGCGGCGCGCTGCCGGGCGATCGGCCGGTCATAGTCGGTGCGCGCGATCGCGTCCACCGTCTGCGCCTCGTCGAAGTTCTCGGACCCCTCGATCACGGGCACGAAGCCGACCAGCATCCCGTCGCGCATCACCTGCGCCTCGAGTCCCGGGGTGTCGTCGGTGTCCCAGACCGCCTCGCGCCCGTCCGGCAGCGAGATCCGCACACCGATCTGGTACACGCCCTCGCGCGCCACATGTGCGTTGATGCCCCGATCACGCAGGGCGTCCACGACGCGCAGTGCTCTGTTCTCGTCCACCCTCGCCAGCCTATCGGTCGGTCTGCGTACCTTGCGGTTCCGGCCCTGAGTCGATGACCGGAGCACGGCCGCCTGATCTCAGGCGTACCTATGCAGGTAACGCACGTGAACGCCCGGCCGGTTCCGATGCCTGACCGAAGACCGCGGCCCGATAACGTGCCGGGGTGATGCCGTAGCAGCGGCCGAACCACCGGGTGAGATGCGCCTGGTCGGTGAACCCGGTCTCCGCGGCCGCCTCGGCTGGGCTCAGCCCGTCCGCGAGCAACGCGCGTGCCGCCCGCAATCGCAACTGGCGCTGATAGTCGCCGGGCGACATGCCGAACTCCGCGACAAAGGCGCGGTACAACGCGAACCGGCTACACCCCGCCAACACCGAAAGCTCGTCAGCGCCGATCTCGCGCGCGTACTCCGCTCGCAGCAGATCGCGAACGCGCAGCACACCTGAGTCGTGCCGACCCACTTCGGGCTGTGCGTCCACGCCGAACGCCATGCTGGTACGCAGCGGCGTGCGACGCACGAGCGTGCGGATGGCGGCGTCCCGGGTCTCCTCCACCACGAGCCGTTGGCCGCCGGCCACAGCAGCGCTGAGTCTGCGCAGAGCGTCTGCAGCCGCTCGGTCATGCATCACGGGCTCGGCGAACAGCGGAGAACCGGTGCTGCGGCCGCGCTGATCTCCAAGGATCTCGATCACTTCCGCGTCCGGGATGTACACGATCGAGTAGGTGAACCCCAACGCGTCCGTCGCATGTCCGTCGTGCGGCTCGTCCGGGTTGAACGCCATCACCATGCCCGCCGCGCTCGTCCGTTTCGCGCCGCGGCAGTTGAAGGTCTGCGCGCCCGACTCCGTGACGCCGAACGAGTAAGTGTCGTGGCTGTGCCGGTGGTAGCGGTGCGTCTCGAAGTGCGCCCGCATCAGCTCGATCGAGCTGCCGGGCGCACGCCAATACCTGGCCCAGTCTCGCGCCCTCTCCTCCACCCTTCGATTCTGCAACAGCCGCACCACACCGCGGCGCACGAGCGTCCAAGACCGGCCCGCGTCGAACGGCAGACGATCAATCCCATGAGCGAGAACGCAAGCAGCGAGAGCGGCACCGCGCGGGCCGCTGAAACCAGGATCGCCGCCGCCACCAAGATCGCGGTCGTCGTGCGGGAGGACCTGGCCACCTGGCAGAAGCTCAACGTCACCGCCTTCGCGGTCAGCGGCATCGCGGCCACCGCGGCACACACCATCGGCGAGCCCTACTTCGACGCCTCGGACGTGCAATACCTGCCGATGTTCGGGCAGCCGGTCCTCGTCTTCGCCGCCACCGCCGCGCAACTGCGTAAGGCACACCGCCGTGCGTTGGAGCGGGAGCTGAGCATCGCCGTGTACCCGGAGGAACTGTTCGGTACGTTCAACGACGAGGACAACCGGGCCGTGGTGCGTAAGATCACGACGGAAGACCTCTCCCTTGCCGGACTATCCGTTTACGGACAGCGCGCGCACGTCGACGCGGCGCTCAAGGGCCTCTCTCTTCATCGATGACCGGCCCAGGCAGGCGCCGCTCACAGGGCATCCACCCGCCCGGTTTCACCGCGTACCTCGCCCGACGAACCGTCAGGAGAAGACCGATGACAGACGCAGGTGCCGCTCCCAACCCCGTCGACCTATCCAGCGCCTATGCCTCCTTCGCCGCCGAGATCTGGGCACCGCGCATCGCCGCGACCGTCAACGACTACGACGTGAAGATCGCCAACGGCCAGGGGGAGTACGTCTGGCACGCCCACCCGGAGACCGACGAATTCTTCCTCGTCATCGAGGGCCGGCTGACCATCGAGCTGGAGGACCGCGACCCGGTCGTGCTGGGCCCGCTGCAGCTGTTCACCGTTCCGCGCGGGGTGCGGCACAAGCCGTCCGCCGAGCCCGGAACCCGGCTGCTGTTCTTCGAGCCGCGCGGCACCGTCAACTCCGGCGACGCGGACCTGAGCAGCGATCCCTGGATCTTCTCCACGACCGGCCTCGCCCTCGGCGGCGGCACCGACCCGGCCTGAACGCCTCAGAGCCAGTCGCGCAGCCGGAACGCAACGTAAAGGGTGACCGACAGCGCGATCATGATCCCGGTCGAGGTCCAGAACCCGGCCGTGGAGCTGAACCCCGGATAAGGCACGTTCTGCCCGTAGAAGCCGGTCACCGCGGTCGGCACTGCGATGATCGCCGCCCAGCTGGTCACCTTCTTCATGATCAGGTTCATCCGGTTGCCCTGGATGGTCAGCTGGGTCTCGCGAATGGTGCCGATCAGGTCGCGCAGGTTCTCGGTCCAGTCCGCGGCGCGGATCGCGTGGTCGTAGACGTCCTGGTAGTACGGTGTGAGCTCGGAGCTCGACAGGCCCAGGTCCTGCCGCAAATGAATCAGCGAGTTGATGACCTCGCGCATCGGGCCGATCACCCGGCGGGCCGTGAGCAGCGACCGGCGCAGGTCGTACAGCCGCCGCACTTCGTCACCGGCCGGCCCGCCGTCCCAGTCGAAGACCTGGTCGCTCAGCTCCTCCGCCTCGTCGTCGAAGACCTGAAGCGCGGTGAAGTAGCTGTCCACGACGTAGTCCAGCAGCCCGTAGATCAGGAAGCCGCAGCCGTGGCAGGCCAAGTCGGGCGAGTTGTCCCAACGCGCCACCACATCGTCGATGTCGAACTGCCCGGCCCGGTGCACGGTGATCAGCGCGCGCTTGGTGATGAACGCGGTGATCGCCACCGTCTGCAGGTGCACGCCGTCGGCCACCCGGACGGCGTAGGCGTTGAAAAGCTGATGACCGTCATAGCGGTCGACCTTGGGGCGCTGCCTGCCGTTGATCACGTCCTCGACGGCCAGCGCGTGCAGCCCGAGCTCCTCGGCCAGCTCCTGCAGCTGTTGCGGCGAGGGGTCGGGCAGATCGAACCATACGTTCGCGTCGTCGTGTTCGAGCCAGTCCGACAGGTCCGGCAACGGGAAGTTCTCGGCGACGAGTTCGCCGTTGCGGTACGCGCGACTGTGATGTTTCGGCTGAGGCTGCGTTTCAGTCCGCGTCTGAGTAGCGGTTGAGGCAGAGCCGGTTGCGGCGTCCGGGACGCCTGAGAGCGAACCGGTCGGGCCGTCGGAATCGGGGTCGGTTGTCGACACGAAGCCGAGAATAGCGACTCGCCTCCCGAGGGCTGTCCGCTTTGGGCGCTAAGCTCGGATTCGGGCGATCTGATGACCGATCGGGGCGGCCGTGACCGCGCCCGCTACCGTCCGCCTGTCCGCGTCGTCGTCACTGCCGTCCCTACTGTCGCCATCACTGTGGAGATAACCCTCGGGGGAGTCCGTCTGGCCCGCCGCCGGAAGGAGGCTCCGTGCGCCTGTCCCTCCCGATCACGCTCGTGCTCGGCCTGACCGTGCTGTTGTTCGTCCGCAAGGACGACCTGAAGGCCTCGCACGCGCTCGCCGCGATCCTGCTCGGCTTCCTGCTGTCCACCACCGCCCTGGCCGGGCGGATCGGCCAAGTAGACAGCATGATCGCCGGCCTGCTCGGCGGCACCCTCTCGCAACGCTGAAGCCTGCCCTACCGACTCCCGGCACGCATTCGCCGCCCCGCCTCTCACGAAGTGCGGTCGCGAGAGACGAGGCGGCGAGACCTGACGCCCTTGCGGGCGCGGCAGGCGGCTTCTGCTTACCCGTCAGCTGACGGAGAAGTCGTCCGCATACACGTTGCCCTGGCTGTACCAACCGTGCACGAATACGGTGACCGTCCCCGAGGAACCGGTCGTGAACGAGACCGTGAGCTTCGTCCACGAACTCGACGAGGTCCACGTGCTGGCGCTCGCCCCGCCGCTGACACCGATGAACGCGTAGTTACCCTGCACCCAGCCGGTCAGCGTGTAGCTCGTGTTCGCCTTGAGCGTCACCGTCTGGTCCAGCTCGCCGGTCTGGCTGGCGGTTGGCGCGATCACGGCCGCGTGGCTGCCCGAGTGCACCGGGCTGGACACCACCGCGTCGCCGGATTGACCCGTCCACGGGCTCAGGCTTCCGCTCTCGAACCCGCCGTTCGTCAGCGACCCTCCGCCGCCGGTACCCGAGCCGTTGACCGTGAGTGAGTACGTGGCCGTGTGGCTACCGGAGGCCGCCGTGCCCTTCACCGTGATGGCGTACGTACCCGGAGCCGCCGACGAGGAGGTCGCAAAGGTCACGGTGGACGACCCGCCGGCCGTCACCGAAGCCGGGTTGAACGAGACGGTCACGCCCGAGGGCGCCCCGGAGGCCGACAGGCTCACCGACTGCGCCGAGCCCGAAGTCACCGCGGTGCTGACCTGCGCCGTCGTCGACGAGCCCGGATTCACCGAGGCCGAACTCGGCGAAAGCGACAGCGAGAAGTCGTTGCCCGGGTTCGTGGTGCCGCCGGAGAACGGCTCGAAAGTGTGACTGAAGTACCACTGGCTCTGCGAGATCCCGGAGCAGTTGTCCTGGCCGCCGGTGCCCGGGCAGTTGCCGTTGTCGCGCTGCAACGCCCAGAACGACAGCTCGTTGATGCCCTTACTGACCGCCCAGTTGTACACCGTCGGCGCGTCGGCCGTGGTGAAGGTCTCCGCCGCACCGTAGTCGTCGATGCCCGGCATCTCGGTCACGCCGATCATCGCCCACTTCTGCGCCGAGGTCTTCGACGGGTACAGCGAGCTGAGCTGGTTGTACAGGCCGTTCGCGGCGTTCTCGGTGTCAGTCGCCATCTCATGCGTAGCGCCGTCGTAGTAGTCGAAGGTCATGATGTTCACGACGTCGACGCGCGCGTTGTTCGAGACGGCGTTCTGCAGCACGGCCAGCCCGGAGGAGTCCAGCCCCGAGGTGGTCGTCGGCAGCGTGTACGAGAACTGCACCGTGCGGCCGGTGCTCGCCGCCCAGCTCTCCACCTGCGCGATCGCCTTGTTGCGCCGGTCGATTCCGGCGCTGTTGGTCAGCGAGTTGGCCTCGGTGTCCAGGTCGATCCGGGTCACGTTGTAGGTCGTGACCAGGCTCTCGTAGGCGGCGGCGATCGACGAGACGTTGGTGCAGCTGTCCGCGATCTCGGTGTTCGTGGTGTCCGCGGTGTAGCCGCCGAAGGACGGGATGACGTTGCCGCCGTTGGCCTGGATCGTGCTGATCGAGCTGCCGAAGGTCGAGGAGGAGACCGACATGCTCGTGCTGCCGTTCCAGTCGACCGTGCAGGACCCGGCGGAGGCGGTCTGCAGGAAGGCCATGGTGAGGTATTTCGCGCCCGACTGGGAGGAGAGGGTGGCCGGGTCGTCGCCGGTCCAGGCCTCGAAGTACGGGGCGAACACGTGCGCGGGCACCGGCGTGGCGGCCTGCGCCCCGCTGGCGCCGCCGATGACTACGAACCCGGCGGCAGCGGCGGTGGTGGCGAGCGCGGTGATGGTCAGGCGGGTTTTGCCGGTAAGGCGCCGGGCAGATGCCCGAGTGGCGGTCAAGCGCATGAAATCTCCAGCGGAGGCAACGGCTGAGGTACCGGACTGTTGGCCAGCAACCGGACGGCGCCCGAACTGCTCAAGTACTGCTGGGCGCGCACCGGTCTTGCCGCGCCGGCCAGGCGTCGCCGTAGCCGCACCAGGCGCGTGAGCACGAGTTAACCGAGGGTCGGTCCACGACACCGCGCCGACCAGCGGAAGCTTCGGGCTTCGAGCCGCTCGGGCGCCTGTGGTATGGACCACTGCACGCCCATGATTGGACTAGACCACGACTCTGTCAAGGACTCTGCCCAGAACCCCGGCCCGACGACTTGCCCGGCTTTCGGAACCCGCCCGGACTGCCGCTACGCTCACCCCCAGCGCAGCAGCAAGCAGACGCAGTGAACCAATGCAGTGGACAGATACAGGGGCGCCGTGATGTTCGAGCTCGGAACCGACGGACCGCTGGTGATCCTGGCGGGCATCGACGGGTCGGAGTCCTCCATGCGAGCCGCCGCCTACGCCGGCGGCCTGGCCCGGCGGCAAGGCGCCAAGCTCGTGCTCGCCTACTTCCGCCCGCTCGGTACGGGCAGCCCGCAGGCGGGAGCGGCCCTGGCGCAGCTCGGCCTGGAGAACGCCGCGGACCTTGAGCGGCAGATCCGCGAAGGCGTCGAGCGCGTGCCGCCCGGGCAGCAGATGCGCTGGGAGTTCTATACCGCCGAGGGCGACCCGTATCGCGGCCTGAGCGAGCTGGCCGACCGCATCCGGGCCGACGCGGTCGTCATCGGTGCCTCCGAGTCGGCCGGGCACCGGTTCGTCGGGTCAGTCGCGGTACGCCTGGTCAAAGCCGGCCGCTGGCCCGTCACCGTCGTCCCCTGACGGCCAGCACCGCGGCCCGCCTCACCCTCGCCACTCACCCCGCTAGTCCCGCACCACGCATCTGAATCCCAGATGGCACGTGGCCGTATCCTCCGTCTGCCCTTGGCGCGCCGCAGGACGGTAACGCAGCGAGTAGTTGGGCGCGCAGAGATGCGAACCGCCCTTCGTCACGCGCCGCGGATACCGCTCCAGGGCCTCCTCAGGCGGCAGGCCGTCATATGACGTGCCGTTTGACGGGTAAGGCAGTCCGGGCAACGCGCCGCTGTGGTCCTCGGTGAAGTAGTCGGCTGTCCACTCCCACACGTTGCCGGTCATGTCGTACAGGCCGTGCCCGTTCGGCGGGTACATGCACACCGGCGTCGTGCCCGGCTGGTGATGGCCGCCGACATCGGGGGAGTAGTGCCACGGGAACTCGCCGTGCCAGGTGTTAGCCATCCGCTGTTCCCGTGGCATGAAGTCATCGCCCCACGCGAACACCGCGCCCTCCAAGCCCCCTCGCGCCGCGTACTCCCACTCGGCCTCGGTCGGCAGGCTCTTGCCGGCCCACGCCGCGTACGTGGCCGCGTCTTCATAAGCGATCTGGGTTACTGGGTGCATCTCCCGGCCTTCCACGGTGCTTTGCGGACCAAGCGGATGCCGCCAGTCCGCGCCCGGCACGAAGGACCACCACTCGCGCCAGTCCTCCAGACCGACCGGCTGCGGCGGCATCCGGAACACCAGCGCTCCGGGCACCAGGGCCTCCGCGGCGACGTCCGGGTAGTCGGCCGGATCCGGCGTCCGCTCGGCGACCGTGACGTACCCCGTCGCGTTCACGAAGCGCCGATACTCGGCCACCGTGACCAGGTGACGGTCCATCCAGAACCCGCCCACCGACGCGGCGTGCACCGGCCGCTCCTCCGGATAGAACTCGGCGCTGCCCATGAGGAAAGTGCCGCCTTCGATCCGCACCATGCCGCGGTAGCCCTGCGCCGTGCGCCGGGTAATCAGCTCCTGCATATGCCAACCTTGCCGCAGCAGTCGCGTCCCCGCCGCTCGCGCCGACCCGCCGGGCTCCGAACGAGTGAGAAACGCAGCACGGGCGGCGTACCCCGCGAACCCCGAATTCCCCGCGCTCTCCCTCTCCCGAAGAGCACAAAACACCGAGACTCAGAGTCTCGGTGTCAGTACCGCCAAGCGAAAACTACTGTTCGGAGGTGGCGGCGGGATTTGAACCCGCGTACACGGCTTTGCAGGCCGTTGCCTCGCCTCTCGGCCACGCCACCGCGCTGCGACGCGCCACCCGACCTTTCGGCCGCGCGACGGAATCCACGCGAGCGGACGACGGGATTCGAACCCGCGACCCTCACCTTGGCAAGGTGATGCTCTACCAACTGAGCCACGTCCGCGTGAGCCTGCCAGGCCGGGTCCTGGCGAACCCTGCCCTGATCAGCAGCTCTGTTGCTGAGTGACCCGGTCAAACCCGGCCGCCTGCAACGAGATGAACTGTATCGGATTCAAGCGGCGGATCAAATTCGATTGGACACAAGCGTGTCCTTCGGCCCGGGCGACCCGGTGCCGTCAGCCGTTCGGGTGAGTCGTCTCGACGCCGCCGAGCGACCACGCCCGCGCCCCGCGACGATAGGACACACAGCCCAGACACACAGCCCCGAGAGTAACCCGCCCCGTCCGGAAGGCGCCATGCCCGCCCACGCGCTCGCCGTACGCTGCCGCCCCCGCTCACCGCTGACGGCGGCTGCCATAGCGCTTTCCTCCCTCGCGGCGATCGTGGCACACCCGGCGCCCGCTCACGCCGTCGTCGGCGGGACTACCGCATACGACGGTGCGTACCCGTTCATGGTGTCGCTCAGGGAGAACGGCTACCCCTACTGCGGCGGCACGTTGATCGAGGC
>NZ_DASRBQ010000016.1:0-91957 GCF_035653575.1 Actinocrinis sp.
CGATCCTGCGAGGCGCTTACCTCCAGGCCGAGGATGCGAGCGTCGTCGAGGACGGGCTCGCGAGGCTGTACCAGGACCCTGCGGTAGCGGCAGTGCACCTGCGCGCGGTCGAGTTCGGCTGCTTCCTGATGGAAACGCGCCGCCGCTAGCGGGCCGCGGTCCGGCTTTCACCCGGTTTGGTGCCGATCGGAACGGACATCCGCTCTTGGTCACCGGTGCGAACGGCCGGTGCAACTGCGGGAGTCTGTGAGGTGTTGCGATATGGCTAAGCGACATGGGGATCCGGTGCTGGAGCGTCTGGTGCACGCGGTGGAGCAGTCGCCGGGGGCGGCGGTGCCGGTCGCGGTCAGCGTGCGGGGCACGCGGCTGCGCGGCGAGCTGATATCTCAAGACGCCTATTTCGCCGAGCTGGCTTCGGGCGGTGCGCTGCTCGGCGCCCTGGGCGCGGAGGCGGTGGGCGGCTCCGACAAGGACTTCGACAAGAAGTCCTCCGACGGATTCGTGCACCTGCGCGGGGGCGCGGCGGCCGAAAGCGCGCCCGGTGCGGTGTGGCGGATCGCCGTGGGCGCGGTGGACGCCTGGAGCTTGCTGGCCGGGCGTGAAGAGCTGGAGCGCGAGCACGAGGACAAGGGCGGCGGAATCGGATCCATCTTCGGACGCGACCCGGAGCGCTGATCGGCCCCGCATGACCGTGGGACCACCCGCGCCGTAGGTCGCTGCAGCCGTCTAGATCGAAGGCAACCGCCCGTCACGCGCATTTCGGGTGCAGTACACCCGCACCGCATAGCTTCGCGGCCGTGGATTCCGACGTGCGTGTTCTCGGGCTCGAAGCAGGACCGGCGGAAGCGTCAGCCGTCCCCCGCCGACGGCTGACGCGGTCGCCGTGGTGGACGCTCGATCCGCTGCGGACCCGGTTCGGCCTCGGCGCGATGGAGGCCGACGCGCTGCGGGTCTGGCTGATCTCGCGTATCGGGATGGTGCTGATCACCTGGGCCGTCATCTGGACCGGCTGGGGTGCGACGACCAAGCAGCCGCGCGGCTGGGCCTCGATGTGGCAGCGCTGGGACTGGCTGCGCTTCTACGACATCGCAGCGCACGGATATTCGCTGCGCGCCCGGCACGGCGCCTCGATCGCCTTCTTCCCCGGCTATCCGGGACTGCTCTACGCGGTGCACCTGGTCTTCCGCTCCTGGGTGTATTCGGGCCTGCTCATCTCGCTGGTCGCGGGCGCGATCGCGGCGATCGCCCTGGCCCGGATCATCGCGCTGGAAGCGGCGCACCTCGGCGAGCCGGAAGCCCGCAGCGCCGTGCGCGACGGCGTGACTTTGTTCGTCTGGGCTCCCGCGGCGGTCTTCCTCGCGGCCGGCTACAGCGAAGCGCCGTTCCTCGCGTTCACGCTCTGGGCCTGGCTCGCGGCGCGCCGCGAACGGTGGATGGCGGCAGGGCTGCTGCTGGCCGGCGCGGCGACGATCCGCGTCAACGGGCTGTTCGTGCTCGCGGCAGTCGGCGTGCTGTTCCTGCAAAGCCGGCCACGCACCCCGCGCGCCTGGCTGCGCGGCGGATGGCTGCTCGTGCCCCTGCTGCCGGTCGCCGGGTACATGGCGTACCTGCACTCGCTGACAGGCAACTGGAACGCCTGGGAGCGCGCTGAGCGGCTCGGCTGGAACCGGCACCTGTCCTACCCCTGGCACACCTTCGCGAACACTTGGCACTACGCGTTCGGGCGTTACCTGACCGCCCACGAGTCCTGGGAATACCAGCTCGAAATAGCGGTAACGCTGCTCGGCATCGGCCTGGTGGTGTGGCTGGGGATCAAGCGCCGCTGGGCCGAGTTCGTCTATGCCCTGCTGTCCGTGGGCACCCTGGCCACCTCGCACGTCTACCTGTCCGTGCCGCGCGAAATGCTGACCTGGTGGCCGTTGTGGGCCGCGCTGGCGGTGTGGTGCGTGCGGCGCCCGTGGGTCAGGACGGTCTATCTGACCGTCTCGGCGCCGGTCATGTTCACGGTCGCGTACCTGTTCCTGACCGGTCGCTGGGCCGGCTAGCCCGCCTGGCCGGCACCGATCAGCCGCCGCCGCACCGAGGTCCACAGCGCCGGGTCGGTGATGCCCCGGCCATCCAGCAGGGTTTTGATACCGGGCAGATCCTGCGGAGCCAGCTTGCGGTACTCGCGGTGGTCCGTTTGCACGATCGCGGCGTCCACGGACGCGCCGGGGGAGTAGGGCTCGAAACCGAGGGCGCGGATCTCGTCGTCGTCGTACATCGGGTCGGCGACGGCCACCAGGGCGCCGCGCGCCGCCAGAGCCTCCACCGTGGGGAAGACGCCCGAGAACGCCGTCTCCTTCACCCCGCCTCGGTAAGCGATCCCCAGGACGACGACACGAGCGCCGTCCAACTCGCCGTGCTGCTCAGCCAGCAACGACACGGCGTACTCGGGCATCGACGTGTTCACCGCGCGCGCGGAGCGCACGACCTCGGCGTCAGGGTCGTTCCACAGGTACATGCGCGGATAGACCGGGATGCAGTGGCCGCCGACCGCGATGCCGGGCTGGTGGATGTGGCTGAACGGCTGGCTGTTGCAGGCCTCGATGACCGCCGCGACGTCCACGCCGATCCGGTCCGCGTACCGCGCGAACGTGTTGGCCAGGCCGATGTTCACGTCGCGGTAGGTGGTCTCGGCCAGTTTGGCCAGTTCCGCCGCCTCCGCGGCGCCTAGGTTCCAGACCCCGTTCGGCCGGGCCAGGTCGCGGCGATGGTCGAATTCGAGCACCTGCTCGTAGAACTCGACGCCGCGCTGTGCGGACGCCGCGTCGATGCCGCCGACCAGCTTGGGGTAGCGGCGCAGGTCGTCGAAGATCCGCCCGGAGGAGACCCGCTCGGGACTGAAGACCAGCGCGAAGTCCGCTCCCGCGACCAGTGCGGAGCCGGCCTCCAGCATCGGCGCGAACCGCTCGCGGGTGGTGCCGACCGGCAGCGTGGTCTCGTAGCTCACCAGCGTCCCGCGGCGCAGCCCGGCCGCGATCGCGCTGGTCGCCGCGTCGAGCGGGCGGAAGTCCGGCGTGCCGTCCCGGTCCACCACCAGCGGCACGACCACCACCACGGCGTCCGCTTCGGCGACCGCCGCGGTGCTGTCCGTGGTCGCGGTCAGCAGGCCGTCCGCGACCACCTGCTTGAGCGCCTCGTCCAGCCCGGCCTCGCCGGGGAAGGGAGCGGCGCCCGCGTTGACCAGGTCGACGACGCGCTCGGCGATGTCGACTCCGACGACCTGGTGCCCGCGGCCGGCGTACTGCACGGCGAGCGGGAGGCCGATCTTACCGAGGGCGAAGACGCAGATCCGCACGGGGAAATCCGATCAGGGGTCGAGTGGTTGGAGGAAAGGGACCGAGGTCAGGCGCAGCCCGTCGGCACGGTGGCGCCGGTGCGCGCGGACTCGAGCACGGCTTCGGCGACCATCACCGCGCGCAGTCCCTGGCGCAGCGTGACGATCCCCGCGTCGCGCTTGCCGTCGACCGCGTCGCGGAAGGTCTCGTGCTCGACGGTCAGCGGCTCGCGCTTCGGGATCGCGTACCGGGTCATGTCGCCCTCGGATACGCCGCGGAAGACCGAGACGGCGTCCCACTCGGTGACCGTGGAGCCGTTGGCGAAGAATGTCAGGTCGGCGGTGAGCGTGTCCGCGACGAAGCAGCCGCGCTCCCCGGTCACGATGGACACTCGCTCTTTGAGCGGCGAGAGCCAGTTGACCAGGTGGTTGGCGATCACGCCGGAGTCCAGGTCACCGAGCACGGTCACCAGGTCCTCGTGCGGGCGGCCGCTGCGATGCGCAGTCTTGGCCGCGACGCTGCGATACGTCGCTCCCGTGACCCAGCCGGTGAGGTCCAGGTCGTGCGTCGCCAGGTCCTTGACCACGCCGACGTCCGCGATCCGGTTGGGGAAAGGGCCCTGACGCCGGGTGGCGACCTGGAACACCTCTCCGAGTTCGCCGGTCTCCAGCCGTGCGCGCATGCTGCGCAGCGCCGGGTTGTAGCGCTCGATGTGGCCGACCGCGGCCAGCAGGCCCCGGCTTTCGAAGGCCTCGACGACGCGCAGCGCGGCCGGCACGTCGTGCGCCAGCGGCTTCTCGATCAGCGCGGGCACGCCGGCCGCGGCCAGCATCAGCCCGACCCGCTCGTGCTCGGCGGTGGGGCAGGCGACCACGACGTAGTCAGGCCGCAGCGCGAGCAGCCGCTCCACGTCGGGGACCAGCGGCGCGCCGCCGAGCGCGCCGTGCGCGTCGCCGATCGGGTCGGCGCCGCCGACCAGCTCGACCCCGTCCAGTGCCCGCAGCACCCGCGCGTGGTGCCGGCCCATGGCCCCGAGGCCGACGAGCCCGGCGCGCAACAGCCGCTTGGTCATGACAGATCCCTCATGGTGGTGGCTCCGGGGAACGAGCGGACGGCGGCGGTGATCCGGTCGACGTCCGCGTCGGACAGGGAAGGGTGGACGGGCAGCGAGAGGACCTCGGCCGCGGCCGTCTGCGTCCGTGACAGCTCGGGAGCCGCGATGCTCTCGGCGTCCGCGGCGAAGGGCGGCAGGCGGTGGACCGGCGTCGGGTAGTACACGGCGCTGCCGATGCCGTGTCGGCTCAAGTGCTCCTGCAGGGCGTCTCGCTGGCCGCCGTAAACGCGGACCGTGTACTGGTGGTAGACGTGCGTCACGCCGTCCGCGACGGCCGGCGTGCTGACTGTGTCGGCCCCGACCAGCCCGGCATCAAGCTTCGCGGCGTTCGCCCGCCGCCGCTCGTTCCAGCCCGGCAGCTTGCGCAGCTGCTCGCGGCCGATCGCGGCGGCCACGTCGGTCAGCCGCAGGTTGTAGCCCACCAGCTCGTTGGCGTAGCGCCGCTCCATGCCCTGGTTGCGCAGCAGCCTGATGGTGCGCGCGAGGCCGGCGTCCGGCGTCACCACCATGCCGCCCTCTAGGGCGTGCATGTTCTTGGTCGGATAGAAGCTGAAGCAGGCCGCCTCGCCGAACGCGCCAACCGGCGTGCCATCCAGCGTCGCGCCGTGCGCCTGGGCCGCGTCTTCGACGATGGACAGACCGTGCCGCTCGGCCAGCCAGCCGAGCGCGCGCATCGGAGCGGGGTGGCCGTAGAGGTGCACCGGCATGATCGCCGCGGTGCGCGGGCCGATCAGGGCCGCGACCGAGGCCGGGTCGAGGCAGAAGGTCTCCGGGTCGATGTCCGCGAAGACCGGCCTCGCCCCGGTCAGCCGCACCGCGTTCGCGGTCGCCGCGAAGGTGAAGGAGGGCACGATCACCTCGTCGCCCGCGCCGATCCCGAGGCCCGCCAAGGCCAGCAGCAGCGCGGAGGTCCCGGAGTTGACGGCCACGCAGTGCCGCCCGCCGACCAGCGCGCCGAACTCCTCCTCGAACGCGGCGACCTCAGGGCCTTGCACCACGTTGCCGCTGCGCAGCACGCGCACCGCGGCTTCGATCTCCTCCTCGCCGATGACCGGCTTCGCGGCGGGGATCACGGGCAACTCAGGGGTTTGCGTGTTCATGGCGTCCTCGCTGCGATGGCGACCCGCGCGCGGTTGCGGCGGGTCTGCGCGACCAGCTCCGCGATCGCCGCGGCGAGCAGGTCGTGGGGGTTGTCCGCGGCCAGGTCCCGCTCGGCCCACTCCAGCGCCGCCTGGCGCATGGACAGGAACTCGTCGGCGGCCGGTCCCGACCAGCCGCGCAGGGCCGCCGCGGCCTCTTCGGCGTCGGCGACGACCACGCCCGCCCCGGCCTGCTCCACAAGTTGCGCGGCGCGCCGGATCGGGCTGCTGAGCACCGGCAGCCCGCAGGCGAGGTACTCGTAGATCTTCGAGGGCACGGCGCTTTCGAACGCCGGCGTGCTGTGCAGCAGCGACATGCCCGCCCACGCGCCGCGCGCCAGCTGCCAGGCCGCGGCCGGGGGCATCCGGCCGTGCAACCGCACCCGCGCCGCGGCCGGGGACTCGGCGCGCCACGCGTCCAGCCGGGCCCGGTCCCGCGCGGCGACCGGCCCGACCACGTCAAGCTCCCAGTCCGGCGCCAGCTCGATCGCCCGCAGCATGGTGAACAGGCCGCGGCTTTCACGCACGTCGCCGACATAGAGCGCGCGCGGCCGCTCGTCCGGCTGGCCGCGCTCCGGCAGCAGCGAGAGGTCCGGCAGGTTGCGCACGACCAGCCGCCGTGCCGCCTCGCCCGGCGGGACGTGCTGGTCCGCGACCACGGTCAGGTCCGCGCGGCGGCTGAGCGAGACCGCGGTGCGCGCCCAGGTCTTGGCGATCGCGCCGCGGGCGCCGCGGGCCCAGGCCCGGTCGCCCAGCAGCGCCACGTAGTCCTCGTGCAGGTCCACCGCGAGGCGGCGGCCGTGCGTGAGCGCGCGGTGCAGCCGGGCCGCCGGGATGAGATCCGGATCGAGCGTGACCACCACGCGGCCGCGCGCCTTCGCCGGCAGCAGCAGCGCCTGCATCCCGCGGCCGGTCATGCCGCGCGTCCTGGTCGGCCGGAACTCGGCGCCGGCCGGGGCGTCGTCGGGGCGGCCCTTCGCGATCACCTCGACCCGCAGCCCGGCCCGGTGGAACGCGGCGCAGTGCCGGTGCAGCCGGGCGTCGGCCACGTCGTGGCCGCTGCTGAGGATCGTGACGTCGGGCAGGGAGGCGGCCGTTTCGGTACGGAGCATCTCAGACGTCCTCCATCACCATGGCGTCGTCGAGGCCGCCCAGGTCGTCCGCGGTCTCGTCGGAGCCCTTGGCGGGCTCGGGGGGAACCCCTTGGAACTCGAGGTATTCGGCGCTGACCGTATCCGGGTCGCCGCGCCGCACGATCTGGCCCTTGTGCAGCCAGATGCAGTCGTCGCACATCTCGCGGATCGCGCCGATCCCGTGGCTGACGATGACGATCGTGCGCGCCTGGGCGACGAGCTCCTGCATCTTGTCGTAGGACTTGCGCCGGAAATGCGCGTCTCCGGTGGACAGCGCCTCGTCGATGAGCAGCACGTCCGGCTCCAGGTGGGTGGAGACGGCGAAGGCGAGCCGGCCGTACATGCCGGAGGAGTAGGACTTCATCGGCATGTCGATGAAGTCCTCCAGCTCGGCCCACGCGGTGATCTGCTCGAAGCGCTCGTTGACCTGCCGGCGGCTCAGGCCGGCAGCCAGCCCGCCGAGCACCACGTTGTCCCGGCCGGAGAGCTGTCCGTTGAACCCGACGCCGAGCGCGAGCAGGGTGCTGATGCGGCCGTTGACCACGATCTCGCCGCTGCTCGGCGGCAGGATCCCGGCGATCGCGCGCATGATGGTCGACTTGCCGGCCCCGTTCGCGCCGATGATGCCGAGCACCGAGCCGTGTTCGACGTCGAAGGACACGCCGCGCACCGCGTGGATCATCCGCACGGCGCGCCCGCCGCCGCCGCGCCGGCCCAGCCGGGTGGCCGCGTGCCGCAGCGTGTTGGCGCGCGGGTCGACGATCGTGCGGTAGTCCACGTGCACGTCCTTGACCCGGATGGCCAGGCGCTGGTCGGCGTCCCGCTCGTCCGCCACGGACTCAGGGTTCTTAGAGGCGGACAGAGAACTCACGTTCCCTCCTGACGAAGACGAGGCAGCCGCAGACGAAGGCGAGCACGGCCCAGCCGGCGCCCTCGGCCAGCCAGGTGAGCGGCGGCGCGGTGTTGTAGACCAGGGCGTCGCCCCAGGCCCCGATCATGGGCGAGAGCGGGTTGAGGGCGATGACGTGCGACTTCAGGTCGTGCTTGGCCAGCTGCACCTGCAACTCCCAGAGCACCGGGGACAGGAACAGCCAGATCCGGGTGACGTACGGCAGGAAGTTGGAGAAGTCGCGGAAGTAGACCTGCAGCGTGGCGCAGATGAAGCCGAGCCCGGCCCCGAACAGCGTCACCTCGAGGAAGGCCGGCAGCGCGTAGAACGCGTCCAGGCCCCAGGGCAGCCGCTGGATGGTGTGTACCGCGAGGAACACGATCATGCAGGGCAGGAAGCGCATAAACGCGATGACGATCTGCGTGATCGGCAGCACCAGGCGCGGCAGCCTGCTGTTGAGGATCAGCCTGCTGCTGCCGATGATCGAGCCCGCGGACTGGCTCAGGATGCCGGAGAAGAAGTTGTACAGGAACAGCCCGGCCAGCAGCACCGAGAAGAAGTTGTGGGCGTGCTTGCCGTTGCTGAGGATGTCGACGAGGACGTAGTAGACGCAGCCGAGCAGCAGCGGATTGAGGATCAGCCACAGCTGCCCGAAGGCGTTGAGGTAGTTCTGCGCCCGCAGCGTGCAGCGGGCGAGTTCGTAGACGAATTCGCGCCGCGCCCACAGCTCGGGCAGGTAGGCGCGCAGGCGCGGCACCCCGGAGCGGCGGGAGCGGAACACGTGGAGTTCACGCGACACGTCCGCGACGACGCTGCGCTGCGGGGATTGGGTATCTAGCATCAGTCGTTTCCGGAAGGGGCCGAGGGGACGGGCTGGCGGCCGGGTTGCGGGGCCTGAAGGCCCAGATACGCGGTGCGGTCGAGTTCGAAGCCGACGGTCAGGCGCGGATGTCGCTTGGCCAGATGCCAGCCGATCGGTATCGCGTGCGAGTCGCAGACGACGACCTGCCGTATCGCCGCCCAGTCCAGTTCGCGCCCCACCCCGGCGCGGGTCGCCCGCCACAGCACGTACGGCCGCAGCAGCCGGTAGATCTTGAGGTAGCCCTTGGTGTAGGCGGCGGGGGAGAGGCGGCGCACGGCGCTGCCGAGGCGGGCGAGCGGATGCCGCTGCTCCGCCGCCTGGAGCGGATGGATCCGCACTCGCGGATCCATGCCCTCGCGCTGCCACGCCTCGGCGTCGACCGTTATCAGAGCGACGTCCTCGCCGTGCTCCAGCAGGAAATCGGCGGCGGTGCGGACCGCGGTCGCGCGCGTCGTGCTCATCGCCAAAAGCAGGACACTCATACGCGCTCCTCCGCCTGAACCGGTTGCTCGACGCCGTACACCGCGGCCAGGCGCGCCGCGACCGCGCGCGTGCCGTAACGCTCGATCAGCGCAGCCCTGCCGCGCGCCGCGTCGAGCCGCGTCATCTGCCGCGTGAGCCGCCGATAGCCCTCGACAATCACCTCGGGGTCGTCGCTCACGTCGATGAGCAGGCCCGCGACGCCGTCGAGGCCGGCCAGCGTCTCCTGCGGACCGCCGCATCTGGTCACCAGCACCGGCATCCCGGAGCCGACCGCCTCGACCACGGTCATGCCAAAGGTCTCCGACTTGCTCGGATGCACCAGCAAGTCGTGCGCGTGCAAGAACTCGAACACCCTCTGCGGGGGCACCGCTCCCGGAAAAGCGATCCGGTCGGCGAGGCCGAGCTGCGCGGCGCGCTCGCGCAAAGGTTCCACTAGCGGGCCGGAGCCCAGGATGGTGAGGCGCAGCGCGGGCTCGTCCTTCGCGGCGATCCCGAAGGCTTCGACCAGCTCTGGCACGCCCTTGGCCGCTGCCACCTTCCCGACGTAGATCCACCGGTTCAGCCCGGCGACCGGCGCCGGACGCTGCGGCACCTGCTCGATCGCCACCGCGTTCGGCACGACCTGGATCTTCGCGCCGTGCCGCGGGAACGCGTCGACCAGCTGACCGCGCAGCTTCTCGCTGACGCACACCAAGACGTCGGCGCGGTCCACCACCTCGGCGTAGAGCGCGCGAGACCGCGGTTGCCCGAGGATCCGGCCGAGGAAGGAGGCGTGCTCGGTGACCACGATGCGCGCGCCCGGTCGCGCGAAGCGGAGCGCGAGCCAGCCTCCGTAGATGCCGACATGGCCGTGTACGACGTCTGCGTCGAAGCGGCCGCTCGGCAGCGCCTGCCGCAGCGCGGATTCGTGGCTGCGAGCCCAGGCCGCGTAATCACGCTTCGGCGTGACGGGCGTCGCGATATCGGTGACCCAATACCCGTCGCCGGTCCAGCGAGGCGTGAAACCGATGCGCGGGTTCGGTCCTGAGGTCAGCGCACGATAGGCGCGGTCGACCAAACGAGCCTGAACGGGATCGGTCGGACCCGGCCAATCCTCGGTGTGGTACAGGCGCACACTGTCGAAGAACCCTGCGACAGCGGCCGTGGTCGCCTGCACGAACGATCCCGCGAACGGCCGTTGCGCGGTCGGATGCCAGGGCGTCGTGACGGCGAGGCGCCGGCCAAGGCTCGCGCGCTCCATCGATCCGGCCACGTTCACCGCCCCGCCAATGCGCGCAGCCGCGCCTCGAACGGCGCGAGCGTGTTCGCGCGGGTGTAGCGCTCGGCATGCGTAAGCGCGGCGGCAAAATCCGACTCGGTCAAATCCCGGGCCGCCTTCCCGGCCGCCACGAACGCGTTCTCGACCGCCACCGCGTCGAGTCGGTCGATGCCGAACCAGAGCGGATGCCCGTTCAGCACGTCCTCGGCGGCGATGCCGGGGGAGTGCACGGACACGATCGGCTTGCCCGTCGCCATGTACTCGAAGACTTTTCCGGAGGTCACGTACCGCGCCCCGGGCACGCAGAAGACCAGAGCGTCAAGGTTCTGGTACGCCGTCGCGACTTCGGTCTTGCCGAGCGGGCCGTGGTAGCTCACGCCGATGCCCTCGGCGGTCGGGATGCGGTCGAGCAGCGCGTCAGCGGACTGCTTGAAAAAGCCGAGGTGGCCGTACAGGTCCAACGTCGCGTCGGCGAGTTCCGGATGCTCGCGGGCGCGCCGCCAGCCCTCGAAGAGCACGGACAGCGGCATCGGCTCGGTGATTGTGCCGACGTAGCCGAACCGCAGCGGCCGGCCCGTCGCGGTCCCCGGATACGCCGCGCGGCCGAGCAGTTCCGGCTCCCACCCGTTGGACACCACCGTCATCTTGTCCGCAGCAGCGGGATAGCGATCGGCGTGCCAGGCGCGCAAACCCTCATTTACGAACGCGGTGAGCGCGGCCCCCTCCACCGTCCGCCGCTCCCAGGCCCAGGCCGGGTGGCCGTCAGGGTACTTGTGCTCCTCGGTGAACTGGTTGAACGTCCAGGCGTCCCGGTAGTCCAGCGCGTATGGAAGCCCCGTCAGCCTGCGCAGCCACCAGGCCGCCGCGAAGGAGGCGAACGGATTGCCGGTGGCCAGCACCAGATCGAAGCGCCGGCGCGCGTGATCCCGCAACGCCTGCGCCACCACGCGCGGAATCCACGAGGCGTAGTGCTCGGGGAAGAAACGGCGCTGCATCCAGTTGTAGCTCGCATTCGCCAGCACCGGCATATTCGCGCGCAGCCGACCGTAGCGGCGGATATCGCGCTCCCAGCGGAAATAGCCCATGCCGGGGCGCCGCACCGTTATCCGTTCATCGAGCCCTGCTTCAAGGGTCGGGTCCACGGTGCCGATGTAGCGGGTGAAGAATTCGCGCGGAGCGGTGTACACGGTCACGTCCCAGCCGGCCTCGGCCAGGTGCGCGGCGGTCGCACGCGCTCGGTACACCCCGCTGGACCTACTCGGCGGGAAGAAGAACGCCAGGTAGAGGATCCGGGGGCGTGGGCTCGGGCGCGGGCTCATCTCGCTGCGTTTCGTGGTCGCGGTGCGGTGTGTGAAGTGCTCGGTGCGGGGGCGGTAAGTGACCGGTGCAACTAGACAAGCGCCGTGTTAACGCGAGGTGCACGCAAATGAATTCGCGTCTGTCGTCTGTCCGACGAATAGTCACCGCGATCTGCGTGTTCGTGAATTGGATATGAATACTCGCCGGATTGCCGGTGCCGCCGGAGTCGAGCCGAGTGATCCAAATCTATGATCGCCGGGTGAGGATATTGAGCGTCGTCGGCGCGCGCCCCCAGTTCGTCAAGCTCGCCCCGGTGGCCGCGGCGCTGGCCGAGGCGGGGCACGAGCACGTGATCGTGCACACCGGGCAGCACTACGATCCGGAACTGTCCGAGGTCTTCTTCACCGGCCTCGGTATCGCGCCGCCGGATGAGCGTCTCGCGGCCGGTTCCGGCGGCCACGGCGCACAGACCGGGGCGATGCTCACCGCGCTGGATCCGGTGCTCTCCCGGCACGCGCCCGACTGGGTGCTGGTCTACGGCGACACCAACTCGACCATCGCCGGAGCGCTCAGCGCGGTGAAGCTGCACCTGCCGCTCGCCCATCTGGAGGCCGGGCTGCGCTCAGGCAACCGCCGGATGCCGGAAGAGCACAACAGGGTGCTGACGGACCACGCCGCGGACCTGCTGCTCGCGCCGACCCCGCAAGCAGTGCTGAACCTCGAACGCGAAGGTCTTGCCGACCGCACTGTGCTCGTCGGCGACGTCATGGTGGACGCCTGCCTGCACGCGCGCGAACAGGCCCTCGCCCGCACCGAACCCGAGCCGCCCGCGCCGGGCATCGACCCGTCGCAGCCCTATCTGCTCGCGACGATCCATCGTGCCGAGAACACCGACGATCCCGAGCGACTTGGCGAGATCTTGACCGTGCTCGCGGCCCTTCCGGTCCCCGTGGCCCTCCTCGCGCACCCGCGCCTGCGTGCCCGCGCCGCCGAATACGGGCTCGAACTCGCCCAGGGCGCCATCCGCCCCGGTGCGCCTCAGCCGTACGCGCAACTGATTGCCGCGGTGACCGGATCAGCCGGCGTGGTCACGGATTCCGGCGGACTACAGAAGGAGGCGTACCTCCTCGGCCGGCCCTGCACTACGGTCCGCTCCGAAACCGAGTGGCCCGAAACGCTCACCGGCGGCTGGAACACGCTGATCCAAGCCGGCGACCCGCGCTTCGCTGAAACCGTGCTGCGGCCGCAGCCCGTCACCGCGCGCGGCGAGCCGTTCGGCGACGGGCACGCGGCGGCGCGCGTGGTCAAGGAACTCGAGCGAGCGGCTCGCTGATCGCCGCCTCGGCGGCCGGGGTCAGACGCAAGCCGCCGGCCGCCCGCGGCGGGCCCGGCTGCGTGCCGAGGATCCGGCGGTACAGCGCATCGAGCCGCGCCGCTTGTCCCGCCCACGTCGTCTCCGCACGCGGATCATCGGGGCCCTGATAAACGGCGCGATAGCGCTCCGGGTCGGCGAGCACCTGCCGCACGGCTTCGGCGAGCGAGGCGGCGTCGCCCGCGCGGAACACCTCGCCCACCGCGAGAAGCCGGGTCTGCCGCGCCATTTCGCGCACATCGCTGGTCACGATCGGCAGTGCGGCGTGCAGGTACTCGAAGTACTTCGTGATCAGCGAGAGCTCGTGATTGGGCAGGTGCAGGATCGGAACCAGGCCGATCGTCGCGGTGCTGATGTACGAGACGACCTGATCGACTGGCACGTAAGGGACCACGTGCAGCCGGTCCGCGACGCCACGGTCCGCCGCCCGAAGCAACAGCTCCGGCAGGTCGGGGTCTCCATCGCGCGAGATCAGGGCCAGGTGCACGCCGGGCAGCTGCGACAACGCGTCGATCGCCGTCGCGACGCCCCGGCGCGGCGACATGCCACCGCTGTACAGCAGCAGCGGCGTCTCCTCGCTCACGCCGCAGTCCTCGCGCAAATCGCGCGCCGCGGACCGCGTGTTCTCGGCCGTGATCACCGGCGCGTTGAGGATCACCGCCGGCCTGGTAGCCAAATGATGGTCCGCGGACAGGCGGTCCGCGATCCCGTCGGACACGGTCACGACCGCATCCGCGCGACGGATGTACTCGCGTTCGACCCCGACGAGCATGCGCCTGCGCATGCGAGCTCGTATATCAGTCGGCGATAACACCTCGATGCCGCGCAGATACTCGTGAGCGTCGTAGACCCATCGCACGTGACGCTGCGGCGTGCTCAGCGTCGCGGCGAGCCGCGCCCCGATCCCGACCATGTGGAAGTCGTGCGCGTGGATCAAATCCGGCTCCAGGTCGCGCACCACGGGCGCGAGCGCGAGCTCCAAGTCGGCGAACCACGGGTTGAACCAGCGCCAGCCACCGTAGCGACTCGCGACACCGGCCGTCGTCGCGACCGTCCGCCGCGCCGCCCATCCCAGCGGACCCCGACCGCATCGCGCCACGAACCTGTCCACGCCCGGATGCGCTGCGAGCCAGCGGCGCAGCGCCGCCGTCAGCGCGGCGCTCGCGTGACCTCCGGCCGCGGCGTCCCGCGCGGCGAGTTGCGCGCGAGCCTGGCGGTACGCGGACCGAAGCCGCACGGCCTTGCGCCCTCCGCGCAGCCGCGCACGTTCGTAGCCTGACACAGACCTCGGCACCGGAACCAGCGTCACGTCCGCCGCGCCCAGCCGATAGCGGACGATCTCCGCGCCCGGCGCCCGGCCCAGCAGCGTGACCTCCCAGCCGGCCGCCGCCATCGACCAGGCGATCTTCTGCACTCGCGAATCCCCGGCCACACCGTTGGCGACCAGCATCACTACACGCGCCCCGGTGCCCGTCTCGGCGGCGGTCATCGCACTCCCGCCGATACCGCGTCACGCGCTAGAGCCTCGTACACGTCGATCAGCGCCTTTGCATCCTGCTCCCAGTTCAGCTCGGCGCGCGCCTGCGCGACCTTCTCGCAGAACCCTGGGTAGTCCCAGATCACGCGCTCCAGCGCGGCTCGCAGCGAAGCCGCGTCTCCGGGCCGGTACAGCGCGCCGAGCCCGTAATCGGTGACCAGGCGGCGCAGCTCGGGCAGGTCCGCCGCCACGACGGGCACTCCCGCGCGCACCGCGTGGAAAACCTTGTTCGGCAGCGCGAGCCGGTGATTTTCACACGTGTCAGTCAGAGTCACCACTGAGATGCCGACCCTCCGCAAGACCTCGTCGACCTCGTCCACCGGTCGCGCCGGCTCGATCCGCACCGTGCCCTGGGAGAAGCGCAGCCGGGGCAGGAACTCGCGGTCCGCCTTGCCCAGCAGCACCGTGTCCAGCCGCAGCTCGGCCGCGGCGGCGAGCAGCGTCTCGATGTCGCGGGCGGGTCCGATACGTCCGGCGTACACGGCGCCGCGCGGCCGCTCGGGGAGATCCACCAGCCGCGGCCGGTCCAGGATCGGAAAGGTGTTGCGCACGAGGGTCACCGGCGCTCCCCGCCACCGCGCCAGCCGTTCCGCGATCCCCGGACTGACGGTGAGCACCCCGGCCGCGCGCGCCACGATCCGGCGTTCGACGCGCCGCTCGCGGGCGCGTTCCAGCGGCGTGGGCCGGCCGTGCCGCTCCCGGCCCGACCACCACTCGTGCGCGTCGTACACCAGGTCCGCCTTCGCGGCCTCGGCCAGGTCCGCCGCCAGCCGCAGCACGTTGAAGTCGTGAGCGTGTACGACGTCGAACTTGCGCCCGGAGACTCCGGCCCGAGCCGCGTCGCACCAGGTCCGCCACACCCGCTGCCGATGCCTGGGCAGCAGCGCCCAGCGCGCGATCCGCCGCACCGCACCGCGGGACACCACGCTCGTCCCTATTGCACTGCCCGACGGCCTCAACCCATTCCCACCAGAGACGGACTGCACGGTGACCCCAGACGGCGGCGTCCAGTCGGCCGGGACGTCCTTGCCGACCACGTGCACCGAATGCCCGTTCCCGGCCAGGCAGCCCGCCTCGCGCAGAACCCGCGCGTCATGCGCCACGTCGGAGATGACCAGCATCAGGACGTCCATCGCAGCCCTCGCCTCCTTATGCGGTGCCCGCGCTGTATGCGGGCTCTTGCTCGCGGGCCGGCTCCTCGGGTCGGGAGTGCGCTCGGCTGGGCAGCAGCCGCGGCAGTCCGAGCGCGAGCAGCAGCCAGACCGCGACCATCAGCCGGTCGGATTGAGAGGCCAGCGGATGTGCGGCCACCGTGGCGATCCCGGTGGCCGCCACCGCGACGACCAGCACCCCGTACGCCGGATCGCGGCGCACCAGCAGCACCGCGAGCGCGACCAGACCGCCCCCCGCGAGCAGCGCCGTGGGCTCGGAGACCGGGAAGTAGCCCCAGAAGTGCAGGTTGAGCCGCACCAATCGCCCGATCGGATCGGACACGTCGGGCCGGATGAAATGCCGGGTGAAGGTGTCCTGCAAGGACTCGGAGATGCCGGGCCAGCCAAGCAGGGTACTGAGAAGCTCGGAGAGCACGAACCCGCCGCCGGAAACCGCGGCGAGCAGCACCGCGCCGCGATGCCGCGCCGAAGGCACCCACTTCAGGCAGATCAGCGCGCCGAGCGCGAGGGCTAGCGCGACCAGTTGCTCGGAGGAGTAGCGCACGACGAACCCGCTCGCCAGCCCGGCGACGAGCACGGCCGTCCCCGCTCTGAGCCTGCGCTGCATCAGCCACCACGCGCCGAGCAGCGCGAGCAGCGTAGTGGCGAGGGAAGGACCGTCGGTGAGCATGCGGCTGCCCCAATAGCCGGTCGGCGCCGCGAGATAGAGAGCCTGACCGCACAGCGCCACCATCACCCCGCATCCGGCCGCTCGCAGCAACAGCAGAACCAGGAAGCTCGCGCCGAGCGTGCAGAGCATCGCCACGGCCCACAACCCGAAGCGCAGCCCGAAAGCCGCCGCGAACGGCGCGGCCAGCAGCGGATAGCCGGGCCGGGTGGTGAAGATGGCGATGTAGCGCGGCGAACTCGGCGTCAGACCGTTGCGGTAAGTCTGCAGGCAGTGGGCGTATCCGCTCGTGTACGCGAGCCCAGAGCCTGACGACCCGTAGTCCAGCGTCGCGCTGCGCGCCGCCGACTGCCCGCTGTCCTGACAGAACATCACCACCGCGCCGTGCACGGCCTGCGCCTGGCTGTCGCCGAGTATCCGCAAGGTCTGCCGCGCGTACTGGTACGTGTCGTTCGACGGGACGTCCTGCCGGTAGTCGACCGCCTGGATCACGGCGAAGAGCGCGGCGATCAGCAGCGCTCCGGCGATGATCCTGCGGCGCGCTCCGGACCCGGCGCCGCCTGACCAGCTGTTCCACCGGCCGCGCGCCTCAGTCGGCGCCTCCTCGACTCTTGCCACGCGCGGACGTTAGCGACCGAGAGCCAACCGCGGGTGATGCGAGCATGACCGGCTGGTGACCGGACGGAAGGCTGTTGTTTCCCTGGGCCGCGTACCGTGCCAGCGTCATGTCTACCGATGCTCTGACCAAGCCGGCCGCGATCACCGCGATCCCGGCCGCCCCGCGGGTCAGCCGCGCCCTGCTCGCCCTGGTGTCCGCGGCGACGATCGCCGTGGCTCCGATCGCGGGACCCGCGCTCGGGCTGGCCGGCAGTGGACACGGCGGCAGCTCCTCGCCGGCATACATCCTGGCCAGGTTCTCGCATGACATCGGGCACAACGACTGGGCGTTCCAGGGCGGGCTGACCGGACGGATCGACTGGATCGTCGGCTACTGCGCCCTCGCCTTGCTGTGGCTGACCACGGCATTGTGGATCCGCCACCGCACGGTGCGCATCCCCACCCGCCGCCGGCTTTGGCTGAAAGTGCTCGCGGCGGCCTGGGGTACCGAGTTCGCCGCCGGTCTACTGACCCTCGGCGCCGGCCTGCTCGCTCAGCAGTCCTCCTCCCGGTTCGGCCCGACCCTGCTGCGTGCGGCCGACCTGTGTTCGCCATGGTGGTCTTGCGTCGCGGTGCTCGCAGTGGTCGCATTCGCGGAACTCAACTCGGCGACGTTGCGCGCGGCGGCCGCCTACGGTGTGCTGCTCGCGGCGCTGCTGCTGGTTCCGCTGCCCGGTCCGGACGCGGTCAAAGCCCTGATCCTCGCCGCGCCCGCCGCGATCCCCGCCTTCCTCACCAGCGATCCGCCCAGCGTTGCAGAGGAACGCGCCGGGACCAGCACCTAGCTGTCCCGCTCAACTGGACAACCGCTAACCCGCCGTCTCGCTTTCCCCAATAAAACTCCGCGATGACATCTCCGCGACGCGGCTTTCCTTCAGCGGCGAGTCTCATTTACAACACCACATAACCACAGACGCCCTTGCGCGCTGGGTGTCTCGCGATAGCTTTGCCGACGCTCGTTGAGGCAAGGCCAGGACACGCGTGCATAGGTTTTCCGCGCCCCAACGCGCAAACGGGTGAATCCCAAGAAAACTCGCCATACACCAATAATACCCGCGAAAATAGAAGCAGGGACCTTATTCCGACTTCTTTCCGGGGAAACCATGCACGCCACACCCGACCTTTCCCGGGCGGCTCTGATCGACGCGTTGATCGGCACCGAGAAACGCCTCGCCCAACTGCACGCCGCCCAGCACCGCTTGCTCGCCACCCTCGCCCAATCTCGCGGCACCGATCCGCTCGACTGCACCGAGGAAGAGATCACCGCCGCCCTGCGGTGGTCCCCGAACACCACCCGCAACCGGCTGCACACCGCCCACAGCCTCGCCACCCGATTCCCCGAAACCCTTGACCTGATGGCCGCAGGCTCCGTCTCCAACGCTCAAGCCAACGCCCTGGTCGAGATCACCGCAGGACTCGAACCCGACGCGGCACGCGCCGCACAGAACCGCGTACTCGCCCGCCTGCCGCACCAGAGCGTGGCCGCGACCCGCAAGGCCCGGCACCGCGCGGTCCTGGCGGTCGACCCGCAGGCCGCGCACAAACGTCACCTTTTGGAAACCAAGAAACGCCGCGTCACCCTGTGCCCGGAGCCGGATGGTATGGCCACCCTTGCGCTCTACACTCCTGCACAGACCGGCGCCGCGGTCATGGCTGCGCTCGACCTGCACGCCAGGCAACGGTCGGAAGGCGATGCGCGAACTCTGGACCAGCGGCGCGCGGACAGCCTCGCGCACCTCGTGCTGTCCTCCGTGGGTGTCCCGTCCAGCGGGACAACGCAGACCACGGCTGAGGTTCCGGCGCTCATCCAGATCACGGTGGGTATCGACACGCTGCTGGGCAGCAGCGAGGAACCGGCGGAGCTGCGCGGCATCGGGCCGATCACCGCCGGACAAGCGCGAGCGATCGCATTCGGGAATGACGCAACCTGGCGCAGGCTGCTGACCGCTCCCGACGGGACGCTGCTGCACGCGGACGCGCGCACCTACCGGCCCACCGCGAGCGTGGAGCGCCTGGTGCGGCTGCGGGACCGGCACTGCATGTTCCCCGGCTGCGCGATGCCCGCGGCGCGCTGCGATCTGGACCACATCATCCCGTTCGACCACCATCGGCCCGAACACGGTGGCGCCACCACGCCGCAGAACCTGCACTCGCTGTGCCGTAGACACCACCGGCTCAAGACCGCGGGAAGCTGGAAAGTCGCGCGCGAGGGCGAGGGGGAAGTGGTGTGGAGCGCCCCGACCGGACACGGCTACTCAACCCGCGCGGAAGCGTATGCGGCCTAAAGCGGCGGCAGGGTGGTGGTCGGGGTTTGAAAACCTGTGCCCGCGTATCCCGCGTGACCCTCGGTCGCCGTCGGCAAAGCTATCGCGAGACGCCCAGCGCACAAGGGCGTCTGCGGACAAGCAAAGCAGTAAACGAAACTTGCCGCTGAAGGAAAGCCGCGTCGCGGAGATGTCATCGCGGAGTTTTATTGGGGAAAGCGAGACGGCGGGCGGCGGGTGAGCGGTTGTCCAGTTGAACGGGACACGGCTTGACGCCGGGTCTAAGCCGGACGCTGCCGCAACCGATTGAACAGATTCGCCGTGGCGCGCTGGATGCGCGCGTCGACGTAACCGGGCCGGTTGAGGCCGAGCGACCAGTTGAACGTGCCGGCGGCGAACACGATCGCGCCGCGCTCGGTCTCGTAGAGGCTGGTGTGCTGGATGCGCGGCCAATCGCTGCCGCCGAGCGCCATGAAGTGCGACGCCGAGAGCATCGTGTGCCGCGCCGCCGGTGGCTTGGGCGCTGACGCATCGAACCCGTCCGCCTCGCCGCCGACGATGCCCGCGATGCTTTCGCCGTCCTTGACCCCGGTCCCGCTCCAGAACCAGTGGTCCGCGCCGCTGACCACCAGCGGCATCTCGGCCTTGGGGATCCCGTTGTACTGAACGCCGATGAGGCTCTGCTCCGCCTGCGCTCCGTGCGGATTTACGGTGCGCCACAGGCAGGTCGGGCCGCTGCTGTCGGCCTGCGGATCCGGATCGCTTTTCCAGCAGGACATGACGTGGCTGCTGCGCCCTTGGTCGTCCGACTCGAAGCGCACGTGCCAGTACACGTTGTTCGCCGCGATGAACGCGACATGCGTGCCGGACCCGATGGCAGCGGAAACCCTGTCGCGCATCGTGCGCGACCAGTACTCATCGTGCCCTGAGAAGACCAGAGCAGAGTACTGCGACGGATCGATGCGGCCGTCGTGCAGATCCACGCTGGTCGCGTAGCTCAGGTCGTATCCGCTGCGTTCGGCCCACTGCAGGAACTCGTAGTCGAGATCGGCGCGCTGCGGCAGTCCGACGTTCTCGTACGGCCGGGCGAAGCTGACCTGGCGAGCCCGCGTACCGTACGCGATGGGCGCGCCGTTGACGTCGGTGCGCGAGGAACCCGCCTCGCTCCCGGCCGCGCCCGGATTCCCGTCGTGCCCGTAGCCGTAGTACAGGCTTTTGCCGACTTTCCCGTCGAGCGGCCACTGGTTGTACGCCTGATATGTCGAGAAGGGCAGCACCACGAGGAAATCCGCGCGCCGCGCGTCATCGCGCACCACGAACGGCGCGTAACTGCGGTGCCCGCTTTCAGCGGTGAAGGCGGCCAGGTAGCTTCCCGCAGTCCACGTACGCGGCACGGTGATCGTCCAGTCCGCATCCCACGCGCAGCTGATCATCCCGGTCGCCCGGTCGGTGACCGGCTCCGGTTGAGTGCGGCCCGGCAGCGGGGGACTTCCGCCCATCCGGCGCGCGCCGAGCCCGCCGTAGTCGCCGAGCCGGTAGATGTCGACGACGAAGGAACGCGCCGGATCGGTCGATACGTGAAAGCTGATCGACTCGCCGAGACTGACGCTGGTGGCCGAGGCGTAACCCTTGACCTGGCGGCCCAGGTCGTCCGCGCCGACCGTGCCGCCGGACCCGATCCGCCAGTCGGCGCTGCCCGCCCGCCGGTTCTCCGCGCGGACCGGATTGTCTGGCCCTTCGGCCACGCGCGGTGACGCCGGATGTGACGTCGCGGCGTGCACAGCAGTCGTCGCACCGGCGGCCAGCGCGCCCGCGCCGAGCAGCGTCAGGGCGGAGCGTCGGGAGATCTCGGCCACGAGCGCCGACCCTAGGCGCATGGCGGTGCCCGATGGTGACCAGTCCCAGCCGCCGCGGTATACGGCAGCTGAATTTCAGGAGGAGATCCCACGACCGCGATGATGAAAGAAGTGGCTACAGGCGCCGTTTGACCGCGGGGACCACCGGCACGGTCCACACCCACGACGGGCAGGTCTCGAGGTACTCGTGGTTGTCGCTGTGGTAGACAAGGCAGCCGACCAGCCAGACCCCGCCGCCGGCGGTCCCGTGTGTCGGCTCATCCTTCGCGGTCGGCGAGACGATCACCGACACCAGCGCGTAGTCCTGCTCGTTGCCGGCGTGTCCGGGCGCGGGGGTGAGGAAGTCCTTGTAAGCCCGCATCGCGGTGTCCCCGGGCGCCGGGTTCGACTGCCGGTGGAAGTAGCCGTTGACGTCGCGCGGGTGCGGGTTGGCGGCGAGCCAGGCGGCGGTCGGCTGGAAGCTGTAGATCGCGCGGGCGTGCAGCAGCATCCACTGCACCACCGTGTCGACGCGGTCCGTGGTCTCGGTTCCGGCCAGGCCTTCCCCGGCGTGGTCGGCGTCTCCGGCGAAGCCGCGGCACAGCGGCTGCGCGCCGTCGTAAGCCGTCTGGTACGTGGCGACCACGGTGTCGTGAGCGCAGACCGCGGTCGCGCCTCCGCTCGACACCGGCGCGCCCGCCGCCGCTGCCGAGACTGCCGGCGCGGTGGGAGTGCTCGACGATGCGCACGCCGCGGTGAGCAGCACGAGCACGGTGGCGGCGGCGATGAGAACCGCGGCGACCGGGCGGCGCGTGCGCCGGGCGGCGAGTCGCGTGGGGGTTGAAGAGGTCACGACCATCACACGGCAGGACCGCTCCAGCCGTTCAACGTCCCGCTCAGCGCCTGCGGTCCCGGCGGGTGCCGTGGGTATCGGACAGCGCCCTTTACCGGCTGCGGCAGCCGTTGACGTCCGGGCGTCGAACCCTTACAGTCTGCCAGGCAAGTTAAGTAACTTTACGAGAATGCGGGCGGAGACTTCAGGTGCGGGGCAAAGGAATCGTCGCGGCCATGGCCGCCGCGCCACTCGTCATAGGGCTGCTGCCAGGCGGGGCCAAGCCGGCAAGCGCGAGCTCGACCCCACGTGCGGCGGCCGGTTCGTCGCGGCTGTACAGCCTGCCGACCGGTGATCACGTGCAGGTGACCGGATCGGGAAGCGCCAGCCGAGTGCACTTCATTCCGGCGCCGGGACATCAGGGCGCTGCGGTGACATCGATCGTCGGCGGGCAGGTCACCGTCGTGCCGGTCAACGCCTTCGGCCACATATCCTCGCTCGCCGATTTCCGCGTCGGTGAGGCCGGTGTGCGTGCTGCGGGGGCCGTCCGGCCGCACTACGCGATGTCGCTCCTCGATATCAAGGCGCTCGACCACGAGGGTGTCCCGGCCGCCGCCGCAGAAGTCATGCTCGTCAACGTCGACGACCCGGCTCGCGCGACCTGGGACGGCGTCATGACCGGCGGCGACGCCCGGATTCAGGTGCCGGCCGGGCACTACGGCGTCGCGGTCGCCGTCTTCGACACCGACGCCAAGGGCGACTCCACCGAAACCGACCTGCTGACCGCGACCGACGTGACCGTCACCGCCGCCGGAGCGACGGTGAGCCTCGACGGGCGCGGCGCCCAGCCGGTCTCGTTCGTCACGCCGCGGCCGAGCGTCTTCGAGGTCGGCACGGTCGGCTGGATCCGCGGCGTGGCCGGAAACCTCGACGCGCTGGACCTCGGCGCGCTGGCCGGCACGAAGTTCTACGTCGGCGCGGCCGCGAAGGCGCAGCACGGCGTCATGCAGTTCTCCGTCCTGGCGCGGCAGAACTCGCCCGCCTCGGCCGGCTCGCCGTACAGCTACGTCGCGGCGATCCCGAAGACCGCACAGATCCCGGCGAATCAGACCTACACCATCGCGGCCTCCTCCCTGGCCACCTTCGACGACACCTACGTCACCGACACCCCGGCCCAGGACCTGATGCTGTCCGACGGCTTCCTGCTCAGCAGCGACGGTCCGAACGATCCCGCGCTGCCCGACCTGCCCTGGACCCCCGGACACGCACCGTCCACCGACGTGCGCTACGTCTCGGCATCCTCAACCCTGGTCTACGACGGCTTCATGCTGCCCACGCCCAATGCCTTCCTCGACGGCGAGCTAGAACGCATCGCGCACGCGAAGCCCGGCGAGCAGGTCCCGCTCACGTGGCGCGGTGGCCTGATCGTCCCGGCGCCCGCGACCTACGACGGCCCCTGCTTCCTCTGCCGGGAAAGCAACACCCTGCACGGCATCGACGCCATGGACACCGATGCCTCGGGCGATGTCGGACAGTGGAGCGACGGCCCGACCACGATCACCGAGGACGGCAAGACGATCTACCGCAACACGACGATGGGCGTGATCTTCGACCAGGCACTTCCCGCCGCAGCGCACCGCTACGTCTACTCCATCGACACGACGCACGACGAATCCCAGTCGGCGCTGTCCACTCACTCACGGATCGAGTGGGGGTTCGACTCGTCGCAGGTCACGAAGTCGACTGTGCCTTCCTCCTATGGCTGCTCGCCGTGCGCGCCACTGCCGATCCTTTATGCGAGCGCCTGGTTCCTCGCGGACGGCCACGAATCCGTTTCCGGCCAAGGGGTGTTCGACGCCGACCTGCAGCATCAGGCCTACGCCGCCGATCCAGCCACGACAACCGCGACCGTCGAGGTGTCCTACGACGACGGCACGACGTGGCAGCCGCTGAAGGTCACGCTCACCAACGGCGGACACCACATCCACGGCACATGGTCGATCCCTGCGTCCCTTCCGGCCGGCTATCTCGCAGTTCGGATTCACGCCGCGGACGCCAACGGCAGCACGCTGGACGAGACCGTGCACCACGCCGCCCTGGTCAGCGCTCCACACGGCATCGCGCTCCCTTCCAACAGCAGCCCGGGAACCGGCAAGCCGAACGGGATCAGTGCGGTCTGTCCCTCCGCCAAGCCTGGGTTCGCCCGCTGCCTGGCACTGGTCAACCGGACCGCGACGAACAGCACGCCGAAGGGGCTGCCGGACGGATACGCGCGTGCCGATCTGCTCTCGGCATATAAGCTCCCTGCGACCGGCGGCTCGGGCCGCACGGTGGCTGTCGTCGACGCGCACGACGACCCGACCGCGGAAGCGGACCTCGCCGTCTACCGAAAGACCTACGGCCTGGCCGCGTGCACCGCGGCCGACGGCTGCTTCAAGAAGGTCAACGGGCAGGGCAAGGCCTCCCCGCTGCCCGCCTACGACCGTAGCGACGACTGGAGCGACGAGGTGTCCCTCGACCTCGACATGGTCTCCGCGACCTGCCCCGAGTGCCGGATCCTGCTGGTCGAGGCGGACGACGCGAGCGCGGCCGCGCTGGCAGCCGCGGAGCGCACGGCGATCGGCTCGGGAGCCGTCGCGGTCTCCAACAGCTGGGGCGCGGACGAGTCCACCGAGACACAGGCACTCAGCTCCGCGTTCCAGCACAGCGGGGTGGCGGTGACCGTCTCCAGCGGCGACAACGGCTTCCAGGAAGCGGCCTGGCCCACCTCGCTGCCCAACGTGATCGCGGTCGGCGGCACCAGCCTGACAAAGGCCTCCTCGACCAGCCGCGGCTGGACCGAGACCGCCTGGTCCGGCGCCGGATCAGGCTGCTCCGCGTATGTGGCCAAGCCGGCTTGGCAGCATGACGCGCACTGCACCTGGCGCACCGCCTCGGACGTCTCCGCGGTCGCCGACCCGAAGACCGGACTCGCCGTCTACGTGCAGGGCTCCTGGGGCGTCTTCGGCGGCACCAGCGCCTCATCGCCGATCGTCGCCGCGATGATCGCCCTGGCCGGCAACTCCGCCCAGCTCACCACCGCGCAGTACATTTACGGCCATGCGGCGGCCCTCAACGATGTCGTCTCGGGCTCGAACGCCGACTGGGACTGCGGCGGCGACTACCTTTGCACCGCGGTCAAGGGGTACGACGGTCCGACCGGGCTCGGCACCCCCAACGGCCTCGGCGCGCTGTGACCCGGCTCACCACAGTCGGCCGGCGAGCCAACGATCGGCGTACTTAGGCACCGGTATGCCGGACTGGTCGCGACGCCGGGGAGGGCACAAGATAACGTCGGCTCATGACTGAGAACGAGGCGCTGGACACCGAGGGCACCGTGCAGGCGGACGAATTCGTCGCCGAGCTGATCCTGGGGCTCGAACGCGCCGCCGACGGGGAGTCGGATCCGGAGATCAAGTCGCGGCTGCGCGGCGCGGCGGCGATCCTCGGCACCGTCGGCAGGCACGTGACCACCGAGATCGCCGCAAAGATCATCGTCCGCGCGATGGACCTGTAGCCCTCGGCGCGGCCGACGCCGACTTTAGGGAGGGGACCCGATGCCGCTACATCCGGAAGTCGAGGCGATGCGCGCGCGCCGGGAGCGTGAGGGCGCGGCGCCGCTCTATACGCTGTCGCTGGCGCAGGCCAGGGCCGCTGACCTGGCCGATATCCAAGCTGCCGTCGGCAGCGGCGAGCCGGTGCACGCGGTCACCGAGCACGTCGCCGCCGGGCCCGGCGGCGGACTGCGCATCCGCGTGTACGAGCCCGATGACGGGCGCGACCGGCCGGCCCTGGTCTACTACTTCGGCGGCGGGTGGACGCTGGGCAACCTCGAGACCTGCGATGCGATCTGCCGGGCGCTGACCAACGCGGCCGGCTGCGTGACCGCCTCCGTGCAGTACCGGCTGGCCCCGGAACACCCGTTCCCGGCCGCCGTCGAGGACAGCTACGCCGGACTCGACTGGGTGGCGCGCAACGCCGCTCGGCTCGGCGTGGACGCCGACCGCCTCGCCGTCGGCGGCGACAGCGCGGGAGGCAACCTCGCCGCCGCCGTCACCCTGCTGGCCCGCGAGCGCGGCGGGCCGAAGCTGCGCCACCAGCTCCTGGTGTATCCGAACACCGATTACGGCTGGGACCCGGAGGCGCTGCGCGCGTACGAGGACCCGCTGCTGTTCAACCGGTGGTCGGTCGAGTGGTACTGGAAGCACTATCTAACCGACGAGCGGGACGGGCTCGACCCGCTGGCCTCGCCGTTACGCGCGCCCAGCCTGGCCGGACTGCCGGACGCGACCGTGATCACCGCCGAGTACGACCCCCTGCGCGACCAGGGCGAGCAGTACGCGCAGCGGCTCCGCGAGGAAGGAGCCGAGGTCGAACTGCGCCGCTACGAGGGCATGGCGCACGGCTTCTTCGGCATGTTCGGCGCGTTCACGCTCGGCCGTGAGGCGGTCGCGTACGCGGCCGGGCGCCTCGCTGATGCACTGAGGTAATGGCCCGAGACGGCACTGCGCCGCATCGCGCTGGACCGACGGCCCGGTCGTGCTGCTCGGCGACGCCGCCCACGCCGCGCTGCACTACGCGGCGCAGGGGGCGTGCCAGGCGGTCGAGGACGCGGTGCTGCTCGCCGATCTGCTCGACCAGGCCGCGCCCGAGGACTTCCCCGAGCGCTTCGAGCAGTACACCGCCCTGCGCCGCGACCGCACCGCGCGTGTCCACGCCCTCGTGCTCGACAGCATCCGCATGTGGCACCCGGCCGGCCAAGCCGCTGCGGCCCGAAACGCGCGGATGTCCGCGATGGCGGCCACTGACCTGCACGACTTCCTCGCCTGGAGGCACGAACCGCAGTCGCTCACCCGCGTGTGACGGCCGCGCGTCGGATGCCGGATCACGCCTCAGGCGTCACGAAGCCGCAGCGCCAAGCCGCCGGCGAGCAGTGCCCCGGCGGCCCACGCGGCGAGCACCCCCAGCCCCTCCCACGGGCCTATCGGCATGCCGGCCAGGTCCCTGGTCGCCTGGATGGATAGGCCCGCGTTCATCGGCGAGTAGCGCTCGATGCGGTTGTGCCAATGCGGATCGCTGACCACCCCCGCGATGATCGGCGAGAGATAGAGCAGGGCCAACACGACCCCGATCGACGTGGCCGAGTCACGTATCAGGGTCGCGATACCGAGGCTGAGCAGCGCGATGAGCCCGAGGTAGAGCACTGAGCCGCCCGTTGCTCGCAAGACCGACGAGTCCGTCAACGCGAGCAGCCGCGGATAGCCATGCGCCGCCGTGAACCCCTTGCCGGGCATGACCAGCCGGCCGACCAGCACCGAACCGAGCACGGCCACGGCCCCGGCGAACAGAGTCAGGCCGCTGATTAGCGTGGCTTTCGCCGCCAGCACGGTCATGCGGCGCGGCATGGCGGCGAACGTGACCCGGATCATGCCGGTGCTGTACTCGCCGCTGACCGCCAGCACCGCGAGGATGGCGACCACCGCCTGCCCGAACTCGATCCCGGTGAGGCCGACCTTGGCAGGGTCCTGACCGCAGTCGGCGGCCGAGCAGGGCACGGCGGCCTCCGCCGCGGCGCTCACCGCGATCGTCAGCACGGCGATGGCCAGCAGCAGCCAGAACGTGCCCGGCAGCGTGCGCAGCTTGGTCCACTCGGCATGCAGCGACTCGGCCAGGTTCGCCCGGCGGCCGCGCGGCTCCCGCCGGGCGGGCGCCCGGCGAGGCGCCCGCCCGATCCCCGATGCCCCCGCTTCCCGGGAATCCTGGTCCACCACCCGGCTCACGCGTCCCTCCGGCTCAGCCGCAGGTGGGCCAGGCCGAGGGCGAGGATCGCGTAGCCGCAGAGCACCGCGAAACCGGCCCATGGCGCGAGCGGGAAGTACCCGTTCGACGGCGTGTAACTGGCCGTCACCTGCGGATACGCCACCAAGCTCTGCTGCACCGAGAACGCGGCCGCGGGGGTCAGGCGCATCAGCCACTGCGCGGCGTCGGCGGGCAGCACGGAGGCGACCGCGAGGATGTAGGGCAGCACGATCATCACGATCACGACGGTCACCGTCGTGGCGCTGCGCCGCAGCAGCGCCCCCACGCCGAGCGCGAAGATCGCGACGCCGGCGAACAACGCCGCGGTGCCCACGATGACCCGGAATTCCGTCAGCGACGAGACCGGAAGGATGTACCGGCCGTGGTTGTACGCGATGTGGTCGCTCAGCGGCATCGCAATGACGGACGCGACCAGCCCGACCAGGAACGTCATGGTGCCGATGACGACCGCCTTCGCCGCCAGGACGCGTCCGCGCCGGGGAGTGGCCGCCAAGGTGAGCCGGATGAGGCCCCTGCGGTACTCGGCCGTGATGAACATGGCGGCGACGATCGCGATGGCGATCAGCCCGGCGAAGGCGCCGACCAGGCTCTGCTCCACCGGCCGTCCGTCGCCAAGGCCGCCCGCGCCCCACGGCGCGATGTCCCCGGTGCCGGTCACCGTGAAGCCGTCACCGGACTGCTGGTAGTTCGCGGCCTGCAGCAGGTCCGCGGCGCGCGCCTTGGCGGTTCCGACCACGTCACCCTGCCACGTCGCGCCCTGCGCCGCGCCTTGCACGGCGACGTTGTCGAAGGAACCGGTGGCCTGGGTAGGGCCTCCCACCGAGGACCCGCCCCCGAAGTTCTGCGTGGTCACCGTGTAGCCGGGCGAGGTCGCGAACAGGCCGACCTGGACCGTGGACGGTAGGCCGGCCAAGGTCGCGCTGCTGACGGCGGTCCAGTGCGTGCCGTCGAGCGAGTCGTAGCCGGTGATGGTGTCGCCGCTGCGGACCAAGCGCAGCCAACGCGGAGACGACGAGCTGACGGCCCCCGGCGTACCGGCGACGTCGTGCGTGAAGTTGTACTGCATCCGCACGCCGTTGCCGCCGGTGACCATCATCGCCGCATACGCCGAACCCGCCGCGTCGCTCTGCTTGATGATGATCCCCGCCTTGGACCAGGGTTGCGTGCCCGAGACCATCCCGGCCGTGTCCGACCCGGATCCAATCGCGCCTTGAGGCGAATACAGGCCGGTGAACGAGGTGACTCGCGCGGTGATGGTTCCGTTTCCGGCCAGCGGCTGATGCACGAAGTAGAAGGTGTCGAACACCGCCTCGCCATCCGGTCCGAGCGGCGGGTTCAACCGGCAGGCCGCGCCGCTGCGCTGGCCCGAATTGCCGGGGCCGCCGCCGCACTGGATCGACCCGGCGGTCGCGGTCAGCAGACCGAGCCCCACCATCACCAGCACCGCGACGAACAGGCCGATGATCCAGCCGCGCACGGTGCGGAACTTGGTCCACTCCGCTCGCAGCGACTGCGCGAATCCATCGCGCGCTGAGTGCACCTCGGTGCGATACGGCGTGACAGAGCTCGTCGTCGTCATCGCGCCGCCCCCTCGCTGCCGTTGGCGTCTTCGGCCGGCGCGGCGCGGAACTCGACCGCCTCGCGGGTCAGCTCCATGTACGCCTCCTCCAGCGACGCGCGATGCGCCGAGACCTCGGAGAACGGCACGGCGCTCGCGTTGAGCAGCGTGACGACGCGCTCCGCTGTCAATCCAGAGATGGTCAACGTCTCCAAGCCCGTGGCGGCCACCGTCGCCCCCGCGTTCGCGAGCACCGTCATCGCGTGCGTGCGCGCGGCGGTGCGCACTGCTACACGGTCGCCGGACGCCGCGGCGATCAGTTCGGCGACGCTGGTGTCGGCGATGACCTTGCCGCGGCCGACCACCACCAGGTGGTCCGCGGCGTCCTGCAGCTCGCTCATCAGATGGCTGGAGACCAAGATCGCCCGGCCCTGCGCGGCCAGTGAGCGCAGGAACCCGCGCATCCACACGATGCCCTCGGGATCCATGCCGTTGAACGGCTCGTCGAGCATGAGCGCCGGGGGATCGCCGAGCAGCGCCGCGGCGATGCCCAGCCGCTGCCGCATGCCGAGCGAGAAGCCGCCGGCCTTGCGGCGGATCGCCGAACCGAGGCCGGCCTGCTCCACCACCTCGTCCACCCGGCGCGCCGCAAGGCCCTGCGAATGCGCCAGCCAGAGCAGGTGGTTGCGGGCCGAACGGCTCGGCTGCAAGGCGGCGGCGTCCAGTAGCGAACCCAAATGGCTGAGCGGGTGGCGCAGGCTGCGATACGGCTGCCCGCCGACCAGCGCGGTACCCGCGTCGGGCGCATCGAGACCGAGGATCACCCGCATCGTGGTCGACTTGCCGGCGCCGTTCGGGCCGACGAACCCGGTCACCTGTCCTGGCTGCACGGCGAAGGACAATCCGTCCAGCGCCTGCGTCGGCCCGAACCGCTTGCGCAGGCCGTTCACTTCGATGGCTGCTTCCATGCCACGCAGGCTAGGGGCGGGCCGCACCAGGGGTCGTCACGCCACGGAGCAATCCTCACCGTAGCTGACCCGAGGGAGCTAAACCTCCGGACATCCCTCGCGCGGGGGATGCAAGTGTCACCGCGACCGGGGACGTCGGTGCGCCCAACCAGCGGCGACAATGGCGGTGCCGGGCGTGGCGGCCTCGGCGCTTGGCGGCAGGCGATCATGGGAGGCGAACAGGTGACCGCAGCGGGAGAGCGGGGCGAGCGGTGGACGCGCAGCGGCCGGCGGTTCGCCACGGCCGCGCGGATCCCGGCTCTCGCCGCGACCCTGCTGAGCCTGGCCGCGGTGCTCGAACTGGCCGTGCGCACGACAGCCACGGCGACCGTCAGGGTCGGCGAGAGCGTCGATGGGCCGACCCGGGTCCTGCACCTCGGCGACACCGACCTGAGCTGGCAGGCCGCGATGGTGGTCTACCTGCTCGCGCTGACCTCCACCCTGGCGCCCGCGCTCCTGCGCCCGGCCGCCGCGGCGGTATCGGTGAGCGCCGCGAACGTCCTGATGCTCGGGATCTTCCACACGCTGACCCTCGCGGGCGCGGCCGGGCAGCTGCTCGTCGGCTACCGGCTCGGGCGCTGCGGCTCGCGAGTGCTGGCCCCGGCTCTCGCCGCCCCCTTCGTCGCGCTCGCGCTCGCCGGATTCGATCCGCCCGACCGCGAGACCGGTTTCCTCACCGTGCTGCTGGCCTCGCTCGCCCCGGCGGCGGCGCTGGCCGGACTGGCCGTGCGGGAGCGCGGCGAGGCACTGGCCCGCAGCGAGGCGCAGGAAGTGATCGCCAGCACCCTGATGGAGCACTCGGCCCGCGGCGAACGGGCCCGCATCGCCCGCGAGCTGCACGACGTGGTCGCCCACCACATCTCGATGATCGCCGTGCAGGCGGAAACGGCCCGCCTGGCCACCCCGGGACTGCCCACCGCCGGAGCCCGCAGGCTGCTGGAGATCGGCGACACCGCGCGGGCCGCGCTGACCGAGATGCGCCGCCTGCTCGGAGTGTTGCGCGAGGACGCGCGCGACGCCGATCCGCAGCGGCCGGACCCGCAGAAGCCGCGGGCCGACCTGAGACCGCAGCCGACCCTCCAACAGCTCGTCGAGCTGCTGGACGAAGCGAGGAATGCCTCCATGACCGGCGTACGGCTGATCGTCTCCGGGTCGCCGACCACCCTCGACCCCGGCGTCGAGCTCGCCGCGTACCGCATCATCCAGGAAGCCCTCACCAACGCCCGGCGCCACGCCCCGGGCGCCGCGGTCGATGTGGAGCTGCACTACACCGCGGAGACGCTGCGTTTGCGCGTACGCGACAACGGGCCAGGAACAGGATTCGAAGCCGTGGAAGCCGGCCCGGCGAAACCCGGGGCCGGGCACGGACTGCTGGGGATGCGCGAGCGAGCCACCGCAGTCGGCGGCCTGCTGACCGCCGGTCCGGCATCCATCGGCGGCTTCCTGGTCGAAGCCACCCTCCCCGCCAAGGCAGAGGTGATCGCATGACCGCCGGGTCCGCCGCGATCCGCGTCGTCGTCGCGGATGACCACCAGGTGGTGCGCACCGGCTACGCCGCCTTGCTGGACACCCAATCCGATTTCACCGTCGTCGGCACGGCGAGCGACGGCGCCGAGGCGGTGCGGATCTGCCGCGAGTCGCACCCGGACGTGGTGCTGATGGACGTGCGGATGCCGGAGCTGGACGGCATCGAGGCGACGAGGCAGCTGCTCGGAGACGACCGCCGCGACGACGCCACCGGCGGTGCGCTTCCACGCGTCCTCGTGCTCACGACCTTCGACCTCGACGAATACGTCTACGACGCGCTTCGCGCGGGTGCGAGCGGCTTCCTGCTCAAGGACGTGACAGCGGAGCGGCTGTTCGACGCCGTGCGCGTGGTCGCCTCAGGTCAAGCGCTGCTCGCGCCCTCCGTCACCCGACGCCTCATCAGCGAGTTCGCGCAGTTGCGCCCGAAACAGGACGCCTCGTCCAAGACGGCGCTCTCGGCGCTGACGCCGCGCGAGACCCAGGTGCTGCGCCTGGTCGCGGAGGGACTGTCGAACCCTGAGATCGCGGCCCGGCTCGTCGTCACCGAGGAGACGGTCAAGACGCACGTGAGCCGGGTGCTGGGCAAGCTCGGCCTCCGCGACCGCACTCAGGCGGTCGTCGCGGCGTATGAGTCAGGACTCGTCGTTCCCGGCGACAATTCGCGCTAGCCGGCGCACGGCGGTCAATGCGCTGCGGTCACTGCTCCGCCGCTGCGCCGTCGGGTCCGGCGCCGGACACGTCTGCCGCGCACAGCCGCACGCAACACGAGCCTGCCTCGGGTTGCAGGACGGCGGTGGCGGCGTCGGCCGCGCCCAGGCCCTGCAAATACCCGCCGAGGAACCGGTGGTTGATCCCGCACACCAGGTCCGGTGCCTTCGCCGCGAGCGGATGGAAAGGGCAGTTGCGCAGCAGCAGCAATGCCGGGGCGGCTCGTTCAGGCTCGAATCCGAGGTCTTCGAGCGTCTCGGCCGCGAGCGTCAGGGTGCGCTCGGTGCCCAGGCGGCCGGGGCGATGCCGGTCGCGGTCGGCGTTCCCTAGCGCGTTGCCGCGCCGGTCGGCCGCCTCGAACGCGGACTCCCGGGCGGTGCGCTCGCCGGTCTCGGTCAGGACCGCGTCGGCGAGGATCTCGGCCAGCAGCTCGTGCCGGCGCTCCGGGATGCTCACGTGGATCTGGTCGGGGACCGGTTCATAAAGCTTGGGAGCGCGCCCCACGGTGCGCACCCGGCCGGGGGCGTCGGCGCGGGTGCGCAGCAGGCCGACGTCCACCAGCTTGTCCAGGTGGAAGGCCGCGAGCTTTCGGGAGATGCCGACGCTCGCCGCCGCCTCGTCGCGGGTGACCGGACGCCGGGCGCGGCGAATGAAGCCGTACATGCCGCGGCGCAGCTCGTCGCCGAGCGCGCCGACCGCGGTCACCGGGTCCCGCTGCTGATCCACTCACCCAGATTAACGCCTATGGGTGTATCCCGGGCAGGAATAGCTACCCGAACCCGCCTAGTCCTTGACCGGCCGCAGGAATAAGACCAATATTTCTTGGCGAAATAGGGCTTGAAGGAGGCGGTCGTGAGCACGCCATCGCAGGACGGCAAACACCCGGTCTCCCCGCTGCTGGCGGGTCCGTACGGCCATCCGCTGCACCCGTTGCTGGTCACCGTCCCGATCGGCGCGTGGGTGGCCAGCCTGGTGTTCGACATCGGTTCGCACGTGGCCGGGCGCGGCGGCATGCTCGCGGACGGCTCGCTGTGGTTGATCGCGGTCGGCGTGCTGGGCGCGCTCGCGGCGGCCAGCGTCGGGTTCCTGGACCTGTTCGCGATTCCGACCGGCACCCGGGCATTCCGCACCGGCCTGGTGCACATGTCGCTGAACCTGACGGTGACGGTCGCGTACGCGATCGGCTTCGCCTGGCGGCGCGGCGACTACGGGCACAGCGCGTCCGTCGGCGCCGGGCAGCTGGCGCTGTCGGCCGTCAGCCTGGCGCTGCTCGCGGTCTCCGGCTTCCTCGGCGGAAAGCTCGCCTACCGCTACGGGGTGCGCGTGGCCGCGGAGAGCGTCCAGCGCGAAGGGCTCGAACCCACCTCGGCAGCGCGCGCCTCTGCCGTGCCCGGCTCCAGGTAGCCGGCCCCCTTCACTTGCCCCCTCCGCTCCCGACGACGAGAAAGTAGGGCACCATGCACATCGCCGCCCTGGTCACCTGGCTGATCACCGCGCTTGGCGGGTTCTACCTGCTCGGCACCTGGATCGCCCGGGGCGCGCTGCGCGCCCCCGGCTCCTCGCGGCTGCCGGCCCCGGTGCTGTTCGGGCACTTCCTGCTGGCGGCGGCAGGACTGGTGGTCTGGATCGTCTATCTGGCTGCCGGCAAGAAGGCGCTGGCCTGGACCGCGTTCGGCCTGCTGGTGCCGGTCGCGCTGCTCGGCCTCGCCATGTTCGCCCGCTGGCTGCCCACGGTCCGCACCCGCCACGCGGTGAACCCGGTCGGGGCTCCCGGGGCGGCCGCGGCCGCGGCCGAGGCGCCGGAGCAGCACTTCCCGATCCCGGTCGTGCTGGCTCACGGCGTGTTCGCGGTAGCCACCGTGGTCCTGGTGCTGATCTCCGCAGTCCGGAAGTAGGTCGGCCGGCCGGTCAGGCCGCGGCGCGGTGCGTGTGGTGCGCCAACGACGCGTGCGGATCGCCGAGGCCCGAATCCGTGGTGTGGTCCGTGTGCACCGTCGCCGCGGTCAACCGTGGCAGAGCGTGCATGAGGGCGTGCTCGGCCGCCACGGCGAGCGCGTGCGCCTGGACCACCGTCAGCTGCGGATCCACCACGATCTCGGCTTCAGCCCGCAGCGCGTGCCCGATCCAGCGCATTCGCACCGCGCCGACGCCGCGGACTCCGGCGACGTCACTCAGCGTCTCCTCCGCGCGGTCGATCAACTCCGGATCGACCGCGTCCATCAGGCGCCGGTACACCTGCCGAGCGGCGTCGCGCAGGACGAGCAGGATCGCGGCCGTGATCGCGAGGCCCACGACCGGGTCGGCCTGCCTCCAGCCGAGCGCGACGCCACCCGCGCCCAGCAGCACCGCGAGCGAGGTGAACCCGTCCGTGCGCGCGTGCAGTCCGTCCGCGACCAGCGCGGCCGAACCGATCCTGCGGCCGGTGGCGATGCGATAGCGGGCAACCCATTCGTTGCCGATGAAACCCACCAGGGCCGCGAGCGCGACTGCCCATAGATGAGTCACCACCTGCGGATGCATCAGCCGGTTGATCGCCTCGTATGCCGCAAGACCGGCGGAGGCGGCGATGATGAGCACGATGGCGATCCCCGCCAGATCCTCGGCCCGACCGTACCCATACGTGTAGCGCCGGGTGGCCGTGCGCCGCCCGAGCAGGAAGGCGACACCGAGGGGCACGGCCGTCAGCGCGTCGGTGCCGTTGTGGACCGCGTCGCCGAGCAGCGCGACCGAGCCGGAAATCGCGACGATCACCGCCTGCACGATCGCCGTCGCGCCGAGAACGGCAAGAGACGACCAGAGCGTGCGCATCCCTTCCCGCGAAGCCTCCATCGCGGTGTCCACCTTGTCGGCGGCATCGTGGCTGTGCGGGGTGAAGACGTGCGCGATCTGATGACGCAGCCGCGAGAAGAGACCGGGGTTATGGGCGTGATCGTGCTGCTCGTGATCGTGCTGTTCGTGGCTGTGGTCGTGGTCGTGGTGCCCGTGGTGGTCGTGCAATGGGGGAGGCCTTCCGGTTACCGGCGCAGGCGGCGGACCGCCGTCCTTGTCATGATGACCGATCAGCCGTTGATGATGCGATCGTCGCGGCGCGCGCCGCGGATGGCGTCGATAACAGCGCCCTGGCCATCGTGGGTTTCCCGCAGAAACTCGAGGATGAGCCGCAGTTCGTCCTCGGTGTACTTCGCCAACCGGGCCTGGCCGTTCTCGATGGCGGGCCTGAGCAGCGGATGGAGTGCCGCCATGAGGGCCGCGGTCGGGACGATCAGCTTACGGCGGCCGTGCTTCGGATCACTCTGCCGCTGAACGTACCCGACGGCTTCGAGCCGGTCGATCAGCGTCGTCATCGAGCCGCGGGTCAGGTGCATCCGCGCGGCCAGCTCGGTGGCGGTGCGCGGGCCGCCGCGCACGATGAGGTCGAGGCAGCGCAGGTCGGTCCGGTTGATTCGGAGCGCTTCGGCCATCGCCCGGTCGCGGTCGTCGTACGCGGCCTGCAGGTCGGCGAGCGCGGCTCCGATGGCGGCAGTCAGCGCCGCCCGGTCTTGCCGCGCCATCCGAAGCTCCCGCCCGCTACTTGTTTGACTGTCGAACATGATGCTACTAGCCTGGCAGTTGTTTGACTATCAAACACTCACGGGGAGCAGGGATGCTGGGACGCTTCGGGCCGCGCACGCCGGCCGGACGGACCGTGCGCTGGGTCGCGGCCGCTTGCGCCGTCACCGCGGCCGCCGGCGCCGCGCTGGTCGGGGCGGATGCACCGGCGATGGCGGCACCAGCGCCCGCCGCCGCGCACGCGACCATCACGTGGGGAGCGTGCCCGCAGCCCGAGGCCGCCGCGTACCGGGCGCAGTGCGGCACCTTGAACGTGCCGGTGGACTGGGCGGCTCCGGCAGGCGCGTCGACCGGTCTGGCGCTCCTGCGGATTCCCGCAACGGGGGAGTCCACCGGCACCGTCGTCGCGGACTCCGAAGACCTCGTCGGCTTCGGGGGATCGCAGACCTCGTTCTTCCTCGATCACGGCGCGAACTACCTCTCCCGGCTGCCGCGCACGCACGCGACGAAGGACATCGTCGTATTCGACCCGCGCGGGCTTGGGGACAGCGGCGCACTCGACTGCGCGGTCCCGGGATATGACCCACAGGTCTCCAGCTTCCCGGAAACGCCGCTCGGCTACGGCCGCCTGCTCGCGCACAACGCCTCCGTATTCGTGGGCTGTCACGGCAAACCGGGCCTGGTAGCGCACATGGGCCTGCGCGATCAGGTTCGGGATATCGACGCGCTGCGCTCCGCGCTCGGCCAGGCGCGACTCGACTGGATGGGCCAGGTCGCAGGCAGCGAACTCGGTGTCGCATACGCCGCCGCCTTCCCGGCCCGCACCGGCCGCGTCGTGCTCGACGCGACCGTTGACCCGTACCGCTCGGCAGCCGACCGCGCCCGCGACGCCGCCGCGGCGGAGGAAACCGCGTTCGACCACTTCGCCGCCTGGTGCGCCGCCGCCGCCCGGAACGAGTGTGTATTGCACGGACAGGACGCCCGCGAAGTCCTGGACAAGGTCGTCGCCAAGGCCGACGCGGGAGGCGTGTCCGACGGTTCGACGCCGCCGAGTCCGCTGACCGGCGCGCAGGTCCGTATCGCGGTCGGCCAGTTCATGGTCGGTTACCCCTTCGCCTGGGGCGGTCTCGCCACGGCACTGGCCGACGCGGCCACCGGCGACGGTTACGGCCTCACCGTGTTCGCCGCGATGAGTTACTCAGACCCCGACTACACCGCCAGCCGCGCCCAGACCTGCGCCGATTCGCCCGCGCCGGCCGGCTTCCCGCAGCTGCGCCGGCTCAGCGAGCAGGTGTCCCGGTCCGCGCCGCACACCGGCGGCGTCTCAATGGCCTGGGAGGCGATGGCCGGATGCGTCGGCTGGCCGTCCGCGCGGTCCGCGCTCGACCTGCCCGGCCGCATCGCCCCCGCGTCCACCGTCCTGATCACCGCCACCACCGGCGACCCGATCAGTCCATATCAGTGGTCGCAGGACGTCGCCGGCAGGCTGGCCGGCAGCCGGCTGCTCACCGCCGACGTCGACGGCCACGGCGCCTTCGACAACTCCAGCTGCGCGGCCGCGGCCATCGACCGTTACCTCTCCGACGGCGTATTGCCGCCATCCACGGCCTCCTGCTGAACCATTCCGCACTTCGCCGCTCCCGGTCCGACGGGTCGATTTCCGGCCAAGAGGCGGTGCGGCGCGACTATGCGCGGTCGGGCCGCGCCGGCTTGCGCCACACTAGTGATCGTGAGCGGGGAATCCGAGAGCTGGGCGACGTACGTGCGCGCGAACGCGTCTGTCTGGCAGACCCCTGCGGTGCATCCGCACTCCATCGGGGACGCGCGGCAATGGGCGCGCGAACAACTCGCCGATCAGCACGTGCCTGAGGAAGCCGTGATCGACGCCGTGCTGATCGTCTCCGAGCTGCTCACCAGCGTGCTGCGCGAGGCACCCGGAGAGGCGGAGCTCACCCTGCTCGTCGAGGAACGTCTGCTGACGATCACCTGCGCCGACCGGGACACCGCCGAGATCCGGTCCGGCACCCTGGACCGCACGTCGGCCTTCGGCCGCTCCCTCGCGCTGGTCGATCTGATGACGCGCGCCTGCTTCATCCGCAAGCGCTCCGGCGGCGGCAAGCGCGTCATCGCCCTCTTGGAGGTCGCGGCGTCCGAATCTTGACCGTGCGGCGGGTGCGGGGGAAGAGCAGCCGGTTCGCCATCCGCGCGTCCTGCGCTACCGTGCCGAGATCGTACGCGGAGAACGGCAAACCGCAGGCCCGCGCCAGGTCGGCGACGCGGCCGGCGCTGAGACCCGCGGCAGGCATCTCGGCTACCCTGCGGCCCTGCGCGTCGAGCAGGAGGATCCGCGACTTGACGCCATCACCGCGGGTGGTGCTGCCCGCGCGGTAGTAGCGCTGCTCGGTGAACCACACCAATTCCGCCACGGTGGGCCCCTCGGCCACGGGAAACGTGAAGGTCCGGCCTCGTGCGTCGGTGAGGACGAGACTGCTGCCATCCCAGGCGATCGCGGCGTTGTGCCGCCAGTTGTCGACCGCGAAGCGGCTCCAGCCCGCCATGCGAGTACCGCGGGGCGTCACCCGATGGACCTCGCGGCTCGGCTCGCGCGGTTGCACGGTGTCGAACGCCCGCGGCCGCCCCACGGCACCGAGCGCCGGGTCAAGGTCCAGCGGAGTGATCCGGCTGCGATCAGAGAGCAGCTTGGCGACCCGCGCACGGCGCACCGCGGCGCGCATCGGCCGCGGCCACAACCGCCATGCGAACGGCTCGGCCACGACAAGGGGGAGCGCGGCGAAGGCCGACCAGCCCGCCAAACCGCGGAAGAACCTCGCGTGCCCGTCGTCGGCCGCCCACATCGGCAGATTCGAGACGTCCGCCGCGTGGTCCGCGTTCCACTGCCAGAACGCGACCCACCACAACGCGGCCATGCTGCCCATGAGACAAAGCGCTGCGGCACGCCAGAAGACCCGCCGATGCAGGCGCCGCCAACGCAGCGCCTCGAAGCCGTCGCCGCGCGCCTTGCGCCATACCCACGCCGTCGCCCCGGTGATGAAGAGCAGGAAGGCGATCGACGCCCAGAGGTTCTCCACGTCGACGTTCCGGCCGGCGTCCCCGCTGGACTGGGTGCTCGCGATGACCGCGACCGCGCCCGCGATGAGCGTGATCGCCACCAGCCAGCGGCGCAGCCGTCCCGGCAGCATCCGCCGAAACCGCTTCGACTCCTGCGTGCCCGTCACGCGCGTGAACGGCTCGATGCGATCCCGGACGCCCATGCCGACCTCCCTGTCCCCGTTGGCGGCATGCTACGCCGCGGCTCGCCCACCTCGAATCAACAGGCTGCGTCGCGTCCGGAACTATGGACATGGAGTGAAGGCTCGGCTATACATCAGCCTTGACTCGACATAAGGGAACACGCGACAACACAATTCACCACTACCCGTCAGATCCGCTCTCCGCAAATACCCACCTCGACGGACGGGAACTCAAAGATGAGGCTCGGCGTGCTCGGTGTGCACAAACCGCTGCGCTCAAGGCGCGGCCATCGAATACTGACCGCCTCCAGTGCGGTCCTGGCCCTGCTGCTCGGTTCAATCGGCGGCGCGCACGCGAGCCCGGCGCGCAGTGAGGCGGCGACGACGTCGGCAGCGGGCGCTCATGCCGCAGCCACCCCCCACACGGTCACCTATGACGGCTACTCGTTCCTCGTCGACGGCAAGCGCACCTACCTGTGGTCGGGCGAGTTCCACTACTTCCGGCTGCCCAGCCCCAGCCTGTGGCTGGACATCTTCCAGAAGATGAAGGCGGCCGGATTCAACGCGACCTCGCTGTACTTCGACTGGGGATACCACTCGCCGGCGCCGGGGGTCTACGACTTCACCGGCGTGCGCAACGTCGACGAACTGCTCGACATGGCGCAGCAGGCCGGCCTCTACGTCATCGCGCGGCCCGCGCCGTACATCAACGCCGAGGTCGACGGCGGCGGCCTGCCGGCCTGGCTCGGCACCAAGAACGTGAAGAACCGCACCGACGATCCGGCGTTCGAGGCCTACGCGGACCAGTGGCTCACCCAGATCGACAAAATCCTCGCCCGGCACCAGCTGACCAACGGCACCGGCAGCGTGATCGCGTATCAGGTCGAGAACGAGTACTACAACGGCGACGCCGCCGGACGCGCGTACATGCAGCACCTCGAGGACAAGGCGCGCACGGACGGCATCACCGTGCCGCTGACCGGAAACAACAACGGCACGTTCAACAGCGGAACCGGCGCCCTGGACGTCGACGGCCCGGACTCCTACCCGCAGGGCTTCGACTGCTCGAACCCGACCGTGTGGAACGGCGTGCCGGACATCAGCTACGACCACCCGGCCGGAAAGCCGCTGTACGCCCCGGAATTCCAGGGCGGCGCCTTCGACCCCTGGGGCGGACCCGGCTACGACAAGTGCGCGCAGCTGATCAACGACCAGTTCGCCGACGTGTTCTACAAGAACAACATCGCGGTCGGCGCCACGGCGCAGAGCTTCTACATGACCTACGGCGGCACCAACTGGGGCTGGCTGGGCATGCCGGAGAACTACACCTCCTACGACTACGGCGCGGCGATCCGGGAGACCCGGCAGCTCGACCCGAAGTACTACGAGGACAAGCTGATCGGCTACTCGCTGGCCGCGCTGCCCGACCTGACCAAGACCGACCGCGTCCAGGGCGCGGCCCCGTCCGACGCCGCGGTCACGGAAACGGCCCGCCGCAATCCCGACACCGGTTCCCAGTTCCTCGTGCTGCGGCACGCGAACTCGACCTCGACCGCGGTGGACAACACCCACATCAGCATCGACTTCAACGCGCGGATAGCGGGTCAGTACACGTATGACGACACCGATCCGGTGCTGCAGTACACCGGCTCCTGGTCGCACGTGGCGAACCAGAGCTACACCGGCACCGACTACAAGAACACCGAGTCCTTCTCCAACACCGCCGGCGACTCGCTGACCGTTCCGTTCACCGGGACCGCGATCCGCTGGATCGGCTCCAAGACCAACAACCACGGGTACGCCGACGTATACCTCGACGGCGTCAAGCAGGCCACCGTCGACGACTCGGGCAGCCAGAGCCAGGCGGTGATCTACTCGGCCGGCGGCCTGACCAACGGCGCGCACACGCTCAAGATCGTCGTCGACGGCAGCCACTCGTCCGCCTCGACCGACAACTTCGTGTCCATCGACGCGATCGACCTGCCCCCGGCCGGAGCCGCCGGCGGCCCGACCTACCCGAGCGTCCCGCAGGAGCCCGGCACCTCGATCACGCTGAACGGCCGCGAATCGGACCTGCTGGTGGCGGACACCAAGCTCGGCGACTCGCAACTGCAATACTCGACCTCGCAGCTGATGACCGCTGAGACGATCGGCAGCCGCGACATCGCGGTGCTCTACGGCGACCAGGGCACCGACGGGGAGACCGTCCTGCGCTACGCGAGCCAGCCCACTGTGCAAAGCAGCGGCGGCGCGGTGAAGGTGACCTGGGACGCCACCACCGGCGACCTGCGGCTGAACTACAAGCACGACGGCCTTGCCCGGGTCACGATCAGCGGTGGCTCCCGTCCGCTGCTGCTCCTGCTCGCCGACAAGCCGACCGCCGAGACCTTCTGGACCCTGAACACGGCGACCGGCCCGGTACTCGTGCGCGGCACCCACCTGCTGCGCACCGCCACGACCGAGGACGGCGGCAAGGTGCTGGAGCTGACCGGCGACAACGGCACCGACCCGGCCATCGAGGTGTTCACCTCGGCCCGCTCGGTCTTCTGGAACGGCCGCGGCATCCACGCCACGCTCTCCGCGACCGGCAGCCAGGTCGGCACGGTGCAGACCGCGGCCGCCGTCACCCTGCCCGCGCTCACCGGCTGGAAGTACCAGGCCGAATCGCCCGAAGCGCAGCCGGGCTTCGACGACTCGAGCTGGCCGGTCGCCGACAAGACGAGCACCTACAGCGTCACCGGAACCGGCTCGCTGCCCGTCCTGTACGCCGACGACTACGGATTCCACACCGGCAGCACCTGGTACCGCGGCAGGTTCCGCTACTCGCCCGCGGCCACCGGCGTCCACCTGGTCTCCGACTCCGGCGGCGGCGCGCAGGCCTTCTCGGTCTGGCTCAACGGAGTCTTCCTCGGCAGCTCCACGACCGGCAGCGGCGACTTCGCCTTCCCGGCCGGAGCGCTGCAGCAGACCGGCGACAACATCCTCTCCGTGCTCACCGTCAACATGGGCCATGAAGAGGACTACAACTCGACCAACAACAACACCTCCGCCCGCGGCCTGACCAGCGCCTCGCTCCTGGGCGCGCCGCTGACCTCGGTGACCTGGCGGCTGCAGGGCGTGCGCGGCGGCGAGCAGGAGATCGACCCGGTGCGCGGCCCGCTGTCCACCGGCGGCCTCTATGGCGAGCGGGCCGGCTGGCCGCTGCCCGGCTTCAACGACTCGACGTGGAAGCCGGTGAGCCTGCCGACCGCCAACACCACTCCTGGCGTCGGCTGGTACCGCACCACCGTGGACCTGAACCTGCCCAAGGGCCAGGACACCTCGCTGGGCCTGACCATCACTGACGACCCGTCAAAGAAGTACCGCGCCGAGCTCTACGTCAACGGTTGGATGATTGGCAACTACGTCAACTACCTCGGCCCGCAGCACAGCTTCCCGGTGCCGAACGGCATCCTGAAGACAAACGGGCGTAACACCATCGCGATCGCCGTGTGGAACCTGGACGGCAGCACCGGCGGCCTCGGGACCGTCGCGCTCACCGACTACGGCAGCTACGCGTCGTCGCTGACCGTGCGTCCGGTCAACAGCCCGGGCTACGACAGGGCGAAGTACGCGATGCCCGAGGCTCCCGGCGCCACCGTGAGCCTGCAGGTGCCCGACACCGCGCAACCCGCGACCGCCTTCACCGCCACCGCGACGGTGTCGGTTCCCGCTGGCCGCGGCCGCGCGACCAACCTGGTTCCGTCGCTGGCAATTCCCGCAGGCTGGACGGCGAGCGCGCCGAGCCCGGCGTCGGTGAGCAGGCTCGAGCCCGGAAAGTCGGCGACGTTCACGTGGACGGTGCAGCCTTCGTCCGGTAGCCAGCCGGCCGCCGCCGCGCTCACGGCGACGGTTGCCTTCACCCAACGCGGAAAGCACGAGACAGCCATGGACGAGCGCATCGTCGGCTTCTACGTGCCACCCGCGGCAGGCAGCGACTACGTCAGCGACCTGTCGTTCATCTCCGCCACCAACGGCTGGGGCCCGGTCGAGCGCGACATGAGCAACGGCGAACAGGCGGCCGGTGACGGGCACACGATCACCATCAACGGCGTGACCTTCGCGAAGGGTCTTGGCGTCCACGCGAACAGCGACGTGAAGATCTACCTCGGCGGACACTGCACCACCTTCACCGCCTCGGTGGGCGTGGACGACGAGACCGCCGGAGCGGGCAGCGTCACCTTCAGCGTGCTGGCCGACGGCAAGGCGCTGACCACCACCCCGGTCATCCACGGGTATCAGGCGGCGACGAGCCTGAGCGTCGATCTGACCGGGGCTCAGGTGCTCGACCTGGTGGTCGGGGACGGCGGCGACGGCAACGCGCACGACCACTCGGACTGGGGAGGCGCGCAGATCACCTGCTCGTAGTCCCGCTGAGCGCGTCAGGTCCGGTCAGGGCGCGGCCGGACCTGACGTATGTTCAGGGGCTGTCTGGTTCAGGGGTCGTCTCTGTGGTGCTCGACGTGCAGGCCCGCGACCGCCGCCCAGGCGACGCTGGCCACAGTCACCGCTTCGGCCCAGAAGAACGCCGCATAGTCGATGATCGATCCGATCGGCGGGCTGCCCGGAGCGGCGTTGCGCAGGCCGACCAGCGCGAAGACCGTGGCGGCCATCCACGCCATCCCGGGCCACACCAGGCCCAGCCGGCGCCGCACCATGACCGAGGCTCCGCCGAGCACCGCGAGCGACATCGCCCACATCGCCGCCATCATGAACCAGGCCAGGATGAACGTGCCGCGCGAGCGGCCGATGTCGGTCTCCAGCAGGATGCCCTGGGTGGCCGCGACCGCGGAGCGGGGATGGACCGAGAAGAACGGATCCCGGTTCTCGAAGTCCATCACCACCGGAACCGGCGTACCGTCGTCCGCCGAGGCGGCCCACACGATGTCGGCGGAATAGTGGTCGAAGGGATAGTCGGTCGGTGTGCCGTCGCTGAGCGGGACGTCGATCTGCTGCAGCGCCGGAATCGTGCCCTTCTCCAGGGTGACGCTGCTCTGCGCGAGTGACGGCGTGTAGAGCCGCACGGTCTGCGCCATCTCGCCGGCCAACTCGTCCGTGGCCAAGGCACCACGCGGCGAGGGCAGGACGCTGAGCGTCATCTCCTCGCCCGCGACGTCGACCCGCTGCACCCGCACGGTCAGCTCGAGCCGCGCGCCCCGGCCGGCCGTGCCGACGTAGCTGAGGTGCTGGCGGTCGTCGCGCTCGTTGATGTACGCGAGGATCCCTGAGGCGACCAGAGCCGCGCCGACGAGCACGACCGCCACCGAGATCAAGACGCTGCGGCGAAGTCGTCTACGGGCCGGCGTGATCGGGCCGACTTCGGCGGGTTGGTCGGTGATCGAGGATTCCGGCACGAAGCCACGTTAACCGGTGGACCTACGGACGAGCGGCGGCACACCGACCGGTCCGGCCGGCGTACCGCCGCTCGTGTCGCGTCACCGAATGGTGAAGTTGGCCGACAGGTCGACGTCGTACGGCGTGGTGTCGTTCTTGTCGAGTTGCACGATGTAGCCGCCCGGCTCGACGCTCGGCGGGGCCGCGCTGTTGATGTCGCCCTGGCTGACGCCGAGAGCGGAGGCCGGGAACGTGACGTGCACCTGCTTGGACTGGCCCGGGTTCAGCGTTACCCGCGCGAAGCCGACAAGGCGCTGCGGCGGCACCACCACGGCGCTGACCGGCTGCGCCACGTACACCGGCACGATGTCGGTGCCTGCCACGGAACCGGTGTTGGTGACCGTGAAGGTGACCGTGGCGTTGCCGTGCGTCCGGACCGTCGGCGTGACGGTCAGGCCGCTGTTGGCGAAGGTGGTGTAGGAGAGCCCGTACCCGAACGGGTAGAGCGGGTTGTAGGAGTGCCCCGGACCGGAACCGGTGCCTGGCAGCTGGTCGAAGAACTTCGGCTGGTCGCCGAGCGGGGAGGGTGCGCCGCCGTTGAAGTCGCCGCCGACGCTGGATGCGTCGGACGGCCAGCTCACCGACAGCTTGCCGCTCGGGTCGATCTTGCCGAAGATCGCGTCCGCGACCGCCTGGCCGGCCTCGGTGCTGCCCTGGTAGGCCATCAGCACCGCGTTGGCCTTCTCCGCCGGGCCGAGCCCGACCGGCCGTCCCGCGATCACGACCACGATGACCGGCTTGCCGGTGCCCTCCAGCGCGGTGATGAGCGCCTGCTGGTCCGGCGCGAGCGCCGGAGCGGGGTTGTCGCCGAGCCCTTCCGCGTAGGCCTTCTCGCCGACCGCGACCACGTACGCGCTCGCGCTCGACGCGTCGGCTAGCGCTGTGGCCTGGTCGGGCGCGTAGACGGCTGCCGGGTCATCGGCCTTGATTCCGCTGAGCACGGTCGTGCCCGGCGGGATCTGGTTGGCCGGTCCCATGCAGCACACATGCCCGGCGCCGAAGACGCCCTGCCAGCTCACGCTCCAGCCGCCGAGCTGATTGGTCATCGAGTCCGCGCTCGGACCGGTGACCACGACCTTGCTGCCGGGGGTGAGCGGCAGCACGTTGCCCTGGTTGCGCAGCAGCGTCATCGACTCCTGCGCGGCCTTGAGCGTCTGGTCGCGCCCGGCGGTCACCGCGGCGTCCGCCGCGCCGACGTCCACGCACGGCTTGCTCGGGTCGGCCACGCACGGCTGGTTGAACAGGCCGAGCTGGAACTTCATGGTCAGGATCCGGCGCACCGCCTGGTCGATGCGGGCCTGCGAGATCTTGCCGGTGTGCACGTCCTGCAGGATCGCGGCCTGCCACTGGTCCGGGTTGGAGACCTGCATGCTCATGTCGACGCCGGCGTTGACCGCGGCGGCGATCGCCCCGGGCAGGTCGGCGGCGATGTGGTAAGTGCTCTGCAACGCGGGCACGTCCTGGTAGTCGCTGATCACGACGCCCCGGAAGCCCATCTGGTCACGCAGGATGTCGGTCAGCAGGTAGTGCGAGGCGGTTGCCGGAACGCCGTTGATCGATCCGGAGTCGACCATCACGGCCCCGGCCCCCGCGTCGATTCCGCCCGCGTAGGAGGGCAGGATCGTGTCTTGCAGGTAGTTCAGCGGCAGCAGCGCCTCGTTGCGGTCGTGGCCGTTGACCGACTGCGAGTAGCCGGCGAAGTGCTTGACCGTGGCGCTCACCTTCAACCCGCCGCCGGCCGAGGCCGCCTGCAGGCCCTTGATGTTCGCGGCGCCCATCGCCGCGGAGAGCGCGGGCTCTTCGGCCCAGGTCTCGTAGGTGCGGCCCCAGCGGTTGTCCCGGGCGAGATCCTGCACCGGGGCGAAGTCCCAGTTCCAGCCGGTGGCCCGCAGCGCGTTCGCGGTCACCTCGCCGCCGGCCTGCGCGGCGGCCGGGTCCCAGGTGGCGCCCATGCCGATGGACTGCGGGAACAGCGGGGCCTGATAGGGGTGCCCGAAGCCGTGCACCGCGTCCACGCCGAACACGACCGGGATGTGCAGCCGCGAGTTCTTGATCGCGTACTGCTGGATGATGTTGTACTCGGTGGCCCAGTCGGCGCCGGTGTTGCCGACCCCGCCCTTGCCGGTGGTGTCCGGCGGGTTGTTGGTGCCGCCGGCCAGGATCGAACCGACGTGCTGGTCGATCAGGATCTTCTGCATGCAGGCGGTGTTCGGCATGTTCCAGCCGTTGTCCGCGCAGGTCGCGCTGTTCGGGTCGGTGAGCGTGGTGACCAGCTGCTGGTCCATCTGGCCGACCTTCTCCTCCAGCGTCATGGCGCGCAGGAGGGCGTCGACCCGGACCGGCGTCGGCTGGCTCGCGTCCAGCCAGGGCGCGATGGAGGAGCCGGCGGCGGAGCCGTTCACCAGCGCGGGGATCGCGAGGCCGGCCGCGGTCACGGCGGCGGTGGCGATCGCGAGGGTTCTGCTGCGTCTGCGCAAAGGCGGGCTGATCTCGCCTGAAACGGACATGCGCGACCTCCTCGTTCGGAATAAGAGTCCTGCTGTTCAGGCCGGAGGAAGGCGGGAGTCGACGGGCCGTTTATTCGCGCTGTGATTTAACCGATACGGGAGCCGTGCGTCAAGACGTCGGACCTGTTCCCGATCAGGCGGGCCGCGGATGGCCAGAACGGGGTCTTATATCAGGGTCTCCCGTCGTCGTATGCTCGCTCGCAGGAACGTCGCTGGTCCGTCTGCGGCCGGTGGCGGCGCGTCGCCGTAAGAAGGGCAGCACCGTGTCGCATCGCCCAGCGTGGGCCCCGGACGAGATCGATCTGGAACGCCCGGCGCCCGCTCGAATGTACGACTACTACCTGGGCGGATCGCACAACTTCGCCGCAGACCGGGAGCTGGCCGAAAAGGCCCTGGGCGCCTGGCCGGAACTGCCGCAGGTGACCCGCGCGAACCGGGCGTTCCTGCGCCGGGCGGTCACTTTCCTGGCTGGGCAGGGGATCGAGCAGTTCCTCGATCTCGGCTCCGGGATCCCGACCGTGGGCAACGTGCACGAGATAGTCGCCGCGGTCAACCCGCGGGCGCGCACCGTCTACGTGGACAGCGATCCGGTGGCGGTGGCGCACAGCCGGGTGCTGCTGGCCGAGACGCCGAACGCCAGGTTCGTCCATGCCGACCTGCGCGACCCGGAGCGCGTGCTGGCCGATCCCGCCCTCGACGGCTTCCTGGACCTCGGCCGCCCGCTCGCGGTCCTGATGTTCGCGGTGCTGCACTTCGTGCCGGACAGCGACGATCCGGCCGGCATCGTCGCCGCCTACCGCCGGGCGAGCGTCGCGGGTTCGTATCTGGCGGTCAGCCACGGCACGCGCGACTACTTCCCCGAGCGCATCCGCAGCCTGGAGGAGGTCTACTCCCGCTCCAGCGCGACGATGACCATGCGCAGCCACGCCGAGATCATGGACCTGATGAGCGGTTACGAGCTGGTGCCGCCCGGGCTCACCGACATGACCCGGTGGCGTCCCGACGAGGAGGCCGCGCTTCCGGACCCGCTGGACGGGGACGTGAAGCGATACTCGGGTTACGGCGCCGTAGGGCGGCTGGAGTGAGCGAGAGCGCCGGGGACCTGCCGTCGGCGTGGGCGGGGGCCCTGGCCGCGGCCGGCTCGGTGCCGATGAGCGCGGCCGAGACGAGGGCGCTGGCGGCCGTGCTGGCGGACTGGGTCCGCGACGCGCTGACCGATCCGGTCGCGGCGCGAAAGGCCGGTAGCGCGGTAGGCAGTGCGCTGATCGACTCGCATCACACTCAGCCGGAATCGCTCGCCGCGTCGATCGCGGTCCTCGCCGACCACCTGCCCACCGAGATCGACTCGGCCGTACGCACCGCCCTGTATGCGGGACTGGCCGCCGGGTACGCCGAGGGCCTGCGTGACCGCACCCGCCGCGAGCAGGAAGCGATCCGCATCGCGGTGCTCGACGCGCACCGCACCGGCGAGGCGCGGTTCCGGGCGGTGTTCCGCGGCGCGGCCCTCGGTATCGGCATCGCCGACGGCGAAGGCCGCATCCTGGAGATCAACGAGCCGCTGGCGCGGATGCTGGGCCGGGACGCCCGCGCCGCCCGCGGCCTGGAGATCAGCTCCCTGCGGCTGCCCACCGACCCGCCGGAGTACTGGGAGCACTACCGCGCGCTGCTGGCCGGCCGGCGGCGCCAGATGACCGGCGAGAAGCAGTTCGTGCTCTCCGACGGTGAGGTCATCTGGGCCCGCATGCGGGCCAGCAGCGTGATCGGGGACGACGGCAAGACGGCGCTCGTGGTCGGGCTGTTCGAGGACATCACCGAACGGCGCGAGATGACCGAGCGGCTGCGCCACCAGGCCACCCACGACCCGCTGACCGGCCTGCCCAACCGCACCCTGCTGCTCGAAGAACTCGCCGCCACGCTGAACTTCCGCGACGGCCGCGCCGAGGGCGAAGACACTGAGAGCGAAGACACTGAGAGCACTGAGAGCGAAGACGCAGCGGACGCGGACGACGGCGACGGCCTCGCTGAGAGCGGCTCCGCTAAGAGCGGCGAGGCCGGCGAAGGCCGGCGCATCGCGGTCTGCTTCCTGGACATCGACGGATTCAAGGCGGTCAACGACACCCTCGGCCACGACGCCGGCGACCGGCTGCTGATCCAGATCGCCGCCCGGCTGCGCGAGGCCGTCGAACCGCACGCTCATCCGGTGGCCCGGATGGGCGGCGACGAGTTCGTCATCCTGCTGCCCGACACCGCGGGCCCGCAAAGCGCGATCGAGGTGGCCGAGCGGGTGCTCGCGGCGATCCGCGAACCGGTGCTGCTCGACGGGCGCGAGCTGACCGTCACCGGCAGCATCGGGATCGTGGAGCAGCCGGTCGAGGGGGCCGGCCCGAGCGAGCTGCTGCGCGCCGCCGACGTCACGCTGTACTGGGCCAAGGCGGCCGGGCGCGACCGCTGGGCGCTGTTCGACCCGCAGCGCAACGCCCGGCAGGTGGCCCGCTACGCGCTCTCCCAGGAGCTGCCCGGCGCGCTCGAACGCGGCGAGCTGTTCCTGGAGTACCAGCCCATCGTGGACCTGGCCGACCAGCGGGTCCGCTCGCTCGAGGCCCTGGTGCGCTGGAACCATCCGCGGCTCGGGCTGCTCGGCCCCGGCCGGTTCGTGCCGCTGGCCGAGGAGACCGGCGCCATCGTGGCGCTCGGCCGCTGGGTGCTGCGCCGCGCCGTGGCCGACGCCGCGACCTGGCCGCGGCCGCCGGAGGGCGCGCCGGTCACCGTCTCGGTGAACGTCGCGGTGCCCCAGGTGCGCGACCCCGGACTGGTCCGCGAGGTGCGCGACGCGCTCGAGGCCGGGGGGCTGCCCCCGGCCCGCCTCCAGCTGGAGCTGACCGAGAGCGCGGTGATGGAGCCGGGCCGGCGCGGAAGGCCCGCCGTGCAACGGCTGCGGGAGCTCGCCGACCTCGGCGTGCGCATCGCCATCGACGATTTCGGCACCGGCTATTCGAACCTGGCCTACCTGCGCAGGCTGCCCGCGCACACGCTGAAAATAGACTCCTCCTTCGTCAAGGGGCTGATCCCCGCGGCCGTGCCGGACGGCGGCGCGCAGGACGGCTCCGAGGAACCGATCGTCAGCAGCCTGATCAACCTGGCGCGCGCCTGCGGCATGATGGTGATCGCGGAGGGCGTGGAGACCGGGGCGCAGGCCGAGACGCTGCGCAAGCTGGGCGCGGACACCGGGCAGGGTTACTACTTCTCCCGACCCCTGCCCGCCGACCAGGTCCCCGCGCTGATCCTGTCGGGGTTCGGCGACGCGGGCCGCCACTGATGCGGCGGCCCGCCTCGCGACCTTCTCGTCCCGGTGCGGTTACAGCCCCGGCCAGCTCGGGAAGCTGGCGCAGCTGGGCACGCTGCCGGAGCCGGTGAAGCTGGTCACCGTGACGCCGGTGCCCGTGGGCGCGATATTGGCGTTGTAGATCCTGATGTTGGCGTACTGCGCGGCGACCTTGGTCGCGTCGAGCTGGACGTTCTCCAGGGTCAGGCCAAGCGGATAGGCGGCGGAGTAGCCGTTGAGGGTCGACTTGCCTGACGAGGAGTTGACCGCCTTCAGGCCGTCGATGGTGATGTCGGCGAAGTTGGGCACCGTCGAGCCGTTCCCGCTCAGGTACTGCGGGTCGATCAGGATCAGGTGCTCGACCCCGGTCTCGCAGGTGTTCACGAAGCTGACCCCGGACACCGTGCCGCCGAAGCTGGTGTCGCTCTTGACCCGCACCCCGTTGTTGCTGGACGCGGTGTTGCCGTGAATGTCGGTGCCGCCGTGGATGTAGTTTCCGGCGAAGGTCACGTCCTGCACGCCGCCGTTGGTCTGGCTGCCGACCGACAGGCCGTGGATGCCCCAGAAGCTGGTGTTGCTCACGGTGATGTGGCTGGCGGCGCCGCCGGCGTCGGCCTTGACCGCGACCCCGTCGTCACCGGTGTTGATGTAGCTGTCGGTGATCAGGACATTGCTGGCGCTGTCGGGATCGAAGCCGTCGGTGTTGCGGGCGTTGTCCGGGTTGTCGATCCGCACGCCCCAGGCGGTGAACCCGCTGCCGCCCTCGAGCAGCACGTTGAACATCGGCGAGTTCGTCAGGCTGATGTGGTACATCGTCACGTTCGAGGCGCCGAAGACCGTGATCAGCTTCGGGTTCTCCTGCTGCGTGGTGGTCTTGCTGTGCGCGGACTCGGCCAGCGCCCACCAGGTGGTGCTGGTGCCGAGCATGTCCTGGTCGCCGCGGCCGTTGATGACGCCCTGACTGCCCGAGGCGCTCTGGGTGCCCATCACTGCGGAGTTGTTGCCGCGGACGGCGATGAACGGCACGCAGCCGGTGGCCGTGCCGAGGGTGCTGCCGTCGGAGGCTCCGAGGGTGCCGCACTTCGGCTGGCCGGAGACCTGGTAGTCGGCGGGGTTGCGGGAGGCGTAGAGCGTGACTCCGGAATCGACGAGCAGCACCTCACCCGCGTTGACCGTCAGCGGGCCGGAGAGGAACGCGGTGTCGCCGCCACTCGCGGTCAGCTCCACCGCCTTGCCGGTCCCGGCGCAGCTGTCGAGCGCCGCTTGGATACGCGCCGTGTCCGGGGGCGCGGACTCCTGCGCGCTGGTGAACTGCTCGTTGCTCGGCTTGGCCAGCTGCGCGGCAACCGGGGTGCAGGTGCCCGGCACGCTCGGCTCGCCGGGCTGCGGCGGAGTCGGGCTGGAACTCGGTGACGGCGAGGCGGAGGCGGACGCGCTCCGGCTCGCACTCGGACTCGGGCTCGACGTGCCGGCATTGAGCGTCCACAGCTTCGTGGCGCTGCTGTCACAGCTGTTCTGCACCACCAGGGTTCCCGCCGAGGTGCCGCTGCCGGAGGCGTTCATGCACTTGGCCGCGTTGACGTTGATGAGCTGGTAGTCGCTTCCGCTGGCGTTGAGCGTCCACCGCTGGTTGGCGGTGCCGTCGCAGGCCTGCTGCTGGACCGCCTTGCCTGCGCTGGTCGACGCGCCCGCGATGCCCAGGCACAGGCCGCTGACCGGCGAGGTGATCGTGTAGCCGGTGCTCGCGCCCGTCAGGGTCCATACCTGGTTCGCGGACCCGGCGCAGCTCTGCAAATCGAGCTGCACGCCGGCGGAGGTGCTCGAACCGGGCAGGTCCAGGCACAGGTGGCTGCTGCCGGCGTTGACGATGGTGTAGCTGCCGGGCCCGGCCGCCGCGCTCGCGGCGGTCGGCAGCACCACGACCGCGAGAGCGCCGGCGAGGGTGGCGGCGGCCGCAGCGGCGACGGCTGCGAGCGCGCGAGTGGAACGGGTTCCGCGGCGGAACCTCATGACATGACCTCCACGGCCTACGTATGCAAGGGGGCGAATATGGCCGCCACCCTCATAACGGCCGTGTCGCGAAGAACTTCGCGTGGAGGAAAGTACGTCAGCCGCCCGGGGTTGGCAAGCACCCGCCCGCCGCCCGTGCGCAGCCGACAGGTTCAGACGACGATCTCGGCGATGTCCGGGGCCACGTTCGCCGGGTTGCTGAATTCGATGGAGTTGCGCCCGGCGGCCAGGTGAACCGTCATGGTCAGCGCCTGTGGGCTGTTCCAGTCGCCGTTCCCGGCGAAATACACGCTCGTGTCGACCTCGTCGACCGAGACGACGGCATCGCGGCCGCCGCTCGTGTCGCCCTCGGTGAATACGATCTTCATGGTGTAGTCGCCGGCGGCCGAGGCCCTGACGTCCGGGAAGGTCAGCGTGCCGCCCTCGCCGAGAAAGCGGATCTTCATACCGTCCGGACAGGCCCCGCACCAGCCGGCCTTAGCACCGCCGGCCAGCACGTTCCCGCTCGCGTCACCCTCGTAGGCGCGCGGCGGCAGCGGCGAGGCCGCAGGCGACTGCGACGCGCCCGCGGGCGTTCTCGCCACGGAGCCGCTGGGTCGCGGCGACGGGGAGGTCGGCGTCGGGCTGGGGCTGGGCAGTCCCGCGCCGGTGACGGTGGTCGCCGCCGATCCGTTCGTCGGGCCGATGACCGGAACGACGGCGGGCGGCGGGGCGCCGTTGCCGCTCCCGCTCGGACGCAGAACGCCGAAGGCGACGATGCAGCCGGCCACCGCGCCGAGAACCGCGGCCGCCGCGGTCAGCCGGGTCAGCGTGAGCCCGGCGAAAAGCCGGGGCCGCGGATACCCGAACTGCCCGCCGCGACCCTGTCCGGGTCCGTCCGCACCAGGTGAAATGCGCTTGCTGAACGTGCTCGATCCCTCCAGACGCAGAGCGGTCACCCATCATGGTGGCGGCACCCGGTTGATCACAAGACCCTGTGGCATGAACTGACGCTTACTCAAGAACGACGCTCACAACCGCTCAGAACCGGGCGATGAAACGGCGAATGAAACGCTTGTGGGCCCCTTTCCCGTCGCGTAGCGTGCTTGGCGGTCATGCTTCTGAATATCATTCACATATGTGAAGAGGACGGCCCCTATGCCCCCTGCTCAACGACGACGCACGGCACCGGCGACCATCGCCCTCACGCTCGCAGCGCTCTGCTGCACCGGAACCGCCGGCGCGGCAGTGATAGCCGACTCGCCCGCCGCGTCGGCGACCGCACCGGCGCAGGTGACGCTGACCATTGACACCGCGCATCCCTACGGTGCGCTCCCGCGCGACTTCGTGGGCCTCTCCTACGAGATGCGCGAGCTCGGCGTCGGCAATTTCGACGCGGGCACCGGCAACCTGGTCAACCTGCTGCGCACGCTCGGCTCCGGCAACCTGCGCATCGGCGGGAACACGCTCGACCGCGACACCCTCTGGGAGCCGGCCGGCCAACCCCCGCCGCAGCCGCCGCCCAGCTGGGTACAGGATGTCGTCGGGCCGTCCGACATCGCCCGGCTCGGCCACTTCCTCGACGCCACCGGCTGGCGTGCCGAGGTGGGCATCAACCTCGGGCACTACGACGCGGCGCTGGCGACCGACGAGGCCAAGGTCCTCAAGGCCACGCTGGGAAGCAACTTGCTCGGGGCCGAATGCGGCAACGAGCCGAACGACTGGGCGCACAACGGCCTGCGCACCGCGCCCTACGGCTACACCCAGTACCTCCCGGACTGGCAGGCCTGCGCCGTCGCAGCGGGCAGCACGCCGCTGGCCGGGCCGGACGTCAGCTCGCCGACCACCACCGGAGCTTGGGTCTCGCAGTTCGCGCAGGCCGAGAAGAGCCGGCTCAGCCTGCTGACGATCCACGGGTACAGCGTGCCGGGCGGCTCGACGGCGACGCAGCTGCTCTCGCCGCAGACCGACACGAGCGAGGTCGCGAACGTCGCGCAGGAGCTGGCCGGCGCGCGCGCCGCCGGCCTGCCGATCCGGATCGACGAGACCAACTCGGCCGCCGGCGGCGGCATCACCGGGGTCAGCGACACGTACGCCTCGTCGCTCTGGGCCCTCGATTACAGCCTGCTGATGGCGCAGGACGGATTCAACGGCCTGAACTTCCACGGCGGCCTCGGCGTGTGCGACGCGCCGCTGTACAACGGCAAGTTCCAGATCTACACGCCGATCTGCGCCGCGAACGCGGCCGACGAGAAGGCCGAGGTCTACACCGCCGCCCCCGAGTACTACGGCCTCTACCTCGCCGACCACATGGGAGCCGGCCGGTTCCTGCCGGTGAAGGTCTCCGCTAGCGGCTCTGGGACCGCGCCTAACCTGACCGCCTACGCGGTGCGCGGCGACGACGGCAAGATCCGGGTCGCCGTCATCGAGAAGGACGCGACCACGGCCGCGCCGGTGAGCCTCGCCATCCGCTTCACCGGAGGCCACACCGGCGCGACCGGGTCCGTGGTGCACCTGACCGGGAAGTCGCTCGCCAGCGCCCAGGGCGTGCAGATCCAGGGCGCCAGCGTCGACCGTGCCGGCCGGCTTCCCCTCCGTCCGGCGGACAGAGTGCGCGTCCACAACGGCGCGCTGGCCCTGCCGATCGCATCGGGCAGCGCCGAACTCATCACCCTCGGCGGGTAACGAAAATCGCGCTGCCGCCGCGGCGTCCGACGGGACGCCGCGGCGGCAGCAGGAGCGATATCCGCGCACCGGCTTCGGCTCAAAGCAGCTCGGCGGCTCGCCTCACTGCGCGGTCCACTTCTGGTTGGCCCCGCCGTTGCACGTGTACAGGATCAGCTTGGCCAGGTTGGCGGTGCTGGCACCCTGCACGGTGATGCACTTGCCGGACTGGGCGCCGACGATGGTGCCTGAGGAGGCGCTGTAGGTCCAGTTCTGGTTGGCGCCGCCGTTGCAGGTGTAGATGTCGACGATGGTGCCGTTCGCGGTCTGGTTGTTGTTGGCGTCGATGCACTTGCCCTCGACCTGCAGCGTGCTGCCGCTGGTCACGATCGACTGGTTGGCGCCGCCGTTGCAGGTGTAGATCTCCAGCTGGGTCCCGTTGGTGGTGCTGGAGTTGTTGTCGTCGATGCACTTGCCGGACTGGGCGCCGACGTAGGCGTGGCCCCCACCGCCACCTCCGCCCGTGCTCCCACCGGTGATCTTGTTGAAGATCTTGGAGTAGGCGTAGCCGGTGCCCTTGTCGTAGCCGTCGACCTCCCAGAAGGCCAGCTCCTGCACGCCGTGGCTCGCCGCGAAGCTCTCCAGCGTGCCGGCGTTGGACTGGGTGAAGTTCTCGTTGTCGTCGTTGTGCCCGGCGATCGGGGTGAGCCCGAGCATGTTCCAGGCCCGCGCCGAGGAGACCCCGTAGACCGACTCCAGCTGCGGCACGGTCCCGTTGGCCGCGGACTCGGCGTCGGCGAGCGCGTTCTGCCCGTCGCCGAAGTCCATCGTCATGATGTTGACGAGGTTGACCTTCACGCCCTTGCTCTTGGCGCCCTTGAGCAGGTTGACGGCGTTGGACTCCAGGCCGGTGGGGTCGACCGGGACGGTGAAGTCGATCTGCACGGCCGGTTCGGCGGCCTGGAGCGCGGCCAGCGCCTGGGCGCGCCTGGCGTTGGAGGTGGTGTCGTCGAGCACGCTGCCTTCGATGTCGAAGTCCAGCCGGGTGACCCCGTAGGTGTCCACCACCTTCTTGTACGCGGCGGTCAGGTTCGACACCGAGGTGCAGGTCTGCGCCAACTCCCCGCCCGCCTCGCCGCCGAAGGAGATGATCACGTTGCCGCCGGCCGCCTTGATCGCGTTGATCTGGCTGCTGAACGCGCCGACCGAGTCGCCGCCGTCCTCCCACTCCGGCGTGCAGCCGGACTTCGGCGTCAGGAAGGCCAGGGTGTAGAACTTGTCGCCGCTCGCGGACAGGTCGGCGGCCATGTCGCCCGCGTCGCCGCTCGAGATCTGCAGATACGGCGCCGCGTAGTGCGCCGGGAAGGTACCGGCCGCGGTCGCGGAGTTCGCACCGAGGGCGATCAGGCCGACCGGTACGAGGGTTGATACCGCCGCGAGCGCGGCGAGCGTGGGCAGCTTGCGCATGACTGCGGGCTCCGTCCCAGGGAAACGGGTGGGTGCGTGGGTTGTCTTTCGTGCTGCGGTCCTTGGTGCTGCTCATGGCGCACCGCGTGCCGGGCGTGGTGGGACCCGGCACGCGGTTAGGAAAGTTCTCTTACTAGATTGAGGACCGTACGCGGTCCGCTACCGCGCGTCAATACGCTCGTCAACGCATAGGCGAAATGCGGGTAGCGGACCGGGCCTAGCCTGCGGCTGGCAGACCGATCTGCGCCGCGCCGAGCGTCCGGTAAGCCGTGGCCGGCGTTCCGGTGACTGGGGCATAGGGCAGTGCGGTGGTCGGGGCGGCGACCGGCTCCACGAGGTATCCGTTCCCTTGCATCGCGGGCAGGGTGACTTCGTCTGCTGATGTCGGCCCCACGACGATGTGCGTCTTACCGCTGACCACCTGGACTGCCTGTCCCGGCCACGGATTGCGGATCCGGATCGGGCCGGTCGCTCCGGCCTCGATCACCACGGTCAGCAGCCGGCCGCCGCGCACCTGTACATCGACCTTGCTGCGGTGCTGGATGTACACGCTGGCGTCGGCGTCCCAGCCGCTCGGCCACGCCGGGGCGATGCGCAGCAAGCCGTCGTAGTCCTGCACCATCGCCTCCTGCAACGCGTCCGCGACCACCGCACCCTGCTCCGCATATGGCTCGGGATAGCTCGCGCCGAACGCGGCCAGGCCCGAGGGGCGCGACTGGTACTTCTCGGTCTGGTCGACGAGCGTCTTGGCGACGTCCGCGGACAACCCGAGCCGTGCCGCGTCGATCGGGTCGAGGCTCCAGTCGTTGATCTCGACGTTCGGCCGATCGGTGAAGGTGCGCTGGGCCAGCGCGCTCAGCGGCCCGCTGTCGCCGACCAGTCCATACGGCCAGACCGGCTCCAGGCCGAGGTTCTCGGTGTTGTGAGTCGGCGCGGCCTGCTGGTATGACATGCCGATCACGTCGCCGCCGGTCGCGTCGGCGGCCGGGGTGAGCTGCTGGGTCCGGGTCGCGGCGTCGGTGCGCGGATACGGCAGGATCTTCGGCAGCGCGGCCTCGATCTGGCCGACCAGGTCGCCGTCGCGGCGCAGGATCCGCGCCGCCTGGACCACCTCGGGGAAGACCGCGTCCATGGCGGCGATGTCAGTGGTCGGATCGTCCACGTCCCACTGCGTCTCGTGCGCGTTGGACGGGCGGGTGTGCAGGAAGCCGTCGGCGCCGGGCTTGGCGTAGGCCAGCATGAATCGCGCCCAGGCGGCCATCAGCGGATAGTTAGCCCGCAGGAAGCCGAGGTCGTCGGTGGCCAGATAGGTCTGCCAGATGAACAGCGAGACCTCGCCGCCGGTACTCAGGGTTCTGGCATTGAAGTTCGCCGGCCCTTGCGCGCTGCAGTCCAGGTAGGGCCGTGCGCCCCACACCCCGTTCGCCTGGTGCACCTGGATGCCGACGCCGTTGAACCGCATGGTCTCCGGGACACAGGCGCCCGGCAGCCCGCCGAACTGGCTCGACGTCCAGTTCTCGATCGCCGGCAGATCGTTGCGGTACATCGCGAAATAGCCGTCGTTGTTGCCGAACGCGCCCGCGCCGAGATTCGCCGTCACCATCATCCGCAGGTTCCAGCCCCAGTAGGAGGCCGGGTCCCAGGAATGTGAATCCTGCGATGAGTCGAACAGGTCGGCGACGCCGGCCTGCGAACCCGGCCGCACCGTGCCGCGCTCCGCGGCCGCCGCGTACAGGCTGATCAACCGGACGTTCTCAAGGTACTGCGCAGCGCCGTCTGCGGAGGACAGCTCCATCAACCCGACGCGGCTCCAGTAACTGTGCCACCAGCGTCGCTGCGCGGTATCCAGGGCTGCGGCGCGAATCGGCGCGGCATCGGCGCGCAGACCGCGAGCCACGGTGGTCACGTCCCCGCCGGTCCACTGCGGGGCGGCCACCACGACCCGGAACGAGCCGTCGGCGTGCGGACGAAAACTGACCTGCACCGTGAGCGGATCGACCACGCTGGCTTGCACGCCCTGGCCTGAGGCCGTCACGGCGCCGAGCGCGCCGAAGGTCTCGTTGCTTGCGCCGGGCTGGGTGTTGTCCACCCAGGTCTGCGAGAGCACGCCCACGCTTCCGCCGACGGCTTGTGCGGCCGGGGTTCTCGGCTGCCACAAGCCGAGCCGCGCGGTTTGGACGGCGCCGGGATCGGCGCCGGTCACGTTCACGACGAGCTCGTCCGTCGCAGAACTCACATACGCCGTCGCGGTCATGCCGCCGCCGGACTCTGTCAGCACTCCGTCATACAGGTCGAGGCGGCCGTGGTAGTCCGGTGCGCCGGTCAGTTTCGCCAGGCCAGGTATCACCACCTGGCCGGGGGAGAGCCGGTCGGGCAGGGTGTCGGCGCGGTTGAGTTGCGCGGTGAAACCGCTCGCCGCCCACACCGCCGCGCCGAGGCTGCCGTTGCCGAGCGGCATCGCCTGCGCCGCGGCGAGATTCGGCTGGCCGAGCACCACGTCCGAGCGGCCGACTACACCCGGGACGTCGACATGAAATGCGCCGTCGCGCCACGCGGTCGTCGGCCCGCTGCTCGCGTGCGCTGTGGTTGCCGCCGAAAGCAGCGCCGCGGCGAGCGTCCCGGTCGTGACCAGTGCGAGCAGGCGTCGAACTGTCATATCAGCCACCGATCTTGATGTGCGCGGCGAGCGGGAGGTCACGCGAGGAGGTACCGACGCGGACCGTGTAGGTGCCTGGCTGCACGGTCCAGGTGTTCGCGGCGGTGTTCCAGTAGGCGAAGGACTGCGGGGTGAGCTTGAGCGTCACGTGCTTCGTCTGTCCCGGCGCGAGCTGCACCTTCGCGAAGCCTTCAAGCTGATTCGGCGGCTCGGGCACCGCGGAGTCCAGCGGATGCCCGATGTAGAGCTGGACCACTTCCGAACCGGCCCGCCGACCGGTGTTCGTCACGTCGACGCCGACCGACCGGCCGCCGTCCTCGACTCTCAGCCTGCTGAGTTTGAACGTCGTATAGGACAGCCCGTATCCGAACGGGAACAGCGGATCGATTCCGGCTTCGTCGTAGTGCCGGTAGCCGACGAACACGCCTTCGGAGTACGTAGCGACGCCGCCGACGCCCGGATATTGCGCCGGAGTGTTGGCCGGAGTGTCGGCGAGGCTGCGCGGGAAGGTGATCGGCAGGCGTCCGCTCGGGGCCGAGTCACCGAACAGCACCGCCGCGATCGCGTTCCCGTCCTCCTCGCCCGGATACCAGGCCTCGAGCACGCCGGCGACCCGGCCGAGCCACGGCATCAGCACCGGGCCGCCGGTGTTGAGCACCACGACCGTGCGAGGGTTCGCGGCGGCGACCGCCCCGACGAGCTGATCCTGATAGCCGGGCAGTCCCAGGCCGGTGCGGTCGACGCCCTCGCTCTCCTTCTCGCCGACGAACACCACGGCCACGTCCGAGGACTTGGCCGCCGCCACCGCCTGCGCGATCTGCGGATCCTGCGCGCCGTCCGGCGCGGTCCAGCCCAGCTCGATGGTGCTCGTGCCCTGATAGTCGACCCGGATCGAGTGCGGCTGTCCGGCCACCAGGTCCACCGTCGCCGTGGCGGTCGAGGAGGGGAAGGAGCCCTTGCCGGAAGCCACCTCGGCACCATCCAGATACAGCGCGGCGCTGCCGTGGCTGGTGAGGTTGAAGGTGTACGCGCCGGTCACCGGGGCGGTGATGGTGCCCGTCCAGCGCACCGACCAGCCGTTGGCCGGCAGACCGGGGACCGGTGCGACCGCGTGATAGTCGGTGTCGATCCACGGCTCGTCGCGCGTGGCCGCCGGCGTGCCGGTGAGGTTCGACGTGGGGAAGTACTGCGCTGTCAGGCCACTGACGGCGGCACCGTCGGCGGGAGCCAGCGCGCTCGACGGGACCGCGGGCTGCGGCCCGAGGTTGACCGGCGGCATGCCCTCGGCGTAGTGGATCTTCACCGAGCCCCCGGCGCGCCTCTCGATTCCGGTCAGGGGGCTGACGGTGTACAGCGGCGCGACATCCGGGCTGCCTGCGCCGCCGGTGACGGCTGTGCCGGCGCCCGGACCGATCACCGCGACCGAGTGCACGCTGCGCGAGCTGAGCGGTAGCACTCCGCCGGCGTTCTTGAGCAGCACCGTCCCCGCCTCGGCGGCGTCGCGGGCCACCCGGCCGTCGGCGGCCGCGTTGATCGGTTCGGTGGTCGCGGGCCGATCGAAGAGCCCGAACTGGAACATGGTCCGCAGCACCGGGTATACGAGGCCGTCGACTGCCGCCATCGAGACCTGCCCGGATTCGACGTCCGCTTTGAGCGCGTCGCCGTAGTACGTCGCCGAGGGCAGTTCGATGTTCATCCCGGCGCCGACGCAGTCGAGCGTGTCGTGGCAGGAGTTGAAGTCGGAAGTCACAAAGCCCTGAAAGCCCCAGTCCTGACGCAGCGTCTGCTGCAACAACCCGCCGTTCTCGCACGCGTACTGGTCGTTGACCTGGTTCTTGGCGCACATCACCGAGCCGGCATGGCCCTGCCTGACCGCGTCCTGGAAAGCCGGCAGGTAGATCTCGTGCAGGGTGCGCGGATCGATCCGCTCGTCGATCGTGCTGCGGTTGGTCTCCTGGTTGTTCGCCGCGAAGTGCTTGACCTCGGCGATGGCGCCCTGTGCCTGGATGCCGCGGATGTCGCCGACCGCGGTCTGCCCGGCCAGGTACGGGTCCTCGCCGTAGGCCTCGAAGGTGCGGCCGTTGAGGGGCACTCGGGCGATGTTCACGTCGGGGCCTTCGAGCAGATTGCGGCCCTGGTCCAGCGTTTCGCGGCCCTCCACGGCGCCGTATCGCGCGGCGATGGACGGGTCCCAGGCGGCTGCGGCGCCGATCGGCGCGGGCAACGCGGTCGCCGGGTACTGCACGACGCCGCCGGAACTGACGCCGGCCGAGCCGTTGGTCAGCAGCAGCGCGGGCACGCACAGCCGCGGAATCGGCCCGACCTGCCGGGCGTGCGTGCTGTCCGAGATCGCGTGCAGCAGCAGCATCTTGTCATCGAGGGTGAGCTGCCCGAGCAACAGGCTCGCGCGCTCGTCAGGGCTTTTATGCCGGTCGAGCCACGGTGCTCCGGAGCAGTTGCTCGCGTCCCAGGCCGCGGTCCCTGTGGCCGCCTTCTCTGTAGCCAGCGCCGGAGCGGCTCCCAGCCCGGCGATCAAGCCAAGCGCCGCCACCGCTGCCGCGAACGCTCCCCGCAACCGGCTACCCATCGGCCACCTCACCCTCGCTCGACCCTGAGCTAGTGAGCGAGGTTTACACCATAGGTCGGACCTGTCAAGCGGAAGGAAGGAGCTTCAGAGCATAAACGGCAGTCATCTGCGGTCATCTACGCCGACACATCGGATGTGTTTCAGTCGGCCGCGAGCTCTTCGGCTTCTGGTTTCGCGACCAGGCCCGCATCACCGCGGGCCCGCGCTCCGGCCCACCCGGTCGTGGCCACCGTGATCAGCGCGGCGGCCAGGATCGCGCCGTCCTCCCCGGGCCGCAGCAGGCCCGCGCGTGAACCGATGGTGACCGCCGCCACGGGCACGCCGAGCTGGGCGGCGGCCAGGACGGCCAGCGCAACCGGTTGGCGCGCGAGCGCCGCGGCGCCGTGCGCGGCGAGCGTTCCCAGGGCGAGAGCCCCGGCCAGCGCGATCATCCGCGGGTGGGAGGCGAGCGCGCGCAGGTCGAGAGAAGCGCCGAGCCACACGAAGAACACCGGGCCGAGGAACCCGTCGGTGACCGCGAACAGCTGCCGGGCCAGCCGGTGCGGCTCTCCGCGCGCCGCGAGCGTGAGCCCGGCCGCGAACCCGGCCAGCATGACCGATACGCCGAGCCGCTGCGCCAGCCCGGCCAGCGCGAAGACGGTGATCAGCTGGACGCGCAGCTCGAGTCCGAAATGCCTGCGGCGGCTGAGCTTGCGCATCCGGGTCAGCAGCCCGCGATGCGCGGCCTCGCGCGTGACCAGAAGGAGGAGCACGCCGGCGCCGAGTACGGCCAGCACGCCGAGCGCCGCCTTCCCGGCGCGCTCCGGCTGCTCGGCGAGCGGCAGCAGCACGATGCAGGCGGTGTCGGCGACGGCGACGTGCACGATCGTGGCGAGCACCGGGGGCGCGTCGAGTTTCGCCTCGTCGATCACCGGCATGATCAGCGCCGCCGAGCTGGACGCGAACAGCACCGCGTACAGCAGCGCGTGCCCGGTGTCGAAGAGCGCTGCGACTCCGTAGCCCACGGCGACCGCGAGCGCGCCGGTGAGCAGGGCGAGCAGCACGCCGCGGCGCAGGGCCAGACGCAGCGCCGGGTCGCGCAGCGGCACGTGGCTGCCGGCCACCAGCATGATCAGGCCGAAGCCCGCGGAGGCGAGGAAGGCGAGCACCGGCTCGCCCGGGTCGATCCACCGCAGCCCGGTGCGCCCGGCCAGCACCCCGGCCGAGATCTCGCCGACCGCGACCGGGATCCCGGCCCGCTTCGGGGTGGCCAGCAGCGGTCCGGCCAGCCCGAGGGCAAGCACCAGCGCCAACCCGGCCAGGCTCACCGCGCCGCCGCCTCCTTCGTGCCCTGCCACCAATGCACCGACCGCACCCACAGCTTCGGTGCGGTGGTGACATCGTGACAGGTAGCGGACGTCGTGCCGGTCAGGCCATCGACGCGAGTCGTCCCGGTCAGTCGAGCCGCACGATCGGGCCGGGCTAAAGCCCGTGTGCCGCGCGCGCCCGAGCGGGTAGGTGACGTCGAACCGGCCCGGCGCTCCAGCCGTATTCCCGGTCGACCGGCACAGACGAAGGAGGCGCACCATGGAGGCAACCGCGCAGATCGGCATCACCGGCTTGGCGGTGATGGGCCGGAATCTGGCTCGCAATTTCGCCCGTCATGGCTACACGGTCGCGGTGCACAACCGCACGCCGTCACGCACCCGCGCACTCGTCGAGGAGTTCGGTCACGAGGGCACCTTCGTGCCGGCCGAGTCCGCCGAGGACTTCGTCGCGGCGCTGGAGCGGCCGCGGCGGCTGATGATCATGGTGAAGGCCGGCGAGCCGACCGACGCCGTGATCGACGAGTTCGCCCCGCTGCTCGACGAGGGCGACATGATCATCGACGGCGGGAACGCGCACTTCGCCGACACCCGCCGCCGCGAGGCCGCGCTGCGCGAGCGCGGGATCCACTTCGTGGGCACCGGGGTGTCCGGGGGCGAGGAGGGCGCCCTCAACGGCCCCTCGATCATGCCCGGCGGCTCGCGCGAGTCCTACGCCGTGCTCGGCCCGATGCTGGAGGAGATCAGCGCGAAGGTGGACGGCGAACCGTGCGCCACGCACATCGGCGCGGACGGCGCCGGGCACTTCGTCAAGATGGTGCACAACGGCATCGAATACGCCGACATGCAGCTGATCGCCGAGGCCTACCACCTGCTGCGCGAGGTCACCGGCTACAGCCCGGCCGAGATCGCCGAGGTCTTCCGCGCCTGGAACAAGGGACGCCTGGATTCCTACCTGATCGAGATCACCGCCGAGGTCCTGGCGCACACCGACCCGGCCACCGACCGGCCGTTCGTCGACATCGTCAAGGACGCCGCCGAGCAGAAGGGCACCGGCCGCTGGACCGTGCAGACCGCGCTGGACCTCGGCAGCCCGGTCACCGGCATCGCGCAGGCCACCTTCGCCCGCGTCGCCTCCTCCCGCGCCGAGCTGCGTGCCGCCTACCGCCCGCTGCCCGGCGGCACGGATCAACCGCTGCGCGCGCACGAGACCGACCGCTTCACCAACCAGGTCGAGCAGGCGCTGTACGCCTCGAAGATCATCGCCTATGACCAGGGCTGGACGATGATCCGCGACGCCGCGGCCGAGTACGGCTGGGATATCGACCTGGGCGCGGTGGCCAAGATCTGGCGCGGAGGCTGCATCATCCGCGCCGCGTTCCTCGACCGCATCCGCGCCGCGCACGCCGCCAACCCCGGCCTGGTCAGCCTGCTGGCAGAGGAGCACTTCGCCGAGGAGATCGCCGGCGCCCAGGTGCCCTGGCGCGAGGTGGTCGCCTCCGCCGCGCGCCGCGGCATCCCGGCCCCGGCCTTCACCGCCGCGCTCGCGTACTACGACACGCTGCGCGCGGAGCGGCTGCCTGCCGCGCTGATCCAGAGCCAGCGCGACTTCTTCGGCGCGCACACCTACCAGCGCGTCGACCGCGAGGGCACGTTCCACACCAAGTGGGCCGAACCCGGCCGCCCGGAGGTCGAAGGCTGATTCGGTCCGAGGGTCAGCCGCCGATCGGTTCGTAGTCGAACCAGTCGAAGCGGACGGTTCCGGTCGCGGCGTACACGCCGATGACCCGGCCGGTGAAGCCGCCGGCGACCTCGGTCGTCAGGTACTTGCCGTCGAGCGCGGCGAGCACCGTCAGCGTGCCGTCGGGTTCCACCACGCCCAGCGACACGGTGTCCGGACCGGTGCGCGAGTCGCGCACCGCGTCCGTCTGGTGCACCTGAACGCCGAGGATCACCGGGCCCGCGGGCACGGCCCGCTGCGCCACCACGGTGCGCAGCGGGCCGATGCGGGCCACCACCTGCACGCTGCCGTTGCCGGCCTCGATCTCGTAGTGATGCTGTTCGTCGAGGCGCACCGCCAGACCGCCGCGCCCCTCGGCGGGGTCGATCAGGGCACGCGCTTCGCAGGAGAAGTGCTGCTGGCGGCGGCCGACGAACGTCACGTTCAAGTCGTCCAGCGACCCGCCGCTCTCCCGAAGCGTCAGCCAGCCCGCTCGCTCCGCCGTCGTGCACAGTTCGGCCGGCCGGCGCCGCAGCGACACCCATCGCGGATGCAGCTCGAGGTCGTCGAAGTCATCACGCGTCGGCTCAGCCGGGAACGGATGCAGCGGCCAGGGCAGGTCCGGCAGCTGCGTCGACAGTTCGCCGACCACCGGCCAGCCGTCCACCCAGCTGACCGGGGCGAGGAAGGTCTCGCGCCCGAGTCCGTGCCAACCCGGCGTCCCCCCGCCCGGACGCGCCCCGAGCAGCACCATCCACCACGACCCGTCCGGGCCCTGCACCAGATCCGCGTGGCCCGTGTTCTGGACCGGATGGTCGGTACTGCGGTGGCTGAGGATCGGATTCGCCGGGCAGGCCTCGAACGGACCGTCCGGTGCCGGGCCGCGCGCGATCGACACCCCGTGCCCGCGCTCGGTGCCGCCTTCGGCGATCATCAGGTACCACCAGTCGCCGATCCGGTACAGGTGCGGGGCCTCCGGAGCCTTCGCCCCGGGCGTTCCGGACCAGATCCGCTGCGCCTCGCCCTCGGTCTTCCCGCTCTCCGGGTCCAGGCGCACCTGACCGATCCCGGCCACCGTGCACCAGCAGGTGCCCTCCTCGTCCCAGGCCAGATCGGGATCGATGCCCGGGACCCCCGGCAGCATGGTCGGCTCGGACCACGCACCCGCCGGGTCGGTCGCGGTCACCAGCAGATTGCCGCCGCCGCTGACGTTCGTGACGATGAGATGGAACCGTCCATCGCGGTAGCGCAGCGTCGGGGCGTAGATCCCGCCGGACGAGGTCGTGCTCTCCGGCAAGACCAGTTGGCTCTCGCGGTCCAGCACGTTGCCGATCTGCCGCCAGTGCGCCAGGTCCCGGCTGTGGAATATCGGGACCCCCGGGAAGTACTCGAAGCTGGAGCACGCCAGGTAGTAGTCGTCCCCCACCCGGCACACGCTCGGATCCGGGAAGAACCCCGCGATCACGGGGTTCGTCGACCGCGCCGTCTCAGCAGCGCCGCCGCGCTTGATCTTGTCGGAAGACACGAGCCGCAAGCATAGAATCGAACCCGATTCGCGACCAGGCCGATTCGCTAGCTGCCGGAGTCGAGCCGCACGGCCGGCCGCGGCAGGCCGAAGTGGTCGCGCAGGGTGCGGCCGGCGTACTCGGTGCGCGCGAGGCCGCGGCGTCGCAGGATCGGCACCACGTGGTCGACGAAGAGCTCGAGCTGATCGGGCAGCACGTTCGGCATCAGCGTGAACCCGTCCGAAGCGCCGGCCTGCCACCACCGCGTGATCAGGTCGGCCATCGCCTCCGGGGTCCCGGTGAAGTCGAGGCCGCCGGGCAGCGCGGAAAGCCGCTGCGCCACCTCGCGGAAGGTCTGCGGGCGCTCCGCCGCCATCCGGTAGATCGAGGCGCCGAAGCTGGTTTTCGGCGCGGAGTCCAGCAGGCTGACCGGGAACGGCTCGTCCGGTTCGATGGCGCGGTAGTCGAGCCCGGCGAGGTTCGCCAGATTGCGCCAGCGAAACTCGCTGCTCGCGGCGGCCTCAAGCTGCTGCTTCAGTGCCTGCGCCTCGGCGTCGGTGCTGCCGAGCAGGAAGGACAGGCCCGGCAGTACCCTGATGTGGTCCGGGTCGCGCCCGGCGGACGCCGCCTGCTCGCGCAGCAGCTCCCGGAAGGCGCGCGAGCTGTCCGGGTCGCTTTGCGGGGTGAACACCGCGTCGGCGTACTTGGCGGCCAGCGCTACCCCGGCGGGGGAGGAGCCCGCCTGGGTCAGGAACGGATGCCCCTGCGGCGAGCGCGGGAACGGCAGGTACCCGGCGACCTGGAAGCGCTCGCCGTGGTGGCGCGGAGGATGCAGCTTCGCCGGGTCCGCCCACATGCCGCTGCGCTTCGACATCGGCGCCGCGTCGTCCTCCCAGGCGTCCCAGAGCTTGAGCACCACTTCCACGAACTCGTCGGCGCGCTGGTAGCGGTCCGCGGCCGGCGGGTGCGGCTGGTCGCCGAAGTTCGCGGCCGCGGCGGGCTCGACCGTGGTCACGATGTTCCATCCGGCCCGGCCGTGGCTCAGGAAGTCCAGGCTGGCCAGCCGGCGCGCGACGTCCCAGGGGAAGCTGTAGGTCGTCGAGACGGTCGCGATCAGCCCGACCTGCTCGGTGGCGGTCGCGACCGCGGAGAGCAGCTGCACCGGGTCGAGCCCGGCGCCGGGCAGGTACTCGGAGCGGAACTCGGCCACCCCCGGGCTGTCCGGCAGGAAGATCGAGTCCAGCACGCCGCGCTCCGCCGTGCGGGCGAGCTTCACGTAGTGGCTCGGGTCGAGGACCACCGCGGGGTCGAGGGACGAGACTCGCCACGCGGACTCGTGATATCCGGAGTTGCGCAGGTAGACGTTGAGATTCAGATACCGCTGCTCGGCATTCACGGCTCGGGACTCCTCGCTGCGATCGTTGGCACTCGAAGCCTAGGACCGGGCCCGGTCGGCCGGGGTAGAAGAGATCGCCGTCGCGATCACGCCGGACGGCTTCGCTGGCTACGATGGACCGCGAGTGCAGGCCTGCTCGGGCAGGAGGAAGGCGGCAATGGCCGAGGCCCGTCCCTTGGACGTGCGAGTCCAGCGTGGCGCGCGCGACGGCACCACGCTCGTGCAGGCCGCCGGGGAACTGGACTTCACCTCGATCAACCGGCTGCGCGCGGTGCTGCTGCCGCTGGTGGCGCGCGGCACCGTGGTGCTGGAGGCCACCGAGGTCACCTTCTGCGACTCGGCCGGGCTGCTGGCGATCCTGCAGGCGAACCGCGACGCGCGGGCGCAGGGCGCGGTGTTCCGGCTGGCCGCGCCGTCCGAACCGCTCATCCGGGTCATCGAGCTGGCCGGCGCGCTCGGCGTGCTCGAGGTCTTCGCCGACACCGAGGCGGCGCTGGCCGAATGAAGACCGGATGATCACCGTACGAATGCTCGATGCCGGAGTCGTCGGCGGCCGATTGAACGGTCACGGGGGCGAGGCCGTGTGTAGCGGGCACCAGGTCCGCAGCGGACCGGTCGGGCAGGACCGCGGCCTGAGGGGAGCCGAAGCGTGGACGGGGTGAAGGTGCGATGAGTGGCGATCCGGCGCATGCGCGGCACTCGCTCGACGGGTCCGTGGCCAGCATCACCCAGGCGCGCGAGCTGGCCCGCGAGTACTTCGCCGCGCGCACGCCACCGCTGGGTCCCGCGCTGGTACGTGACGCGCTGCTGGCGGTCAGCGAACTGGTCACGAACGCGGTGCGCCACGCTCCAGGCCCGTTCGAGCTGGAGCTGGGCGACGACGGGCGCCTGCTGACGATCGCGGTCAGCGACACCGATCCCACGACGCCGGCCCCGCGCCCCGCCGACCTGCTCGGCGGCGGCGGAGTCGGGCTGCACGTGTTGAACGGTCTGGCGGGCCGGGTCGAAACCACGACGCACCCTGGCGGAAAGACGGTCGTCGTGTCGCTTGAGCGGGCCGGCGAGATGGTGCCCCCGCAGCGTCCGACCGGCCCGGCGAGTTCCTCAGCGGGTCCGCGGGCGACCGATCGGTGAGGCACTAGCCGCGCCCGCGCCCGCCGCGGCTGCCCTGTGAGAGGGCTGACACCGCTTCTTCTACGGTGCCGTGGCTCGGCAGGTCCATCAGCGCGGCGGCTCTGCGTAGCGGGCTGTGCGGGGAGAGCGCGATGGCCATCGTGTGACGCGCCAAGATCTTGTGCAACGCGGCGAACCCGGCGCTGTCCGAGTAGAGCAGGTCGCTCAGATCGAGCACCGCGGCCTGTCCGGCGGCGATCTCTTCGATGGCGGCGGTGAACTTCGCCGCGTTGGTGGCGTCTACCTCTCCGGTCACGGCCACGGTCACCGGGCCGCGCTCGTCTGTGGTCGTCTTCAGCGTGAAGTTTGCAGACGTCATCGGCGTGCTCCCGTGGTCGGCCGGGTCGCCGGCGCCGGGCCCCGGCGATGATGCATCGTCACACGGGTGCCCCTGGCGCCGCGCGCGATCTCCACGCTGTCGCTCAGGCCGTAGATCAATGTCAGCCCCGCTCCGCCCGTCGTCCGGCGGTCGCCCGGGGCGTCGGCGGCCCACTGCCCCGAATCACTCACGGATGCGCTGACCGACTCCGGATCGGCGAAGACCTCGACCGAGACGCACTGCTGAGGATCCGAGCGGGTGCCGTGCTCAATGGCGTTGGTCACCGCCTCACACACCGTCAGCAACACGTCATGGCCGAGCGTTCCCGGCAGGTCCAGATCGTCGAGCCATGTACGCAGCCGGGCGCGTAGTTCCGGTACCGCCTCGGGGTCGGCGGGCTGTGCGGCCACGAAGCTGGTCGGTGTCACTCCGACCGGGCGCAGCGCGAGCAGTGCGACGTCGTCGCGGTAGCCGCCGGGCGGGACCATCGCCTCGAGCAGGCGCGTGCACACCGCGTCGACCGGCTGGTGGCTCAGCCGCGCGGCGGCCGTCAGCAGCCGGTCGAAGCCCTCGTCGAGGCTTTCGCCGGGGCGTTCGATCAACCCGTCGGTGTAGAGCAGCAGCAGCGAGCCGGGCGGCAGCGGCTCGCGTCCCGGCGGCCTCGAGTCGTCCTCCCGGCCGACCGTGAGCGGCGGCCGGCGGCCGTCTTTGAGGTAGTGGGCGGCGCCGGACTGCGTCACCAGCAGCGGGTACGGATGACCGGCGCAGGCGTATTCGAGCACGCCCGCCTCGGTGTCGAGCACGGCGTAGGCCACCGTCGTGCACTCCGCTCCCGGCACGGTTGCCGCGTACCGCTCCAGCAGGTCGAGCACGAATCCGGGCGCGGGCTCGGTGAGCGTCGCGGCGGCCGCGGCGCTGCGCAATCGGCTCATCACCGTCGCCGCGGGCAGCCCGTGGCCGACCGCGTCACCGACGGAGACCGCGAGCCGGTGCTCCTCGAACAGCGGCGCCGCCAGGTACCAGTCGCCGCCCACGCGCATCATCTCCGCGGCCGGCTGGTAGACCGCCCCGAGCACCCCCGCCCGCGCGCGGCGGTCCAGTTCGAGCTGGTGCTCCTGGAATCCCATGGCGATGCGGTGCTCCCGCTCCGCGACGTGAATGCGTTCCAGCGCCTGTCCCGCCCCGAGCACCGCCTGCTCGAAGAGCTCCACCTCCCGCGGGGCGAAAACCCGCGGCCGGGACCAGGCCAGGGACAGCGCGGCGATCACCGAGCCGACCCGGTCGCGCAGCGGATAGATCAGCGCGGCGCGGGCCACCGGCTCGATGTCGTGCACCACGTCGGTGAACAGCGTGCCGAGTTCGCGCGTGTCCGGGATGATCATCGGCTGGGCGGATCTGATCACCATGGCCAGCGGGATCGGCGAGTCCGCGGAGATGACCCGGTAGCGCTCCTGCAGCTCGGCCGGCATCTCGCCGTCGTACGTGATCGTGATCGCGCCGGTGTCCGGCTCGAGCACGCCCAGCGCGGCGACCGACGCGTCGAGTCCCGCCGGGCTCGCGCGCAGCGCCTCGACCACCTGGGTGACTGAGGCGGCCGCGCTCAGGGCGGCGGCGAACTCGGCCAGCGCCGTGGCGCGGCGGGCTTCCGCCTGCTCGCGCGTCCGGCGATCGCGCTCGCGGGCGTCCGCGTCCAGGCGTGCGGCGATCCGGTTCAGCAGGTCGGCGGAACTGAACGGCTTGGGCAGATAGTCGTCGGCGCCCGCGGCCAGGCCGGCACCCGCCGCTTCGACGCCCGCGCGCGCGGAGAGCATCACCACTGGCAGCGTCGCCAACTGCGGGTCCGCGCGGATCGCGGCCACCAGGCCGAGCCCGTCCAGCGTCGGCATCATCACGTCCGTGACCACGACGTCCGGACGCCGCTTGCGCATCGCGCGCAGCGCGCTCTCGCCGTCACCGGCCAACGCCACATCCCAGCGCGCCGAACAGACGCGCTCCAGGTGGCGGCGCATGTCCGCGTTGTCATCGACGATCAGGACGAGCGGCCGTCGCTCCTCCCGGTCGTGCGCAGGCGCCGTCGAGTCCGCCCTCGCGAGTTCCGCCGGCTCGGCGAGTTGCGCTGCCGACTCGAGCCACTGCATCGCCTCGGCCAGATAGGCCGTCCCGCCGGGCGAGAGTGCGCGGACCGCCGCCAGCGCGTCGCTTCGTTCGGGCGCCTCGGACGTGGATTGGGACTGGGACTTGGATTCGGGCTCGGGGCCGGGCACCGGTTGCTGCGCCGCGGGCTCGGGAAGCCGCTGGGCCGACGGCAGCCGGACCCGCACGCTGGTACCGCGCCCCACGACGCTGTCGAGACTGATGCTGCCGCCGTGCAGGTCGACCAGGCTGCGCACCAGCGACAGCCCGATGCCGCTGCCCTCCATGCTGCGGGCGCGCGAGTTGCGGGCCTGGTAGAAGCGCTCGAACAAGTGCTCCAGGTCCTCGGCCGGGATGCCGGTCCCGGTATCCGTGACGGTGACTTCGACCGTCTCGTCGTCCGGGCAGGCCACGCGCACGGTGATCGAGCCGCTGAAGGTGAACTTGACCGCGTTCGACAGCAGATTGAGCACGATCGTCTCCCACATCTGCGGGTCGACGTCGGCCGGCGCCGGCGCGCAGTCGAGCGCGAGCTCGATCCCGGCGCGCTGGCACAGCTCGGCGAAGCTGGCGGCGATCTGCTTGGTGAGCGCTCCCAGATCGGTGCGCACCGGCTTCGGGTCGGCCCGCCCGGCCTCGGCGCGCGCGAACTCCAGCAGCGAGTTGACCAGGCGCAGCAGCCGGGCCGCGTTGCGCCGCGCGGTTTCCAGCCGTTCGCGCTGGCTGGGGTCGCGCTCGGCGCGGATCGCGTCCTCCAGCGGGCCGAGCAGCAGGGTGAGCGGGGTGCGGAACTCGTGGCTGACGTTCGTCAGGAACACCGTCTTGGCGTGGTCCAGCTGGGCGAGCGCGTCAGCGCGCTGCCGCTCGAGCTCGAAGGAGCCCGCGCTGGAGAACGCCGCCGAGATCTGGTCCGCGAGCAGCCGGCAGAAGCCCCGGTACTGGGCGTCGAGCGGCCGGTCGGGATTGAGGCCGACCAGCAGGGCGCCGTAGCCCGCGCCCGTCTGCGCGACCGCCATCGGCAGCAGCAGCGCCTGATGCGCACCCCGGTTTCCGAGCTCCGCGGCCGACGACTCCAGCCGGTCGCGCACGTCGAGTATCAGCGGCTGCCCGGCATCGAGCACGGCGTCTTCGGGCAGCCAGGCGTCGAGCGACTGCGGCAGCCGGTCGTGTACCGAGGCGCTCGCCCCGGCGAGCGTCGCCTGTTTGTCGTCGCCGCCCATGTACACCGCGATGAACGGCAGATCAGGGTGCGTACCGTCGCACACGCGCACGACGGCGTCCACGGCCTGGGTCACGGTCCGCGTGTGGAAGAGCTCCGCGGCCACGCTGGTCAGCAACCGCAGCCGCCGCTCACCGAGGACGCGTTGAGTGGTTTCCGTGACGGCGCAGAAGATGCCGCTGACCGTGCCCTCCTGCGCGATGATCGGGCTGTAGGTGAAAGTGAAGTAACGCTCGCGCGGGACGCCGTCTGTCACCAGGGCGAGCATCAGATCGTCGGACCAGGTCGCCCTGCCGGTGGCCATCACTCCGGCCAGCATCGGGCCGATCGGATCCCAGATCTCCGCCCACACCTCGCGCCCCGGCGCGCCCAGTGCGTCAGGGTGCTTGCGGTCGAGCAGCGGGATGTAAGAGTCGTTGTAGACCAGGTGCAGCTGCGGCCCCAACCACAGCACGATCGGGAAGCGCGAGGTCAACGCGACGGCCACGGCCGAGCGCCATTCCGGCGGCCAGGCCGCCGGCGGGCCGAGCGGGTGGGCGGACCAGTCGAAGCCCGCGAACTGCGCGCCCATCTCGCCGCCGAGCGCTACGGCAGCCGCCAAATCCGCGGGCAGCCCGTCCGCTCTCGGCGCGTGCGCGCTCCTCGCGTCCGCCACCGCCTACGCCCTTCCGTCCGCCGCGAGACACTCGGCGCGGCCGCAGACCGCCGTGCTTCGCATAAGGGTGTCGCCGGGGGCCCGCGGGGCGTCCTCGGCACTCGGGTCGAACCTACCGCTGAATCTGCGCATTCGCTGTTTCGTTCCCTCGTTCGCCGGGTCTCACGGCCGGATCCCGGCGGCGGAAGGCCTGCCGGTAGCTGTGCGGCGAGACGCTGGTGGCCCGGCGGAAGTGGTGCCGCAGGTTGGCGCCGGAGCCGAAGCCGGTCCGCGCCGCGATCCCCTCGACCGTCTCCTCGGTGGTTTCCAGCAGCTCCTGGGCCAGCCGGACCCGTTCCTGCAGCAGCCACTGCAACGGCGTAGTGCCGAGGTGGTCATGGAAGCGGCGGGCGAAGGTGCGTTCGCTCAAGTGTGCGCGGCGGGCCAGCCGCGAGACGGTGAGCGGTTCGTGGAGCCGGTCCCGCGCCCATTCGAGCACCGGCGCCAGGCTCTCGGTCCGCGCCGGCCGCGGCCGCGAGTGCAAGGTCGCGTACTGCGCCTGCCCGCCCTCGCGGTGCGGGGGCACCACCATCCGCCGGGCGACCTCGTTGGCGACGGCCGCTCCGTGATCGGACCGCACGATGTGCAGGCACAGGTCGATGGTCGCGCCGGTCCCGGCAGAGGTGAGGATGTCGCCGTCGTCGGTGTACAGCGCGCGGGTGTCGAACTCGACGCCCGGGAAACGCCCGGCGACGTCCGCGCCGTTCATCCAGTGCAGCGTCGCGCGGCGGCCCTCCAGCAACCCGGCGGCGGCGAGGATGTAAGAGCCCGCGCACAGCGCGACGACCCGGCGGCCCTTCTCGTACGCGACCCGGGCCGCGTCGGCCAGTGCGCGGGGCGGCGCCAGCTGAACCTCCCGCGAGCACGCGGCCATGATCACGGTGTCCGCGGCGACCAGCTCGTCGAGGGAGTGCGGCGCGGCCACCTGCAGCCCGCTGGCCAGCCGCACCGGCCCGGGCCGCGCGGCGCAGAGCTTCAGCTCGTACCACGGATCGACCAGATCGCTGCGGTCGATCCCGAACACCTCGCACGGCACCGCGAGCTCGAAGACCGGCGCGCCCTCCGTCACGGCGACGGCGACGACGTGTCTGCTCATGGCAGGAATTTAGCGCATGACGGCATTTCCGCCGATGGCCTTGGTCGCGGCCGCCCGGCAGGCTGCTGTCGTGAGCGAACTGACCGAGCTGACGAAACCGACCGGCACCCAGGACGCGATCCGGCCCGCGAGCGGCCTAAGCACCCTGCAAGGCACCGCCCTCTACGTGGGCGCGGTGCTCGGCACCGGCGTGATCGCGCTGCCGGCCCTCGCCGCGCAGCTGGCCGGGCCCGCCTCGCTGCTGGCCTGGTGCGCGCTCGTGCTGCTCTCGGTGCCGCTGGCGGCGACCTTCGCCGCGCTGGCCGCCCGCCACCCCGACGCCGGGGGCGTGTCGACCTACGCCCGCCTGGCCTTCGGCGAGCGCACCGCGGTCGTGGTCGGCTGGTGCTTCTTCTTCACGGTGCCCACCGGGGCGGCTCCGGCGGCCCTGTTCGCGGGCCAGTATGTGGAGGCGGCCCTCGGCGGCGGAACCGCGACCGCCACGATCACCGCAGCGGCGCTGATGGCCGTCGTCACCGCGACGAACGCGGCGGGCCTGCGCGTGACCGGCCGGGTGCAGCTCGCGCTCGCCGGCCTGCTGGCGCTCCTGCTCCTTCTGGCCGTCGCATTGGCCCTCCCGCACGCGCACTGGAGCAACCTCACCCCCTTCGCGCCGCACGGCTGGTTCTCGCTCGCCCCGGCCGCCGCCCTGCTGGTGTGGAGCTTCGCCGGCTGGGAGGCGATCACGCACCTGGCCGCCGAGTTCCGCCGCCCGGCCCGCGACCTGCCGCGCGCTACCGCGGCCGCGCTCGCCGTGGTCGGCTTGCTGTACCTCGCGGTCGCCTTCGCCGTCGTGACGGTGCTCGGTCCGAACGCCGCCGACTCGGCCGCCCCGCTCGGCGACCTCATGGCCCGCGGGCTCGGCGGGAACGCACGGCTGCTGGCCGCCGGCGCCGCACTCTTGCTGACCCTCGGCACGATGAACGCCTACTACGCCGGTGTCGCCAAACTCGGCGCCGCGCTCGGCCGAGACGGCGCCCTGCCCGAGTGGCTGGCGCGCGGCAGCACAGTAGGCGAGGTGCCGCGCCGCAGCCTCACGTTCGTATCCGCACTCACCATCCCCGGCCTGATCGCCACCGCCGCCTTCCACGTGCAGACCCGCACGCTCGTCTCGCTGACCGCCGGCCTGATCGTGGTGGTGTACGCCATCGGCGTGGTGGCGGCGCTCCGGCTGCTGCCGCGCCGCAGCAAGGGCCGCGCCGCCGCGGTCAGCGCGCTCGCCGCTGTCGCCCTGATCCTGGCGGCCACCGGCGTCTACCTGGTCTGGGCCGCGGTCGTGTCTCTTGCGGCGCTGCTCTACGCGCGGTTCACCCGCGCCGGCCGGAGAAGCTGAGCCGGTACCGGGTTCCGAACGACGAGCGCTGCCGCGCTTATCGCCTCCTTACCCGCGTTCGGCGACACTGTCCGCGTGACAGACAGTCAGCAGGATCGCGCGCTGATCGGGCATCTGTTGCGGCGCACCGGCTTCGGCGCGAGCGGAGCGGAGATCGACGCCGCCTCGGCCCTCGGCTATCAGGCACTCGTCGACGACTTGTTCGCAGTCGGCCCCGATCCGGGCGTCGTCGCCACCCCGCCGCCGACCGGCCTGGCCGATCCACTGCCCGGTGGCAAGGCGACCCCGGCGCAGACGAAGGCGGCGAACGCGCAGCGCACGCAGGCCGCCTACGAGCTGATCGCCTGGTGGATCGCGCGGATGGTCGCGGCACACCGGCCATGGGTCGAGAAGCGGACCTTCTTCTGGCACGGGCACTTCGCCACCTCGGTGCAGAAGGTGCGCAGCGCCGCGCTCATGCTCGAGCAGAACGAGACCCAGCGCACGCTCGGCGGCGGGGACTTTCGCACCCTGATGCGCGCGATGCTCACCGACCCGGCGATGATGATCTGGCTCGACGCGGCCGGCAGCACGGCGAAGGCACCGAACGAGAATCTGGCGCGCGAGTCGATGGAGCTGTTCTCGCTCGGCGTGGGCAATTACACCGAGACCGACGTACGTCAGGCGGCCCTCACGCTCACCGGCTGGCGGTTGGACCGCAGCTCCGGAAAGGCGGTGTTCGTCGCGAAGGCGCACGCCGCCGGACCGGAGACCATCCTCGGGCGTACCGCGGCGTTCGACGTCGACGCCTTCACCGACCTGCTCATGGCGCAACCGGCGAACGCGCGGTTCATCGCCTCGCGCATGTGGTTCCGGCTCGGTTCGAGCGACCCGATCCCGGCCGACACACTCAACCGTCTGATCTCGGCCTACGGTGCGAACCACGACCTGAGCGCCCTGGCCCGCGCCATCTTCACCGATCCCGTGTTCACGAACGACGCTGTTTCCACGAATAGCACCGCTTCCACGACCGACGCCGCTTCCACGAACAACGCTGCCACCGCCTCGTCCGCGTCGGCCCGCTACGCGCTCGTCAAGCAGCCTGTCGAGTACGTGGTCGGCGCCATGCGAGCACTGAAGGTCAACCCGCCGGCCGACGGTTCGGCACCGGAATCGGCCCTTTTGCGCGCCGCGCTCAACGGCCTCGGCCAACTGCCCTTCGCGCCGCCGAACGTCGGCGGCTGGCCCTCCGGCAGGCTCTGGCTGACCACGGCGGCCACGCAGGCCCGCATCACCTTCGCGCACTGGGTCGCGACAGCCGGCGACGTCTCCCAGGTCGCCGACGCCGCACCGAGCGCGCGCATCGACGCCGCCGCGCACCTGCTCGGCATCGACGCGTTCAGCGACCGGACCCGTGCCGCGCTCGCCGACGTGGCCGGGGATCCCGCGGCCCTCGTCGAACTCGCCCTGCTGAGCCCCGAGTACGCGGTCAACTGAGGAGGCACCGGACCCATGGACATGCTCACCCGACGCAAGTTCCTCCTCGCCTCCGGCGTGACCGGCGCCGCGGCGCTCGCCGGCGGCGCGACGGTCCTCGGCCTGCACGAGCTGCACTCGGCGGCCGCGACCGACCCGCTGCCGCCCGGCCAGGGCATCCTCGTGCTGCTCACCCTCTACGGCGGCAACGACGGACTGAACACCCTCGTGCCCGCCGCCGACCCGGCCTACCAGAAGGCCCGCCCGGACCTGGCCTACCAACCGCACGAGGTGCTCGACCTCGGCGACGGCCTCGGGCTCAACCCGGCGATGACGGCGTTGCACGGCCTCTGGCAGAGCGGCAAGCTCGCGGTCGTGCGCGGCGTCGGCTATCCGCAGCCCAACCACAGCCACTTCGTCTCGATGGACATCTGGCAGACCGCGTCGCCGAGCGAACCGGGAACGTCGGGCTGGCTCGGCCGGTGGCTGGACAGCCAACCGGACGACCAGCTGCGCGCCCTGCGCGCGGTCTCGCTCGGAGGAGTGCTCCCGCCGCTGCTCGCCGGCGCCAAGACCGCCGGATCGGCGCTCCCGCTCGGCCGCTTCGCCCTGCCGAGCGGCGCACCGGGAGAAGCACTCAAGGCGCTCGGCGCGGTCTCGCCGCAGGACTGCCCGAACGCCGCCTATGCGGCGCGCGACACCGCGGACCTGTTCACCGTCTCCGCCGCGTTCGGCCCGACCCTTGGCAGCGCGGCAGCGGCATCCAATAAGGGAGTTGGGAAGGTGAAGCAGCCAGCGGGCGCCAAGGTCAAGGCGGCCGGCACAGCCACCGGCGCCCTCGCCCAACAGCTCGACATCGTCGCGTCCTGCATCGAATCCTCGGTTCCGACGCGGGTCTACGCGGTCAGCCTCGGCGGGTTCGACACCCACTCGGCGGAGAAGGGGACGCAGAGCGCGCTGCTCAAGCAGGTCTCCGATGCCATCGGCGCGTTCCAGCAGCGCATCGCGGCCGGTTCGCGGGCGAAGGACATCGTGCTGGTCGCCTACTCGGAGTTCGGCCGCCGTGTGGCCGCGAACGCCAATGACGGCACCGACCACGGCACCGCGGGACCGGTATTCGTCGTCGGAGAGTCAGTGCACGGTGGCTTCATCGGAGAGCAGCCGTCGCTGACCGACCTCGACAACGGGGACCTGAAGTTCCACACCGATTTCCGGTCGGTGTACGCGACGGTCTTGCAGCACGTCCTCGGCACCGACCCGGCGCCCGTCCTCGGCGGCTCGTTCCCCAGCCTGTCTTTCGTGTGACGCTGTCCTTCGTGTGACACTGTCCTTCGTCTGACGCCGGGCGCCGCACCGAGAACTATCTGAGTTTATTGACCGCCTCGAGGATCCGCTTCGGGCACTCCCGGCCGAAGTGCTCCAGGTATTGAGGGTCCGTATATCCTCGCGGACCCATCTCGGTGAGCAGCAGTACCTGCATGTACAAGTGGTAGAGCGTCATGCGGCGCTCGGCCGCCTCGCTCTCGTCGATGGCTCCGCCGGCGGCCAGGTAGCCGGCGCGCACGTGTTCGTCCTGGTCGGCCCGCCCGAAGACCGCCATGCCGACGAACTCCATGAGCGGATCGCCCCAGATCATGCGCTCGCCGTCGATCAGGCCGCTGATGCGCGGCGCCGCGCCGTCCGCGTTCCCGTTCGCGTCACCGTCGGCCGCTTCGTGCCCGGTGATCATCACGTTGCCCGGCCACAGATCGAAGTGCAGCAGCGCCGGCGCCTTGATCTGCGCGAGCGCGTCGGCGTGCCGCTGCGCGACCTTGCGGACCTCGGCCGAGGGCAAGGGCAGCGGAGCGTCGAACCGGTCGGCGTCGTCGAGGATCGCACCGATCATCGCCGTGAACGCGTCAGGCCAGGTCGATCCGGACAGTTCGTCGACCGCCGGATAACCGAAGCGGCCCTGCGGATGCGTCACCCGGTGCAGCTGCGCCGCGATGCCGCCGAGCTGCCGCTTGAGCTCGGCCTTCGCGCTCTCGCCGAGTTGCTGCTCGACCGAGTACCAGGTGACGCCGTCGACCGCCGTCATCACGATGAAGTCGCCGTCGATGACCTCGCGCTCGAAGTTCGCGCACAGCACCTCGGGCACGAGCACGCCGCCGTCCGCCGCCGCGCGGAAGAACTCCGCCTCCCCGCGCATGATGTCCCGCTCGTAGGTGAGCAGCGGGATCCGCGGCTCCGGCGACGCCTTGAGCACGACCTCACGGCCGTCCGTCAGCGTGACGCGGAACGCGGCGTTGAAGAACCCTTCGTTGATCTCCTTCGCCGCGGCGATGCCGACGTGCGGCCCGAAGGCCGCGCCGATGAGCGCGGCAAGCGTCGGTCCGTCCACGCTGCGCTTGCTCAAGCTCTCGAACGCCACGACGGCCCCCTCGCTCTCGGCCCGCTTCCTCGCGTTGCCGCACGTCAAAGCGTCAAAGTATCAGGGCGCCCGGTACTGGGCGAACCGGTTACCGAGCGTGCCGGCCAAGCCGCGGTACCGTCACCACGGCCGCCCGTGCGGACGCGTGCCGCGCTGCGAGCGCCGCTCCAGTTCGCTGCCGAGCGTGGTGGCGGCGAAGATCAGCGCCAGGTGCGTGAACGCCTGCGGGAAGTTGCCCAGCTGCTCGCCGGTGGGGCCGATCTCCTCGCCGAACAGGCCGACGTGGTTCGCGTACGTCAGCATCTTGTCAAAGGCGTAGCGGGCCTTGTCCAGCTGTCCGGCGCGTGCGAGCGCGTCGACGTACAGGAAGCTGCACAGGTTGAAGGTGCCCTCGCTGCCACGCAAGCCGTCCGGCGCCGCCGACGGGTCGTAGCGGTAGACCAGCGAGTCCGTCACGAGGTCCTGCTCGATCGCGGTGAGCGTCGACAGCCACGCCGGGTCCTTGGGCGAGATGAAGCCCACGATCGGCATTATCAACAGCGAGGCGTCCAGCACGTCCCCGCCGTAGTGCTGCACGAACGCGCCGCGCCGCTGGGACCAGCCGCGCTCTATCACCTGCGTCAGGATCGCGTCGCGGGTGGCGGTCCAGCCCTCGAGGTCCGCGGGCCGCGCGTACTCCCGTGCCAGCCGCACGCCCCGGTCGAAGGCCACCCAGCACATCAGCCTGCTGAAGGTGAAGTCGCGCCGCCCGCCGCGGGTCTCCCAGATGCCCTCGTCCGGCCGGTCCCAGGTGGTCTTGAGCCAGTCGAGCATCCCGGAGAGCGTCTGCCAGCCCTGGTAGCCGGAGACCTCGGCCAGCTCGCGCGACTGGGTCAGCGCCCAGACCGCCTCGCCGTAGATGTCCAGCTGCAGCTGGTCCGCGGCCGCGTTGCCGATGCGCACCGGGCCGGACTTCTCGTAGCCCTCCAGGTGCGGAAGCTCCTCCTCGACCAGGTAGGGGTCGCCGTCCACGCGGTACATGATCTGCAGCGGCTCGCCGCACGCGTGCCGGGTGTCACGCAGCCGCTCGGTCACCCAGCGGCGGAACGCGTCTGCCTCCTCGACGAATCCGAGCTCTGCGAGCGCCCGGGCCGCGAGCGCGCCGTCCCGGATCCAGGTGTAGCGGTAGTCCCAGTTGCGCTCCCCGCCGATCTGCTCCGGCAGCCCGAAGGTCGCCGAGGCGATCATCCCGCCGGTCGGTGCGTATGTCAGCATCTTGAGCGTGATCGCGGAGCGGTGCACCATCGTCTGCCAGCGGCCCCGGAACGCCGAGCCGCGCAGCCAGGAGTGCCAGAACCGGGTGGTGGCCTCGTGCTCCTCCTCCAGCTGCGCGAGCGTGATCGGCCGGGCCGGCTCCTCGATCCCGGTGGTGAGCACCAGCGCCGCGGTCTCGCCGAGCCGCAGCGTCACGCTGCCGACGATGTCGTCGCCCTCGCGGTGGAACGGGAAGGTGGTCTGCACCTGCAGGTCGAGATCGGGCCCGCGGAAGACCGCCGCGCTGTCGCTCACCAGGGTCAGCTCGTGCCCCGCGCGGCCGTAGTCGAACCGGGGCCGGCATTCGAGCACGAACTTGACCGTGCCGCGCACCACCCGCAGGATCCGCACCACCCGCCGCCGGCCGCTGGCCCGCTCCGGCCGCTCCAGCGGCATGAAGTCGACCACCTCGCCGACGCCGTGGTGGGAGAGGAACCGGGTGATCAGGATCGCGGTGTCGGGCAGGTAGAGCTGCCGGGAGTTGCACTGCACGTCCGCGTCGTCGGCCGCGAGCCGCAGGTAGCCGCCGTGGTCGTGGTCGAGCAGCGACGCGAACACCGAGGGCGAGTCGAAGCGCGGCGCGCAGAAGAAGTCGAGCACTCCGTCCGAGGAGACCAGGGCACAGGTCTGCAGATCGCCGATCATGCCGTGCTCGGCGATGGGGGGATAGCGGCGCATCGAGATCGGCCTTTCGACTGGTCGGTCCGGAGCTTCAGCACCCTCCTGGGTCGCTCCAGGGTGCGGGTACCGGCGCGGGCGCGCGGTCAGGGCGCGCCCGGCAGTCACCCGGTTGGGGCACGGAAACGACCCGGAAACAGTGCGGAAACCACAAGAGCAACCGAGGCCCGCGACCACTCAACCGCCACGGGATAAAGGGCCGCTCAAGCCGCGCCGTCGCGGGCATCGAGTCCGCGTCGGGCGGAAGCACGCTCACAGCCGCGTCGCGACGGGGAGGCCAGAGGCGTGGAGTCCGGGGTGTAGCGGCGAGGGGAGGCGGGAACGCCAGAGGGAGCGTGCGAAGCCGGACGCAAAGAAAGGGCGGCTTCGCGCCACGGGGGAAGCGCGAAGCCGCCGGGACGCAGTTGATCAGACCGCGTCGGGAGGTCCGCCCGCCACGGGGGGAGCGGGCAGTGCCTCAATGTTGAACATTCTAACGCGTGTCGAAGCTAGACGAAAGTGCGCCCTCAACGCTCCGGTCAAGTGCGCCTCATGCGCTGCTGAATTCCCAGCTGAGCGCGTTTTCTGGCCGACGCCGCGTCGGTATGTCGGCCCGGGTGGGCCCGTGCGTCCCGCCGTTCGGGACACGTCCGGGAGAGGGATTCGGCAGAGGGACCCGGCCGCGGCGGAGCCCCTCGACGGCCCGTCAGCCGAGCAGTCGCAGAACGCTGTCCAGGCCGCGGTCCCCGGTCCGTGGCTCCGCGGGCAGGATCAGGGCACGAAGCCCGCAGGCGACGGCGCCGCCGTCCTGCGCCGGGTTGTCGCCGACCATCAGGGTGCGCCGCGGGTCGGCGCCGAGGTCCGCGCAGGCCTTGAGGAAGAGCCGCGGGTCCGGCTTCTCGCAGTTCAACTGGTACGACAGCGCGTACGCCCCGACCGCGTCGCCGACCCCCGCCGCCTCCAGATCGCGCCGCACGTCCCACACGATGTTGCTGACCACGCCCACCGGTATGCCCCGGCGCTCCAGCGCGCGCAGCACCGGCACCGTGTCCGTGTAGGGGAACCAGTTCTCCTGCGCCAGCACGGCTTCGTACGCCAGATCGACGATTCCGGCCAGTTGCGGCACCTCGCCGAACCAGATCCGCGTCGCTTCCCGGTGCCGCTCCACGTCCAGGTCCCGGCCCACCTGCGCGGCCTGCACGTGCGGCAGCTGCCCGGCGGCGCGCACCTCACGCGCCAGCGACTCGATGTCGAGGTCTGCGACGTCGCGCCCGGCGGCCTGCCACACCCGGAGTAAGAACACGTCCGTCGGCACCATGCGGAACAGCGTGTTGGCGAAGTCGAACAGGACGGCCTCGATCGGCGGGACGGGGGCGTCCAGCTCGTGGTCCGGGGTCTCGACGGCGGAAGGCAGGCTGTAGAGGTGCGTGTACATGGCGCCAAGTCTCGCTTATCGCGCCGCGCTGTGGATCTCCGGCGGTCACGGTTCGCCGGCGACTGGCGTTTCCGGGTGGCTATACACGTTCGGGCGGTGGGGAGGTCGGGCGCCGGGCCCGAGCCCCCGTCATGATGGATGCATGTCCCATCCGGCAGCGCGGTACCTGCGAACCGCGACTGAGGATGTCCTGGCGTATGTGCGCAGCGCTCCGGGAACCTATGCCTGGCTCGTCATCCTGCTGATCAATACGATCATCATGGATCACTTCAGCCCGCGGTTCCGCTACCACTTCGTGCTGCACCACTCCACCAATCTGCGCGAGCTCTCCCACGATCCGATCCGCGTTCTGATCAGCAGTGCGCTCTGGCTCGACGGCGGCCACTGGTGGCCCTACCTGATCCTCTACAGCCTCTTCCACGCTCCGGCCGAACGCTGGCTCGGCTCGTGGCGCTGGCTGCTCGTCGTGGTCATCTCACACGTCGGCGCCACCTACCTGAGCCAGAGCGTGGTCTACTACAACATCAGCCACGGCACCGCGCCCGCGTCGGACGCCTTCGTCGCGGACATCGGCGTGAGCTATGCGCTGGCCGGAGTGGAAGGCGTGCTGACCTATCTCATCACCGCGCCATGGCGATACTTCTACGTGGCAGGTCTGGTCATCTACTACGGCGTTGCAATGCTGGGGGATTGGGACTTCACCGACCTCGGGCACTTCACCGCGCTGCTGCTCGGTCTCGCCTGCTACCCGCTCACCCGCGACCGCGCCGGCTCCTGGGACCCGGTGCTCAGCCTGCGTTCGGTGTGGACGCGGGTTCGCTCAGAGTGAAGCCGCCGCCGTCTTCCTCGCCCGTGCCGCGGGCCTGCGCGCGCAGCGCGGCGAAGTGCTCCGCCGTGCGCCGCTCCCCGAAGCCGAACGCGAACGCCGCGATCGCGCCCGCCGCGACCAGCGGCACCACCAGCCCGGCCCGGTGCGGCACGCCCGCGCCCCACAACCCGGTCACCAGCGCCGAGCCGAACAGGAAGCCGACGTAGTTGAAGATGTTGAGCCGCGCCACCGCGACCCCGGTCTCGGCCGGGTCGAGCCGGCCGGCGGCGGAGAAGCACAGCGGGGCCATCACCGAGATGCCCAGCCCGACGACGCCGAAGCCGAGCAGCGCCACCAGCGGGCCCGGGGCCGCGACCGCGATCACGAAGCCGGCCGCCGCGATCGCCGCGCCGGCCCGCCCGACCGGGACCCCGCCGAAGCGCTCGGTGAGCCGGTCTCCCGCGAAGCGGCCGGCCATGAACGGCACCGCGTAGGCGAAGTAGACGATGGTGATCTGCCAGCCGTGCCCGTGCAGGCCGTCCTGGATGTAGAGGCCGCCGGCGCTGGAGACGGTCGAGTCCGCGAAGTAGGCCAGGGCCATCACCGCGCACACGGCCAGCATCGGCCGCCACGCGATCGCCGGCGGCTTGCCGGTCCGCGCGTCCACGGCGATCGTCTCGTCCTTCACGCCGGCCAGCAGGAACTTGCCGACCGCGAGCAGCAGCACGGCCAGCGGCGAGCTCGCCGCGGCGTAGAAGACCAGCAGCGAGGTGTGCGTGTTCGTGGCCAGGGTGGCCGAGACCGAGCCGATCGCCGCGCCGAAGGCCCACACCCCGTGGAAGGAGAGGATGATCGAGCGCCCGTAACGCCGCTGCAGCGCGACCGCCTGCATGTTCGTCGTCGCGTCCACCGCGCCGATCGCGGCGCCGACCAGCAGCAGGAACGGCATCGCCGCGCCGAGCGCGTGCGCCGAGCCGACCCCGGTGATCGCGGCCAGTACCAGCAGCTGCGAGACGCGCAGCACGATCCGCGAGCCGAACCGGCCCACCAGCGCCCCGGCCACCAGCGAGCCGAGCGCCGCGACCACCAGGACCGCCGCCATGACCGCGGCCACCGTCGAGTCGCCGATGTGCAGCTGCTTCTCCAGCGTCGGGATCTCGCTGGTGAGCGCGATCAGCGAGAAGCCCTGCGCGCCGAACGCGACGAACAGCGCGCCGCGCGACCGCCGCAGGGTCGCGTCCGTACCGCCCACACCGCTCACGATTCGCCGTCCTCCATGGAGGGGCAGCGTAAGAGCCGCGCCCGGCCCTTGGAAAGAGGCGCGGCGAAAAATGTGACCGCAGGTTCAGGTTTTTCTCGGCGCCGCCGTGCCCCGGCGCCGCCGAACCGATACCGAACGGTGATTCCGCCGCGGAACAGCCTCGGCCGCCGCCCCGTCCAAGAGGCGCTGACGCGGCGTCGGGCCGCGTCACGACGGCAGAGGGCGGGGCACGAATCGTGGGACTCATGCGAGGTGGGAAGCGGCGGGCCGGCTCGGCGGCGGCGGTGCTCGCGCTGGTGATCGCCGGCCCGCTGGCGCTGACGGCGTGCAGCGGCGGTAACAGCGGGACGAGCGCGTCCTCCTCGGCGCGCGGACCGGCGGCCGGGCAGGCGCAGGCGCCCGAGTCGCTGAAACAGGACTCGGCCGGCGGCACGTCGTCCGGCTCGTCGTCGGGGAGCGGGAGCAGTGCCTCGGGGACGGGCACGGCGGTGAAGTTGCCGAGCCGGGATCTGGTCATCACCGTCGGGCTGCAGGTCAAGACCTCTGACGCGGCGGCGGCCGCGGCGAAGGCGCAAAGCATCGCGCAGGCCGCCGGCGGCTACGTGGCCAACGAGTCGATCGGCTCGGGGCAGCAGGTGGTGACGCCGGAGCCCGCGCAGTCCTCCGGCTCCGTGGACGGCGGCACGACGCCGGCGCCGGCCACGCTGCCGGACATCAACGACGCGTCCGACTCGACGCAGGCGGTGCTGGTCCTGCGGGTTCCGCCGCAGAGTGTGGACTCGGTCCTCAACGCGCTCACCGGCAAGGGCACCGTCACCTACCAGAGCCGGACCGCGACCGACGTGACCGGCCAGGTGGCCGACGTGGCCAGCCGGGTGGCCTCCGCGCAGGCCGCCATCGCGGAACTGCGCGCCCTGATCGACAAGGCCGCCTCGATGAACGACCTGATCTCCCTGGAGCAGGCGCTCGCGCAGCGCGAATCCGACCTCGAAGGCCTGGAGGCCCAGCAGAAGGCGCTCGCCGACCAGGTGCAGTTCGCCACGATCACGGTCGGCTACTTCACGCAGGGCAAGCCGGCCGCGCCGCCGCCGGTCCGCACCGGCTTCATGCGGGGCCTGACGGTCGGCTGGCACGGCTTCCTCGCCGTCGTGCGGGGCCTGCTCGTCACGCTCGGGTGGCTCGTGCCGTACGCGGTGGTCGTCGCGGTGCTGTGGTGGCCGGTGCGCCGCCTGGTGCGCTGGAGCAGGGGCCGGCGCAGCGGCGGGGCACGGCCGACCGGGACCGTGGCGCTCGCGCCGGCCGGGCCGCCGGCGGCTGAGGGTTCTGATTCGTCCGCGGACGACTGAACCAGCGGCGCCGCGCCTGGCCGGATCTTCTTCCCGGCCGGGCGCGGCGCGCGGCTCACTGGTCCAAGCCGGGAAGCAGGGCCAGCGCCAGGTGCAGTTGCAGCCGGTCCTGGCCCGAGTCGAGGCTCAGGCCGCTGATCCGCTCGATCCGCTCCAGCCGGTGGTAGAGGGTCTGGCGGTGGATGCCGAGTGCCTGCGCGGTACGTTGGGCGCTGCCCGCCGAGTCCAGGTACGACTTGGCCGTGCGCACCAACTCCGGGCCGCCTTCCGCCAGGAGAGCCGCCACCCCGGAGGTGAGCACCGCGTCCCGCAACGCCGCGTCCGTGCCCGCGCCGAGCAGCCGGTGCACACCCAGCTCCGGCCACTCCAGCACCAGCGGCGCCGCCGCGTTCCGGCTCGCCGCGACGCGCGCCGCGATCCTGGCCTGCAGCCAGCTCTCGCGCGCCTGGACGAGGCCGGCGACCGCGCCGCCGATGCCTGCCGCCGGCGTCGGCACCGACGCCCCGGCGATCGACGCGGTCAGCGCGGCGAAGGCCGAGCGGGTGATGCCGCGCGCGGCGGCCAGGTCGCCGGGCGCGGAGAGCGGAACGATGAACGTCGACGCGTGCTCGCCGGAGCCGACCAGGATCGTGCGCGGCAGCCGCCAGGCGTTCACGAACACCGGGTCGCCCTTGCCCGCCGAGCGCACCGCGACCGCGGCCACCGGCGTCCCCGGCGGCATCGGCCACGACTCGGCGATCTCCTCGGCCGCCCGCGCCCGCGTCTCAGGGTATGTGGACAGCAGGTCGCCGACCTTCCAGCCCAGGTCCTCGCGCAGCCGCGAGCGCCGCGCCATCTCGCCCCCGGCCCGCGCGGCGGCCGCGACGAGCTCCGGCAGCGGCATCGGGTGACCGTTGCCCGCCCCGGTCTCCGGATCCTCCAGCAGCCACAAGTACCCGTAGGTGACGGATTGCCAGCGCACCGGGATGCACAGCCGGCCGAGCAGCCCGCGCTCCGGGTCCGGCGGGATGCGGACCGGCCCTGGCGCGTGCGCGATGCCGAAGGATTCGAAGTACCTGCGCACCTCCGCCGTCGCGCGCCGGTGCATGATCGAGTCCTGGCGCACCGTGTCGCCGGGCCGCTGATGCGCGCTCACCGCGACCAGGTTGAACTCGCGGTCCTCCAGCGTCACCGGGGCGCCCGAGATCAGGGCCGCGCCGTCGACGAGGTCCTGCAGGTCCGGCCCGATCACGGGTCACCTCTATCTCGTCATATCTCGTCAGCGCCGAGCGGTGGTTGCTGAGCGGTTGTCCGATGTGCCTGGTGTTGCCTCATACAAGTGTATGAGAAATTCATGCCTTCGCCTCGACATGGGTATCTCGTCGGGTCGGCCCGGCCTTCGTACCGTGGGCCTGTAGTCCGCAGCCGAACCGTCCTGATCCCCGTCCGCAGGAGGCAAGCAGTGCCCGTGCTCTCGTCCTTCTTGCTCAAGGCCTCGCGCAGCCCCCGGGTGCGCAGCGCGATCGTCGGCATCCCGGTGACCCGGCGCGTCGTGGACCGCTTCGTGGCGGGGGAGAGCATCGAGTCGGCGATCCGCGCCGTGCGCGCGCTGCGGGCCGACGGCTTGAGCGTGACCCTCGACCACCTCGGCGAGGACACCCGCGACGCCGCCCAGGCCACCGCGATCCGGGACGCCTACATCGAGCTGCTGACCGTCCTGCACCGCAACGGCCTGGCCGACTGCGCCGAGGTCTCGGTCAAGCTCTCCGCGCTCGGCCAGGCGCTGCCCGACGTCGGCGAGAAGCTGGCCCTGGAGAACGCGCGCGCGATCTGCGAGGCGGCGGCCGCAGCCGGGACGACGGTCACCCTCGACATGGAGGACCACACCACCATCGACTCGACGCTGCACATCCTGCGCGAGCTGCGCCAGGACTTCCCGTGGGTCGGCGCGGTGCTCCAGTCGATGTTGCTGCGCACCCCGCAGGACGCCCGCGACCTGGCCTATCCCGGCTCGCGGGTCCGGCTGGTCAAGGGCGCGTACGCGGAACCGCCGCAGGTGGCGCACGCGCGCAAGGCGGAGGTCGACGCCGCCTATCTCAAGTGCGCGGAGATCCTCATGTCCGGTGGCGGTTATCCGATGATCGCCAGCCATGACTCGCGCATGATCGCGGGCGCCACATGGGCCGCGCGCGACGCGCGCCGTGAGCCCGGCGAGTACGAGTTCCAGATGCTCTACGGCATCCGCACCGACCTGCAGCGCGAGCTCGCGCGCCAGGGCGAGCGGGTGCGCGTCTACGTGCCATTTGGTACGGATTGGTACGGGTACTTCATGCGCCGGCTCGCCGAGCGCCCCGCCAACGTCGCCTTCTTCCTGCGCGCCCTGCTCGGCCGCTGAGCCGCAGCCCCGGCAGACCACTTACCCGAGAGCGATTCCCCCGAGGAGCCCCATGGACGCCGTCACCCAGGTCCCCGCCCCCGTGAACGAGCCGGTGCTCGGCTACGCCCCGGGCAGCCCGGAGCGCGAGAAGCTGGTGCGCGCCCTGGGCGAGCTCGCCGACCACCCGGTCGACCTGACCATGACCATCGGCGGCGTGCAGCGGATGGGCGGCGGCGGCAAGCTCGACGTGGTCCAGCCGCACGACCACCGCTGCGTGCTCGGCACGCTCGCCGAGGCCACCGAGGACGACGCGCGCGCCGCGATCGACGCCGCGGCGGCGGCCGCCCGCGACTGGCGCACCCTCTCCTTCGACGACCGCGCCGCGATCTTCCTCAAGGCCGCCGACCTGCTCTCCGGCCCGTGGCGGGCCACCCTGAACGCCGCCACCATGCTCGGCCAGTCCAAGACCGCGCAGCAGGCCGAGATCGACGCCGCCTGCGAGCTGGCCGACTTCTGGCGCTTCAACGTGCACTTCGCCCGGCAGATCCTGGCCGAGCAGCCGATCTCGAGCCCCGGCGTGTGGAACCGCACCGACCACCGGCCGCTGGAGGGCTTCGTCTACGCGATCACGCCCTTCAACTTCACCGCGATCGCCGGCAACCTGCCCACCGCCCCCGCGCTCATGGGCAACACGGTGCTCTGGAAGCCCTCGGTCACCCAGCAGTTCTCCGCGCACTTCCTGATGCGGCTGCTGGAGGCCGCCGGCCTGCCTCCCGGCGTGATCAACCTGGTCACCGGCAGCGGCATCCCGGTGTCCGAGGTCGCGCTGCGCCACCCGGACCTGGCCGGGATCCACTTCACCGGCTCGACGAAGACCTTCCAGCACCTGTGGCGCACCGTGGGGGAGAACATCGCCTCCTACCGCACCTACCCGCGGCTGGTCGGCGAGACCGGCGGCAAGGACTTCGTGCTCGTACACCCCTCCGCCGACCCGGCGATCGTCAAGACCGCGCTCACCCGCGGCGCCTTTGAATACCAGGGCCAGAAGTGCTCGGCCGCGTCACGCGCCTACCTGCCGCGCGCGATGTGGAACCGGCTGCGCGACGACCTGATCGCCGAGGTCGACGCGCTGACCATGGGCCCGGTCACCGACCTGTCCAACTTCCTGGGCGCGGTCATCGACCGGCGCGCCTTCGACAAGCACAAGGCCGCGCTCGACCGGGCGCGCGCCACCGAGGGCATCACCGTCGAAGCCGGCGGCACGTACAGCGACGCGACCGGCTACTTCGTCCGCCCGACCGTGCTGACCGGCGCCGACCCCGCCGACGAGATCTTCACCACCGAGTACTTCGGCCCGATCCTGTCCGTGTTCGTCTACGACGAGCCGGACTTCGGCAAGGTCATGGAGCAGATCGACGGCTCCTCACCGTACGCGCTGACCGGCTCGATCATGGCCACGGACCGCGCGGTGATCGCCGAGGCGGCCGAGCGGCTGCGGTTCGCCGCGGGCAACTTCTACGTCAACGACAAGCCGACCGGCGCCGTCGTGGGCCAGCAACCGTTCGGCGGCGGCCGCGCCTCCGGCACCAACGACAAGGCCGGGTCGGCGCAGAACCTGCTGCGCTGGACCAGCACCCGCTCGATCAAGGAGACCTTCGTCCCGCCGACCGACTACACCTACCCGCACATGCGCTAGTCGCCGGGCTGGTCCGCGCCTCCGGCCTCCGGGGCGCCCGCGCCCGGGTCCGGGACGTGCGGGTCCTGAGTCACGTGCTCGAGTTCGGCCAGGGTGAGGATCACGTCCGCCGGGCTGGCCGTCGGGGCGTACAGCCGCAGCTCCGTGCCGTTGGCCTCGTGCGCCGCGCTCTGCCGGTGCAAGACGGCCACTCCCGCGCTGGCCAGGTGGCTCACTCCGGTCAGGTCCACGGTCAGGTCGCGGGTGCCGGCCACCCCCGCGGCCCGCACGCCGTGCTCGACCTGCTCGGCCGTGGCGGCGTCGACCGGACCGTCGATCCGGAGGCGCGGCTCGGGCGCCCAGGGCTCCTCCAGGACCAGCAGCGGGTCGGCGGGCTCCGGCCGCGGCGCTGGCCGGCCGGCGGCCAGCAGTTCGGCGGTCAGCAGCCTGGCCGGGCGGGTCGGGGTCAGCGTCAGCGTGGCGGTGGTGCCGCGCTCGCCATGGTCGATGCGCAGGTCGTCGGCTAGCGCGGTGGCGAGTTGCAGGCCCAGGCCGCGGTGCGGTGAGGGCAGCGGTTCCCGCCAGACGCCCCGGTCGCGCACCCGGGCGTACAACCGGCCGTCCTCGGCCAACCGGGCGCTCACGGCGAAGGTCCGGCTTTCGTTCGTGCCCTGGTACGCGTGCTCGATGCTGTTGGTGGCCAGCTCGACCACCGCGTGCTCGACCGCCTCGGCGTGCTCGGGTCCGACTCGCGCGGCCCGCAACCAACCCGCCAACTGGAGTCGCATCGTGGCGAGCTGCTGCGGGTCGGCCGCGACCACCAGCTCGAGCGGCGGTATCGGATCGAGCCGCTGGCTCGCGAGCAGGGTGATGTCGTCGCGGTGGCCGGTCACCCGCGTGAGCAGTTCGAGCATCTGTGTGCACACCCGCTCGGCGGCAGTCAGATCATCGTCGTGGAACGCGCGATCCGCTGCTACGTCCGCGGCCACTCGAGCCAGCTCCACGCTGCCCTGCGTCGGCTGCCGGCCAGGGCGCTCGAGGATGCCGTCGGTGTACAGCAGCACCACCTCGCCGGGCCCAAGCCTCCCAGTGCCCACCTCGGCCTCGGTGAACGCGCCGCCCACGCCGAGCGGTCCGCCGCCGGTGGTCGACAGATACCTGGACTCACCTGCGGGATCGAGCAGTAGCGGCGGCGGGTGCGCCGCGGTGCAGTACGAAAACGCGCCGCTGGTCGTGTCGAGCAGCACCACGCACACGGTCGCCGCACGCGCGCCGCGGATCCGCGAGGCCGCCGTGTCCAGCGCACTGAGAGCGGCCGGGATCTCACCGCCGGCGATGAGCCGCTCGCGCAGGAGGACCCGCAACTGGCCCATGGTCGCCGAGGCGGCCACCCCGTGCCCGACCACGTCGCCG